>BEHR01000005.1 GCA_002898555.1 bacterium HR15
GCTGTCATCGATTGGGTGTAATAAGGTACAAATGTAGCAGGCGGAAATGGCAACCATCAGCGCAACACCCGCCTGCCAACAGACCAAAACGATGGAGGACGGCGATGAGAAGATGCACAAAGCTGATGGTAACAGTCAGCGCTTTGGGGATAGCACTTTTGGTTGCAACACCGATTCGGGTGATGGGGCAACCACCTGGCTTAGGTGAGAGTGAATCTATGTCAGATGAAGAACCGATCCTAACTATTCCTGAAGATATATGCGATATAGCAATTGAACCAATGGCAGTTGATCTGCTATTGAATGACCCTATAGACTTCTATGCCATCTATATGGTTCCCGTGCCTTGTGAGCCACCCCCCGCTGAATATAAATGTCAAGGTTGCCGAGATAAAGGCGGAACGGTCTACGAGTGCTATGCTGATCCTGTTCCCGATGAAGTGATCCGTCAGATGAGGGAAACGGATCAATTGCTCCTCACTACGGGGTATACAGTGGAACTACACTGTGACCGCGAAGATGTCCCCTTCCGAGAAGCACGCCAGCGCTATCGGGTATTAGCCACCTGCCGGGAGGGTCAAGCGGCGATTCACGAGAGCCAGTTTAGCCATCCTACTCACCCTTCTTATCGATTCCTGAAGAACTATCTGACCAACACCACACCTCAAATAATTGTGGATGGCAAGCCGTGGATCCCCTATCCTGAAGGTTCCCCTTTGCCCTTTATGCGCCCGATTGAACGAGTCTACTACGAGCATAAAAAACGGAAGCTCTTTGTCCAAGCGATGCGTCTTGAAACGATATGGGTTGCCTCTAATGATCGGATTAGTCATACTGACCCTGCAAGCAGCAACCTGAGCGTCCTCATAGAGCGTTCTCGCAGGTGGTGTGAGGCGGCAACTTGGTTTGATCGAAGTATGTGCGCCCTGGGGCGATTCGTGTCCAGCGAGCTGGGGAAGGGACTTTCGGCATCTTGGCTCCAGGACGGACGGATTCTGCTTGTTGCCGACCATCACTTATATCCAGAGTGGGAATGGCATCTTGTGGTGGATCCTCGTTTGCGTTACCTGACCGTTCAAGCGGAGCTTGTAGAGCGCAAGACGAAAAAGATCCTGCAGCGGTGGCAAAACAGCGGTGTGATGCAGGGTGAAATCCCACTGGCGCAACAGGCTGTGTGGACGGAGGAAGCCAGCCAAAGCTCTGCGCAGCTGGTGGTGGAATGCCGTTCGTATGAACTGTGTTTCGATAAAAATCTGCATGAAGAGATTTTCCAGCGCATAAAGAAGGCTAAGTCCTTTCGGGACATGCGCGTAGAGCCATTCGTTGATATTCAGGTAAAATAAAATATCAAGAATGGCAGTGATGCGCTGCCCCGCCTGCCAACGAACCAAAACAGAGGAGGAGGATAGAGATGAAACGGTTCCTTATGAAGTTAATCAATGGTTGGCAATGGAAGTGGTGTTTTGTGAGCGTGTTCCTATTGGCATCACATGCCGCGATGGGAATGCCACATCCATGGCTCCAACAGCAAAACGCACCCGATCGGCCGCGGCGTGTCACGCTCAGAGATCACAAATGCGTCCCCATGCCAAGGGGTGCGCCATTTATTTTTGCAGAATGCGTTTATGTTAGCCCGCCTGCGCCTTCTGCAGCAGGGGACTATTGCGTTGGAAGCTGTTACAAGGGAGTATATCTCGAAAGCTTCAAGATGTGTGTATTCCAACGAGGCTCCACTTGTTCCGCTGAGGAAAAAGAGGTCAAGATCAAGATAACAGCGGTGGCTCCCTGTGTAGAAGAGGAGAGAAGGAACACTTGCAAATGTGGAGAATGGAGTAAGTTAGAGAAGCCACGAGAGGGAACATTGAAGCTGCCGAGGTGTGACTAATATGTGGCAGGGGTGGCGTTCATGCGTGCAGGGTGGACTGTTGGTTTCATAGGGGCCTGGCTAGGATGTGCACTGTTAGGTAGTGGCTCTATGTCTACAGAGCCACTACCTCAGCAGAAGGCACAACGGGCTCCATTCCAGGTTTACTATGACGCCCGGGAACGGCTAGCAGCGACAATGACCTTTGAATGGGTATCGTCCGGCGTGGTGCATATTCCAGCGGACTCTATTGCCCGGTGGAACCAAACTTTCCTGAAGCAGCGATTATCATTTTCGGGAGAAGCGATTTTACCTTCGGAAGAAGCGCTTTTACCCGAGGTGGACATATTCACCGAAGTAAGTGAGTCTTACCTCATAGAGCGCACTCCAGAAAGATTGCGTCTTAGAATGCTTCGGCAATCTGTCAATCTGGAGAAAGCGCGGAACCCGCACGCTGAAAACTCCACCTATCAGGAGGATATCTACTTTCAAGGAAATACAGTGATTCTCGTTACATACGACACTGACGGCGCCATCGCTCGTGTGGAAATTAGCGAATCGGGAGAGAAAGATGTGCTTGGTTTAGGTTCTCCTTCAGGGACGGATAATCCATGTAAGCTTGTGTTTATGGGAGGCGTCTCGCCTCTACGTCTTAGGGGGTCTTCACCGCAAGAGTGGCGATTATCTGAAGCCACCCCCGAAGAATGGGTTTTCGAACGGATCAAAGTAACGGAGACGATGCCTCAAATCAAAGTTCACCTTGATCGGCGTTATCAAGACGCTCCTTCAAGGATAGAGATTATCTACCCCGGCGGGGCTACCTACACTTGGCGAACCCTCAAGTATAAGCGTATTCAGGGAATGTGGTTTCCCTCAGAGGTCGAACTTGTTTACGAGGCGATGGATGAGCGGGGGCGAGACAAATTTATCTTAGTACGTGCTGTTCGAACGAAAGAGGTTAATATAGATATTCCCGAAGGCACCCCTGTTGATGATCGGCGCAAGGAGGGATTGGGCGCTTGGGGATACTTTGAATCGTCGGAGGGGATAGATGAAGACAGCTTACCAGAATCAGATGAAGACGAAAGAGATGGCTCGGACAAGGCAACGCGATGGGATAGTACGCTTATGCAGACGATTTCTGGCGGGCAAAAAGGCAAGAAGCGGGGAGGGGGCGGCTCATAAAAGGGTGTGGTCGTTGCAACGGGTAGTGCTGGTCCTCATGACGGGGGAGTGACGATGGTTGCCCGTCGTCGCAGGAAGGGTTAGCATAAGCGTTATTATTCCCCACAGCGAATAGTAAAGTGAAGCAGCGTCTCGTCGGGCGGGATCGCGCGCGAGGCATCGCCCTCCATGAACAGGTTGCAGTAGGCGGTCTTCAGCGTGTTGAAGTCGCGCTCCGTGATTTGCAACGGAATGCCCGAAATGAAGGTGGGGTACATCATATCTTCAGGATTATCGCTGTGCCCGCCAATACCCAGAGCATGCCCGAACTCATGCGCTGCCACACTCCGAATATCTACCGCGCTGTTGCCCTTGACACCGATGCTGATCGTCGCGCTCACCAGCTGTCCGTTCGTGCGGAAGGTATATTCGGTCAGTCCGTCGCGCGTGGTTGGGTCGAAGTGCACCACGATCTGCGCACGCTCCTGCGAATCGACCAGCCGATAGCGGATTTTCATCTCACTTCTCTCCACCCACTGGTCGAACCCTTGCAACGCGAAGCTTTGGCGCAGCTCGGTATAGTTTGCGTCTCTAACGAAGTAGACACTTACTGGAAATCCGCTCCAGTGTAGCAATCGCTCCAGTCGCGGCACATAGTTGGGGGTAAAGGTCTCGGCAGTGCAGACCGCCTGCTGACCCGATTGCACCCCACCACATCCACTGAGGATGAGGGCAAGCAAACTCAGAAGCCCATACCACCATCGTCTGCGCATCGCCATACTCCCGTTTCGATTTTAGGCAATGGACTGGTATAATTTACCCTATAGGAGGCGAGAGGTATGAAACCAGGTATCCATCCGAAGTATGTGATTGCGACGGTGCATTGCGCGTGTGGCAACACCTTCCAGACGCTTTCGACCAAAGAGGAGATTCGGCTGGAGGTGTGCGCGGCGTGTCATCCCGTGTTCACGGGCGAGGGCACGCGCCGCGTGGTGGACACCGAAGGGCGTGTGGAACGATTCATGCGCAAATATCAAAACTATGGGAAGCAGCCATGAGTGAGGCACAGCAACGCTACTGGCGATATGGGGGGCAGGCAGTCATCGAGGGTGTGATGATGCGCAGCCCCCGCTATTTCGCTATCGCCTGCCGTGCGCCCGATGGCTCGCTCGTGGTGCATTCGGAACCACTGACCAACACGCTCATTGGCAAGCTGCAATTTCTGAACCGCCCCTTCCTGCGCGGGATCTTGATGCTTATCGACGCGCTCGCATTGGGCATCAAGTCGCTGCACTTCTCCAGTCAGGTGCAATTACAGGGCAACCCGCACGGGAAGCCGATGCCCCGCTCCGTGCAAGATATCGCGATTGGCACTTCAGCGGCTTTCGGGCTGGGGCTGGGCATTCTGCTCTTTTTCGTGTTGCCCACCCTGTTGACCGACTGGCTCAAGCGCGAGGGTTGGGGCAGTCTCGAACAGAACCTGCTGGATGGTCTGCTGCGGATCGCCATCTTTCTGGGCTATATCGGGCTGATTGGGTTCATGCCGGACATCTATCGGGTGTTCCAGTATCACGGGGCGGAACATAAAGCGATCAATGCGCTGGAGGAGGGTTTCCCCGTTACCGTAGAGCATGCCCAAGCGCAGACGCGCTTGCATCCACGCTGCGGCACCAGCTTCGTGCTGTTAGTACTAATCGTGAGCATTCTGGTCTTTGCCTTGCTTGGTCGCCCGCCGGCCTATATTCGTATCCCAATGCACCTTGCGCTATTGCCCTTGATTGCCAGCCTGGTGTACGAGGTGATTCGGCTGGCGGGGATGTTTCGGAGTGGCTGGCTCACGCGCGTGTTGCTTGCGCCGGGCTTATGGAGCCAGTACCTGACCACGCGTGAGCCGAGCAGGGATCAGATCGAAGTGGCGGTCGCGGCATTGCGTGAAGTGATGGCATTAGAGGAAGGGTTTGCGCCTGCCCGCCAAGAAAAGGGCGCAGAGTGTCGAGAGCATGCAGGTTCCGGTGGGTAGGGGAGGGGGCGATCCTCTTATCTACTCGGTTGCAAATTTTTCTCTGACTCAGACGGCAAAATTTTCTTTTCCGACCCAGCAGCAAATTTTTTTTCTCTGACCCAGACGGGTACCCCGGAGAAACAATTTCACAGGTATAATTTGGATGGGCTGCTGGCTGGGCGGCGGCTCCCTGCCGCGTGCAGGGGGAGGAAAGTCCGGGCTTCGCAGGAGACTGTGCTGGGTAACCCCCAGGCGCCTGAATGGGCGACGGAAAGTGCCACAGAAACGCAGACCGCCCCTTTGGGGTAAGGGTGAAATGGTGCGGTAAGAGCGCACCAGCGTGCGCGTGAGCGCTCGGCTGGGCAAACCCCACAGGAAGCAAGGTCAAATAGGGAGGGGATGACGCGCTCCGCCGACCCTCCGGGTTGACCGCTGAAGGCTTCGCGTAAGCGAGTGCCTTAGAGAGATCGCCGCCACGAACAGAACCCGGCTTACACGCCAGCAGCCCTCCATCCCAAACTAAGCAAGCGGGTCGCGTCGCGGCTCCAACGCTTAGCTACGCAGCGGAGCGGGCATATTAACGACATGACGCACTGATTGACGCCTTCACAGGAGCAGGCAAACGCGCTGCTTACCCGTTAGGGGGTTCAGTCCGCTTCGGCGAGTCGGAGGAGACTGTCTTATCCGACTCGCCGGAGGAGCCAGACGGGCTGGATGGCTCCACCGAGGTGAAGGTGTAGTAATGAATGAGTCGACCATCCTCTTTCTGCTCGGTGCGCTTATGCATACGCCAGCGCATAGTTAGCCCTCCTGAACCCCTTGCCATGCGAGTGCGGCTCCGCCTAAGATGCCCGCATCGTCGATGCGCTCAGCGGGCACGATGCGGCACATCTCCAACAGCGTCGGGATGGCGTAGTCGCGCGCGGCGCGCCGAATCGCGTCGAACAGCACCGCGCCTGCCTTCGCAATCTGCCCGCCAATCGCGACCACTTCCGGGTTAAAAATGTTGATAAAGCTCGCCACCGCGACGCCAAGATAGAACCCCGTTTCCTCCCAGATTTCACGCGCGACGGGGTCACCTTGCTCCGATGCTTCCGAGACCAGTTTGGGCGTGATTCGGGCGGGGTCGCCTCCACAAAGTTGGGCGAGCAGGCTGTTTGGGGCACGCCGTATCTTTTCGCGAGCGCGTTCGATAATGGCGTCGCGCTTGGCAAGGGCTTCAATACAACCCGTTGCCCCGCAGCCGCAGCGGGGACCACCCATCAGCACGACAGTATGCCCCAGCTCGCCCGCACCGCCGCTGGCACCCACCAGCAATACACCACCTTGCCAGTGGGCGTTGCCTTGCACCTGCTCGCGGGTTAGCACCACACCACCGCCGATGCCCGTGCCCAGTGTCAGCATCACCAGCCCTTTCGCCTGCCCACGCCCCACACCATAGTAATACTCACCCAGCGCGGCAAGATTGGCGTCGTTGCCCATCTGCACAGGAATCCCTAATCGCTGTTGGATGGCGTCGCCCAGCGGGATTTCGCGCCACTCGTAAAACAGTCCCTCGCGCCACTCCCCGAAGTTGGGCGCCCAGCGTACCACACCGTGCAGGCTATCGATGTGCCCGGGCGCAGCAATGCCTATCATTTGAATCGCGCTTCGCGGGACGCCCGCTGCCCGAATCGACTCTTCTATCGTGCCCAGAATCGCATCCAAGGTAGCGGGAAAACCTTCCTGCGCCCGTGAAAGCTGCTGCGCCGGCTTTCCTTGAATCGCGCCCTGCCGGTTCACAACGGCAGCACGCACATTCGTCCCGCCCAGATCAACCCCAATCACATAGCGTGCCATCGCTGGCAGTATACCTCGCACACGGTATATGAGACGGCAAAATTTTGTCTGCTCAAGAGGCACCCTCATTGGGGGCGCACACGCAGGTGCGCCCCTACTCACCTTGTTGCAGGGGCAGACCCGGGTGTCTGCCCTGTAAAAGCATGTCTGCCCGATGAGAGGATTTGCCTCTCTTCTAAACAGGTATACTACCCCTTGGTGAAGGGGCATCTCCTCTGCATCGGCGGGTTGCTGGGGCTATGGATGGCAGGCTGCGCGCGGTTTCCCGCCACGCCAGCTGGTGGGGGCGTGCGCCGGTTGGTGATCGAAATGCAGGTCGCTGGGCGCATTCGCCCCGAATATACCTACTTCGTGCTGTTCAATCTGAGCAACGACCCGACGGGGCAGCAGGGTCCCGTGCCCGTCGTGCGCCCTCCATGGGGCAACGGCTTCGCCGCCGGAATGTTCACCCACTTTATGCGCTATGATACCCTGCAACCGCAGGGTGGCTATGGACTTTATCGCGTCGTGGACGGCACAAACCTCTCCGTCTTTCAGTATATCGGCGCGCCGCGCATGTCGGAGCCAGTGGGAACCAACGGCAACCGCTTACGATTTGAGGTCGATCTGACCCAGTTCATTCCCGATCCCGATGAGGCACGTGCAATGGTCTATGTCCAGGTGAATTTTATCGCCACAGATCGCGTGCCCTTAGACCCCAACGATCCCACGCCGAAGGTGTGGGATGCACTGGGCGATAGCCGGGTGGAGATTAATCGCTACCTAAATATCCGTATCGACCAGAATCGCATTTTTCGGAATGGGGACACGGGCGTAGAGGTCGCGGGTGATGTGGCGGACCCCGATCTGGACATTGTGGATTGGCGGATAGAGGTACGCACGCTATGAAAGGTTCGACGCTCTCGCGGTTGGAGGTGATGCGAGGGCTTCGCTGGGCGAATTGGGACGCTATCTTTTTTACGCTCTATCTGGCGTTGACGGGTGGCGCGTTCCAGATCGGGTTGGCTCGGTTGCTGGGCGCGAACGATCTCTGGTTGGGCATTATCACCGCGGTTCCCTCGCTCACGGGCGCGATTCAGTTCCTGACGGCATATCTGGCGGATGTGACACGCAGTCGGCGTGCGCTGGTGCTGCGCTTCGCGTTCTGGTCGCGCTTGCCGTGGGTGCTGATCGCGCTACTGCCTTTGATGAATGAGCAGTTGCCGCGCAAGGAGTTGTTCGCCGCGTTGCTGATTCTCTCGTCGGTCTTTGGTTCCTTCTCGGCGCCCGCCTTTTTGGCATGGTTGACCGATCTGGTGCCGCCCGATCATCGGGGGCGATATTTTGGCAGGCGCAACATGATTTTGGGGTTGGTGGCGGCGGCAGCAGCCCTCCCGCCTGCCCTGTTTCTCGATCAGGCGGTGAAATACGGGCGATTTCCACCCGCGTTGGGGTTCGCCACCCTGTTCGGATTAGGCACGCTCTGCCTCTTCCTATCGCTCTGGTCGCTTTCGCGAATGCCCGATGTCCCCCACGAGCCATCTGCCCGTCGGGGGCTGCGTGGGTTGCTTGCCTTCTACAGGGAGCCATTCCGCAGCCCGAACTTTCGCAATCTGCTCATGTTCAATACCACCTTCGTGTTTGGGCAGATGTTCGCGGGGCAATTTTTTACCGTCTATATGCTGGAGCAGATTCGGATGCCCTATCTGATGGTGCAGGTGGCGGGGCTGATTGCCGCGCTGTTCAGCAGCTTGGGGATGCCGTTTTGGGGCTATTTGGCGGATAAGTTCGGCAATCGTCCCCTACTCCTGCTATCGGGTACAGGCGTGGTGTTTTTGCCATTCCTGTGGTTCCTAACTCATCCGCAGCGGTATCTGTGGAGCGTGAGCGTGATTTATGGGATCCAGGTGCTTGCGGGCTTCTTGTGGGCAGGAGTGGGTTTGACCCAGTTCAATCTGAATGTGGCGGTCGCACCACGCGAGCAGCGTGCGCTCTATATGGGCGCGCTCTCAGCGGTTGTCGCGGTGGTGGGCGGTCTGGCAACCCTGCTGAGTGGTGCACTGATGGAGTTCATGAAGCCGTTCGTGCCTGACCCGGCACGATTCTTTGTGCTGTTTAGCGGGGCAGCGGTGTTCCGACTGCTTGCGTTGCCCTGGCTGGCGAGAGTGCATGAAGCTCAAGGTTTGCCCACGAGCTATGTGCTCACCCGGCTACGCTCCTCGGTGCGCCCACGCGGGTGGCTCGCGATGCACCAGCTGCGTCGTCGTGCGGATGAAGCAAGCCGATTGCAGGCGGTGCGCACTTTAGCCGAGGAAAAGGCGGCGCTGGCGGTGGAGGAACTGATACAGGCGCTGCACGACCCATCGAGTGAGGTGCGTCGGGAAGCTGCGCGCGCACTGGGCGAGATCGGTGACCCACGCGCCATCCCCGCCCTGCTGCAGATGCTACAAGACCCCACGGTCGATATTGCCGCGGAATGCGTCGAGGCGCTGGGTAAAATCGGCAGTTCCGACGCCATTCCGCACCTGTTGCCCTTGCTGAATGCGGAGCGTATCGAGACACGCCTGGCGGTCGTGCATGCACTGCGCCAGATTGGTGACCCGCGTGCGTTACCGGCGCTGCTCGAACGGCTGCAGAACGCCCCTGGACCGCTGGAGCAATCGCGCTTGCTGGAGGCGATTGGGCATCTGGTCTCCCAGGCAGGGACTGCCGTGATTCCGCAAGCCGAGGTTTCCGCTCCCCTCGTGCGCCGGCTTTCTGCGCCTCATCCTGAAGTGCGTGCGGAGGCAGCCAACGCGTTGGCGAATCTATCGCCTGATCCGAGCCTTGCTGACGCGCTGCGCGGGCAGCTCCGTGAGGAGCAGGAGCCAGCGGTTGTGGCGATACTGGCACGCGCGTTAGCGCGCCACGGCTCGGAAATGGATATTCCGCTGCTCGTCGACGCGCTGACCCGCAGCCACTCTCCTATTGGGCGACAACAGATTGCGCTCTCGATTGCGCGCTTGCTTCAGCGGCACGATAAGCTTTACGCGCTGTTCACAGCGGAGGAGATGGTGCGTGACCGCTTGATTGAGCGGGCGCTGGCGCCCCGCCTGCGCGAATCGCCTGCCCTCCTGGACGCCCTGCGTGCCTACGCCTATGGCGACTATGGCTCCGCCATCCAGATTTTGCTGAATACGCTGCCTCATCATCCCCGCCTGCGCTGGTTGCGCCACGCGCCTCCAACGCTGGAGACCTGGTTGCTGGCGGTGAGCCTCGTTTAGTTCGAAGAGCGAGCCGCTTTTTTGGCAAGGCAATCGGCAGCCCGATTCTGCTCACGCCGTTGATGAGAAACTTCTATGCGCGGGATGCGCGATGCGAGCTGGCGCGCTTGTTGAAATAGTTTCTGTAAATTCGGACTGCGCACCGCATACTCGCCCTGCCACTGACGCGCAAGCAGCTCACTATCCGTATGCCATACCAGATGCTCCACGCGGAATCGAATCGCCTCTTCCAGCCCGCGTATCAACGCATGGTACTCCGCCTCGTTGTTCGTCGCGACGCCAATCGGCTCGCTCCGCTGCACGAGGATATTGCCCTGTTCATCCTTCAAGATAACTCCGATACCCGCTGGACCGGGGTTGCCTATTGATGCGCCATCGGTATAGAGGTAGGCTTTGCGCATGGTGGTTCAGAACAGGTTCGGCACGGTCGGGTCGATGCCGACATCGAGCAGGGTAGGATGGTCGGCTTGCAGGGCGCGTGCGAGCGCTTCTTCCAGCGCGTCTGGGGTCTCGATGCGCTCTGCGGACGCGCCCATCCCCTGCGCAAGAGCCACCAGATCGAGATGGGGCACATCCATTCCTTGCAGGTGTGTTTCCGTGCCCGGATAGAACGCCTTCGCGAAGCTTTTGAGGATGTTATAGGCGCGATTGTTCAGCACAAGGAAGAGCACCGCTGCCTTTTCTTGCACCGCGCTCCAAATCGCTTGCACGGAATACATGACGGAGCCATCCCCAACGACACAGACCACGGGGCGATGCGGTTGGGCAAGCTTGATGCCGACCGCAGCGGGCATCGCCCAGCCCAGCCCACCGCTGCCAGAGGTGTAGTAATCGCCTGTGGCTGGGATACGCACATATTCGCGCAGGCATAGACTGGCAGAGACCGCCTCGTCCACGAGAACGGCGTTTTTAGGCAGCAGGCGCGCGAGTGTGTGCAACACAAAGAAAGCTCCCATCTGACTGCGGACGCGGGCCGCTTCGGCGCGGCGGCGCGCCTCCTCTACGGCTCGGGAGGGCAGTTGATAGTCGCGAGCAGATACATGCTCCTTTAGCCAGCCGAGCGCCGCCTTGATGTCGCCCACGAACGCTGCCTCCGCCGGGGCGCGCGACGCCTCCAGCGGGTCATCGGTGATGAGCATTGCACGCACACCAGGCGGCAAGAGCGCGCCCGGGAAGTAGGGATAGAGCAGGAAAAGCGGCGCACCGACCACGAGGATGAAATCGTACTGGCTCAGTGCCTGCAGCAGGCGCGGCACGGCGGGCAACAGCATGCCCTCATACAGCGGATGGTCGGTAGGAAAGGCGAGGCGCGAGTTAATGGGCGCATGATAGACCGCGCAGCCCAGCTTCTCTGCAAGCGCAGTCGCCTCCTGCACCGCGTTCGCGCTACCCACTCCTGCGCCCAGCACCAGGGCAGGCTTCTGCGCCATCGCCAGTGCATCGAGGATGCGCTCCAAACCCTGCGGCATGCCAGGCGGGCTTACTTCGCGCAGGCGGGGGGGTTCAGCAGGGGCGTCCCAGAAGTTCATCGGAATCGAAACCAACACAGGTCCACGCGGAGGGGTTATCGCCAACTGGTATGCCTGTTCCAAGGCATCGGGCACATCGGTAGGTTGCACCACTTCATAGGCATACTTGGTCACAGGACGCGCCATCCCCACCAAATCGCCTGCTAAAAGCGGCTCGTGAAACAGGTGGCGCGTGTCCTGCTGACCACAGGTGACAACAAGTGGCGAGCGGTTTTTCAGGGCGGTATACAGCATCCCAACGGCGTTGCCTAACCCCGGCGCAACATGGAGGTTAATCAGCGCGGGTTTACCCGATGCCTGCGCATAGCCATCCGCCATCGCGACGGCAACGCTCTCCTGCAACGCCAGCACATAGTGAACCCTATCGGGTAATCCCACCAGAAAGGGCAGCTCGGTGGAACCAGGGTTGCCGAACAGATAGCGGATGTCCCGTGCCTCCATCCACTGAAAGGTCGCCTCGCGGATGTTCATAGCCGTCAGGTTTCGACGCGAACGGAATGGGTTCCTGCTTCGAAAGCTGGGGGATAGAGCCTGTCTCGCTGGCTCCCTCCAATGTCCGACTCGCCAGCTGAGCAAGGTTTAATATATTTTGGTCAGGGAGGATGACGATGGGCTGGCTGGATAAGTTGTTTGGGCTAAGGGAGTCGGGCACGACGGTTCGGCAGGAGGTGCTTGCCGGGTTGACCACCTTCCTCACGATGAGCTACATCATCTTTGTCAATCCCGCTATTTTGAGCGCGGCAGGGATGGACAAAGGGGCGGTGATGGTCGCCACTTGCCTCTGCGCTGCTGCGGTGAGCATTCTAATTGGCTTGCTGGCGAACTATCCGATAGCGGGCGCGCCCGGCATGGGGCATAACGCCTTCTTTGCCTATACCGTCTGCCTCATGATGGGCTACACATGGCAACAGGCACTGGCAGCCGTATTTATTTCGGGCGTGTTATTTATTCTGCTCTCGGCAGTGCGCTTCCGCGAGGCGATTGTGGACGCGATTCCCGAATCGCTCAAACATAGCATCGCGGTGGGCATCGGCTTGCTCATCACCCTGATTGGGCTGGAATGGGGTGGTTTCATCCAGGCGGGTCTGGGCACGCTGGTGCAGATTGGCGACCTGAGCAGTCCCAGCGTTCTGGTGGCGAGTGTCGGCTTCATTGTGATGGCGATTTTGACGGTGCGAGGCGTACGCGGCGCCATCTTGCTTGGACTAATCACCAGTCTGATAGTCGCGCTGCTTGTGGGACTGACCAGCATGGAGCCGTTGCGCGCCCAGAGCTGGCTACCCCCTTCAGTGGAACCAACCCTATTGAAACTCGATCTGAAGGGCTTACTGGGACATGGCGTGGAGCTAATTACCATTGTGTTTATCTTTTTCCTGACGGCGGTGTTTGA
The DNA here is from genome assembly GCA_002898555.1 of bacterium HR15. GTDB lineage: Bacteria > Armatimonadota > Fimbriimonadia > Fimbriimonadales > GBS-DC > HRBIN15. Next base: position 13,031 of record BEHR01000005.1, read on the forward strand.
CACGGTGGGCACGCTTATCGGGGTCAGTGCACAGGCGGGGTTGCTGCGCGACGGTAAGCTGCCGCGTGCAGGTCGCGCTTTACTCAGCGATGCGATTGCCACCACGCTGGGCGGCTTGCTTGGCACCTCCACCATCACCGCCTATATTGAGAGCGCGGCGGGCGTCTCGGCAGGTGGACGCACCGGCTTGACCGCCATCGTCACAGGCTTGCTAATGCTCGCCGGGCTGTTTCTCTATCCATTGGTTGCCGTGATGACCGCAGAAACCTCCGTTACCTGGACGCTGGCGCCAGGCGTGGAATTCCCCTTCAAACAGTACCCTATTATTGCGCCCGCGCTCATTTTGGTAGGCGCATTTATGTTGACAGGAGTGCGCCATATCCGCTGGGATGATCTCACGGAGGCACTGCCCGCTTTCCTAACCATCGCGATGATGGCGTTTACCGTCAACATCACAGAAGGCATCGCGGTTGGTTTCATCAGCTATGTCGTGTTGAAACTCGTTGCGGGGCGGCTGCGCGAGATTCACTGGATGGTCGCTATCTTCGCCCTGGTATTCCTCGTTCGCTATATGATTGAGGCGATGGGGTAAGGGGTACGGGTTGTGCCTGCTCTCGCAGGTGCTACGCTGCTTCGCGAACTAACAAGCGAGAAGCGGTGCATCGGTCGCTCGGCTCGCGCCAAGATAGCGATGCCGCTTACTGTGCAGCCGATGGTGTATACTTCCTGCGATGCAAGCGGATGTGCGGGTGCAAAGAGCCGATACGGTTGCGCTGGAGACAGCGGTGCTGACGCATGGGTTGCCGCGCCCATTCAACCTGCAAGCCGCCCTGCAGATGGAAGACGCCGTGCGTTCCGAAGGCGCAACACCCGCCACGATTGCCTTGCTGCATGGAGTTCCTACAGTCGGGCTGACCTGCGAGGAACTGCAGCAACTGGCTCAAGAAACGGATACCCGCAAAATTGCCCGCCATAATCTGACAATCGCGATGGCGCTTGGCTGGACTGGAGGCACAACGGTCTCCGCCACCGTATTGATTGCCCATCGCGCGGCGTGTATCCCGATTATGGCAACGGGAGGCATCGGGGGCGTGCATCGGGGTGAACGGCACGATATCAGCGCAGATCTGCTCACTCTTGCGCAGACGCCGATGCTGGTTGTCTGTTCAGGAGCGAAGGCGATTCTGGACCTGCCTGCTACGCGTGAGATGCTGGAAACGCTCGGCATTCCCATCGTGGGCTATCGCACAGACGAGATGCCAGGCTTTTACACGCCTCACACCGGTCTGTCTGTCGACGCGACGGTTCAGACGCCGGACGAGGCGGCGTCCCTCTGGCAGCGGCACTGCACCACTAACTTGGGCAACGGTATGCTGCTGGTTCAGCCGCCACCAGCGGAATATGCTTTGGATGCGAATGAGCTGGAAGCGATGTTGCAGCAGGCGATTTTGGAGGCGGAGCGGTTGCACATTCACGGGGCAAAGCTTACGCCTTGGCTGCTCCATCGGCTGGGCGAACTGAGCGATGGGCGCACCCTGCAGGTGAATCTTGCTTTGCTTGCCGAGAACGCCCGTCTCGCCGCGCAAATTGCCCGCTGCTTTGCCCCTTCCTAAAACGGAGGCGAGTTGAGGCAGGCCTCTGTGCAAAATTTTCCTTTCCGACCCAGTGGGCAAAAATTTTTTCTCTGACCCGGACGGGTGCCCCGGATCAGAAGAACATTTTGGTTCACCAAGTGAATTTTCGAACAGCCTTGCAGGAATGGCACAAAAGTTGCCGTATCTGCCTTATGGAGGAGAGACTATGAGCAAGCGACGCGCCGGTTTCACACTGATTGAGTTGCTGGTAGTGATCGCCATTATTGCCATTCTGGCGGCGATCCTGTTCCCCGTGTTTGCGCAAGCGCGTGAAAAAGCGCGCCAGACCCAGTGCATGAGCAATATGAAGAACCTTGCCTTGGCTGCACTGCAATATGTGCAGGACTACGATGAGCGGTTTCCCTTCAGCATCTATCTGACGGTGCAGAATAACGCGCCCTGTATCTTCACTTTGTTCAACGCGATGTTCCCGTACATCAAGAACACCGATATCCTGCTCTGCCCCTCAGATCGACAGGCGTTCAATGTGGTTCAGAGCTTCGGGCAGTTTGGCGTACCTGTCTGTTCCATCACCGGGTTTCAGTACACAGGTTATATTTTCAACTGGTGCGTGTTCGAGAACGGGGATGTACCTGGGTTGCTAACCGCCAGTCCGCCGGTTTCGATGGCGCAGATCGAGTTCCCGGTGGAGACCTCGATGCTCTACGATGGCACCTTGGGTCCACCGCCAACTATCCAGTCGTATCTGCAGGCACGGCACAATGAGTTAGCCCCTGCTAACTTTGTTGATGGGCATGCTCGCACGGTGAAGGGCAAGCTGCGCCAGCCCCCGAACAACACCGCAACCACATGGGATGGTAAGACAATCAGGATTTACGATGTTGGTGAACCAGGTCCTTATCAGGGTCAGTTCAACCTGTGGGGCATCGCGGCGAAACGAGCCAACGGTACATGGTGTCGTAACTGCCCCAATCGGGGCAATAACGGCAACTGTTAGCCCGCCTCATGGGGTCGTTTGGATAACCCCTCTCCTTCAGGTTCCTCCTTTTCCAGGGGGAACCTTTTTGTTGAGGAGGTTGCTTTCTGGTATAATCAGGCTGCCTGCGGAGAGGACGATGGAAACGCACAGACTGCCGACCGAGTTGGTGATATTCATTCTGGGGCTACCCTTTGCTGGCTGTTTATTCCATGCCCTCTTTGGTGGATGGTTGGTGCGCGTCTTAGGGGAACGCGCAGGCAAGTGGCTGGTGGGCGCTGTCGGCACAGGCGTGGTGTTCGCCGCACTCTGGCTTAGCATCGTGTTGCTCCAGACGATGTTGAACCTGCCGGAGGAGGCGCGTCGGGCAAATCACACCCTTGCCGACTGGCTTGCAATTGGCTCGGTGCATGTGCCCTTCGAGTTCATCATAGACCCCCTTTCGGTGCTGATGTGCCTTGTGGTAACGGGTATTGGCGGGCTAATCCACCTGTATGCCACAGGCTACATGGCAGAGGACACCGACTACCCACGCTTTTTCACCTATTTCAACCTGTTCATCTTTTTCATGCTGACACTGGTGCTGGCGGGCAACTTTCTGGTGATGTTTATCGGTTGGGAAGGGGTGGGGCTGTGTAGCTATTTGCTGATTGGCTACTTCTACCGAAACGCCGACTGGAAATATAACACCGATTCGGCGAACAAGGCATTTATTGTGAATCGCATCGGTGATCTGGGCTTCCTGCTGGCGATGTTCATTATTTTGGTGATATTCGGCTCGCTTTCGTTTGAGGAGGTGAACAAGCGGGCAGCGGAGGTGCTGGGCGTGGGCACGGGCATCGCTACCGCGGTGGCATTGCTGCTCTTTCTGGCAGCGACAGGCAAGTCGGCCCAGCTGCCCCTGTACTTCTGGTTGCCCGACGCGATGGCAGGTCCCACACCCGTTTCCGCGCTGATTCACGCGGCAACGATGGTCACGGCAGGTGTCTATTTGCTGACGCGCGTGCATCCGTTGTTTGAGATCGCGCCCGCTGCGATGGTTGTGGTGGCGGTGGTGGGGGCGTTCACCGCGATTTTTGCGGCCAGTATCGCCTTGGGTCAGACCGACATCAAGCGCGTTCTGGCGTTCTCCACAGTGAGCCAGCTGGGCTATATGTTTCTGGCGTGCGGTGTAGGCGCGTTCTGGGTTGGGATGTTCCATGTGGCGACGCACGCTTTCTTCAAAGCGCTGCTCTTTCTGGGCGCAGGTTCGGTGCTGATCGCGCTACATCATCGGGGCGACATTCGCCAGATGGGCGGTTTGCGCCGGTATCTGCCCATCACGGCAGCCACGATGGTGGTCGGGCTACTGGCAATTAGTGGCTTTCCACCCTTTTCGGGCTACTGGTCGAAAGAGGCAATCCTACTCAGCGCATACGGCAGCCGCTTGACGGAATGGATCCCTCTACTGTTCTGGATAGGCATCGCGACGGCGTTGCTGACGGCGTTCTATATGACGCGCTTGACCTGGCTGGTGTTTTTTGCTCCTTCCTTTGCCTCTGCATCCACGCACACCGGAGGTGAAACTCCGCCTGGGCATGCGCCGGGGCGCGAGCGCTACTGGGTGGTGCTTGGCGTGCTGATTGTGCTGGCGATTGGCTCGACGCTGTTCGGTTGGGTGCTGCCCAGCGAGACAGATATTCACGAGTTTCTGAAGCCTGTGGCAACACCCGTGCATTTAGGGAGCGAAATGCTGGGCGAGTCAGAGGCAGGCAAGGTGTTGGTGACGGGGGCAGCGTTGCTCGCTGCGCTGCTCGGCTTAGGGCTGGGCATCGCCCGCTATCGTGTCGGGATGCCCCCTCGCGAAACGCAGCTTCAGGGTCTTTGGGGCGTGCTGCACCGACAGTGGGGCTATGATGGCGCGATGCGTTGGCTTGGTGTACAGCTTGGTGGCGCGTTCGCATGGGTGATCGGCGTACTCATTGAAGGGCTGATCGACGGGCTGGTCGATCTGGTGGGTGTGCTGACGCGCGAGTTAGGCAACCTGGTGCGCGGGTTGCAGAGCGGCTATGTGCGTTCCTACGCGCTGATGATGATGCTGGGCGCGCTGATTATGCTGATTGTCGCTTTCATTTATGGCTGGCGATAAGAGGTTGCCCAAGTGAGCGAGGCGTGGTTGATTCTGCCCGGATTAATATTGCTCGTAGCCGGCGGTGAATGGCTGGTGCGTGGTGCATCGCGGTTGGCAGCGGTAGCGTGGCATACTCACCCGCAAGGAATCGAACCGCTCATGACGAACGATCTATATCATGGTAAGTGGCGAGTAAATCCTACTCACTACTCATTCAAGGTGCCGATAGAAACGGATGGCTGGACAACAGACGCGACGGGCGCATAAACAAAAGAGAGCGCAATTCCAAGCGCGAATCGCCGAGCTGGAGGAGCAGGTGGCACGCTACCGTACCTTCCTCCAGCTGGCGAATGAGGGCATCTGGTACTACGAATCGGAGCGCCCCATCCCCATCACCCTGCCCATCGAGGAGCAGATTGAGTGGATGTTGCGTTATGGTTATCTTGCTGAATGCAACCCCGCCTATGCCCGCATGTACGGTTTCGATGACCCCACACAACTTATCGGCACGCGCTTAGGCGAGCGCCTCGTTGAAGGGCATCCGCTGAACGAGGCGATGTTCCGTCAATTCATCCTGAACGGTTATCGGCTGGAAAATGTGGAGACGGTGGAGCGCGATAAGGAGGGCAAGGAGCGTCGCTTCCTCAACAGTGCGGTAGGGGTCATCGAGAACGGCTACCTGATACGCGCATGGGGCGTGCAGACAGATATCACTGATCTGCGACGCCTGCAGGAGGAACTCGCCACCATTCAGCGTTTGGAAAGCATCGGGCGATTAGCGGGAGGCGTGGCGCACGACTTCAACAACCTGTTGACCGCCATCATGGGCTACACAGAGCTGGCAATGGAACAGACCCACGAGGAGCGCGTGAAGCGGTACTTGGAGGGGGTGATGAAAGCCGGCGAGCGGGCGGCAGAGCTGGTGCGCCAACTGCTTGCCTATGCCAGAAGGCAGATTATGCAGCCTGTGCCCCTCGATGTCGGGAGGTGGCTGTCCGAAATGGCGGACATGCTGCGACGGCTGCTGCCCGACAATGTGCGCCTCGTGATGGAAGTCGACCCAGCGGTGGGCGTGCTCTATGCCGACCCCGGACAGATGACCCAAGTGCTCCTTAATCTGGTGACGAACGCACGCGACGCAATGCCCATTGGAGGCGTGCTGACCATCCGCCTCTCTCGGCGGAAGGAATGCCCTTGTCAAGAGGACGCCACGCACCCCCCCGACAGACGAGAGCGCATCGTGCTGGAAGTTGCCGATACGGGCATAGGTATTCCCCCTGAGGTGTTGCCTCATATCTTCGAACCCTTCTTCACCACCAAGCCCATCGGACAGGGCACCGGATTGGGACTGGCAGCGGTACAGGGCATCGTGCAGCAGATGGGTGGACACATCCATGTGGAAACCGAGCAAGGCAAGGGCACGCGCTTCTTAATTTGCCTCCCTCAGCCATTTTAGTCGCGCTCATCTCCCGTCGCGGCTCAAGCGTGTTCAGGGCAGCTCCAGATCGTAGAAGCGGTCCGCGGAGGGGTCCAGATGGCGTAGCAGCACCCGATATGCCTGTTCGATTTGGGCGTGGATCTGTTCGGCTTTCGCACGCTCTGGCGTGCCCTCCGGGAAGCGGCTCGGCTCGCTTTTCGCCGCCAGTTGCCGATAGGTGCGCCGTATCGTAGGCAGATCGGCATTTTCGGGCAGTCCCAACACCCTGTAAGCGCGTCGAACGGGGTCAACGGGCTCAGGCGGTGAAGCGGATGGACGCAGTGAGGTGGCAGGCGGCGCAGACACGCTGGGTGCGCCCGGGTCGCGTTCCAGCTCACGAATTGCCTCCGCACGGGCATGCGCTTCGGCTTCCTCCTCGCGCATCAGCGACTCCAGCCGTTCCCAGTGTTCCTCGATAAAGGCACGCATCAAGCGGGTAATGCGTTTGCCCAGCGCCATCACAGTTCACCTCGCAACCCGATCCCCATGAATTGAAGTGTACCCTGCTGACCCCGCACCACCAGATCCACGCTCAAATGCTCGTCCAGTTGCTGACGCAGATTCAGACGCCAGCTCAGCCGTTCGCTCGCCGTTTGGTAAGTCAGTAGCAGTTCGGGCTGGAGTGGCATCGTGAGTGGTTGCCAGCGCAGGGCGAACCAATGCGTGTCGACCATTCGGTTACCACCGCTGTAGAGCCATTCCAGCTGGAGTCGATGACTGCCCAACTCGCGCATCAGGTCAGCCCCGTAGAGATGCTGATAGCCTTCAGGGTGGCGTGGGCTTTCGGGCAGCTCCCACGCGGCGAAGGCATGGGGATCGGTGCCGAAATGTCGCCCGATGCCCACCGCGACGCCACCATTCGCGGTGCCCACTCGCACATAGATGCCTTGCTGACGCTCCTTGCCATTAAAAAGATAGGCGACGCGCATCGGCAGGTTGCCAATTGCGAACCGGGTGGGCAATTGCACCGCGTTCACGCTCTCGCTAAGCAGCAGTCCCGCCCCGAAAGGCACATAGAACTTCCCAATCCGCCAGCCATCCAGCTTTTCGAGATAGGCTTCGTCGAGCGCGGTGCGCGTGCGGTCGCGTGGGATATTTTGCAGTCGCTGGGCGATATATGCACCATAGCCCGCCTCGTGATAGAACTGGAGAGAGACGACGGAATGGCGGGCAAGGTCATCATACCAGCGCAGCTGCGTGGTGTGCTCATCGGTGCGCACTTGGGTGCGTAAGCGCGCGCCCAAAAAGACCGCGGGCTGCTGTGCATAGAGCATGCTCCCCAGCATCGCCACCAACCCCATGCTGACGATAGTTCGCTGCATCATGGGGATATTACCTTTTCAGGGATTGCCGGAGAGGGGTGGGGTGGCAGGACGCACGGTGACCGTTGCCTTCGCCTGGACGGGGCGACCGTCCTGATCGTAGGCGGTAAGGGTGTAGGTTGTGGTGCTGCTGGGGGTCACGGTGAACTCGCCCGTTGTGGGCGATACCTCGCCGATGCCGTTATCGATCTCCACGCGCCGCGCGTTCTGCACTTCCCAGCGCAGCGTCGCGCTCTCGCCCGCAGCGATCTCGCTCGGTTCAGCCACGAACCGAATAATCTGCGCCTGTGAGGGGTCAATCACCTCCACGCGCAGGGTCTTGCTCACCGTCTTGCCCGCGCTGTTGCGTGCGATAAGTTCGTAGGTGGTGGTTCGCGAAGGGCGATGCTCAAAGCCAGGGGTTAGTGGGTCCAGCTTCTGACCCGGCGGCACAAGAATTAGCTCCGTCGCGTTTTTGACTTCCCAGCGGAGGATGACCGATTCGCCGCGCTTGACCTGGGGCGAATCGGCAAAAAACTTCGTGATAATGGGTGGAGGCGGTTCGGGCGCGTTCTGCACAATCACCACGACTTCCGCCATCCGCTCGCCATATCGATTGCGGGCAATGAGCCGATAGGTGGTCGTGCTGGTCGGCTGCACCTGCACCGAGCGTGTCTTGTTCGGGTCGAACTCACCCACGGCAGGTTCAATAACCACCTGCTCCGCGTTGCGCACACTCCAGCGCAGGGTGGTCTTCTCGCCGGCAGTGATTTGCGCTGGCTCCGCGACAAAGACTTGAATTTCGACGGGGCGCGGGCGGGTGTATGCCCACACCGCGACGAGCAGCGCGAGCATGAAAAGAAACACGACGGTGGCGGGGCTAATTAATCCGCGTCGCTCTAACTGACCCTGCACATGGGACGAGCGCAGGGGGTCTTCCACACTGCGTGCCGTGACGGTGAAGCTGTAGAGGGCAGGATTGGTCAAGAAGGGCATCTGACGCGGCTGGGAGGAGAGCACCACCGTGCGCGTCTCGCCCGGCGCCAGATAGACCTGCTCATGCTCCCATTCGAACGCCAGCGCGTCTTCGGGGTCAGAGGCGTACAGATGGATGGTCTGCTCCGTGTTGCCGAGATTGCTGATGGTGACCTCGTAGTGTGCCTGCTTGCGTAGGGGCGAGACCACACCGCGTTTGGGTGCGAGTTCAAGGGTCAGCATGCTATAGGGGCGAATGATGAGACTGGCTTGCGCCACGCTGCTGCCCCCATTTTCCAGCGAGCGCGCCCGTATCACAATAGGGTAGGTGCCTGCGCGGCTCTCTGCGCTGCGTGGCGGACGGAATAGGATGCGCTCCTGCACCTCCTCGCCCGGTGCCAGGGCGAACGAGGGGATCGGGATGGCGCACCACTCGGCATCGATGCCTTCCACCTCCAGCGCCACCTGGTCGGGCTGATCGCCCTCGTTGCGTACAATCGCCATGAGTTGAGCCGACCCGCCCGGCTCCACCTGCACCTCGTCCTGCCCCAGTCTGACGCGAATCGCCATAAAACTGGACAAATTGTACCCTAAGGGGATTCACGATGTGCATTGCACCACATTTTGAGGCGAAGGCATGTAACTCAGTCTGCTTCCTCTCCTACAGCGGGCGAGGCTCCCATCAAGCCGAAAAAAACTTACAGGCAAGATGCCTCGGCTACCAAGCTGGGACCCTCATGTGAGTAGCCACTGATAAGGAAACCGCTTCTTCACTCACCTGCTCTCAACACCCACTGCCGAAGTTGAACAGCACAGTTAGCAGATCGGTATCGTCGACGATGCCATCGCTGTTGAGGTCAGCATCCTCGGATGTGCCGCCGAAATGGCGCAACACGACCAGCAGGTCGGCATCATTTACGCATCCATCGTTGTTCGCATCGCCCCGCTGGGGCACAGCATATTGCACGATGTAGGCGTCTTGTCCACCCGTTTCAGTGACGGTTGCGCCACTCAACACAAACCGCCTCCCGTCAGGCTGCACCAGCAGTTTTGCAGTGTTAATATAACCCATTGGGCCGGCGAACGCGGTCGCCCATTCCTGTGTTCCATCAGGGCGATAGCAAAGGATTGCTACTTGATTGTCGAAGCGGTGAGGGGTGAGCCAGCGCATGGCGTAGAGGTAGAGGTTGCCCGCTGCATCCAGGGATGGTGTCCAGTTGAAGCTCGCGGTCTCGCTGAGGGTGCGCCGCCAGTGTAGCACGCCCGAATCGGAGAGCGCATACAGCGTCTGCGCATCCCTTTCTTGCACAATCAGATAGCACGCGCCCGAATCTGCAACTTGTAACGCCCATGCGCGCCCTGGCAGGGCGAGTTGCCAGAGTTGCGTGCCCGTGAGGGCATAGCGTCGTATGACAACCTGATTCTCTGTACCTACCCGAATCGACGCGGCAACTGTAAGGCGCGATTGAGCGTCCACGCCCATCAGGAGATCGTTTGTGTCCCTGAAAGTTTCTACCCATGCCAATCGTCCGTCCGCTTCATAGCGCAGAATCCGCCACTCAGCGGAGGGTTGGAGGTAAATCGCAGCATATAACCCACCATCGGGCGACGCGATGCCCGGCAGGTTAGGTCCGGCAGCTGTCTCCGAAACGGTATGCGTCCAGCGCAGAGTTCCATCAAAACCGATTTTAAGGATGTGCGGCAACCTCCTATTATCGGCAGTTTGCTGATAGCCCAGTATGAAGATCGAGTCGTCGCTTCCAATCAACAGCGGCGTGCTGCTGCGTTCGCTCATAGGATAGCGCTGTTGCCACACGAGGGCGCCGGAAGGCGCATAGCGTGACACAACCGCCTCATTGTCGCGCAAGCGCATGGCAAACAGGTCGCCCGCGCCGCTGCTCTGGATGGCGTCCGTGTCTTCCTCCACTTCCCAGAGCAGGTTGCCCTGTCCATCGTAGCGCTGCAGGCGAGAGTGGAAACTCAGCTCAAAGATAGGGGACGCTATGATACACGCATACACCCCACCCGCGCCGTCGGGCACAACGGTGGCGGAATCGCGAGTAGGCTCAGTGAAAGTATACACTTGATCGAAACGCAAGTTGCCCGTACCATCGTAGCGCACGGCGCGCAGCGCGTCTCCCTCGCGCCACAGGCTCAGGCTCTCCCCATCAGGAAATGCCAAGAGGCCATAAGTCTCGAACGATGCGCCTACGGGGATCGCGCGCGTGCGTGTCCACTCCACTCCACCGTTGGCATCGAAGCGGATGAGTTTGTACTGGGTGGGCTGCACGGAGCGATCGGGCGTCAGGAACCATAGCGAATCGGAGTTCGGTGCAGCGGCAAGTGCAGGGCTGGCGTACTCCCACCCTCTTTGCAGGAGTCCGAGCGGTGCCGCCGACCAGCGCAGCGCACCGTTCGGTTCATGCATGGCTGCCGCCGAGTAAAAAGTGAATAGTTCATCAGAGTGGTTGTATCGAATGGCCGCCGCAAACCGCCCACTCGAAAGCATGACCCAACTTGCGCTCGCAAAAAAGGACCTAGGTGGAAGCCAGCCGTTCACGCGAGTCCAAGTGCCATTGGTGCGCGATACCAGCCACAGACTTGTGCCGGTTGCAATCATGATCTGCCCTTGAGGTGTCTCGCCCACGATACGCCCCCGATCAAGAGGGAGTGTATCTCCTTGACTCCGCCATAGGAGATTGCCCGACGCGCTCAGGCGGATGAATTCCGGGAAGTAGGCACCGGGAAACGATTCAGAAGGGATACCTCCCAACACAATCACCCCTCCCTCGGAATCTACAAAAATATCGAACGCATACCGATTGGGCATACTGTAAGTCCACAGCAGCTCGCCTTCCGCATTTGTGCGGACAACAATCACCTGAAGGGCTATCCGGGGGGAGCCAAAAAGTAGATAGCGGTTGCCTTGGGTATCTACGGCAGCGGTAACCAATGACTGAAATCCTGGTGGGGGCGGGAGCTGCAGCCGCTCCGCACGAATCAACTCGCCTTGAGGTGTGTAGTGCAGAATCCCATTGGATAAGAACACCATCAGGTTGCCGTCGGGTCGCTGCTGCGCGCCCACAGGGATTCCGGGTAAATCCCAGCGGTGCTTCCAGCGCAGCGTCCCTTGCGCATCGAGGCTCAGCACGACAGGTGTAGTCGCCCCATAGGCACCGACATGGTATGAGTTGCCTGTGACATCGTAAAGGTGAAATCCCAATGCAGCCGATCCTGCGGTTGAGCCCGCGTTATACAACACGCGCCACTGCTCCACAGGTCGCTGAGCGCACATAGTCGCCATCCAGCACAGCGCCCACATACTCGCGAACTGTCGCATGGTAAGTAACCTCACCATAGTCTAAGATATGCGCTTCCCCGAGAAAATCCTGCCAAACGAGATTCCTCACCCCGCGCGAAATGATGCTGCTGTTCAGGATGCAAAAGGTCGCCGGGGATGTCCGTCCTGTAAGGTATCCTGCAAGATATGGCACGAACGGGCAGGTTGGTGGTGGGCGTTACGGGCGCAAGCGGAGCCATCTATGCCGTGCGGTTCCTGCACTATGCGCAGTTGCATTTCCAGGAGGTCTATCTCATCTGTTCCGATCAGGCGATTCAGGTGCTGCAGACCGAGCTGGAGCGGAACATCACACGCAACACGCTCAGCGCGGAGGCGTTGCTGGGTGCGTCTTGGCAGGGGTTGAAGGTGTTGGAGCCGCACGACTATTTCGCGCCCCCTGCCAGTGGCAGCTTCCGCCACGATGGAATGGTGATTATCCCCTGTTCGATGGGCACGCTGGGGCGCATCGCCAACGGTGCATCGGACGACCTGATGACCCGCGCCGCCGATGTGTGCCTCAAGGAGCGACGCCCGCTTATCTTAGTGGTGCGCGAAACACCTTTCAATCAGATACATCTGCGCAATATGCTCCTTGCAGCGGAGGCAGGCGCGACAATTCTGCCCGCGAACCCCTCTTTCTACAACCGCCCGCGCACGCTGGAGGAGGCAGTCGACACCGTGATTGCCCGCATCCTACAGCATCTGGGCGTGGAGCAGTCGCTTGTACCCGAATGGGGAGTGTCTGACTGAAGGAATCGTCTGCGCGTATAGGGAAGTTATCCCCGCATCTCACGGCGCAGCTCGCGCTCGATGTCGCGCTGGCGGATGGCTTCGCGCTTGTCGTACTTGCGTTTGCCTCGTGCCAGCCCAATCTCCAGTTTCGCTTTACCGTTGCGGAAATAGAGTCGCAGCGGAATAATCGTATAGCCCTTCTGCTCCGCTTTGCTGCCCAGCCGTTCAATCTCCCACTTATGTAGCAGCAGTTTGCGTTTACGGCGCGGCTCGTGCCCGAAGCGTGCGGCAGGCTCATAGGGCGCGATATGCATATTATGCACCCACATCTCCCCGTTCTCCACGCGGCAGTAAGCATCGGTTAGGCTCACCTTGCCCGCTGCGACCGACTTCACCTCCGAACCGACCAGCGCGATACCCGCTTCAAAGGTATCCTCAATGTGGTACTCGTGGTACGCCTTGCGGTTCGTGGCGATGAGCTTGATGCCACCTTCGGACCGCTTTGCCATCACGGGGAATTGTACCTGACGGCAGCCCCCTCCTGCAGCTTCCTCCCGTAAGCGAGATGCGCCAAAAAACTAAATTGGGGTTCCCCCTCGGCAAGGAGGAACCCCAAGAAGGGGTTCGCAACGCCAGAGCGGCTTCGCGAACCCCCTTGCTGCGCTCGACTCCATTAACAGCCGGTGCCGAAGTTGAACAACGCCTGCAGCAGGTCGGCATCATCCACGGCGCCATCGCAGTTGACATCCGATGCGTTCTCGCCCGGATTGCCTGTCCAACCGAAGGCGAACAGAATGTTCAGGATGTCTGAGTCATCCACGCAGCCCTCGCCAGTCGTATCGCCACCAGTCGGTGTGCAGCTCGGCGCCGACACCCAGAACGCCATCATGCCGCCCAGAACACGCGGCGGCACATCGCATACCGAATAGGTGTAGTCGTAGCACTCATCAAACGCGGTGTGGTTCCCATCGGTAGGATTGTCGTCGTCGAACTGTATAGGTGTGGAGCTGCCGATGTTACCCGCGTCCTGCATGCTCCAGAGCATCGGCTGGGCACCCGAGGCCAGCGTAACTGCGCCCGTGTTGGGATCGTACGCCTGGGCATAGATGACGACCCAGCCGCCCAACAGCTCGGTGCCCGGATCCCCGTCATCGGCAGGGGTAGCGGGCAACGCGATGCCACCTATCGCACTCAGACAGACCGGTGAATAGTAGTAACCTGCCCCAGCATTGAGAACCCCATAATCCAAAACGACCCCATCGATGAAGGGGTTTCCATCGAACACATCGTGCACATCCTGACATTCGGCGTCGAACGCCTCCACCGTCAGAATCAGGATGATGCACTGTTGGCTGCCACTTGGTGGATTGGTCAGGCCGGGGTTCCAGAACCAAGCGTGTGTCAGTGAGGAGGCAGTTGCGCCGTTATACTGGGGATCTACTAGGGTCTCGATGTCATTTGCCCAGTAAGGGTTATGGTAGGTGGGACCGAAGTACCAGCGGGTGCCGGGTGCAAAAGTGGAACTGCAGTTCGAACCACCAATAGGATTACCTGCATCGTCGGTACCGAAATGGTCGAACACGAGGGTCTCGTTCGGGTCGCAAGGACCTGCGGGCGCAAAGTCGCCCAGCTCGATCCACGGGGTGACGGGCACGATGCGCCCATTCTCCCAGCGCACCTTCATCATGCGCTTGGGCATCACGCGTTGAATCTGACCAGAATCCACGAGTTGCAGCTCAGCCGACTTGCGGCTATCCGCGAACGCAAAAGAGGCGCACAGAACGGCGCCTGCCGTACAAGCCATAAGCCATCGGTTCATCATCATACGATCCTCCTTTCGGCAGGCATTGTTTGGATTGGGGAGGCTTCCCCGAATGCCTGCACGGTACTATTATACCCTATTCCGCCGCGGAATGTTCGGTTTCTGTTTGGGTGAGTCGCTATTCGCGTCCCAGCCCCAGCAGCTCCATTAGCGAGGGCAGGCGCACTTCGGGCATGCCCAGCATGTACTGGGCGTTCAGAGCCTTTTCGATGGTGTCGATCGCCTCGCTGTAGTGGGCGCGTGTGTAGTCGTCCTGTACCTTCGGCAGTGCCTGCTTCAGCTGGGCATGCAGGCGACGCAGGTGATAGCGTGCCAACATTTTGGCGTCGTCGGGCGCAGCCGAGCTTTTGACCAGCATGTCGGTCAGCTGCTCCAAGTGTGCCCGTTGCAGCAGGCGTCGCAGTGCGTTCACGGGCTTACCCGTGTTGGCTTCTGACCAGATGGCGTCCTGCAGCGTGCGGAACATCTCGGCTAAGGTGAAGGCGTTTTTCGTGTTGCCGAGTTTGAACTCGTTATTGACCACGCGCCGCAGGGTGTCGGGAGCGAATAGGCGGGTCAGGGTGAGGCGCTGGATATTGCTGATGAAATCACGCACGGGGGCGTCGGGCGGAATCGGTCCGCCGCCGCGCGCAGGGTTCGGCGCGAGCTTGTCATAGTAGCTCTTCGGTAGGTTGAACGCGCCCTCCGAAAAGAGATACTGCACCAGCAGGTGCAGCGCACGGCGCTGCGTCGCGCTGTCCACAGGCTGCAGAGGCGGCTGCGCGTTCGGGTCGCCCCGGAAGTTGCGCCGAATTTGCAACCCGCCGATGAAGCGGGTCAACTGAACCGCTGTCGTGCTGTAGTTTGCCAGAGTGCCAAAGAAGACACGGGTGAATTCATAGTAGCTTTCGCCAGGGCGCGGGAAGCGGTTCGGCAGAGCGCGTAGCAACTCATTGGTGTCTTTCAGCAGAAGCTCCCAGTAATCGATGGGGTCGCGCCCCAGATCAAAGCGCGTCACATAGGGGTCAAAACGGTCAGCATACTCGTCGGTCTCGAATGCCAGCCCCGGTTCGGTGTTGCGGCGCGCAATCTCGTTCAGAGAGGGCTTCTCCGCCTCGGGGGTGGGGACCCCGAACTCCTTATAGCCGTACTCGATCGCCCAGTAGTCATAGGGGCCTATGGTCGGGTTCCAATAGACGGTGTTCGGGGCATGCAACGCCATCTGATTGAAGGGGTCATACTCCATCACGCTGGCGACGGTGCCCTGCTTGCGTACCAGTTCGCCATTCGCCAGTTCGTCCAGCGAGTGGTATCGGCTGGCAGCGAAGTTATGGCGCAGTCCCAGAATGTGTCCCATCTCGTGCATGACCACCGAGCGCAGGTAATCTTTCACAAACTGGTCTTCGGTGGTGCGGGTGGCGTTGCGTCGAGGCGCGAGCAGTTCCATCATCAAGTAGCCTGTCCATGCACGGAACATGGAGCCTTCGGCCAGCGTACAGACGCGCGGGTCGAACGGGACCAGCCCCTTCTCCCACGCCTCCGCCTCGCGGAATGCGGCTAAGGGATCGATGCTGCGCTGATAAATGATTCGGGTAATGCGCGCCATGTTGCCATCCACCGTGATGCTGGCGTTCAGAATCTGCCCTGTGAGCGGGTTGGCGCGGAACAGCGCGACGGCATAGCCGTTATTAGGGGAGGAGACCCAGCGGATGACATTATAGCGCATATCGGCGTGGTCCCAGTCGGCATCGTCGGGCATCTGCTTGACCACGATCGCGTCCTTGATACCAACTTTTTCGAACGCCTTGTTCCATTCGAGGATGCCCTCGCGTATGGCGTCGCGATACTCTTCGGGAATGGCGTTATCGAGCCAGAAGACGATAGGCTCTTTAGGCGGTGAGAGAGGCGCGTTCGGATCGGCTTTCTCCAGGTGCCAGCGCAGGATATAGCGTTTCTCCTGCTCTGGCTGGTCGGTGGTGAAGTCGGTGAATTCGGTGTAGAAATAGCCGACGCGGGGGTCGAACAGGCGTGGTCGATAGCCGTTATTGGTGGGCAGTTCCCACAGGTTGTAGTTGACGGTGAGAGGGAGGCTGCGTGGGTCCGCCAGCTCCGCACCGCCGGCTAAGCCCGCGATCAGTCCCATCAGACCGCCTCCACGCTGCGGACCGCCCGCGAAGTGATATGCCGTCTGCACGAAAATATTGTTCGGGAACGCTTTGACGGCAAGATAGGCGGTCTTCTCACGGTCGATGGTGTAACTGCCGCCTGCTGCCGCGCTCGCAAGCTGCTGAATCTGCATCACATCGGAACGGAAGAAGTTCGACACATCGATAAGGAAGGTCTTGCCCTCCTTGTCCTTCGCTTCGATCTTGAACGCTTCCAGATAGGCGTCTGCAAAGGAGCGTCGCACAGAGCGGGCAATGGGCTTGTGGGGATCTGCTTGGAAGCGAATATTCGGCACAACCAGCAGGATTTGCTCATCACGGCGCACAAACTTGAACACGAGGTCGTTGATGGGCGTGCCAGCGGCGAGGAAGAAAGTGGGGATGCCCTCGCTGACCGTTGCTTGCAGGAAGTAGAGCTTCTCCAGTTGGTCTTCACGAATCGCCATATAGAGCGTGTCCTTCCCTGCTTCCTTCTTGCGGTAGAGTGTGAATAGCCCCTCCAGCTTCTCGAACTCCTTCACCACCTCGTCGATGGTTTTCTCTTTCTTTTTCTGTTCGGACTTGTCGGACTTTTCAGCCTTTTCGGGCTGTTCGGTTTTTTCGGGTTGCTCGGCTTTCTTGTCGGTGGGCTGCTGTTCAGCAGGCTTGGCTTCAGGTTTCGCGGTGGGCTGTGGCTGGGTGGGTTTTCCCTCCTCGCCTTCGGGCAGGGGCGAGCCTTCGATGCGCTCCACTTCGAACCGAGCTTTTGCCGTCGCCCCTCCGCCCGGCGCGCCGAAGCTCATCCCTTCGATCTGGGCAGAGGCATAGACGGTATCTCCTGTGCGCACCTCCACCAGCAGCTCGGTGGTCGCGCTGAAATTGGTATCATCCTTTGCGGTGTAGTTGCTCTCGATGCGGGCGACGCGAATACCTTTCCACTGCTCGAAGCCTTTGAGCGTATACTCCACCGTGCCGGGCACCGTGCCCAGCTTCGAATCCTCTTTGAAGGTGTAGCTCCATTTGTCGCCTGCACCAACGGGGTTTGCGGGAAAAATCACACTGAACGCCTGCCCGATATGAGCGGAGCTGGAATCTTCTTGCTCGCGTTCCGACTCGCGGGAGATGGGTTCGCCGTTGGGCTTGATAACCGTTACCGTGCGCTCTTTGAGTGCCTCTTCGGGGGTCGGCGTCTTGTTGCCGTTAAAGGTCACCTCATAAGATTCGGTGGTCTGTTCCTGCTTGATGTTGCCCTCAGGGGTGACTTCCAGGATTTTTTGCACGGCGACGCTGGTGATTTCCATTGTGAAGGTTCGCCCGGCGGCTTCAACGGTAATATTGGCGTTGAGCCGGTAGCGCATTGTTTGCCCGGCTTTGGCGCGATAGACGAGTTGCACCTTCTCCTGCGCATATGCGCTAAGGAGTATGACAACAAGCAACAAGCCTGCAAATGGTCGAATTGCCTTTTGCATTGCTATTCCCTCCTATAGGTTGGGCAAATGCCCGAAGGGCAATTATACCATGCCTTGCGCACTCCCGCCATCGCAAGGCATACATCGCGCAGCTGGCGGGCGCGGTGCAGGAAGCCTTTCAGCGTGCGTCCATAGGCACGGTGTTCGAAGGGCGTTTCGATCTCCAGAATGCGTGCGCCCAGCAGGCAGGCATCCAAGGTCAGCCCCAGCTCCAGTCCGTAGCCCGGCGCAAAGCCGCGCAGTCGGGTCAGCAATTCGCGTCGGATCGCCCGTTGACCACTGAGGGGTGCGCGAAACTGCCTGCCCGTGCGCAGGCGCAGGTAGCACCGCGCGAGATGCACCACGAGGCCAAACCCACCCGTGCGCCCCGCAGGAGGCAGCACGCCGATGGTCATATCGGCATATCGTAGTTGAACCGGGGTCAGCAAGCGCGGTGCATAGCGCGCGCTGCTGCCCAGATCGGCATCCAGAAAAAGATAGTTCTCCGCCTCGATGAGCTGCCAGCCGAGCCAGAGCGCATCGCCCTTGCTGCCGGTACGCGGCAAGTAGTTGCTGACCGAAACCACCTGCGCGCCTGCCTGCAACGCCCTTTCAGCCGTCGTATCCACACTCCCGTCGTCAAGCACCAGCACAGGGGCATCGGGAAGAGCCTCGCGCAGTGCGTGAAGCGTTTCGCGAATGCTCTCTGCTTCATTACGGGCAGGGATGAGAATGGCGACGCGCACGCTCATCGCAACGACTCCAGCAGCGTGTCTGGGACAGTTGATTCGGCGGTCGGCTTCAAGCCGTAGTGTCCCGATTCGCCACTTAGCAACGCGAGTAAAGCACTTTTGCCCAGTGCCAGATCGATGCAATCGACACTGGGCACTTCGGTCGCCTTGCACAAAGGGATGATGGAGAGGCGCGTGCCGAACGGTTCGCCTGCGACCAGCAAAATGTTATCCTCCGAGGTACCCTGCTGGGTCGGAGAAGAGAATCTTGGTCGTGGAGTAGGTGTCAAACGCCGTATGCCGGATTGCAGCGCCGCGATGAGTTCGCTATCAGATTGGAGCCACTCCTCGCGGGCAGAGCGGCTCGTATAGCCACCCACCCATATGAGGATGTCTACCGCGCGGCTGTAGTCGCCCGATAACTGGACACCTTGTTGACGGCTCAGCACGGTGCGCGCCCCTGCGGACATCGCGGGGTTGAACAGGTCGGGCAGATTGTTAAGGATTATCGTTTGCCTTTCGGGATCGATGCGCGCCCATTCGACCCGTGTAGTAGAAAGCAGTTCCGCGCCCGCTTCGGTCAGCCATTGTTCGATTCCCTGGGCTGCGCTGCGGTCGTCGGTGGTGATAAGCAAGGCGACGCGCTTCCCTCTCAGCAGGCGCGGGTTCAAGGGTGGCAGCAAGCGTGCAAGCAGGCTGTCGGTGCGTGCCAGCGCTTGCTTCAGATTGTCGCGTTCCGACTCTGCTTGACGCAGCTCTTCCGTACGCTGGGCAAACTGTTCATCAAGCCGCTTCAGTTGCGCAGCAATCTGATCGGGAACCGCAGGTGAGAGGTACAGCCCGCCAATCAGTAAGCCGACCGCAAGCCCCAGCAGCACCGCCGATAAACTTGCCACATGATATCGCCAGTCGCTCATACTAATACCCTATCACTCCGCCCCACCTTCTCTATTCAGCAAAAGGATTGCCTTTCCTGCGGAGATGCCGATGGGGGTATAATGGGCATCGTCTTGGCAATAAAGTGTCTTTCCGATGAACCAAAACGGACCGACATCGGATGAGCGGCTGTGGGCGATGTTGGCGCACCTCTCTGCCCTGCTGGGCTATGTGGTCCTGCTGGGGCAATATATTGCGCCACTGGTCATCTACCTCGTCTATCGGGAACGTTCGCGCTTCGTAGCGTTCCATGCATTGCAAGCCCTCTATTTCCAGCTCGCGCTATTGGTATTGTGGGTCATCGTGTGTATCTTTGCCTTCATCACTTGCGGTCTGGGGGCGATATTGGCTCTGGTGCCCATCGTGCTGAATCTGGTATTCGTGCTGCTGGCTGCCATCCATGCCAATAACGGCGAGTGGTATGAACTACCCATCGTGGGTGCAATTGCAAAAACGAGTGTGTAGGTGATGACTGGTTTTCCCTCGGAACGCGAAGAGCGGCTCTGGCGCAGGTTGCGTGGGGAGGGAGTACAGGCGGAGCTGTTTGACCGCTTTGCGCCTATCATTCTTCAGGTGCTCCACGACGCGCCCGATCCTGCCCGCCTGCTTATCTATCTGGATCGCTGGTTGGAAACAGTGGGCAACCCGTTGACCTACTATCGTCTCTTTGCCGATACACCCGCTGTGCTGAAAGCCCCGTTGAAGTTGTTCGCCCTCTCGCCCTACATGGCGGATACCTTGCTGCAAAACCCCGAAATGATGGAGCTGTTGTTAGACCCTGCGCTGCTGTTGCGCGAGCGCGCCCGTGCCGAGCTGCATCGCGACTTGGCACGCTCCCTGGCACCCTGTTCGTCGTACCTCATGCGCCTGGATCGCCTGCGCCACTTCAAACAGATGGAGTATCTGCGCATCACCGCGCTGGATCTATTGGGCAAATACACCTTGCCGGAGGTCGCCCGTGCGCTTTCTGACCTGGCGGATGTGTGTGTGCAAGCGGCGCTGGAGATATGCTTGCAGGAGATGCCACCGCCCATGCTGCCGACGGAGAAGGGACGGATTCCCCTGGTGGTCATTGCGATGGGGAAGTGGGGCGGGCGCGAGCTGAATTACAGCTCCGATATCGACCTGATGTTCCTCGCAGCGGATGAGGTCCGCGAGCCGACCCAGATGAGAGCGTTCACGCGCCTGTGCGAGCAGGTGGTGGACGCGCTCTCACGCCCGATGCGGCGTGGGATAGTGTTCCGTGTCGATTTGCGCCTGCGCCCCGAAGGGCGGTTCGGACCGATCCTGCGCACCCTGCAATCGGCACGACATTACTACGAGAACTGGGCGGAGCCATGGGAGCGTCAGGCGCTCCTGAAGGCACGCCCCGCCGCGGGCGACCTGCAACTGGGTCAGGCGTTCCTGCAAGGGATTGCCCCTTTCGTGTATCGTCGACGCACCAGCGCAGAGGAGTGGGAGGCGATTGTAGCGCAGAAGCGTCGCTTGGAAGCGCACTGCCGCGCCCGAGGCGAATGGGAGACTGACATCAAGAACGGCTGGGGTGGCATTCGCGATATCGAGTTCGGGGTGCAAGGGTTGCAGTTACTGTACGGGGGGCAGTTGCCGCGCCTGCGCACACCCAACACGCTGGAGGCGTTGCGCCGCCTTCGTCAGACCCGCCTCATCACGCTGGAGGAGGCAAAAGACTTACATGACGCCTACTGCTTCCTGCGCACGGTGGAGCATCGGCTGCAGCTCATTTACGGACATCAGACGCACACGCTGCCCGCACAGGGCACTGAGGCACGGTCCCAATTCGCTCGCTATCTGAATGGAGGGGCAGACCTTGCATCGGGGCGAAGCGAACCGCCCGCGTTCGAGCAGGTCTTGCGAAGGCATCGCGAGGTGGCGCGCGCCTTCTGGGAGAGGCTATCCGCCCAGTCGGATAGGTCGGGCGAATCGGAAAGGATACCGCTCCCCTTCCAGCCAGAGCAACTCACCCTGCTGGGCACTGAAGAAGGACAATCGCTTTGGGAGGCGATTCTGCACGCGATGGGCTTTCGGCAACCTCGGCAGTCTTATGCCCTGCTGCTAATCCCCACAGTCGGCACACAGCATGGGCTGCCCGATCCTGCCACGCGCCGCGCTTTCGAACGCATCCTGCCTCAGCTGCTCACCGCATGCGCCCGCACGCCTGACCCCGACCTCGCATTGACCAGTTTGGAACGGTTAGCCGATGCCTTGCCGAACCGCGCCCTGTTGTATGCTGCCTTTGCGGATAGTCCCGAGGTGCTCACACGCCTCACGGAGTTGGCGCAGTCGCCCGTGTTGTGGGGCTATTTGATGACCCATCTGGAGCTGCTCGACATGCTCTTTGGCGAGGAGATTATCGCTTATGGCGCCAAGACGCGCGAGGCGCATCGCGAATCGCTGTGCCAGCGTTTAGCCAGCTGTCGCACGATGCGAGCACGCTTGACGAATCTAACGGCGTATGCACGGCGCGAATGGCTGCGCATCGGGGCGCGTGACCTATGGGGCGAGACCACCCCCACCGAAACGGCTGCCGATCTCACCGCGCTTGCCGACACCCTGCTTTTAGCCAGTTGGGAGGAGGCAGCACGCCAGCTTGCTGATGAGGGGCTGCCCGATGCCCTCTCCGTTGCCGAACGATGCTTGTTGCTCGGCTTTGGCAGTTTGGGCGCGGGCGACCTCAGTTATGCCAGCGACTGGGATATCGCCTTCGTCTGCCCCGATGAGTTATCCTTGCCAACCGCTACTGCCCTCGCGGCACGCTTTCTGCAGCTATGTCAGCAGTTTGCCGAACAAGGTGCGTTCCGTCCCGTCGATGCACGGCTCCGCCCTGAAGGGGGGGCAGGCGCCTTAGTGCGCACGCTGCACGGCTGGCAGCACTACTTCGAACAGTATGCTGAGCCTTGGGAGCGACTGTCCGCCATTCGCGCCCGCGTGCTGAATCCCGAATCGCCCCTTGCCCAGCCGTTTCTGCAGATTCTGAACGCCTTTCGCTATGGCAAGCCGCTTACACCTTCGGAGCGCGAGGCGATTCAGCACATGGCGCTTCGCGCACTGCACGAGCGCGTGCCGCCTGAACAACGCGACCACCATCTCAAGCTGGGGCGAGGCGCGCTGGCGACGATTGAGTTCTGGGTGCAGCAGCGTGTGCTGGAGTCCGCCGCTACCCAGTCTGACCCGTCCGACCTGCCTGACGGCGGCACGCTGGAGATGCTACACTGGCTGCTACACCGGGGCGTGCTGAGCCGCGCCGATTACGAGGTGCTGCATTCCGCGTGGCTCTTTCTCTATCAGCTACGCAATCGCGTTGCCCTGCTGTTTGAAGCCGTCCCCGACCTGCTGCCTGAAGGCGAGCGACTGGAGAAGCTTGCCCGTAGCCTCGATCTTCACTCGGCAGCCGAATTAGAGCAGCGGTATAGAGGGACAACCGGGGCAGTTGCACAAACCGCAAACATGTTATAGGGTAAAATGACTAGGCATGCGAAGTCCCTATCAGCGCACGCCGGAACAACTTAAGAAGGTTGCAATCCAATATTGGCCTCAGGAACTGCGCACTCGTGCAATCTCAGCGCAGGTTCTATCAATGCTCCTACAAACACAGCAAAAGTTTATTAGTGTGCTACAGATAGCAGATGGTTCTCCAGAAGGCTGGAAAAGCGTGCTCGCGGGAAGTTCGCTTGCTCCTAACCTTTTTCTGAAACATCTCATGGTTTTAGCTGATGTGAGTGGTGAAATTCTAAAACGCATCACGCCAATGAGGGAAGATAAGATGGTTTATGTATGGCAAGGTCAGCAGCATGTGTACAGGTTTAAAAGCATTTATCGGCAGCAGGTAAGTAATTCTAAGCTAAGGGTGGACACAAGGCAAGTTCTGCAATCAACTAATCTAAACGACCTGATGGAAGATGTTATTATGTTTATCCTCTTCGGCGGCGCAGCGGTAAACCTAAGCCTGCCTCCCGATCTCCAAGAGCGTTGCACCATTGGTGGTTTGTTGGGCAACTGCGAGGCGATTGAGCGTTTCGTGCGTCAGCGATATATTGTAGTGAGTGCTATTCTTGGCGGTGCAACATCTAACGAGCTTGGTCAAGAGATACAAAACTATGTACAGGATTTTCTCGTCCAGCGAGCTGAGCTTAATGGAGTTTGACTCGGAACGGTACCATTCCGGGCGTTTCACAAACAGAGGATGAACGGGAGATCACCTTTGACATAGTGGCGAAGTCGCCTACGGGTCGCTACTTTGCTATAGAGGTATCGTTTCAGGTGACAACGAATAGTGTTATCGAGCGCAAGGCGGGACAGGCACAAAGCCGATATAATAAGCTCCATCAACTCGGACACAAGATTGCTTATGTGATTGACGGGGCAGGCAACCTGGAGCGTGAAGCGGCGTTGCGTACAATTTGTGAATACAGCGACTGTACCGCTGCTTTCAGCCCCGAAGAGTTGGAACTGCTGGTAAAATTCCTGGAGCAACACGGAGGGGATGAAGATGGCACACTGGAGTGAAAATGCGCAGCGTTTACATCTGCAGGAATATCGGGCAGCAAGCCTTGCCGATGTGATGCAGTTTGGTGCATCGCCAGAGCCTGGGGTTTACCTGTTCTGGTTTCCAGCAGGTCTCACAGATGAGGTAGCTGAGCAGAGTGCAGAGGCTTTCGTTCAGTTTGCTGATGTGTGCAGTCGACTGCCCGAGGAGTCAGTCATAGCGATTCTAACAACCCCACCCAACGCTGCACGGCTATTACCCTTTCTGGAAAAACCTTTGCAATTTCAGCTCTGGATAGCCGTAAAAAGTGTACCTAATGCTGGATTATCTAATACTTGTATTCCAAATTGCCACACAGCATTGCTGATATTAACCCGTTACCGGGGTAGTTTGAAACACACAAAAACTCGCATTCAGTACACATATTGCCCTGCGTGCCAGCGTACGACGAAAGACTACGGAGGTAAAAAGCATGTTTACCATAAGTATGGGACACTTATGTCAGATGTTTGGCGTGATATCGAGATCGACCCCCGCACGCGCGAGGGAATTGAGCCTGTGGTTGATCGCCTGCGCGATTTATTTGGTTTACCGCCATACCGGACATTACACTTGGTCAACTTATGTGAATGCGTATCGCTACAGCCCAAACCGCTAATGGTCCATGAATCGCTGTTCCCCTTCGAGTGGGAGGCCCAACCTATATCGTTGGAGTCGCGCCTCATCAATGATGACTGCCTGCAGGCAATGCGTGAGATCCCCAGCGATTCGATCGATTTCTGTTTTGCGGATCCTCCTTACAATCTACGCAAGAAATACGATCACTGGAATGATGATGTAGATAGTATCGCATATTTCAACTGGTGCGATCGATGGCTTGACGAACTTGCCCGAGTGTTGAAGCCAGGACGCACACTTGCTGTGCTGAACATCCCACTATGGGCAGTGAGACATTATCAATTCCTTGCACAAAAGCTACGGTTTCAATGCTGGATTGTGTGGGAAGCGCTTAGCTTCCCTGTGCGCTTGATTATGCCCGCGCACTACACGATTCTCTGCTTTTCGAAGGGGGCGCCGCGCCCCTTGCCCGGGTTAACAAACCCAGCGGAACAAGGCTATCTGACCCCACTGGCGGAGAACTTTTGCCTACGCCATTCATGTATACAACAGCGTCGCGCGCGGCAGCTTAATGATAAAGGAGAGCTGAGCGATCTTTGGTATGACATTCACCGCCTAAAGCATAACAGTTATCGAGTTGATCATCCTTGCCAGTTGCCTCCGATGTTGATGCGGAGGCTTATTGCCCTGTTCACGAAGCCAGGCGAGATTGTGCTGGACTGCTTCAACGGGGTGGGTACAACTACTCTGGTTGCCCATCAGATGGGGCGGCGTTTCATCGGTATCGAGCTTTCCCAAAAGTATCATGAGTTGGCCTTGCAAAGACACCAGCAGGTAGCGCATGGGATAGACCCGTTTGCCAAGCGCAAGGAGGTTCCCAATGCAAAGAACAGCCCCGTGCCTCGCTTACCAAAGCAAAAATATATAGTGAGCAAAAAAACGCTGCAGTTGGAAGTTAAACGAATCGCACAGATACTGGGGCGACTGCCTACTCGTGAAGAGGTGCAGGTAATGGGACGCTACCCAATGGAACTTTATGACAGGTACTTTATCAGCTGGGGTGAGGCATGTGCTGCGGCGCGCACTACAGGAATGTCAGAGCGACCGCCGCATCTGTGCCAAGCAAAAGAGGAGCAGCTCACACTGGGGATGGATGAGTAGCCCGGCATGAACAGGGCGCAAACAAGAGGCGCCCCACAGCTGCGCAAGACTGCTCACGATGGCCATTTGGGATGTCTCATGAGGTACAATCTTCCCACGCAGTGGAGGCGATGAATGGCAGGCAACTATCGAGAGACGCTCAATCTACCTAAAGAGGAACATACGATCCCGATGAAGGCGAATCTGCCAGAGCAGGAACCGCGCTGGCAAGCCTTCTGGCGCGAAATCGATTTGTACCAACGCATGCTGCAAAAGCCTGCTCCAAACGGCGATTTCATCTTGCACGACGGTCCGCCCTACTCCAACGGCGACATCCACATGGGGCACGCCCTGAACAAAGTGCTGAAAGACTTTATTGTGCGCTTCTACTGCATGCGCGGCTACCGCACCCCGTATGTGCCAGGCTGGGACAATCACGGCATGCCTATCGAAAACGCCGTGAGCCAGCAGTTTATGGAGCAAGGGGAAACGCCTACTAAGGTCGAGCTGCGTCAGGCATGCCGTGAATACGCATGGCACTATGTGCAAGTGCAGCGCGAACAGTTCAAACGACTGGGGCTGGTAGGCGATTGGGAACATCCCTATCTCACGATGGATTACGGTTTTGAAGCAGGGCTGGTGCGCATCTTTGGCGAGTTAGTGCAGCGTGGCTATATCTACCGTGCCTTACGCCCCACACTGTGGTGCCCCACCTGCCAGACCGCGCTCGCCGACGCCGAGGTGGAGTATAACATCAAAATCTCCGATTCTATCTATGTGCGCTTCCCGGTGGTGGCATCGCCTCTGCCAGAGCTGTCCGATTCGGTGGCACAATCCCATGCCTATCTCCTCATCTGGACGACCACGCCATGGACGATCCCCGCTAACCTCGCGCTGGCGGTTCATCCCGAACTGGATTACGCGATCGTGCGGGTGGGCGACGAGCGGTATGTGCTGGGGAACGCCCTCCTGGAACCCGTGCTCAAAACGCTGGGCATCTCCGACTACGAGGTGATTCGGATTCTCAAAGGGCGCGAATTGGTGGGCACAGTGGCCAAGCACCCGATTTTCGAGCGCGAATCGCCAGTGGTGTTGGCGGACTATGTGAAGGCGGAGGAGGGCACGGGCATCGTCCATACCGCCCCTGGGCATGGCGCGGAGGACTTCGCGACAGGCAAACAGTATGGGCTGCCTATCCTTTGCCCCGTCGATGCGCAAGGACGCTTCACGGAAGAGGCAGGCGAGTTCGCTGGGTTGCCCATCGCGCCCGAAGGGAATCAGGCAGTCATCCGGCGCCTCCAAGAACAAGGGCATCTGCTACATCATGGGCTTTATGAACATAAATATCCCTTCTGCTGGCGATGCGATTCGCCCCTGCTGTTCCGCACGACTGTGCAGTGGTTCATGAGCATCGATCACGACGCGCATCGTCAGCGGGCGTTAGAGGCGATTCGGGGTGTGCGCTGGATCCCGCCAGAGAGCGAAGCGCGCATCACCGCGATGGTGCAAAGCCGCCCCGACTGGTGCCTCAGTCGGCAGCGCGCGTGGGGTGTTGGCATCCCCGCTTTCTATTGTGAAGCGTGTGAGGAGCCTCTGCTCCAGCCTGACCTGATCGAGCGTGTGGCAAGCATCATCGAGCGGGAAGGCTCCGATGTGTGGTTCGAGCGTCCCGCCGACTACTTCCTGCCCAAAGGCATACGCTGTCCCAAATGCGGACACCCATCTTTCCGCAAGGAGACCGATGTGCTGGATGTGTGGTTCGATTCGGGCAGCACGCATCGGCTCGTGCTGGAGACGCGCCCCGAACTGCGCTGGCCCGCAGACCTCTACATCGAAGGCTCAGACCAACACCGCGGCTGGTTCAACTCCAGCCTGATGATTGCTATCGGCACCAAGCACGCCGCGCCTTATCGGATGGTCATCACACACGGCTTCGTGCTGGACGGCGAGGGGCGCAAGATGAGCAAGAGCGAGGGCAATGTGGTCGACCCGCTGGAAGTAGTACATCAGTTGGGCGCGGATGTGCTACGCCTCTGGGTCGCCTCCACCGAGTATTTCGAGGATGTACGCCTCTCGAACGAGATTCTAAAGTTCGTGGCGGACGCCTATCGCCAGATTCGCAATACCCTGCGCTTCATCGTGGGCAACCTCGCCGATTTTGACCCTGCCCAAGACGCCCTCCCCTATGAACAGTTGCCTGAACTGGATCGCTGGATGCTGGCACGGCTGCAGGAGTACCTGCGCTATTGCCTGCATGCTTACGAACGGTTCGAATACCACCTGTTCTACCACGAGACGCGCCGATTCTGCAATGTGGAGCTGAGCGCGTTCTATCTGGATGTGCTGAAGGATCGGCTCTATGCGAGCAAGGCGAATGCTCCTGCGCGTCGTGCTGCACAGACGGTGCTGTACGAGGTCGCCTGCGTGCTGACTCGTTT
The DNA here is from genome assembly GCA_002898555.1 of bacterium HR15. Lineage (GTDB taxonomy): Bacteria > Armatimonadota > Fimbriimonadia > Fimbriimonadales > GBS-DC > HRBIN15. Next base: position 41,297 of record BEHR01000005.1, read on the forward strand.
GCTGGCTCCTGTTCTGGTGCATACGATGGAGGAGGTCTGGCAACGGCTGCCTGTGCCTGGCAAGCCCATCAGCGTGCATCTCGCCGATTTTCCCGTGGTGCGCGAAGAGTGGCTGGACAAGAGCCTGCTGGAGCGCTGGTCACGGATCCTGGACCTGCGTGAGGAGGTTCACCGGGTGGTGGAGCAGGCAAAGAACGAGAAGCGTATCCCGAACCCGCAATCGGCACGGGTGCGTCTCTATGTGGAGGGGGAACTCTATGCCCTCCTGCGCCATTACCCGACGGCTCCAACGCCCGATAACCTGCTGGCACGGGTGTTCGGTGTATCGCAAGCCGAGGTGCATCCGAGCGAAGGAGGCTTGCGCATCGAGGTGGATGTCGCCCCCGGTGCGAAATGCGCACGCTGCTGGCTCGTGCTGCCCGATGTCGGCACAGACCCCACCCATCCCGACCTGTGCGCTCGGTGCATTGAAGTGGTGAAGGCTGAATGAGAAACATCCCTTTTGAGGCGGTGAATCTCACGCCCGCCTGCCCGTCGAAATGGTCATGACGATGTATTCGATTCCACGCTGTCTGCACCAAAGTTCTGCCGCACTGCGCTTACGCTTCACATCGTCCGTATCAAGGCGGCTGGGGTCTTTAACTTCTATCAGCGCGATACGCCCGTCCGTGTATTCCACCAGAAAGTCGGGTACATAGCGTCGTTGGCGTTTCTGGCTATCCATCCATGGGATACTGACCCCATGACGCTTCGTCCACTTGGCGACACTGGGGTCATGCTCCAGATGCTCCATCATGCGCCGCTCGAGGTCGCTGTCGTACACCTCAAAGTTCCAGGGGCTTTTCGTTGGGTTCTCGAAAATCCCGCGTTTACTCATCGCCATACTCTGCAATTCCCTCCACCAGACCAGGCACGCTTTGCACTTTCTTTTTCACCTGTGGCAGGATGCGCCATACGAGTTCAAGTTGCTCGCGTGTGGCGGCGCCCAGTGTCTCGCCGTCCAGAAACTTCTCGCGAATGTGTTCAATCAGCGCTTTATACACTCTGCCTTTGTACTCGATGGGCGCGTAGCCTGCCTTATCGAGCAGTTCCTCTGCGATTTCCAGCAGCCGTTGCTTAATCGCGTCGCGCAGCGTATCATCATCTAATTGAAACAATGTCCGATAGGTTTCACCCTTCTCGCGCAGGAGCGTTGGCGGTGCAGTGTGCGATTCCCAACGATTCTCACTCAATTCCTTCCCGATAACCTCTTCGATATCTACGCGCGTAATCTCCACGCCTTCTAACTCGTACTGAATCGCCTGTAGGGCAGCTTTCCAGTGCTTCAGGGGTTGCACCTGCGTTTCCGAGACCTGCACAACGAACTCGCCGTCGTCGGAAAAGTTCGGATCGGGATCGGGCACGCGAATGACCAAGTGCGGTTTCGTTAGTTCTTGCTTGGGCAGTGGTGGAGGCAGGTCTTCGGTCTCGTCGAATAGGTCGTCGATGGAGACATTTTCCCGCTTTTTGGCGTTGAACATGTCCCATAGCCATTGATGTTCCAGCTTTGGGTGGTCGACGATGGCGCAGATTTGGGGTTCGCTGGGGTCGATATTCTTGCCGCGCACACGCCGCAGCCCGCGCCCGATGACCTGTTGCCCGTAGACTTTACTGCTGAACTTGCGCAATAGCAGAATCACGCCCACTTCGGGCACATCCCAGCCCTCGCGCAACATGAGTACGCTTACAACGGCTTTGTACGGTTGCCTGGAATGCTGTGCCTTACCCAGTTCCCGCGCCTTGCGACGGTCCTCCTCATCGCTCTGCTCGGTTACCAGGAGAGTCTTGACCTTGAAGTAGTGGTTCAGGGTGTGCGCGGCTTTTTCGGCATCGGCGATACAGACCGCTACCACAAACAGGATGGGCTGATAGCGTCCTTTGGCGCGTCGCTCCTGCTCTTCCAAACGGCGCAGGGCGATTGCCATCTGTTGGCGCATCGATTCGTCATCGGTGACCCACTGAGTTGCGCTCAGTCCTAATCGGTCTACCTCCTCCCAGTTAATCTCTTCCACGCGCCGCCGCTCACCTGTGCGGGCATCGGTATAGGTCAGTTCCACTGTATGAATGCTGGGCTGGTACACGACGGGCGTTTTGATGAGTCCATCGGCGAGAGCGTCCTGCACCGTGTATTCATAAATCAGGTCGCTGTCGGGCGTCTGCCCGTCGGCGCGTTCGGGCGTGGCAGTGAGGTCGATACGCAGGCGTGTTTTAGGTTTGAGGCGTGCAAGCGTGCTATCCCATTCGGGGGCAGGCGAGTTGTGCGCCTCATCGTTGAACAGCACGCAGTCGGGGCCGTTCATTAGCGCCGAAAGATTGCTCTGCCCGACCGTGTTGCTGGTGTAAAACTGATGGATGTTGCCCAGCACAATATTGGAGCTGAATAAGTTCGCCCAACCGCCCGTATTGCCGCCGCCGAGGGTGGTCAGCACCAAGTCGCCTGCCTGAAAGTCGGCGTCTTGGGGGATCAGGTCGCGGTCTCTGAATACCTTACCTCCCTCAAAGTCTGCCTGTAAGCGGTCGCGTACAATCAAGTTGGGGCATAAAATCACGAACTTATGCACTTCGTGGGCATAGCGCAGCCATGCGATGATTGCCGCCATCAGCGCGGTTTTGCCGCCGCCTGTCACCAGATTTACCAGCAGTCCGTTCCTGCCAATCACCTCTTTGCCCAATATCTCGTGGGCATACACGACTCGCAGGAACGCTTCCCACTGGTGTCGCCAGAGCGTGCCCTCGCGCGGGGCGAGGTCGTTATCAGGCGCGGTCAGAAAGTCGATGTAGCGGTAAGTTTCGGGCTTGACCCCAGGATAGCCCTCGCGCCGCCACCGCTCAAACTCTTCCTCATACGGTGTGAATCGGTTCAGCATACAACACCCTTTACAGAGCGCGGTGTTTCCCACGCTTGTTAACCAAGTATACCGTACCGTTCGGCATCCCGTTGGCTAAGTTGACGATGGCTTCTATGTGATTCACCAGCCACTTGGCGCGTTCCCATCGCCCCAGGTGGTCCCAAAATTGCCCTAACAGGATGACCCGTGCGCCCATCGCCTTCAAATCCGCTGTGGTATAGCCCCGTGTGGTTTCGTTGCGGTCGCCCGTGACAATAACAAATCCCTGCTGGGTCGCCTTAGGTATCCACTGGTTATCAGGCAAGCCGCTCCAGCCGCGCTGCCGAATATGCGCCATTTCGACAAGACGCGACTCGCGGTTAACGAATTCCACCAGTCGCTGCGAGATATTCTCATCGAAAAGTAGTTTCTTCACAAGCGATATACAGTGTTGTGCCAAATTTTACGCGCTCAAGCGCCACTCGCCCTCGTAGCGGACGGCTGCGGAGATGGATTCGATAGGCAGGTCAAAGTATTCCGCAACACGCTCCAAATCATGTTCCTGCTCCCAGAGGGCGTAGATGATGCGCGTGGGTATCGCATGCTCGGACACCACGGGTTCACCGCCACGAATGGCTCGATCTAAGTAGATTTGCCGTGCGTACTGCGGTGGATAGTATCTGCGCACATGGTCGTCTTCTATCTCTATTTGCGTTGCCAGTGTTTCAGCGAAATCCGCCACGAGTTGCCCGATATCGGGTCGGCGCAAGATGTGTTCCGTCTCGCGCACCAGCAATTCACGCCCTCCCACCAGTACACGCCTGCGCGTGAACGGATAATCGCCCACTTCTTGCGCCAGCGCCTCTGCTGTCGCTCGCACATGGGGCAACGAGACGCCCAGTGCCACAAACTCGCGTACAAACATCAGTTCGATGAGCTCGGGGAAGGAAAGCACGCCCCGCTGATGGGTATACGACTGCAGCACAGGCGCAGAGTAGCCCCGTCCGTGCTTTAACGGAAACAGGTAGCCGTCTGCCCAGCGTGCCACCCGACGGGGTGCAATCCCCAGCAGTCGCGCCGCCTCTGAGTAGGAATAAACGCCGTAGATAAGCCCCGGTTTGATCACTTCCGCCACCATGTAAGATTATACACCAGAATTGCCGTCAACTCACTTCAATCTCTTCGGACCAGAAGCCTTCACCGCCCTTGTCGTCTTGCACCTTGCAGGCAACCCAATAGCGACCAGCATGCGGGAACTTGTATTGCACAGGCGTTGTCGCCTTGTGGAGGGCGTAGCCCTGCGCACTGCGGAACCGCCTGCCGTCGTAGTTGAAATCCCACTGCACATTAATCAGCTTCGCGCCTGGGTTCTGCACCGTTGTATCGCTGATATCGAACTTGTAGGTGAGGGGAGCGATGCGTTTGTAGGCAATCGAGACCAGCGGTGGCAACACGAAGGTGAGAAAGTTCTCGTAATCGGCGTGGTCGGTGGAGAGGCGAGTGATATGCTCGCGGAATCGGGGTGAATCGATGCGTATCAGCTCCAGTCGGATGAAGTTGATGTCGGTGTTTTGGCGGGCGCGGAGTTGCTCGGCGGCTGTTTGGGCTTCGGGGGTGAACGCCCACGCAAGCATTACACCTTCGCGCAGGTTCCCCTGCTGATAGTGCGGCGTGCGCCGAATCGCGTTCGCGAACTGGGTCACCTCCTTTGCACCCACGCGCTGATTCGGGTTTGGATCGCATACCCACACGGGTATTTTGCCCTTGAAGCCGTGAATCCCTGGAAACTCGTTTTGTGGGTGCGCACCGAAACACCTCAGAATAAAGGCGCGGAACTCAGCAGCAGGCATCTTCTGCAAGCGGCGCGCCTCGTACACGCCCCAGTGTTCAATCGTGAAATCGGGCACGGGGTTGTCGGTGGTCAGCTGCTCCGCGCCGCGAATTAGTCGGTCTGCCGTTACGGCAACCGCCACGCGCGACTGGTCGCACGCAATCCACCGCCTGCCCAACCGCTGCGCCACCGCAGGCGTCGTGCCACCCCCACAGAAAAAGTCGGCAACCACATCGCCTTCTTTCGTAGATGCCTGAATAATACGCTCAATCAAGGCTTCAGGCTTCTGGGTGGGGTAGCCTATGCGTTCTTTTGCTACAGGGTTGATAAAAGGTATTTCCCAAACATCTGGAGCGTAAACTGTCCGCTGTTCAGCATACACAATTTTATCCCACTCATCTGGCTTTATTCGTCCGGATGCTACTGCTTCTGCGAAAGCACTCTTATCATATACTAAGAGCTGGCGCACTCGCTTACCTCCAGACATTATAGTATTCGAATTCCAGCCCTTTTGTTTTCTCTCTTGCAAATAATCCCTGACAGGAATTTCGACTCTATTAAATACATATTTATCTGTCTTGCTGTAGAAGAGAATAATATCATGCATTCGCTGAAAATTAGATTGTACATTCGTCCAGCGACGATAAAACCACACTATTTCATTCCTAAAATTCTCATACCCAAAAATCTTATCCATTTCCACTTTGATATAGTGGCTGGCGTGCCAGTCGCAGTGGACATAGATGCTGCCTGTTTTTTTCAGCAGGCGTTTCATTTCGTAGAGGCGTGCGTTCAGCCATATCAGGTAGCCGGGCATGCCGCCTTCCCAGATGTCGTTGAAGGAGCGCACCTCGTTCTGGTCGCCGAAAATCACATTATATTGCCTGCCCGAGAAGAACGGCGGGTCAATGTAAATCAGGTCGATGCTTTCGCTGGGCAGTTGGCGCATCACATGGAGGTTATCGCCCCAGATGAGGCGGTTCGGCTCCAGTTCGGGATGTCCGAACGAGACGCGCTCCACGATTTGGAACGGCAAACTCACCCGCGGGAAGAGTTTGTAGAACCCTTTGCGCTTATCCCAGCCGAGCGGCTCTTTTTCGACGGGGATACTGCCGAAGCGCACGGGCGGACGCCAGAACTCTTCCTGTTCCGGCAGCGGTTCTGGTTCCTCGTCGGTTTGCTCAGGTGCAACGAACTCAAGCTCTCGCTCAAAGCGGGCGTCCTCTTGCATCGTGCTGGGTGGATTCGGCGTTGGGGCTCCTGATTCCTGCGAACCCTGGGCTATGCGGCGGTGAGGCGGATCCTCTCGGTGGTGAGTTCCAGGTTTTGGCGGGCAGGGGCATGGTTGGGGTCTAAATGGAGCGCCTGCTCAAATGCGATTCGGGCTGCATCGTACACGCCCAGTCGGAAGTAGCAGTTGCCCAGCACGAACCAGCCCTGGGGGTTGTATGGGTCGCGCTCCAGCGCGGCGGAGTAGGCGTCGGCGGCTTCGGCATACGCGCCTATCTGATAGAGCACATCGCCCGCGTTGAAGAGGGCGTTCGCGTTCTGCGGATCCTGGTTTATCGCCTTGATGAAATGTTCCAGTCCTTCGGCATACTGCCCCATTTCGCACAGGGCGCGTCCCCAGTTGATATGCACCCCTGCTGAAACGGGCTTCCCGTGCCGTTCCAGATAGGCAAAGGCTTCGCAGAGCGCATGGTTATTGTGGGTCTGCTCGGCGGCATGTACCCAGCGATGCCACCAGACCTCCTGTTCGGGCTGCAGTTCTGCCAGTCGCGCGTAGAGCGGCAAGGCGCGGTCAAAGCGTTTCTGTTCCCACCACATGTGGGCGGCGTCCTGCAGCGCGGCGAGCGCGATTTGCGGGTGGCGGCTCGCTTGCTCGTAGTGTTGGGCGGCCTCCTCATAGCGTCCCTTGCGACGGAGCCACTCGGCATAGAAGAGGTGCGCCTCGGCGTATTCGGGACGCTCGTGGAGCACGCGCTGTAGGTGCATGCCTGCCTCCTCCAAACGGTTGAGGAGCAGCAGGGCACGCCCCATCGTCAGATGCCACTTGAAGGTGACCACCGTCGGGTCGCCCGTGTAGCCACTGGACGCAAGCAGCGTCTCGCCATCCGCACTCAGCAGCCCGATGCGCAAGGCGCACTGACGCGCCTTCTGCAGCGCATCCACCGCCTCCTGCCCCTGACCGTTCAGCAGATAGGACTGCGCCAGCGTGAAGTAGATAAGAGGGTGTTCCAGCCCCTGTTTCAGCGCACGCTGCCCAACCTGAATGGCGTCCTCATAGCGCTTCAGCATCTGCAGGCTGGAGATCCACTGGCTCCAAGCGAGCGGGGCATAGTCTTCGCCTGGGTCAATCTGTTCGCACGCTTGCTGCAGCGCATTGCACGCGCCCTGATAATCGCCTTGATTGTAAAGAGTATTGCCCAGATTGAACCACTGGAAGGCATCCTGCGGGTTTTCTTGCAGTGTTTGTTGGAGCAGTTGCACATTGCGCTGGCTCTTGCCGCGCTGTCGCATCACCTCCGCCTCGTAGCCCCAGTGAATGATTTGCGCATTGCGCAGGGTGGCGGGTTTGCCCCCGTGCGCTAATAGGCTGGGCAGGATCTGCTCATGGACGCGCCCCTCCCAGCGGGCATACGGCAGCCGACGAAACATGCGGATCGCCCGGTGAATAAAGGCGTCTTGCGGATTGTGCTTGTCCAGAATGTTGACGATTTCGATGTAGTAGGCGGCAAACTGGGGGTGGCGTGCGCCCTCGCGGATAATGGCACGACTGCGCGGATGGAGCCGCTCATCCGCATCCAGCACCAATATCCAGTCGCCTGTGGCATGTTGCAACGCGAGGTTGCGTGGCACAGAAAAGTCCTCTGTCCATTCGCACGAAAGCACCTTCGCGCCATATCGGAGCGCGATTTCGGGAGTGGCATCCGTGGAGCCTGTGTCTACCAGGATAATCTCGTCCACAACGCCCTGCACGCTGTCGAGACATTCGGGCAGGAACTCGGCCTCGTTTCGAGCGACGATGCAGAGGGTGATGCGCGTGCCGAGCGGTTCATCAGGGATGGGAATATGGTATTGTGCGAGCCACTCTTCTAACGCGCGAGCACGCTGCGCCGCTTTGCTCTTTGTGCCTGATAGGCAGCAGAAATAGTTTCTGAGCGGCAGCACGACCTCACGCAGCCAATGTGGGTCGGCATAGCCTGCCCGCAACAATTTCATCACCAGGGGGTATGCCTGCTGCTCGCGCTCGGTATAGAGCAGGATCCACGCTTTCTGCGCCTGGAGATTCGGCGCGTCGGGCAGCAGGGTGAGCGCCTTGTTCAGCAGCGTTTCGGCATCTTCCCAGCGGTTCTGCTGCAGTAAGGCGTGTACGGCTGCCTCGTACAGATGCGGATTGAGCGGTTCCGCGTCGATGGCATAGGCGAAAAGTTGCAGTGCGGTCTCGCTGTCTTCGTTCTGCAGTCGGCTCAGCCCGATATGGTAGTAGTCTACTCGGCTGGTCGCGTTTTCTGCCAACTCCTGCAGGCAGTGCGCCGCGAGGGATGCCGCCTGTGCCCAGCTAAAGTGCGCAACGATATGTTCGCGTGCCGCCGCCCCTTTCTGTCGCGCTGCCTCTGGGTTGGAGAAGGCGGTGCGCATAGCCTCGATGAGCGCGTCCAGCGACGGTTCCGCCCAGAAGGGAGTGCCGACGACCTCGTAGCCTTCCACACTGCTCAGTGGGCGCACCTCTGCAGGCAGCAGGTAGGCAGTCTGCTCGTTGCAGAAATCGAGGCACGCGCCGAATCCTGTCGTGATGACTAACAGTCCGCACGCCATCGCTTCCGCAATCGGTAAACCGAAACCCTCCGCACGGTAGGGGTGCACCAAGCAGTCGGCAGCGTTATAGAGGCTTGCCATTGCCGATTCGGGCAGCGTGTCGGGAATATAGAGCAGCGGCGGTGCGGACGGGTCGCGTGCCCACGCCATCAATTGTGCTTGATAGTTGCGCGTGCTGTAGAAATCTTGGGTGCCGAAATCTTTGACGATAAGCAGTACCTCGTCGCCTGGCTTGAAGGCGGCACGGTATGCCTGCAGCAGCACATCGATGCCTTTGCGTCGGACCGACCCCCCAACAAAGAGAAACTTATAGCGTTCGGAAAAGCTCTCGCGCGGCACATTGGTGATGCCGAGCGTGTCCAGTTTGAGGGGAGGCAGATCGGGGCGGAACTGGTCCGGGTTGACGCCGTTTGGCACAAGGCGCAGCTGCGATCCGGGCACGCCCGATTTGAGAAAGGTCTCGTACACAAAGCGGGATGGCGTCCAAAGCTGGGCATTTCGGGCGCGAATCTGTTCCACCCACTCGCGCGGTGCCGCGCCGAACTCCCACGGCTGGATAATAGCCAGCGGTGCCGGCGAAAGGCTCCAGTCGGGTGGGAACTGATGGCGTACCCACACCTGCCAGCCATTTGCAGGTGGCGGGTTCCCTCCCAGCAACAGGTAGCGACGCAGTGGATGCTGCTCCGCGTTCTCGATGGGGTCGCCCGCTTCGTTCGCAATCAAGTGCACCTGCCAGTGCGGGTCTAAGAGCAATAACGCGCGAATGAGTTCGCGATTGACCCGTGCGAGGCTGTGCGCGGAAAAGATACCGCCCTGCCAGAGTGTGGGTGGAAGCGAGCGTTGCTGGGACATTTGGGTCCCTCCTTTGCGATGGTCGCTGGGCATCAGCGGCGACTGCCCGCTTTGCGACGCCCACGCGCGCGGCTGGGATGCGTGCCGTTATTGCCCTCGGAGGTGGGCTTCGGCGTGCCGAACCGCTCGCGCAGCTTGCGTTTCGCACCTGCAATCGTGTACATTTCCTCTTTGAGCAGGCGCTTGATCTCGCGGATAACCTCGATATCTTCGGGGCGATAGCGCCGCTGTCCGCCCGCTGAGCGGATCGGGCACAGGAACTCGGAGAACTCGCGCTCCCAATAGCGCAGGGTGTGGCTCTCCACCCCTGTCAGATAGCTCGCGACGCTGATCGAAACAGGTCGCTGCTCAATCGGTAGCTTCTGCTTCTTACTCCGCCTTGGCATGGTAGACCTCCATCAAAGTAGTTGTTGCGAGCCTTTCAGCGCAAGCATGAAGCCGCTTGCAGAAGGCTCGCAACCGATTATCGGAACTTTTAATGCTTTTCTTTACAGGGAGGTTTCCCCCGCCACCGTACGGCATAATCGCTATCGCGACCAGATTGAGACTCCCCGTCTTCAAATTGGAATGGGAATGCTTTTTTACCATTTTGGGGCATTTTTGTCATTCCGAGTGCGGTGAGCATTTTACAAGGCAATCCGAAAGAAACATGGTATTATTTATCGATGAGTCGCCGATTGCCGTGGTCGGTATCGACAACGGTTCGAAATCCCGCTCGCCTGCGGGACTTTATTACTGCTTCCTCAGATCCAGGGGATGTAGTGCTTGATCCCTTCATCGGCACCGGTACAACCGCGGTTGTCGCTCATAGGCTGGAATGATGAGCACCCAACTGGCAAAAGCGGACCTGGATTACTTTAAGCGCGGTGCGTGGGAGAACCCACGCTTCTGGAACCGATTAGGCGGTCAGCCCAGCCTGCACGGCAAGAAGGTGCTGGATCTGGGCTGTGGGCACGGCAGCCTCTGTATCGATATGGCAAAGGCAGGCGCTGCCCGCGTGGTTGGCGTCGATATCAACGCCCGCCTGATCGAATTCGCCCAGCGCAACCTCGAACTGAACTATCCCGAGCTGGTTGGGCGAGTGGAATTCCACTGCATCCATCTCGCGGAGCTGGACGAGGGCGACTTCGACCTGATGACCTCCAAAGACACTTTTGAGCATGTGATGGATTTAGAGGGCGTGTTGCACGAGATGTATAAACGATTCAAGCCCGGCGGCTTGCTCTATGCCGCAATAGGTCCCCTGTGGAACAGCCCTTTTGGCGACCATGACCACCTAAAACGGATTTTCGGGGTGAACTTGCCGTGGGCGCACCTCATCGTGCCGCAACGCACCGCGATGCGTTGGCTCAGCCGCAAAATGGGGCGCGAGCTGCGTTCTTATCGCGATTTGGGAATGAATATGCTCGCCTTTGCCGATTACAAGCGCATCATCGAGCAGTCGGGCTTCGAAATACTCTTTTTCAAGCCCAACAACAGTCGCCATCCTGTGCTGCGCCTCTTCGCGCTAATCGCCCGAATCCCCTTCCTAACCGAGTATTTCACAAACAACCTGTACTGCATTTTGCGTCGTCCGCTGGAGTAAAGAGGGAGGTTGCGCCATGCAAAGAGCGGACTGGTGGAAGGACGGTGGGGTGGGGCTTGCTCTGTTAATGTTAGGTGGATGTGCCGGGCGGTTTGAACGGCGCGATGGGCGTACCGTGCTGCGTGTCTGGAGCATGTGGGCAGGTGATGAAGAAAAAGTGTTTCAAGGCGTGGTTGACTACTACAATCGTGTCCAGAATCGTGTCTATCTGGAGAACTTGGGCGCGGTGGAGGATACGAAGATTATTCGCTCGATAGTGGCGGGTGCGCCCCCAGACTTTTTCACCTTGCGCGAGCCGGGCTACCTTGCACCATTGGCTGCCAACAACGCTTTGCTGCCACTGGATGATTGGTTCCGCGAATCGGGCTTGCGCGAGTCGGATTTCGTGCCCGCATCGCTGGAGCAGGGGCGCTATCGCGGACGGCTCTACTCGATGCCTTATCTACTGGATGCGCAGGCGTTATTCTGGAACCCCGAACTGTTTCGGAAGGCTGGTTTGCCCCCCAATCGCCCGCCGCGTACGCTGGAGCAGATGCTGGACTACGCCCGCCAGCTGACCCAGCGCGACGCCACCGGTGAGATTCGCGTGCTGGGTATCCGTCCGCCGGAACTCATTTACATTATTGGAGCGTTCGGAGGGCAGTTTGTGGATCCCGTTACGGGCGCGATAACAGCAGACCACCCCGTGAATCTGGAGGCGGCACGCTACTATCGCGCTTTGATCGAGGCGATGGGTGGTGGCAAGCGTGTGATGGCGTTCACCGCAGGCTTCGGCAACGAACAGGGCACCAACAATCCCTTCTTCCTGGGCAAAATTGCGATGATGTTCAACGGGCAGTGGAACCCGTACTGGTTCCAGAAGTATGCTCCGCATGTGCCCTATGATGTGGCGCCTCTGCCTCATCCTGCTCGTCATCCGGAGCGGCAACGCCCCACCTGGATCGGGCAAAACATGTTCTGCATCCCGCGGGAATCGAAGCACCCGCGCGCAGCTTGGGAGTTCTTCGTCTGGATGCAGAGCGAGGAGGCCCAGGTATTGTTTGCCGAGACGATGCACGGCATCCCGAATATTCGGCGCGTGCTGAAAAACCCACGCTTACGCACCGTGCGCTCACCCGACGAAATCTGGAAGCGCGGCTACGCGAAGTTTCTCGATCTGGTGGACAGCCCGAATGCCCGCTTCTTCCCTACCACACCCGTCGCCACGCTCTACCTGCACGAATTGGCAACCGCGCAAGATTTCATCATCAGCGGACACAAAACAGCCGAGCAAGCATTACACGATGTGCAGCAGCGTGTCGCCGCCGAATATCGACGATGGGCATATCGCTAACAGGGTTTCCATAGGCAGAGGGGGTAGCTATAGAAAGCGAAAAAAGTCGGTTCCCCCTCGCACGCAAGGGGGAACCTGGGGGAGGGGATGCAGCATGAGGTCGCAGCCCCTCTGTCGGGGGTGATTGAGCGGTTTATGGATTGTTTTCCTTCATCGGGTCGTACCAGTCGCGTAGGGGTGGATTGCCAGGGATCTGTCGCCATGTGTCGCTAAACACATGCCATTTAGCATGCCCATCCACAAACACATAGTTCGCCCCACCGTTATGCCGTCGAATGGCTAAGGTGGTCGGCTCGCTTCGCGTGGCGTCCCACATCATCATGTTCATCTGATTATCCGCCACGCGCGGCGGCGTGCCCCAATACATCGGCATAAAGTGGTCCCCCTCAATCAGCATGCCGGTTCGGCTATTGCGCTCCGCCAACTCGGCTACATAGATGCATTGGGCAGGGCTAACCACCGCTGCCAATGGGAAGGGGCGCGGGTTCATGGGATTACCATACGGTGGATGGAACGGGTCCAAGTAGGCGTTGAAGCCATAAGAAGTGGGGCGCGGTGGATCCTCGTTCCATGCCGGACTATTATCCGATGGGCAGCGATGCAACAACTTAGTGCGCACATAGGGCTGAACCTGGTCGATCCAGGATGTGGGTATGTTAGACCCTGGATGGTGCATACGCACACTGGGCATCAGCTCGTCCCAGTCTTGAATGTACATTGCCACCGCCAGCCCTATCTGGCGACAGTTGGACAGGCATTGCGTTTGGCGTGCCTTCTCGCGTGCCTGCGTAAAAACGGGAAAGAGGATCGCCGCCAGTATCGCAATAATCGCGATCACGACCAGCAACTCTATCAATGTGAACCCTTTGCCTCGCATGATGTTCCTCCTCTGTCTGAAGTGTTGCCTCCGATGATTGGACGCCGACGACGGCGCCCACATACAGCGCTACGCTATGCGAACGGCTTCCGAAGCCGCCCGATATGAGATTTTTTTCAAGGTAAAAGTTGCTCAGAGGGCGCGAGGCGGTGGGTCACGGGGTGCAACAGAACGAGAGATAGGGGAGAGAACGAACGGATGATAGCCAGCAAAAAGCATTAGAGGGGCGGGCACAAGCAGCGGCTCATGGTGCGCCCAACGCGGCATGCTGAAGCCTGCTGCGACCTGCTGCGCTGCACGATCACACGGGTTGAGAGTGACCGTGTTTGCCACTCCTGAATCGACACGGGCACAGCAGCACTGATCACCACCTGCGCAGTCACGACAGAAGCAGCCCGAATGATGGGACATTTGCGCCTTTTGATAGGGGATAGGCGCAAAGGCGTTAAACCCTCCGATGACCAGCGCTATCCATAGTGCCCAGCGTTTCATTTCTGTTCCATTTAGAACGAAGCAATCATGCTCTGCGTTCCCTCTACACCCTCCATGATACCCTAATCGGCATGAAAAAATCAAGTGACCTCTTTCGGGTGAATCGCCTTTATTGATAGACACAGAAGAGCGCTATTCGGCTCCTTCTGGACTACCTTTCGGCTTCCGCGATCTGCTTCGGGGTAGCCCAAAATTTTCTTTTTCGGGGTACCCGTCTGGGTCAAAGAAAAAGTTTCATCGGTCGGGGCTTGCCTTGGCAGGAGAAGGGCGCAAAATCCCGTATCTTTACAGGGGTCTAAAGCGTCCGAGAGAGTGTATCATGGGAAGGCAGATGCAAGGAGGCGAAGCGGTGAACTCGCGGGCACTGATGGTGGTGGAAGGGCAACCTCCCTTCTATAGCAAAGGAGTGGACCACCTTCTGGCGCCGCGCGCGGAGCGCGAGCCGCTTATGCGAACGATTGCCCATCTGGTGAAACCTGTCCGGGTTTGGGTCAACCCCGATCACACTGTGGAGACCGCGCTCATCTTGTTGCGTGGGCACGGGTTAAGTGGATTGCTCGTAATGGAAGGCGCAGAGGTGCGCGGCGTTGTTGAGGCGCCGCAGCTTCTGGGCGCACGCCTTGAACAGCCTGTCCGTGACCTGTTGCAGACCGAGATTCCGGTGCTTTCGCCCGATACTCCTCTCAAGGTCGCTGCCGAATGGTTCATGCAGCATCATCGGACCGTGCTGCCTGTAGCGCAGGAGGGTCATCTGGTCGGGTTGCTCACCGTGTTCGATTTGTTGCCTGAGATCGGACGGAGCTATGACCCGATGACAGGCTTGCCCTGGTCGGATTTTCTGCGCGAATGGAGCATCGAGCAACTGGCTGCAGGGCGCGAGATCACCGTGATTTTTTTCGATCTGGACAACTTCGGCATGTTCAACAAGCGTTATGGGCATCTGGTGGGCGATGAAGTGCTGCGGCGTGTGGCTCAAATTATGAAAGAGGAGATCGATCCCGACACGGAGGTGGTCTGTCGCTGGGGTGGCGACGAGTTCGCGATTGCTACCCTGCGTCGGCGTGAGGAGGCAGGACTCTTGGCGCACCACATCAGCCGCCAGATCGCCGCTATCCAGTTGCCCGATGTGGACACCCCTGTCATGGTGTCCTATGGTTATCAAGGTGGCAAGCGCACGCGCGAGCGCGAGCAAGTTCACTACGCAGCGACCGTGGATAACCTGATTAACCTTGCCAGTCAAGAATGCTTGCTCATGAAGGGTGCGCAAGGGCGGGCGCAAGGGGCACAGCTGGCTCTCCCCATGCAGGCGGTGACGGAGTCGCGCCCCGCGGAACGGCGTATCCGCATCCAAACGGTGAGCTACGAGCGAGAAGGCAGACGCGCCCGTGCCCGAGTCTATCTGCAGATGGACAGTACCCCGCTTAGCGGCACGGCAGAAGGCGAGGCGAACCTTCCTCGTCTGGTGGCGGAAGCAACCCTGAATGCCCTGCGCCGCGCGTTGCCTACCCCGATTGCCATTACCCTGTTGAGTATCACCGAGACAACTATCGACACGGGGTATACCATCGTGAGCGCGGTGCTGCTGTGGGAATCGGAGGGGGTACAGCAAGAACTGGTGGGCAGCGCGTTTTTGCGCGAGGATGCCCCACGCTCGGTCGCTGCCGCCGTGCTGGACGCCCTCAATCGCCCTATCGCCCATGTGCTAAGGTAGCGACTGCCTTCCGGAGAACGAAGCTCCCTGCCAAGCTGTTGACTTTTCAGCTCACCCACCAGAGAGGGCTTGAATCTCTCAAAGAGAGGTATACTCTACAGCATAGGAGGAGGACGGAAATGGAGCGAGTGAATGCGGTGACCTTTAAGGGAACCCCTCTGACACTGGTCGGACCCGAACTGAAGCCGGGCGACCCTGCCCCAGACGCGACCTTGGTCACACAAGATCTGCAAACCGTCCGTCTGAAGGATTACTTCGGTAAGGTGCTGCTGATTAGTGTCGTGCCTTCCCTGGACACAGGTGTTTGCGCGGCGCAGACTCGTCGATTCAACGAGGAAGCCAGTCGCCTGCCCGATAGCGTGCGGGTGCTGACCGTCAGCATGGATCTGCCCTTCGCCCAGAAACGCTTCTGTGGGGAGGCAGACATCGACAAAATAGAGGTGCTTTCTGACCATCGGGAAGCGTCTTTCGGACAAGCGTATGGCACGCTGGTTAAAGAGCTGCGCATCGAGACACGCGCGGTGTTTGTCCTCGATCCATCAGGCACGATCCGCTATGTAGAGTATGTGCCCGAAATCACCCAGCATCCGAACTACGAGGCAGCACTGAATGCGGTGCGTGCCCTGCTGTGAGGCTTGCCCCAACGAATCGAGGGAAAATAGACGATGCGCTGGCTTCCTGTACCGCATGAGGTAACGACAACCGGCGAACGGCTCCCGTTTGCCGGTTGTCATTCAGTAAAGTATCCGCCTGGCTGGGAGGCGTCTGTGCGACCCCTGGTCGCGCTGGGCGAGGCATACGGTGGCTGGACGGCATTCATAGACCATGCGCCTGATCTGCCCGATCAAGGCTACCGGCTGCAGGTGGAGAATGCCCGCATTCGCATCGCGGCAGGCTCGCCGCGTGCCGCCTTCTACGCATGCCAGACGCTGCTGCAAGCATGGGATGGGAAATCGCTACCCCTGATGCAGGTCACCGATCAGCCCGATTTGGCATGGCGCGGTATCGTGGAGGGGTTCTATGGCGTGCCATGGAAACATAGCGCGCGCCTGCGAATGATGGAGTTTATGGGACAAGTGAAGATGAATATCTATCTCTATGCGCCCAAGGATGACCCCTTCCATCGCGAACATTGGCGCGAACCCTATCCCCCAGAGGAAGCGGAACGACTTCAGGAGCTGATCAACGCTGCACACGAGAACTTTATTGAGTTTGTGTTCTGCATCAGCCCAGGGCTGTCGATGGTCTACTCCGACCCGGCAGAATTCGATCGACTGACCGACAAGGTGGACGCGGTGCGCCGGATGGGCGTGCGCAGCTTTGGACTCCTGCTGGACGATATCCCAGAGCAGCTGGTTCACCCCGCCGATAAACACACCTACCACTCGTTAGCCCAGGCGCACGCTGACCTTGCCAATCGGCTCCATCGCTGGCTAAAAGAGCGCAACGAGCAGGCGTGGCTGATTGTATGCCCCACTTTCTATCACAATCTGGGCGAGCCACCCTATATAGGCGAACTGGGTGAACTTACAGAACCAGGTATCTCCATTATGTGGACGGGCAAGAAGGTTGTCTCGCGCGAAATCACCGCAGAGGAAGCAGAACTGTTCAGCCTCGCTATCCGACGCAAGCCCTTTGTGTGGGATAACTACCCTGTGAATGACTATGAACCGAGCCGCCTGTTGATGGGACCCATCACCGGGCGAGACCACGCGACCCTACAGTACCTGGAAGCGCTTGTCTCTAACCCAATGAATCAGGCGGAAGCATCGCGCGTAGCACTGGGCACCTATGCCGACCTGCTCTGGAACGCTGATGCCTATGACCCCCAGCGTAGTTGGAAAGCATCTGTGGCTCATTTGGTAGGCGAGGAGGCAGCACCCGTCATGCTGGAGTTTTGCCAAGAGAATCTCTGGTCACGCCACTGGAAAGCAGAGCCGCCCGCTTTCGTGAAAGCGCTCGAAGAATGGCAAATGAGCGGTGATGTAGAACCGCTGCGCACCGAACTGGAACGACTGAATAGCCTACCCATACGCCTACGCCAGGCGGTGAAAAATGAAGGATTAATCGAAGAGATTGAACCCTGGCTGGAACGGATGGAACAAATTACCGCGGTCGGACTACAACTGGTTGACCAGCTCGAGGAAGAGAACGAGGTGGAATATGCCCTGATTCGGGCTGAGCTGGATGCTGTACGCGCAAACGAAGCGATTGTGTGCGATGGCTGGATCGAACGCTGGATCCGAGAAGTGCTGGAGGAGGCAGAATAATTTGCTCGCCAGCAAGGAGTTATCCACAGAGTTATCCACAGAGTTATCCACAAAGCCCTCTAAAGAGGGTTCTCCACAGAAGTTATCCACAAGTTATCCACAAGTTATCCACAGAGTTATCCACATTCTTTAGCCACGCTAAATAACCGCCTGTTCGAAAATAGTCCAAGCGATTCTGAGTTCAAAATGCCCCTATAAACCTTACTTTGTCTTTCGAACAACGAGTTAGTGCCCTCGAGTTATCCACAATATCCACACCCCCTATTAATTAAAGGGGCCCTTAAAGGCATGTATAAGGGAATAAAACCTCCTTGCATGTGGATAACTCACTGGAAGCCGTGCTGACTGACCCAAAAAGCAGGAAAGCAAATAGAACAGGTGAATCTGGTAGTAGACGGATGCGGGTTAAACGGCTGCGTTTAAGAAACTTTCGCAACTATGCACAGGCGGAGATTGAACCATGTGCAGGATTGAATGTGCTGGTTGGAGCGAATGCTCAGGGCAAAACAAATCTGTTGGAAGCCCTTTATTATGCCAGCACCTTTCGTTCGCTGCGCCCTGTGCGTGAAAGCGATTTCGTGCGATGGGGTGAACAGGAAGCGATGATTCATCTCTGTTTTCTTCGGCAGGGCATCGAGGAGGAGTTGCTCGTCAAGATTCCTCTGAATGGCAAGCGGATGGTATGGCTGAACGAGCAACCTGTGTCGCGTCAAAGTGAGCTTATTGGACGGTTAAAAGTGGTTTGTTTTACCGCACAAGATTTGCTGCTTGTTCGGGGTGAACCAGCGGAACGGCGTCGCTTTCTGGATAGCGAACTGAGCCTCATAAGTCCGCGCTATCTCTACTCCGCCGCGCAGTATCGCCGTTGCTTAGAACAGCGCAACAACCTGCTGCGTGCCCATTTAGAGGGACATGCTGGTTTGGAAAGTCTGCCGGAATGGGACGGGCAACTGGTCAAATATGGCGCGCGACTGTTCGCTGAGCGTCGCCGCTTTCTGGAACAGCTACAAATGTGTGCTACCGAGGTGCACAGGGCACTGACAGGTGGCAAGGAAGCCTTTCAACTTCTTTATCAGCCGGGCTTGCTACATAGGAGCCAGCTGCCTGATAAAGAAGAAGATTGGGCAAGTGCGTTTCAAGCGTCGCTGCGCGAGGTCGAATCGGAGGAGATTCGTCGGGGTATGACCCTTGTGGGACCTCATCGAGATGATTTTCTCATTCTTATCGATGGGCACGAAGCGCGCCTATTCGCCTCCCAAGGGCAGCAGCGTACATGCGCCCTCAGCTTGCGTCTGGCAGAAGTGCCCCTCATCGAGAAGCGCATCGAGGAAAGCCCTGTGGTGCTGATGGATGATGTGTTTTCTGACCTGGACCCTGAACGGCGCATGCGATTGATGCGATTTTTGCAGCCGCGCACACAAACCTTTCTCACTTGTACCAGTCTGTCCGACTTAGCCGACCTGTCCGACTCGTCGGAAGCAGCAGCCATCTACCACATTCAAAAGGGGCAGGTGTTCCATGCAACCCATTGAGCCGGCAGGGCGATGGCTTTGGGAGGTATTGCGGCAGCTCGGCATCGAGCGTGAGTTCCGCGCTCATCGCGCCCTAAGCGCATGGGAGACCATTGTGGGTGAATCCATCGCGCGTGTGGCACAGCCATTGCGCATAGAAGGTGGAACCCTCTGGGTGGCGGTCAAAAGCAACGCCTGGGCGCAGGAACTGCAATTTCAGAAAGCAATCTTGCTACAACGGCTCAATGAGAAAGCGGGCAACGACTGTTTTAAAGAAATTCGGTTTGTGGTGCGGTCCCAATTGCGGCATCCATCTTCTGGATCTCCTTCCCAGAGAGAGCATAGGTTTCTCCCGCAGGATTTGGAGCTCACTTCAGAGGAGCGCGAAGCACTGCAGCAGAGTGTGGCGACCATTGAGGAGCCTGCATTGCGGGAGGCCATCTATCGTGCGCGAGAGGCATCGCTGCGCTACGAGAAGTGGCGCATCCAAAGCGGTTGGCGTCGATGCGAGCAATGTGGCGAGTGGCATGCCGAATCATCCAGGCGCTGCTTCCTGTGTCGCGAGCAGGGGCGCGCAGGCAGGTAGATTCGCTGGCGACGGTAGTGCGCCCGCGTGTGGGACTGCAGGTGGCACTGGGGCTTTCCGTTGGCATTGCCTCTGTAGAGTGGCTTCCCCATGCATCGAATCTAACGGAATGGGCTTATGTTTTTGCAGCTCTCTTGCTCATTCTTGTGCGCCCACGCTGGACACTCATTGTGCTTGCTGCTTTGCTTGGAAGCTGGCGCTACGCGGCTTGGAATGAAGTGAAGCCTGTGAATCCCGCTTATTTGCCTTCTGGAGCGCATTTACGGGCGATTGGGTCTTGGGAGCCGACTCGCACAGGGGGCAGGCTGCTGTGCGCCTTTATGGGCGAAAGAGACGCCTTTTCGAAAGGGTACGCGCTCCTCTATTTTCGCCAGACGGTGGTGCATCCACCCGACTACGGAGACGAGTTCATTCTGCGGGTAAGTTGGCAGCGACCACAGAATCCACCCGGCATCTCCTTCGACTGGGTGCGCTACCTGCAGCGCAGGCGCGTTTATTATATTGCTGTCGTTTATCACGATTCCCAGTTTCAGATGGTGCGCTCTCAAGAGACGAGCTGGCAGCGATGGTTTCAGGGTCTTCGGCGCTCGTTGCATCGGCTATTCTATGCTCGCCTTACCCAGGAGGACGCTGCTGTCATGGAAGGGATCATGGTCGGTGCAACGGGCGACTTTCCGCGCTCGCTGCGTGAAGCCTTCATGCGCAGCGGCATCGGGCACATGCTGTCTACCTCTGGATTGCATGTGGCGATGGCACTACAATTGCTCGAGCTATTGTTGACGCGGTTGGTGGTGCCTTTTCGGTGGCGTATGGGGTTGCTCATTCTTGCGGCGTGGGGCTATGCGTTGCTGGCAGGGCTGCGCCCTCCGATTGCACGGGCAGCGACGATGGCGAGCCTTTATCTTGCCGCGCCCCTGCTCAAGCGCGAAGCGGACGGCTTGAACGCGCTCGGCTGGGCTGCTGCCATTTGGCTGCTCTATGCCCCCTACTCGCTCTTTGAGGTGGGGTTTCAATACTCATTTTGCGCGGTGCTGTTCATCCTGCTGTTTTACCGGCGTGTGGAGCGGGCGCTGCGGGAGGGCTGGGCGATTTTTGTTCGGCAGGGATGGCTGCGTGCGTCGGGTGAACGGTGGCTCTGTCCGCTGCTCAGCGTCTCACTCTGCGCACAGGCTGGCATCGGCTTGATCCAACTTTATCACTTCGGTTATTTATCGCTGCTATCGCCACTGGCGAATCTGCTCGCTGCGCCCGCTGCTTACTTGGCACTTGCGCTGGGCAGCTTTTTCTGGCTCTCTCATGGGGTGGGTGTGCTACCTATCGAGGTGATTTGTGCATGGTTGAAATGGGTTGCGCTGACCTTTGGAGCCGCGTGGGTTCCTGCCGTTTCGTTCCACTCGCTGCCGTGGTGGCTGGTGCTGGGGTTTTACGGAGTGGTGCTTCTTTTTGCCCCCGAACCGACTGTCGAGGAGCCAGAGATATGGTAAAAAGGAGCGCATCTTGCGCTCCCCAATTTTGGAAAGTGCTTTCCGCGTCGCCCAAAAGCAGGGCATGGTGAACCATGCCCCTCACCATATTCTACACCTTATTTGGCGCGGCGCCTTCGCAAAAGTAAGCCGCCCAGTCCGACGCCCAGTGCCAGCAAGCTGGCAGGCTCCGGCACCCAGTCCTGCTCCACCAGCAGCAGAGAAGCGGTAGACGGTCCAGGATAAGCGGCGCCGTCGATGTGCAGGAAGAAGGTCTCGATTACGAGAATGTTATCGGACGGTGTGGTCAGTGGGAAGAAACCGTTCTTCTGGAAAGTGCCATCGGCACCTCCCACATAGCCATCGCCGCTGAACACCCAAGTGCCCAGAAATAGCACCTGGTTCGTGTTCAGATCGACGACCTTCTTGCTCCAGAATATCTGACCGTAGTCCTGCACGAAGCCGCTTACGACGAAGTTGAACCCGGTTAGTGGCGCCTTGCTGGAGGTGATGGTGTAGGTGCCGGTGAAGGTGCCATTAGCAAAGAAGGTGCCGTCCCCTACGGTGATTGGGGGCGCGCTGGCTGCTGTCAAGAAGGTGATTTTAGGCAGCACATTGACGGTCCACGTAGCAGGCGCACCTGAGAAGAAGTGCCCGTCGATGGTAAACGGCACATTCACGCTGACATTCCCAGGGTTCAAGTGCCCTTGGCTGACCGTGACATTCACCGTCCAACCGGACGCTAACGCATGGGCAGCGACCGCCACATACAGAGCGGTACCGAATAGTTTGAGTCTCCTCATCATGTTACACCTCCTGATTAGTTTGGGATGACCTCTTTCGGGTTAAACACGAATATGCCTTAGGAGGAGGCACATCCACTCTTTAATGACTCAAAAGGGGGCAAAAACCGGACAGGCTTTTCGCAGAATCGAGAGGAAATTTGCCAAAATCGGTCCCCATCCGTCGAATTTTTTTGCCCTTTTGGGGGAGCGAAGTTTGCGAGTATAATAACCATAGTGCCCTGCTTTTGGCGGGTATAACGGAGAGGACCAATGCTTATCAAGTTGCACGATGAGTTGCCGCGCTATGTGCAGGTGAAGCAGTGGGTGGAGCGCCAGATTGCCTGTGGGCGGTGGCGTCCGGGCGATGTGCTGCCTCCCGAGCGTGACTTAGCCGCCCAGCTGCAGGTCAGCCCGCTGACGGTGAGCCGTGCGCTACAGTGGCTGGCGCGTGAGGGAGTGCTGACCCGTAAGCGCCGCGTGGGCACGGTGGTCGCCCAGGAGCTGCCTCCGCACCTGCTGCAAGCCACCGTCACGCTGCTGGTGCTGGGCATGGGCAACGCGACGCGCCAGACCGCCGATTTCTATTTCGGCGCGCTCCATCGCAGCATTCACACCGAACTGGCTATGCAGGGTATTCGCACCCTCTGGCTCGATTATCGCTTCGATATTGTCGAACGGGAGTTGCGCTCGGCGGAGATGGTAGGCATTCTGGCGATTGCGCCCACCGCCGAGCATATTCCACTGCTGGAGCAGCTCTATGCCCGCGGTGTGCCGGTGGTGATCGTGGGTGCGAGCGCAGACGGTTGGCAACTGCCCTTTGTGGACACAGACAACTACACAGCGGCGTGTGAAGGGGTGCACTACCTGCTGCAACATGGGCATCGACGCTTTGTGGGGCTTTTTGCCGCGCTGGAAACCTTCAACTCGCGTGACCGCTGGCGTGGCTTCCGCGACACCCTGCATGAGGCGGGTATCCCCAGCGAGCATATCTGGACCTTCATCACCCCTTATGCCGATGAATTCGACGATGCGGTGCGCGAGGGGTTAAGCACGCTTATTCGCTTGCCCGATGGACCCACTGCCGTGTTCGCGGGAGGATACTACCTCGCACTGGCAGCGCTGCAAACAGCCCATGGGGTGGGACGCGCTGTGCCGTGTCAACTGTCCGTGCTGGGCTTTGACGATCCACCCTCCGCTGCCTTTACCGTGCCTCCGCTGACTACCTTCCGTCAGCCATTAGAAGCGATGGGCACACGCGCCGTGCAAAAGATGCTGCAACTGATTCGGGGGCAGTCACCAGAGCCGTTCCAGGAGCGACTACCTCTGGAACTAATGGTGCGCGAATCGGTGGCAAATTGGGAATGACGCCTCAGGAAAATGAAACCTCTCTGTTGATTCCCCTATGCCCATCTGCCAAAAAGCAGGAATGGCAGGAGAGATGGCGTATCTTAATACAAGCAGGGAAAGGCACGGCGTTCGTGAAAATTTTAACCTTGTCCCGAGGAACCGGGAAGGCGCAGAGGCGTCTTTCTATAGCCCAGCTGTGTTATAATAGCGAGGCAGTTGGCAGGAACTAAACGGGCAGCTGTGCCGTATCTACCTGAAGGAAGCGTCTTAATAGCTGGGCGCTGGACAGGCAGGAACAGGGCATGTTGTGAAAAAATTCACAGATACCACCCTGTGATTAGGAGGTGAAGATAAGTTGCCGATTTTAGACGAGGAGACGGAAATGCTCATCGAGTCGCAGGCAGCGGTACGCGCGGGGCGGTTAGAGCGCGAGGCGCCCTATGCTGACCCGCTGGAGTTGGAGGACGAGAACCTGAGCCTGGAGGAGGTCGAGCCCATCGATGAGGAGCTAACCTCCATCGGGCTGGCTGGCATCGACCTGGATGAAGAGCTGGAGGAGGAACCCGATTTCTGGGGCGGGCTGGACGAAGAGACGCCCCATGAAGACGACAGCGTGGATGTAGAGTTGTGGATGCTCCAGAGCCGTCGCTCGCAGCTGCTCACTCCCGAGGAGGAGATTCGCTACGCACAGCAGGTACAAGAAGGCGAACGGCTGATGCGCATTCGGCGCGAACTCGCCGAGAAGCGTAAAGTGCCTCCTGAACAAATTGGCGAAGAGGAATGGGCAGCGGCGGCGGGGTTGCCCCCCTACGAACTTGCCTTCCGCCTGGAGGAAGCCGACGAGGCAAAGCGCAAGCTCATCGAATCGAACCTGCGGCTGGTGGTCAGCGTCGCGAAACGGTATGGCGCGCGCGGCGTCTCCATCGCCGACCTCATTCAGGAAGGAAATCTGGGGTTAATCCGCGCCGTGGAGAAGTTCGATCCAAACCGCGGCTTCCGCTTCAGCACCTATGCCACTTGGTGGATCCGGCGGGCCATTGCGCGCGCCATCATCAATCACGGGCGCACCATCCGTATCCCCGTCTATGTCGCGGAGCTGATCAACAAGGTCATCAAGACCGAGCAGCGACTGCAGCAGATTCTGCAGCGCGAGCCGACCGACGAAGAGATCGCGGAGGAGATTGCCCGTGAGCGCGCTGCGCAGGAACTGCTCCAGATTCTGGGGCGCATGCCGACTGAAGAAGAGATTCGGCGCCATATCCCGAAGGTGAAGCGCCACATCACGCCGGAGCGGGTGCGCGAGATGCGCCGCGCCTCCATCGAACCCATCTCCATCGAAAGCCCTGTGGGCGAGCGGGAGAACGCAACGCTGGGCGAGTTCATCCCGTCGCAGGATATGCCCACACCCGCCGATGTGCTGGATCGGCTCATCCTGCGCGAACAGATCGACATGATCTTGGAGAAGCTACAGCCCAAAGAGCGCGATGTGGTGCGCTTGCGCTTCGGACTGGATGACGGACAGCAGCGCACGCTCGAAGAGGTCGGTGCCGCCTTGGGCATTACTCGCGAGCGTGTGCGGCAACTGGAGCTGCGTGCCATGCGCAAGCTACGCCTCATCGGGGAGCGCATCGAAGACCTGCGGCGCAGCAAGGGGCTGGACTTAGAGCAGGCACTCGCCGAGATCCGCGAGATATAAGCAAGCGGCAGCCCCTGCGGCTGCCCCTCTCGCCGTTTGCCCAAAACCATGACGGAGACACGCGTACCCACTCCGACTCTGGAAAGGCTGGCGACCTACCTGCGGGTGCTGCTGGATGCACGCGAGGCAGGTGTCCAGACCCTTTCTTCACGCGATATCGAGCGACTGTCCGGCATTAGCGCGGCACAGTTCCGCAAAGATCTCTCCTACTTCGGCGAGTTCGGCAAGCCGGGCGTCGGCTACTCCACTCAACAGCTCATCGAGTGCATCGAGCGCATCTTGCGCCTTGATCGCGAGCAACCGATGCTGCTGGTGGGCGCTGGCAATTTGGGCGCGGCGCTGGTAGGCTATCCTAACTTCCGCGCACACCGTTTCCGCATCGCAGCAGTTTTCGATAACAACTTCGTCAAAATTGGGCGACCCTTTGGCGATTTAATCATCGAAGACATCGCCCGCCTGAAAGAGGTCAACGCGCAGATCGGGGCGCAAATCGCGATTATCGCCGTGCCCGCCAACGCCGCGCAGGAGGTGGCAGAGCAGCTGGTGGACGCCGGCATTCGTGCCATCCTGAACTTTGCGCCCACCAGCCTCAAAGTGCCCCCATGGGTCTATGTGCGCAATGTCTCCTTCTTACAGGAACTGGCGGTGCTCTCTTATCATCTGGCGCAGGAACCAAAGCATTCGCGCGATGGCTGGACAGGGGAACTCCCTTCCGAACCCACTCGTCCTGCATCCCTCGCCGCTCGTGTGAAGGAGACAAGCGATGCAATATGACTTTCTCGTGCTGGGCAGTGGCATCGCAGGTCTGACCTTCGCCCTGAACGCCGCTCGAACGGGTTCTGTAGCGGTTATTACCAAGAAACAGCGCTCCGAATCGAACACGAACTATGCCCAGGGCGGCATTGCTGCCGCGATGGGACCCGATGACACATGGGAACTCCATCTACAGGACACCCTGACTGCCGGCGCGGGACTGTGCGACCCTGAAGCGGTGCGGGTGCTGGTGCAAAATGGTCCGCGCGTGGTGGAATGGCTTATTGCGCTGGGCGCGCAGTTTGACCGAAATCCCGATGGTTCGCTGGCGTTAGGGCGTGAGGGAGGACATTCACGCAACCGCATCGTGCACGCCGCCGACCACACCGGCTACGAGATCGAGCGCACCCTGCTGCGTGCCGTGCGCCATACACCCCATATCACCTTGCTGGAACACTACTTCGTGCTGGACCTCATGACGGAAGAGGGCGAGTGCGTCGGGGTGCATGTGTTGGACACGCTTACGGGCGACTTGTTCGATATTCAGGCAGAAGCGGTGTTGCTGGCAACAGGCGGTTGTGGACAAGTCTATCTCCATACGAGCAACCCGCTGATTGCCACGGGGGACGGCATCGCGATGGGCTGGCGCGCCGGCGCAACCATCGCCAATATGGAATTTATCCAGTTCCATCCGACCACGCTCTATGTGCCGACGCCGGAGGCACAAGCGTTTCTGATCTCGGAGGCGGTGCGAGGCGAGGGGGGTATTCTCAAGCGGCGCGACGGCTACCGCTTCATGCCCGATTATGACCCGCGCGCCGAGTTAGCCCCGCGCGATATCGTTGCCCGTGCCATCGATGCCGAGCTGAAAAAGACGGGCGACCCGTTTGTCTATCTCGACATTACTCACCTCAGTCCCGACTTTATCAAGCAGCGGTTCCCCACGATCTATGAGCGTTGCCTGGCACACGGCATCGATATCACGCGCGAGCCAATCCCTGTGGTGCCCGCGGCACACTATGTCTGCGGTGGGGTCTGGACCGACCTCTGGGGACGCACCACCGTGAAGCGGCTGTATGCCTGCGGCGAAGTCGCCTGCACGGGTGTGCATGGCGCGAACCGGCTGGCAAGCAATTCCCTGCTGGAGGCGCTGGTGTTTGCCGAGCGTGCGGCGCAGCACGCCAGTACCCGCCTGTACGAGCCGCCGCCGACACCGCCCGCGCTCTCCTCTGGCATCTCTGCCCCATTAGACCCGTCCAACTCGTCCGAACCGCTCGATTGGGCAGCCACGCGCCTGCACATCCGCCAATTGATGCAGGCGAAGGTGGGCATCGTGCGTCAGATGGAGCGACTGAAGCAGGCGCAGGCAGTACTCAGCGACTATCTCGCCCAAATCGAGGCGCGTTATCGGGTTCAAACGCCCACGGTGGTCGTCTGTGAAACGCGCAACATTGCCACTTGCGCTTGGCTCATCACGGAGTGCGCCCTTCGTCGACGCGAAAGCCGTGGACTGCACTATGTGCTGGACTATCCCGAAACGCGCCCCGAACTGGCTTATCCCACCCTGCTCTGTCGCTCCCATTCGCCAGTCGCTATCCGCCACTCGCCATGAAAAAGATCGATTGTATCCTGCGCCCGCATAAGCTGGAAGAGGTCAAAACCGCGCTGAGCGAGCTGGGCATTACGGGCATGACGGTCAGCGAAGTGCGCGGCTGCGGCAGCTCCCCATCCGAGCCAGGCAGCATAGGCGAAGCGGTGCTGATCCGACTGCCCATGCGCCTGCGCCTCGAAATGGTTGTGCCGGATGAGATGGTCGAGCCTATCATCGAAACTATCCTACGCCACGCCCGTACAGGTCAATCCGACGATGGCAAAATATTTGTGTTGCCCTATCAGGAAGCAATCCGCGTCCGCACCGAAGAGCGAGGCGAGGCGGCTTTGTGAGCGTATATCCCTGAAGGGTGTTCGAAAGGTCCGCCAAACCGCTGGAGGGCAAGCCTCCCGACGAGCCAAAAAAACTTGCAACTGGAGGGCAAGCCTATGGGCGTGTAGGGGCAGACACGCATGTCTGTTAACTCGGCAGGCAGCCCCGTCCTTCAGCGAGCCGCATGAATTTTCGAACAGCCTCCATCCCCTTGACAAAACTGTCCACCGGCAGGTAATATTTAGCCACTCTAAATATCGGAGGTGAAGCAATGGGTACACAAGGACATACTGGGGTGCTGGTCTCAACGGACTGGGTGCAAGAGCATCTGAACGATCCGACGATTCGGATCGTGGAGGTAGATGTCGACACAACGGCCTACGAGCAAGGGCACATCCCCGGCGCTCTTGCCTTCAACTGGCAGACGCAACTGCAAGATCCGATTCGGCGCGACATTATCTCCAAGCACGACTTGGAGCGACTGCTAAGTGAACTGGGCATCGGCAATGACCACCTCATCGTGCTGTATGGCGACAACAATAACTGGTTCGCTGCTTATGCTTTTTGGCTGTTGAGGCTATACGGACATGAGCGGCTGGCGCTGATGGATGGTGGACGCAAGAAGTGGCTGGCAGAGGGGCGACCCATCACGACCGAAGTGCTTCGTTACCCCCGCACCGAATATCGTGCGAAGGATCCTGACTTGTCGTTGCGCGCTTTCTATCCGCAGGTGCGTGAGCGCATTGGTCGCCCTGATGTCGCGCTGGTCGATGTGCGTTCACCTCAGGAGTACACGGGCGAGATTCTGGCGCCGCCCGGCTTGATGGAAACGGCACAACGCGGTGGACATATCCCCGGGGCACGCAATATTCCCTGGTCGACAGCGGTGCGCGAGGACGGAACTTTCAAATCGCCTGAGGAGTTGCGTCAGCTCTACACCTCCCAAAGCGTCACCCCTGACAAGGAGGTGATTGCTTACTGCCGGATTGGCGAGCGATCTTCACACACCTGGTTTGTGCTGAAGTACCTGCTGGGTTATCCGAATGTGCGCAATTACGACGGCAGCTGGACGGAATGGGGCAATATCGTGGGCGCACCGATCGAGCGCGAGGCACCAACTGCCCTCCATGGCGGCACAAGCGACGCCCCATGTCCACAATAGCTCTCTTCGTGGGCGACGGCAGGAATGCCGTCGCCCCCAGAGAAAGCATGCGGGTGAGCAGCGATGAGTGTCAGGAATCGGACCGAGACCAGAAAGCACGGCTCTGCGGAACCGCCCATTCGGGTGCGTGTGCTGGTGCTGAACTTCGACCCGCGGGTGTCCACCGAAGGCAACAAGCCGTTGCATGTCGTGCTGGGCTGGAACAATCCACGCCACCTGGCACAAGAGTATATTCGGGATGTGCGGGATGCCAGCTGCGGACTGGTGCGCTACATAATCGTTGAGTGGCGCGATATCGACGGCTTTCCTGTCAAGACTGACGGTTTCGTCTACTCGGTTGAGCAATTCCTGAGATGCTGGCGTGAACAGAAAGGCTGGCATGAACCCGATGGCGCCGATTATGAGCGGGTGCTCAAAGCGCAGGGCGTGGATAAATTCATTAACGCCAACAAAATCGACGAGGTCTGGTTATTTGGTGCGCCCTATATGGGCTTCTGGGAATCGGCGATGGCGGGACCCGGTGCGTTCTATATCAATGGCGGGGTTTACGATCGGTTTCCCACACGCCGCCCCTTCGCGATTATGGGTTTCAGCTATGAGCGGGGTGTTGCGGAAATGCTACACAACCTCTGCCACCGCACGGAAAGTACCATGGCGCGCATCTATGGGGGGTGGGAAGCGGACAAACTGACCACTCACTGGGCGCGATTCGCTGCCAACGCGCACCAATCGGGTGGTTACGCAGGCGTCGGCTCATGCCATTATCCACCCAATGCCGAGAAGGACTATGACTATGCCAATCCACGCACGGTACTGAGCACCGCCGAAGACTGGTTGA
The DNA here is from genome assembly GCA_002898555.1 of bacterium HR15. Taxonomy (GTDB): domain Bacteria; phylum Armatimonadota; class Fimbriimonadia; order Fimbriimonadales; family GBS-DC; genus HRBIN15. Next base: position 70,999 of record BEHR01000005.1, read on the forward strand.
ACTACCCGAACCTGACGGGCAAGAAGACGCCTGTGAACTGTGAAAGCTGGGGCGGACCCGACTACCACCGCAACTACATGCGCTGGTGGTTCCGCCATCTACCTCGTGCGCCGGGCATCCATCCACAGGATGGACGGCTGAACAACTGGTGGCGCTATGTCTTTGAGTTTACATGCTATGATGAGCGTGGACGCCCGCTAAAATAAGGGGATGAATCCATCGAGTTTCTGCGCGTATGGCGCGGAGCAGACATTGGCTGCCGTGGAGCAGCTCGAACAGGTCGGGCAAATGAGGCCGCTCCTTAATGAGGTGGAACGGGCACGGCGGGCAGCAGTGCGGTTGCAGGCATGCCTGACCCTATTTGCCCCGTGTTTTCCGCCCTTGCGTATCGCCTTCTGGAAGCGACGCCTGCGTCGCCTAATCCGCGCCCTGAACGCCCTGAGCGACCATCTACACTTGATGGCGTCCATCCAAGCAGGGAGTCGACTCCATTTGCGCTTGCAACAGCGCATCGAAAATCTCCAGGAGAAGGCGCAACAGGCGTGGGAACGCCTGCACAGGGAACATATTCCGAACGAGATTCGGGGGTTGGCGAAGCGACGACAAGCAAGGGGCAAATTGCAGGAAGCCGATGACACACTGAAGGAGTATGCGCGGGCGCGATGGAGGGAACTTGCGCGGGTGAACCTGAAGGGCGAACCAGCAGGACCAGCCGCACAGAGCAAACTGCCCTTCAATAGCCATCCCGTCGAAGTGTGCTGGGGGCGATGGCAGCTGATGGTGGAGGTCGCCAAGATGCTGGCACCGCTCCTCCAAGAGGAACTGCCGATGCAGACATTGCAGGCACACTATCGCGAACTCAGCAAGCAACGGTTTCGAGCCCGCGCGGTAGAGCTGCTTATGCAACTCAAAGAGGCGGAACGCGCCCTCACGCTACATTACCAGGGGCATCTGCGCGGCTTCCGACGCATCGAGCGCGAGTTCGACCAGTGGATCCAGCATTTTCAGTCTGAAATGTCTGACTTGCCCGACCTGTCCGACTTACCCGACGAGCCTAACAAAGCCGATTGAACAATCGAGTGAGGCGGCTTATGAACCGCGCGGTACAGAGATTTCCACTTGTCACTCCCCACAGGCTCATCGCCCTCCTCTATCTGGTGGCAAGTTTCGGCATGACTTTGCTCACCTCTGCGCTGCACTTTGACCGCGACCCACGCTCCTGCCTGGAGGCGATGTTGGATGGCAGTGCCCATCGCCCCTTTGTGACGCGTCGCCTCGTGCCCGATATGATAAAGACACTGACCCACTGGACGCCACAAGAGTGGCAGGTGCGCGTGGTGCAGCGCATCGACCCGCTGCCTGACCCGCTGCCACGGCTGTTGCTGGGGCGCAATCGGCAGGCTGCCTTCGCGCATCTGTTGTTGGTGCTGAGTGTGTGGGGGTGCTATTGGGGGGTGCTGTGGTTGTGGCGGGAGATGTTTCAGCGGCTTCTAACGGGTCAGAGAAATCGCGCAGGTCCAACGGATAAGATGATTCGTGCGGGCGTTTGGGGGCTGCCCCTGTTGGGGTTGGCGCTGGTCTATCCACTGCTCAACTGGCGGCACGGTGTGCATCTCTATGACCCCGCCACCCTGCTACTCTATACGGCTGCCCTCTGGCTCTTTATGCACGGGACAAATTGGCTCGACGGGGGCTTTGCCCTCCAGCTAACCCTCCTTGCGTTCGCTGCATGGCACAAGGAGACAGCGGTGCTGCTCATTGTATGGTGGATAATCGCACAGGCACAATCTGCCCGAGAGGTCAGATGGCATCGCGTTGTGTGGATGCTCTTGGTCTATCTTGGGGTGCGCCTGTGGCTTGGGTGGCTCTATCGGGGGAACCCTGGCACAATCGTTGAGTTTTGGTTGCTGAAGGAGAACTTGCCCTTTCTGGCGTCGATATGGACCGGATTCAGTGGGCGGCATGTGCGCTTTCTGCTCATTTTGAGCATCGCCATTGGATTGCCTGCCTGGGGCTGGCGGCGGAAGCCGCTGCTGTTGCGCCGCATGATGCTGGCAGGGCTGGTCGTGATGGGCATTCCCTGGCTCACCTTCGGCATTTTAGATGAGTTTCGCGCCCTTCTGGAGCTTTATCCTCTGTGGCTGATGTTGTGTATGCCGGGCGGATACTCTTTACCGTCCACCACTGCGACGGCACCTTCGGGAATGGTCAACCGAAGCTGAAGGGTGTCGGCAACGCGCTCCATCGCAAAGTCCAGTCTGCCTTGTGGGATGGGGAGCGCGCCGTAGACCCACTCGAGCTCGCCCAGAAACGGCTGAATTGCGAACCGTTTGAAGCCCGGCTCCAGCGGACGAATGCCCAGCAGGCAAACAGGTAGGAAATAGAGAGGTGCGGCGCTCCATGCATGGCAGTGGCTGCGCGTGAACCAGCCAACCTCTTTGGCATGGAGGGGGTTCGACGGCTCTTGGGATGGGAAGGTCTCCCAACAAGTGGTCGCACCCATACGCACCATCAGCCCCCACCAACGACGAATCAGTTCCAAAATCGACGGACGATTGCCTGCTTGGAGCAGCGCTTCCAGCGCAAATGCCATCATGAAGGGGCTGCCGATTCGGACGAAGCCTTCGGGCGGCTGAATCAGGTACTGTTCGAAACGGGCACGATGTGCTTCCGGCACAACCCCGCAGAGGTAGGCGACCACCTGCGTCTGCTGGCTAAAGGTCGCGCTTTGCGAACCATCCGGTTTCAAGCAATCGGTGTATGCCCCTCGCTGCTCGTTCCAGAGGAAGCGATTAATCGCCTCGCGCAGCTCCTGCGCCCAGTGTCGCCATGTGAGTGCGTCTTGCGTCTCACCCAGCCACTCCGCCAACTGCGCTGTGCAATTCCACACCTTCACCAGCCACATATTCTGATGCGCGACGACACCCGCTCCCGGAGTATCCATCGGCGCCCAGTCCAGCATGTTCCACGCTTGAATCTCCAGCAGTCCGTGCGAATTGATGTAGCGTGTGTGCAGGGTTTCGTTCTGCTGGCGGATAGCGGGATAGATGGTCTGTAGAAACTCCTTATCGCCTGTAAAAAGGTAATGCTCATAGCAGGCGATTGCCCATAGCAACGACCATGCTGTGAGGATATTCTCCCACCCGCTCGGCACCTGGCTTTCGACAAGGGGTGAATGCTTCAGCGATTCAGCGGCTAACAGCAGGCAGCGTCGTGCCAGCGTATAGTCCCCGAATCCGGCGTAGGCGAACAGGGCCTCGTTGCGAGCGTCGCCTACCCAGAAGGTCTGCTCGTAGGCGGGGCAGTCCACGAAGGTATCCTCACTGCAGAGGCGCACCGTGTAGCGCGATATCTCATAAATCGTGTTCAGCAGTGGCTCAGAACAGGCGAACACACCGCGATGCTCATATGGATAGGTGTTCAGATAGCAGCAGAAGCGGCGCAGCAGCACAGGTTGCGGGTTGTCCTGGGGAAAGCGAATGGTAAGCGTTGCGTAGCGGAAGCCGCGCCGAACGATACTTCGGTACCGTTGCCAGCCTTGCCGCGCCACATAGCGAAAAGTGTTGTTCAGCCCGTTCGTCCACTGCACCCGTTCAGGATGCACAGGGTCTAAATACTCAAAACCGTTGAAGTCGAGTATCGTGCCTTCAGGAGCTTCTAACTCGATCTCCACATAACCCACTATCTCGCGCCCGAAATCGAACCAGAGTTCCAGATCGCCCGTGGTGGATGGATAGAGAATGGTCTCGTCATCCACGGCGTTCAGGCAACCCTCGGGTCGCTCGATATGGGGTCGCTCGGGCAGCGGCTGGGCGCGTGTGGTCAGCGCGAACACATTCGCCTTCGCCGTGTGCAGAGGGTCCAGGGAGTGGCGGATAGCAACTGGCAAGTGGCGAATCGCAGAGGCGCTCTCGAGGGCGAACGCCGCCTGAAAATCGGGATGGCTCTCGCTCTCGAACGGACCCAGAATGATCCATGGATAGTCCGCGTGCTCCAGCAAAGGATTCACCAACTGCACCGCTGTTCCGGGGGGGCAATCCAGCACAGGGTAGAAGTACCAGTCGTGATACCAGCGCGAGACATTGATGCAGAGCAAGTGGCTGCCTGGGGCGAGTTCCACCGTGGCGGCACCGTTCTGCACGGGCACCGCTTTGCCATCGACACGCACATCGCCATCGCGTAGTCCATGGTGCACGCTGCTGATGGTAACGGGCGCAGCTTGGTTCAAGCGCAACTCGGTAGCAATCAGCCCAACAAGGGTGCATGGGTTGGCAGTGAGGTCATCTGGACGGAGGGTCGGCTTCAGGTCAAACGCCCATGCACTGGTGGGTGGGCGCACTACCCGCGCATGCATCAGCCGCTTGGGGTAAACTGGCTCACTGGTGAGGAATGGAATAGGGCGCGGATGCAATTCACCCCACGGTGCACATCCGGCGTCGCCAATCTCCACAGCCTCGTTCCATTCATAATCGTCGAAGCGCGGTTGTGTCCAGTCCCCGATCGAGCGGCGGGCATCGTAATGTTCGGCAAACCCGAGCTGGCACGACATACGCACCGTCTGGCGTTCGAATGCTGGATGAGGCACATTCAGCCAGCTCTGGTCAGAGGCGGCGATGATACGCCCGTCGCATGCCACCTGCGCGATCAGCCCTCCACGCCCTTTGCCACGCACAAAATCGTACTGGAAAGTGGCGATCCCGTAGTGGTGGACCAGAATCGCGATGGCGTTCAGCCCCGGTTGCGCCCACTCGGTGACATCATACAGGTCGTAGTACCAGTGTCCGTGGAAGGCGCGAATGGGTCCATGCCCGATGAGGGTGCCGTTGAACCAGAGCGTATAGCGCGTATCCGCGCTCAGAGCGATTTCCACTCGCTCGAAGCGTTTGGGCAGTTCGAACTCCTTGCGCACGCACCAGTAGAAGTTGCGCGGGGCTTCTTCGCCCGGCGACCAGATCCATTTTGCCCGCCACTCCATAGCAGGCAGATTATACCTGTTGGGCTGAGTTATCGTCGTGCGCCCACACGCTGATTGAGATGGTCTTCCAGATAGACCTTGCCGTTCTGGATGGTGCTCATGAATTTGGCGAGTGTGCCTTCCAGCTGAGTGAGGATTTCGTAGGCGTACTCGTCGGCACCTCGTTCGATTTGCTGTGCTTTTTTGCGGGCGACTTCGACGATTTCGCGCGCCTGCGCTTCTGCCAGCTGATAAACCTCCGTTTGGGCGAGCATACGCTCTTGCTCGGCGCGGGCGCGCTCCAGAATCGCTTCCGCTTCCCGCCGCGCTTGATCGAGGATGCGTTGCGCCTCTTGCTGCGCCTGCTCCAGTGTCATGCGCGCCTCCATCTGCGCGCCGCCCACCAGCCGCTCCGATTCGCGCAGTACCCGCTCCGCCTTATCCAGGTCGGAAGGCAGGTTCGCCAGAATCTGCTGCACCAGGTTCAAACATTCGCTTTTGTTCAGCCCGAACACGATGGGTCCGAAGCTTCGGCTCTTTTCGAGCAGATCATCGAGTTGTCGCAGCCATCGCCGAATGGTCAAGACATCCGTGTTGATCATCGCCCAGTCCTCCGCCACCCTTTAGGGGTTCGCCCTTTATCTATTTTCTCCTGCCGTGGGCACGGCGAATTTTTGTTGCAGGCGGCGATGCACATTAGGGGGTACCAGCTGGCTCACATCACCCCCCAGCCGTGCCACCTCTTTCACTATCGATGACGACAGGAAAGCGTACTGCTGATGGGTCATCAAAAAGCAGGTGTCCACTGCGGGGGCGAGTTGATGATTCATGCTCGCCATCTGAAACTCATATTCGAAGTCCGACACCGCACGCAACCCACGCACGATAGCGCACGCGCCCACCTCCTGCGCAAAACGTGCCAGCAGTCCCTCCAGTGGCATCACGCGCACATTCGGCATGGAGCGGCAACATTCCTGCATCATCTCCACACGCTCCTGCAAGCTGAAGAGGGGCTTCTTTTCGGCGTTGACCGCGACGGCGACAATCAGCTCATCAAACAGTCGCGCCGCTCGCGCGATCACATCCACATGCCCCATCGTTGGTGGGTCGAAACTGCCCGGATAGACTGCTCGACGCACCGCTTTGCCCAGGTTCGCCATCACCCAGAGTGTACCCCATCCCTCCGAAAAAAATCCCGCAAATTCCCCCGAAAAACCCCAGATTCCCCCTCGAAAAGGGGCAAATTCCCCCCTTGGCCCTTGACAAAGGCGTCATGGATGTGCCATAATAGAGATGGTCATTGGGGAAACCTGGTGACTCCAGCCCGAGCTGAGGCAGGTGTCCCTGCGGTGGGGAGCCTTGCAAGGAAGTATCCCGCGCCGGTTGCGCCGGCGATCGGCAAAGGATACGGACCAAGCAAGGAGTAACGTGCCAAAGCCTGTGCCCCAGCATAAGGCAAGGCGCGGGCAGCCGATAGGAACCGCTTGAAGCAGACTGCTCACTCGCGGAGTGGCGGTAGCCTCTGGATCGGCAGCAATGTCGGTCGAGGCGCCGAGCCCTCAGGGCGGTGGTTTGCAGAGCGGAACCGAAAAGGGCAGACCGCTCGGCTCGGGCATTTTTTTGTTTCTATACTGTAGCCTACCTCACATCTTTATATGCCGCCTTCTTGGGGTTGTCTTAACCTCTTCTTAACACCTATCGGGTATCTTCTTTGGGTGGTGGATAGAGTCGGTGTAGAGCTGTTGTCAATGGAGCATGAGGCAACGCCAGAGCCGCCTGCACGGATTATTACGCGGGGGCTCAATGTCTACTATGGCAGCTTCCACGCTCTCAAAAATGTAGATATCGAAATCAAAACCAACAGCATCACTGCCCTGATAGGTCCCTCAGGCTGTGGTAAAAGTACCTTCCTGCGCTGTCTCAACCGTATGAACGATCTGATTGAAGGGGCGCGGATCACGGGCGAGGTCCTTCTGGACGGCAAGAACATCTACGATCCCGATGTGGATGTGGTTGACCTGCGTAAGCGGGTGGGCATGGTGTTCCAGAAACCGAACCCCTTCCCGATGAGCATCTACGATAATGTTGCCTACGGACCACGCATGCATGGCATTCGGGACCGGCGCGTGCTGGATGAGATTGTGGAGCAGAGCCTGAAGCGTGCTGCCCTCTGGAACGAGGTGAAAGACAAACTGCGCCAGTCAGGACTCGCGCTTTCGGGCGGGCAGCAGCAGCGGCTTTGCATCGCGCGTGTGTTGGCGGTGAACCCTGAAGTGATTCTGATGGACGAGCCGACTTCCGCTCTGGACCCTACTGCCACCTTTTACATCGAAGAGCTGCTCACCGAACTCAAATCGGACTACACCATCGTCATCGTCACACACGGCATGCAGCAAGCTGCACGAATCTCGGACTACACGGGCTTCTTCCTAAACGGCGTCTTGCACGAGTTCAACACCACCGAGAAAATCTTTACCGTGCCCGATAAGCGCGAGACCGAGGACTACATCCGCGGGCGGTTCGGATAGCCTATTGATTACCTTTTGATTACCTTCAACTGGCTGCAAATCTACATATGCCAGTCTCACCCACACCAAGAAGTGCGTGGATTTGGGTGCGAGGGAATCGTTTCCGAAGAAGGTGTTCGGGGCACGAATGCGGTACATGTAAAGAGGAGCGTCGTCTAAGAACTATCGAGGTGAGAGCGGAGGCGATGAAACCGATCTGTGCAGACTGGGAAGAGCGGTTGAGTTTATATGTGGACGGTTTGCTGAACCCGTTCGACGAGAACGCGGTGGCGGCGCATCTATCGCGTTGTGAGGCATGTCGGGAGGCGGTAATGCTTTGGCGCGAGGTGGGTCAGAGCATTCGACGCCTGCCGCGTGAACTACCACCTGCCGATTTGCGGGCGCGCATCTTTGCGGGCACGACGCGCAAACCCAGTTTCGTGCAGCGATTGCGTCTGGGCTGGTGGCAGCTGGCGCCTGCGCTGGGGGTGGGGCTGTTCTTAGCATGGTGGACGCTACCCCGTTCGTCCTCGGTGCCGACGCCTGTTGCTACTCAACCTGCACCCACTTCGTTCCATGTGTCCACTCCGTATAGTGGGCCCGATTCATCTGGCTCATCGAGTCCGTCCGAGAGGCTTCCTGCTGAAATGCTCCCTGCCGATTCGGATACGCGCGTGGTGATTGTGGTACAACCGGCTTCCTCACCACGCTGGCGTGAGCCGTCGCCACGCTGGGTCGTCAGCACGCGCGCACCAGCCCCTCAGGCTGTTTCGCATCCCAGCGAGTCAGCCGTATTGCCCACCCCGCAGAAAATCGCTCTCACGAGCAGCCAACCCCCTACCCCACCGCTCCTTACGGAGGTAGCAGACCTGCCCGTCCAAACAGAAGCGACCACCACCGAGACCGCTTCTAATCCACCTGAGCAGCTGAGTGCAACGAACAGTCCATTGAACAGCAGCGAACCCACTGCCTTGACCCAATGGTCGGAACAGTTCCATCGACAGCTGCGACAAGAGAACCGTATGCGTTTGAGGCAAGTGGTGCGCGGTCCGCATGATTTGCGATTCTTCGTGCCCATTTTTTCATGGAATATCAAGTAGTTTGTCGGTAGTTTGTCGAGCCTATCCGGCGGTCGGAACCACTTGACTGCCTAAAAGGAAGTGAGGCTGCGTGTTTAAAGGGTGGTGGCTTGGTGCTGTACTGATAGGGCTTGCGCCGCGGATATGGGCGCAGGATATCCCTGGACACCTGCTGCCCCTTAGTGGAGTGGCAGGCAACACTTCCTTTTCCGATGTGAAGGCCTCTGCGCCCGCCGCGTCTTCTCTTGTTGGTCAGCCCGCTGCAGACCTGCTGCCGGGCAATGGCACCCGTGGCGGCTACCTGTTGCGCTACGCGCCTGTCGTCCCGAACTCCGAAAGCGTGTATGTAGACGGCAAACGCCTGACGCGCGGTGCCGACTATTGGATCGATTACAATAGTGGTAGCCTCGCCTTCGCCGCGCCTGTCCGTCGCCTCTCCTCGATTCAGGTCTACTACCGATATAACCCGCAAGGGCAACGCGGAGAGCCGGTCAGCGCGCTGCCCATTTTTGCCCTTTCGCTGGGGCAAAGCAGCTTGAGCGTGTTGTTCGCGCCCGATAGGGCAGAGACCGCCCCAAACGGAACCGCCTATCGCCTCAGTGCATACGGACTGCAGAACGCTTTACGCTTCGGCAATAGCACCTCGCTGGAGGGCTACTTCTTCGTCCACCTGCGCCAGAAGATGGCGAATGATGACCCGCTAAACCGTGCGCCAAGCCCACCTTCCCCGACAGAACCCTCTTCCGAACAGAGCCAGTTCATCTATCAAACCCTTCAGATGCAGACAGGCGGGCTGCGTCTCAAAGCCACCTATCAGGACATCGGGCGCGGGTTCAGCGCACAGAAAACGCTGGGCATCCGCCCTGGACTCGACGCGAACCAGCTGCAACTTTGGGAGAAGCAAAAAGGGCTTAAGCGATTGGACTATACCGTTGGGCTTTCGCTCTTTCGTGATGCAGGTGTGGAACTGACCCACCTGCGTATCCATGATGGCAAAAGCGATATTGTGCAGCGCGCCCTGAGGTTCCAAAGCCACTGGCTGAATCTGCAGTGGAGTCGGCGCGAGCCCGGAATGGAGTTTGAACGCTATAAAGACCTTGCCGACCCCGAGGCACCCCACTGGCAACGCGAACGGGGCATCACACGCGAGAGCTTGAGCGGCAGCCTGCAACTTGCTCCCAATCACACCTTTAACTTCGTCGGTCTGACCCTGACCGAAGGCACTGGGCGCATCGAGCGCATCCTCTATGGGCTGGACCTGCCTTGGCTTAAGGTGAATCGGCTGGAGCAGGACATCGGCACAGATTTCAAACGGTTTGGCGACCTGGGCGACGCCGAGAAAGGGGAGTGGGCACGCGAGGCAGGGCTGAAACGCGAAGTCACCACCGTCCAGCTCATTCCCCAGGGGCTGCAAAAACTTTCTTTTTCCGAGACGAATATCCGCTCCGCTACAGGCGAAATGGAGTGGCAGCGCCTAAAAGTGCAAACCGCCACCGTCAAGGTAGAGCATGTCCATCGCGCGGTAGACCCCCAGTTCGGGCGTTTACAGAGCCTTGCCCCACAGGAGCTGCAGCAGATGGCACAGGAGACACGCCAGTTCCATGACCCCGCCAACACCCAGCCACTGAAACCAGAGGAGGTGCAACAATCGCTCAAGGAGGTCGGATTGGAGCGCACCTTCCAGCGTGCCGAGATTCAGCCGGCAAAAGACCTTACCCTCCAGGTCAAGCGATACGAGATTGCCGATCGGACGGGTCAAGGCAGCATCACAGGCGTTCTCTATCAGCTCAAAACACCCATGCTGCAGGTGCGCATTGCCGAGCGCGGGATTTCACCCCAATTCGGTCGCCTGCGCGACCTGGCACCCGTGGAGCAGCTCCTATTCCACAACGAGCAGGGCATCCGCCGTTCCGATTGGGATGCTGCCCTCATCACCCCGCGGCTGGGGCTGGCGGTCGCGCAAATGCACGCCCAGGCGATTGGTGCGGGGCTGCAGCGCTGGAGCGCGCGCCTGATGCATCCGCAACTCGAGCTTGCCTACAACCGCCGTCGCGTGGATGCCGACTTTGCCCGCGCACAGGACCTGGCTGACCCCGAACGCGACCTGTTCGCTCAGCTGCGTGGATTTGACCAGCATGACTGGAGTCTGAGCTTCAAACCCGCGCGCACCCTGCAGATCGAGAGCTTCCTGTTCGACGCGAGCAACCCCCTTGAGCAGATAGGTAACCGTCGTCAGCGCACACGCTTGGTGTGGCAGCCCATCCGCAACCTCACTTTGGGACGCCACCAAGAGGAATACCGCTCGCAACAACTTGCCAACAGCCTCTATCACGATGAGTATGAGCGTAATGACCTGCAGTATCTGCTCGGCTTCGGGACACTGAACGCCTATCAGGAACGCAGGCAGATCGGCGGCACTGTGGCGAACCCACTTTATCAGTACACCGATTACTATCGCTTCCAGAGCCGGGCGCTGGGCGGGTTCAATTTTGCGGTGGAAGAGCGCAATACACGCGCGGTGGGCACGGTCAGCGAGCGGTTCCGCTTCTATCAGGCAGGCTACGCACTGAGCAACCGCTTGAAGCTTACCTTTGCCCATGCCGACGCGCAACGCGAGGGCGCACCCGACGAGAGCGGACAGCAAATCGGGCTGGAGTACCAGATCCGAAACGGCACGACGCTCACCTTCGCCGAATCACGCACCGCGAAAGAGGGCGCGAACGGCACGCGCACCCTCTCCGCTGGACTCACCCAGTCGGTGTGGGGCGTGCTTTCCATCGGGGGAACCTACCAAGAGTGGCGCATCGACCGCACACAGACCAAAGCACAAAGCCAAGTCGTCATTCAGAGCGCACGCCCCTTCGATTGGCTGATGTTCAAAAATCTGCAGTTCGATTTCCGCTATGGCGCGTTAGCCGACCGCGGGCTTTGGCAACAAGAGAACAAACACTTCACCATGCAGGCGACCGCCTTCGGACACGCGCTCAAGGGCGGCTATGTGGGCATCTATGTGCCCGGTCAAGGGCGCGCCATCGACCGCTACTACCAGATCGAATCACCAAGCACCGACTCGCCCCTGCGCTACTCACTGCTCTATAAAGTGCGCACCTATCAGGATGGACGCCTGTTCCTCATCCGCCAGTACCATCTGGAATATAAGCTGAGCCAGAAGCTGAGCATCGTACACGATTTTCAGACTCATCCAGAGCAGGGCAACCCCAATGTAGTGCTGGGGTCAATCCTGCAGCCGACGGGCTTTTCCAACTGGACGCTGGAGTGGACACTCAAGCCGCAGGTTGTCCTCAAAGGGGATTATCGCATCGAGTGGAACGAGCAGCAGGGTCGGCGTGTGCGCCGCGGCGGGCTGAGCCTCACAGGCAATCAATCGGACGGGGTGAACTATGCTGTGGGCTATCGCGTCGATTCGGAGCTGTTCGGTGGACGCAAGACTACCGCCCATACCTTCTACCTCTCCACCGAACACAAACTGAACGCTGACCACTATCTGATGCTGGGCATCCAGTGGACACACTATGAGCATCGCGCGGACCCCAGCATCCGCCGCGACCAGCCACGGCTCGTGCTGGAACTGAAGCGCACTTTTTAGCGCGTCGCCTCTATCACCGTAATCGAGAGGGGCGGCAGCATCAGGCGCACTAAGTTGCCGCGCACCTGAATCTGGCGCGTGGTGGGCGACTTACGCTGCTGGTCGTGTGAGATGCCATACTGGTGCAGAATCGCTCGGCTAACAGGAGATGTGTTGCGCAGCTCGATCTGGGTGCTAATGGTCAGCGAGCGTGCCTTATTAATGAGCAACAGGCGCGGATACCCGTTATCTGCACGCTTCACCGCGTAGACACTGATCAGGGGATGCGTGCTGGTCGTGCGCACCAATGTATCGCCGGGTGAGGCGAAGCGACGCAAGAGATCAAACGCATGGAAGGTCGGATAGGGCGTGTTGAGCGGATCGCCCACGCCTCCCGAGGAGCCTGCCGACAGCACGCCATAATCGCCCCAGTTGCGCCAGCCATACAGCGTAGGGCTGTTGTTGTTCGCGGTGTCGGTACTATTGTGCAAATCCCACCACATAAACGCGGCAGCACCCTGCACACACGCCTGCCCCCACGAATCGGCAAGGTAAAGCGCGTTAATCAAATTGGTCGTCTGTTTGCCCGGATTGGAAGAGACGGCATTATTCTCCGTCACCAGAATCGCCACATTGTCGCCCGCCGCACCCAAATAGTCGCGCAGCAGCTGGCGCGTCCGATTCAGAATCTCCGTCCAGTCGCGCGTGGAGTAAAGCAGGTTGGCATCATCCTCGCGCCCCGGATTTTGCGGATAGTAGTGAAGATCATAGAAATCTGGCGTGACATTCAAATCGCGCAATGTTTTGAGCAGCACTGCCGACCAGCCATTGACCGTTTGCCCCGTACGCGGATTCGTCACGCTGATGCGCTGCGGGAAGTCTGTCTCACTCCATGTGCCCACCACGCCAACCTTGATAGTGGGATCCACCGCCTTCATCAGCTGGATGGCATCGCGGGCGAACTGGGCATAGGTGGAAGCATCATGCGGCAAGAGATGCGTGTCATATTCCCAGCTGCCATAGCATTCATTACCGATAATCCAGTAGCGCACATTGCCCCCGCGCGTGATATTAGCATACTGCACCCAGTCGCGCGCCTCCTGAGGCGTGCCGGAACCGTAGTTCACCGTGATAATCTTCTCCGCACCCAGCTGGTTCGCCACACTGAGGAACTGGTCGGTGTTCGTGCCGTAAGTCGTGCCCGTGCGACGATTGCGGTTATTCGCCCAGTCGTACTCGTCGCTGGTGGAGCCGCCCGGAAAGCGCAGCGCGAGGAACCCCGCGCGCTTCATCATGCTCACTGTGCTGCTAAGAGTGAGGTTCCAATCCCAGGTGGCAACATTAATGCCGAAATGGAGTGATGTCAGGGTTCGGAAGGGCTGATTCATGTCGGCGGTGATAGTGGCTGAGCTGGGCACCGAACCGCGAATCAAGCGAATATCGTCCAGATAGAAAGTTGGCACTATTTGCCCGCGCCGTTCGATGAAATAGATGTCCGTCAAGCGGACGCCCTGCGCCACGCCCAAATCGCTCAACGGCACCTGCACCCGCACCCACTGATTGGCAGGAATGCTCACATAGTTCGTGATGGGCACAGGGGTTCGGTCACTGCCGTTGACCGCCGCCATAACCGAAAATTGCTGTCCCCCCGTTGAACCACCATGCACCCAGAACTCCAGATGACTGAAGCCCGTGGTTTCAACCCCCCAACCATGATGAAAGCGCACCGCGGTCCAAGGCAGCAGGTTCACACGAATGGAATATTGATAGGAGCGCACGGGACTGGTGTTGCGCATATCGCGGGTCGCCCATGACCAGTCGTCCCACTGTCCTGCAGGGTGGTCCAGATAAATGGGCAGATGCGCATGCTCATCCGCCCAGATAATCAGGCTCATCACCGTGCTTGTCAGCAGAACCATCAATCCTTTCATTTGGACCTCCTCGTGGCTTGAAGCGTTTCAAGCCCTGCAAACATATTATAGCCTAAGCCGCGCTGGTGGAGACCGAAAAAAATCCGGGAAAACTCATCTAAATTCCCCTTTTCGCCCTCGAAAAAAAAAAGAAATTTACCACCCCACTGAGGGCGTGCGAAAGGTCCGCTCACCACTCGCCACTTGCTGCTCACCCATCGCCCCAACTGGAGGGCGAGCCTCCTGGCGTGTAGGGGCAGGCCTCCGTGTCTGCCCAAGAATCTCCGAAGGTTCGGCAGATGCCCCCTTTAACAGTTTACAAAGTCGGATGGAGTGCAATAATGTGTCCTATCCACATCTCTCCCCCGACTTTGTAAACCTTTTTATTACAACATGTACGCCTATCATACCTGATGTGGCTCAGCAGCCGCTACCGAAGTTGAATAGCACCTCCAGCAGGTCGGCATCGTCCACCATGCCGCTATGATCGAGGTCCTCGGGTAGGTTCGTGCCCGTCTGGCCGAAGGCGAACAGCACGCGCAGAAGGTCCCTGTCGTTCACGCAGCCATCGCGTGTGACATCGCCATGCAGCGGGCTGCGCTGTTCGGGTGTGAGCTGCGCAATCCAGCCTTCGACTTCGTGGGAGAGCAGACCAGTGCCTGCGAGCGCGACTGTTGGCTGGATCCAGCCGTCATGCACCATTGGCAGCGGTTTGACACCCTGCCCGCCCGTGCCGTCGGTTGCGCCCGCGCCGGGACTGCCATTCGCTAACAAGATAGTACCCACTACCGCGGCGTCATGGGCGTCGCCGTCGCCGTTCGGGTCAGGGTCCACGATGCTCAACACATTCGCGTGCTGATTGGTCACATAGGCGTAGTAGCCACCACCCAGCTTCGCGCCCCAGTTCACCCCATGCGTGCCGCGCGGCGTGCCCAGAAAGGCGACCACTTCGTCAGTGTGCGTGTCGATCACCGCCACATGGTCCGCGCTGCCTGTGCGCTCTCGCGCGATGGTGGTTAGCGAAAGCACGGCGCACACGACGAACCGCTCGTCCGGGCTGACCGGGGTCTGGATGGGCACCTGTAGCGTGTGGGACAGGTCAAAGCCTGTGCGTCCATCGGGCGTGAGTGTCACCGGGATATTCTTCAGCAAGCGCATGTTGTCCACATCGATCACCGTCACCATGCCGGAGACCACATTCGCCACATAGGCTTTATGCACGCCATTCACATGGCACTCGCCAGCGGCAATGGGCATTAACAGTGCGGCGCGCAGCGGGTCAGCGGGATCATAGGTGAACTCGCGCAGCACCTCCCCGCTTAGCGTGTCGACGATGCTGATCGAGCCTGCCACGCCGAACCCTTTGAACACATTGGGCACGATGGTGCGCCTGCCGCTGCCGCAGGTGAGCCAGTGTCCGTGTGGATGGTTCCTGCCTTCGCCGCTGGGGTCGCTCTCCATAATGTGCAGTCGCTCACCCACATCGGCAACCTTGACCAGGTTGTTCTCAGCGCTGAGCGGGACCACCAGCCAACCGCGCTGGGGTGAATCGCGCGTGGGGATGGTGATGATATGAGTGGGCGCCTCGCCCACCGTGATCGAATCGAGGATAGCTCCGCTGGCACGGTCAATCTTGTTGATCCACTTGCCGAACCAGTTCGAGTTATAGATAGTGCTGAGCGTGAAGTCCGCCCACATATTGTGTGGGTTGTTCCATCTGCCGCCTGCGCTTAGACCGTTGATTTCGCGCTCCACGCGGAAGGTGGCCGCGTCCAGCACAGTGATGGTGCCCGGCTTGGGCACACCACGCTCGTCTGTCTGACCGGGCACGCGCTCGAACTGGGTGTTAATCCAGACCTCGCCGATGCCGGGCACCGCGGGGCGATGCTCCGCTGAAGCATCGCGCAGGTCCCACTTCGCCGCTTTCGCCTCGTCAGTCGGCGCAACAGTGGTCAGCACGGAAAGCACGGCGAGCGCGGAGAGCGAATCGAGCCCCAGATGACGCAGGAACGGCAGCGCATCCGCCGATACCGGTGGAATCTCGCCTTGCGCATTGCGCACAGCGACCACCCCTGTCATATAGGGGTGCACCTTGCACACGAATACATAAACACCGGGCACATCGAACTCCACTGAGAGCTGCCCATTCTGCGGATGGTCCTGGTCCATCGCGACGCGAGAATCGGGCGGTTTAATCAGCAGGGTGACCGTGTGGCGCGTGTTGGTACAGCAGTTGCTGATTACGAAATCCACGCGATCGCCGGGATCAACAATCGTGACAGGCGCGCCGGTGCGCTCGCTGCGAAACCAGTTGCCGGGTTCATCGGTCAGGTGCATCACATCGGCGCTATCACTCCATCCGGGAGACACCGTTAACCACAATGCAACCGCCAAACCAGCCCATTTCAGAAAGCGATTCATAGTTCCGTCCTCCTTGAGGGGAACCCCCCACCAAGGAGAACGAATGATGTAGGCACAGGTTCCCCTGGTACCCCTGCACCATCGCGCGGGTCAGCTCAGCAGCTTCGGCTTTGGCGGCGCCCGTCTCCTGATAGAGCTGCTCCAGCGTCAGGCGGCGGGCGTGTGCAAGCAGACGCTCGCGCCGAATGCACTGCTCCATCGCGTACTGCACAAACTCCTCCTTCTGCAGCCAGAACGGCATGTTCGGCTTGTACGGCTCAAAGCTCTCCTGCACCACGCCAGGCGCATAAGGCAACGGCTCGTTCATCTTGTTCTGGATCGCCTCCCATACGGCATCACCATGCTCTACAATCAAGCGTGAGAGCAGGTACACCCCAAAGGCGATATGGCGTGCCTCATCCTGCATCATCTTTCCGATGCAGTTGGAGGAGGCGAAGCCTGTCTATATTGGGCACGAGGTAGACTATTTGTATGATGGTCAGATGCCTGTGTGCGAGCAGGAGTATGAGGATGGGGTATTGCAGCGGAGTCGGGTACACTTGTTAGGTGGTAGAGGGATAGAGGCAGTGGTGGCGATAGACCATGTGCGGGGCAATGCGGTGAGCTTGAGGTGGTTGCTGTATGATGGGCACGGCAACTTGGTGCGGACGATGTCGCCTGATTACACCTTGTCTGGCTGGCAGTTTCGTGGGGTATGGGGCGAGTTGCAGGGTGTTTTGGGCGTAGGGCGTGGCTACTGTGCGAACTTGGGTCATCCAGAGGATGAGACGGGTTTAGTCTATATGCGAGCGCGTTATTATGAGCCTGCGACGGGGCGGTTTCTCAGCGAAGACCCTGCGCGGGATGGCGTGAACTGGTATCTGTACGCGGATGGGAACCCCGTGGCGAAGGTGGATGAAAATGGACAATTTACCATACAGGATATCCTCTCATGGATTGGGTTGGTCATTGGTGTTAAGGTAGGTTCTAAAGTTCTTGATATGTTCTATGACTATATCATAAAGAAAGGTTTGCAATCCTTTGGTATGTTTTTGATTCGTTTAGGAAACAACTGGATTAGGAGTGGATATCAGGATATCCAGCTAGCTATAGATTTAATAGCATTAGCTTCTTTGAACGAGGGGCTCACACCCGCTATAGCAGCATTCGCAAATCAGTTATCTGTTTCAGGTGCACGCAAGGTGGCTATGGGAGTTGCACTACAAACTATAGGTCGTTTTCTTTTAGGTGTTGCCGATGCTGCCGATGAAGGAGTTTACATACTGGAGGAATGGCGAGGATCGTTTTAAGGGGTGGCATATGGCAAGGATTCTTGGCATTATACTAATGTTGTTGGGATTTTTGAAAATGATAATCGGTTGTTTAATGATTATTATTGGTATGATAGCGTTGATGATAGCTAAACTTTGTGCTATAGCTCGTCATGGGAGCGTACCTAAGGCACACTGGTCTTATAAAGCAATAAGGATAGTTCTTTATTCTTGGATAATTTATTTAATATTACATTACATTATTAATAATATAAATATTTTTATCATATCATTTATCATTACTTTTGACCTATTCTTTACCGAAATTGCGTATAAATATAAAAATATGAAATAAATTCGTACACTAGTTAATACAACCCGATAAACCTGACATGAACCGTTGTGTAGATAAAGCCCTCGGCCGTTGTCGTGGTATAATGGATTTGAGAGGTGAACGGAATGACTTTCAAGGTGGTACTGGAACCAAGCGAGGACGGAGGCTATACCGCCTATGTGCCTGCCCTACCTGGCTGCATCAGCGAGGGCGACACGATAGAGCAAGCGCTGCAGAATATCCGTGAAGCGATCGAACTCTACTTGGAACCCATACATGAGCCGCAGCAGCAACCAGGGCAACTTATCTTGGAAGTGGCGGTATGAGCAAAGTGCCTAGCTTGCCTTACACGGAGATTATAAAGGCTTTAGAGCGTGTTGGATGGCGGGTCGTGCGACAGCGAGGCAGCCATATTCGGTTGGAGAAGCAAGTCGGTGAAGAGGTCTTGCGCTTGACAGTACCGGCGCATCGCCCTGTGAAGCGTTCTACTTTATCGCATATTCTCAAGCAGGCAGGTTTGAGTGTGGAGGATTTTCTGGAGTTGTTGTAGAATGCGCTTGGTACAAGAACCACTGCAGGAGCAGTTGTCGCAGCAGTTGACGCTTAGAGAGTGATTGTACAAGGGACATAAGGTATGCTCTTTTTGGGGTGAAGTGGGTATGAGCCTGCGCGGTGTGATACGCGGACGCACAATTGAACTGGAGGAAGACCCCCACCTGCCCGATGGCACGGCGGTAGAGGTGGAACTGCAGCTGCCGCCTCCTAAGCAGAAAGTTCCCCTCACAAAGCGTCTGCAGCAAGCCGCACAGAACCTCCGAGAAGACTACCTCCACGACCCTGAATTGACCGCCTTTCGCGCACTGGAGGGAGACGCATGGCATGAATAGAGGCGAGATCTGGTGGGTCAATCTGGATCCCACCCTCGGTGCGGAGATTCAAAAGACCCGTCCTGCGGTGATTGTCAGTGTGGACGAGATGGGTATTCTTCCCTTGCGTATTGTTGTTCCCCTAACCGAATGGAAAGAGCGCTATGCACAAGCGCCGTGGATGGTGCGGGTGGAGCCGAGCGTAACCAACGGTTTGGAGAAGGTGTCGTGTGCCGATACTTTTCAGGTGCGTTCGGTGTCGGTAGGGCGTTTAGTGGGTCGGCTGGGGCGTTTAGAGGAGGCGTTCATGCGTGCCATCGAGCAAGCGTTGGTGATTGTGCTGGGCATATCTTGGGTTGGGCAGGATGTGGGCAGTGTGGAACAGGATTAGGCGGGAGCAATCGTTTTTGGGTACACTTATTAGGTAGAGCTCTATTGGCTTTATGTGGAGAATTAGGAGGTGTGGTAGGTGAGCTGGATTGGGTCTCTGGACCAGATGATTGAGTTCTGCGCGCGACAGACCGTGATCGGTGCAATACTATTTAGCCTATTCTGGTTAGTAGCGGGATGGAAAGATTATCGACTGCGGCGTTCGCTGCAACATCCCTATTTCTGGTGGCGAGCCATCTTGGATTTTGCGGTTCCTCTCTATCTACTCATGGTCATCTTGCTCAACAAGCTTTGCGGGATTTCGCTGGGTTGGCTAACCATAGCGCATGGTACTGTGATGGCTGTAGGCTTACAGGTTATAGGAGGGCTGTCAGCACGCATAATAATGAATGATTTTAGCGGGGATGAAGGAGGCGATAGTGGACACAAACCGTTCCGGTGACCGTGTCGCTCAGAAAGACATGGTCAGTGCAAGAGGCGGCTGGGATTAGCACGGTATTGCGTCAGGCGGGACAACCAATAGAGGAGGCGGTTGTGCGGATAGCGGGGACAGCGCGGGCACACGGGTTAGTAGTGATTAACCATAATGTGCGTCATTTTAGTCGGAGGGAGGGGTTGGAGATGGCGGATTGGTTAGCGGTGGAAGGGCTGCAACGGTGATTATGCGAGATGACACGCGAGACACTAGGATTGAGCCCCGCCAGAAATGCGGAAGTGTCTATATAGACGCTCATGGCTCTTCGGCAAAGTAGACATCGTGCCGTTGTGCCAAGTCGGGTTCTGCTGGAAAGCGTCCCACAACCGATAGAGCGCGCTGTTTGCGTTCCTCCCACGCATCGGTGGATGGCGTTTGTAGCAATCGCTCAATCGCCTCCGCGATGAGTTCGGCGACGCTTTTCTGTTGCTGCTGTGCCAGTTGGCTCAGTTGCTGCCACTGCGTGGGTGTCAGTTCGATCTCGGTTTTCATTGGTTACCTCCGCAAAGATTATACCTTTGCCAATGGGGTTTGTCGCAGCGTGCAGCGGAGTCGGGTACACTTGTTAGGTGGTAGAGGGATAGAGGTGGTGGTGGCGATAAACCATGAGGGCACCCATGTAGGTCAGAGGGAGATTTCGTCCCGCGCGACGAGAGAGGGTAAACAAGCAGTTCCCCCTTGTGGGCAAGGGGGAACCTAAAGGAGAGGGTTTCTGGAGATGCTTTATCCGCCTATTGTTTCCACTTGATCGTGCAGCCGATAGGCGGTGTCTGGGAGTAATGAGGCACCTCGTTGTTTAGCAGGGCAATAATCGCATCTCGCACGAACTCCTGCTTCACTTGATCAGGGTGTTCCCAGTTATCGTCGAATCGACCGTGATATTTCAGCTCACGCTCCTCGTCGAACACAAAGAACTCGGGTGTGCGCGTCGCTTGATAGGCATGCGCCACGCTCTGCGTCTCGTCGAACAGGTAGGGGAAGGGATAGCCCTTTTCCTGGGCACGCTCCTTCATCTTCTCGAAGCTGTCCTCGGGATACTGAGTCGGATCGTTCGAATTGATGGCGACGAACGCCACACGGTCACCAAACTCTTTCGCCAGCGCAATCACCCGATCTTCATACGCCTTCACATAGGGGCAGTGATTGCACCAGAAGAAGAGCACCAGCACCGGCTTATCCGCGAAATCCTTCAGCGAGTAGGTCTTGCCATCGACACCTGGCAGCGAGAAGTCATAAGCCGAATGACCGATCTCAAGTGCCATCGTTGCTCACCTCCTTCGCCTGACGGATCGCCTGCCGAATCATCGTGAGCGAAGGCAAGGGCGACAAGCGACCGTCTTCGTGGATGAAAGTGCGGCAGGTCAGGCGGTATGGCAGTTCGGGATGGGGATCGACCTCGATGCCCTCAATCCGGATCGTGGGCGAGCCGATGAAGCGATGGGCTTCCGCCTGTGCCTGCGTGTCGATGCGGATAATCTCAACGGGCGCGTCAATGCCTTCCATTCGCAGCGCCTCTTGCAACAGTTCCAGTGCCCGCTCGTGGGAGGGGCACTCCGGATAGTAAAGCAGTTCAATCCGCATCGCGCACCTCCATGCTTATTTTACCCCACGACCTGGCGGGAAACTTCCTGCCGAGCCGTTGAAGGATGTTCTTTCGGCTCGCTGGGAGCCCCGTCCTCCTTTTTGGTTTTTGGGCTACCCCGGAAAAGAAAATTTTGCACACAGATCTGCCCCCTACACACTGGGAGGCTCGCTCCCGTTCTTCCTATAACACGCCCAGCCACTGGGCCACGGCGTCGGTCAGCATGCGGCTGCCATCAGGTCGTGTGGTCAGTGTGCCCAGCACCGCCACTCGATCCTCCCTCAGCCAAGGCAGTGCCTGCTCGCGCAGCTGTACTTCGAGGGTGTGCTCACCGAGCAGTTCACCAATCTGCAGGGGTTGATCAGGGCTGAGGGTGTCATTCAGCACGCGCTTGGGCATCAGCAGCACGCGCGTGCCGTCGGGCAGGTCGTTCAGGCTTTTTAGCCGACGCAGGGGCAAAGCATCGGTTTCGCCCAGCAGCCAGTGCAGCGCGGTGGTCAAGCCGGGCGTGATGACCACGGTCTGTGTCTGCGCGGCAGGCAACCCCTCCGCCCGCACCACCACACTGTAGACCCCCGGCTCCAGATGGACAAAGGCATAAAATCCTGTGCCATCCGTTTGCATTTGGCGTATGCGCGTGCCGTGCCGATAGAGTTCGACCGTTGCACCATCCACCCAGCTTAGATCACGCGCCTTCAGCACGGTGCCCATCAGATGCCCGCGCGTCGGGTGGTGCTTCCACTCCATCGGTGGTGTGGGAACCCATTCGGGGAAGGCACGCTCGCCCAGAAGCTGATAAAAGCCCTCCTCATAACGGCGTGCGCCACCCTCAGTGCCGTTACCGCTGGTCGCTGCGTAGGAGAAAAAGTTCACCCCCATCAGGCGATTGCCTTTTGGGGAGGGTGCGCGCGCAATCTCTATCTGCTGCAAAGTGTTCTCCCAGCTATTTAGGTAATTGCCGATACCCGCCACTCCATGCCGACCGTACTGGTGGTCTTTCAGGAAGGTCACCCAGTTCAGGTAGAAGCGGGCGCGTTCAGGATTCGCCTGATTGTAGTAAATCATCGGGATAGCCATATCGAGGATGCCCTCTTCCAGCCAGCCGCGCCAATCTTGAAACACACGGCTGTGTGCGCTGCGGTTCACCCAGTCGTCGGTGTCGCGCGGTCCG
The DNA here is from genome assembly GCA_002898555.1 of bacterium HR15. Classification (GTDB taxonomy): domain Bacteria; phylum Armatimonadota; class Fimbriimonadia; order Fimbriimonadales; family GBS-DC; genus HRBIN15. Next base: position 93,524 of record BEHR01000005.1, read on the forward strand.
TCGCCCCAGGTGATGAGCGCGGCACTGATTTTGACTTGGGGCTTGATCGCCGCCGCGTTCGCATAGACCTTGCGCACGATAGCCGTCACCTGGTCGCGCCGCCACTGCTTCCAGAGCGGATCAGTAGGCTCAGGCTTGCCTGTACGCCCGTAACGACGATTGAACCGTTCCACACTCACCGGATTATAGCCCCAGTTCTCGCCCGTGTAGCGAATGTAGTCAAAGTGCAGTCCGTCGATGTCGTAGCGGCGGATGATGTCGAGAGCGACACGAGTGAAAAAGGCGTTCGCCAGCGGATGCCCCCAATCCATGCCGTAGCCCACTTCCGTGACGCGCTCGCCCTGAAGGTTCTCTGTCTGGATCTCAGGGAAGCGGTTCAACACATGCTTAGGGTCTGCTGGCCAACCATTGCCTGGCCAGATGGGATGGCAGTTGACCCACACATGCACTTCGATGGGGGGCTGCATGCCGTGCGCCTTTTCGATAAGATATGCCAGCGCATCGAAGCCGGGCTGCTGGTTTGTGGCGAACGGTTCGAAGGGTGAGAGGTAGTGCGCATCGCCACGCTTACGCATCTGCACGATGACGGCATTCATGTTGGCTGTACGCACACGCCGTAAGAGCGTATCCACCTCTTCGGGTGTGTGAAAGCCCTCGTTAAAACCATCGACCCAGAACCCACGAAACTCTGCCTGTGCGCCTGCTATCGCCATCGTCCCTGTTAGGAGCAGCCACCATCCCTGTCGCATAGGTGCATTTTACCTTCAGGTGGTGAACCGCTCCTTGATGGCGGGGCGCGTCAGCACAATCAGCACCACCACCGGGTAGATAATCGAGACGGCTGCCCCAAGAAATCCACCGATAAGACCACCTGCCATCGCTGCACCTGCCTCTGGGGTGCTACCCAGCACCCTCTGTTGAATGGAGTTCATCACAGTAAAGGCGAGCACCAGCGATACCAGTGTCCACAGAATCGCGATAACGCTGTAGACTATCATCAAGTTGTAACCCAGTGGCGACATTCGAAGGAGCATGATCGCGCTCACCAATAATGCAATCGCCAGAACTACCCCGACCAGGGACTGCAGCACCGTCAGTCGCATATAGGTCGGGTCCTTTAGTAGTTGCATTTGCGGACTCTGAGCATCTGGCGGCGCCATTTCTGCGAATGTGCCAGCTAATGGTCCTGCAGCCAGCCCGCATAAACCGCCGCACAGTCCCAGTATGCCGAGTACTATCCCGATCACACCAATTACTGTCACCGCTGTTGGTCTTGACATATCGCACCTCCCAGACGGGCTTTGGATTCGCACCATCGAGGTAGACTCCTGCTCGAATGGGGGCTGCGAAATTGAGAGGTATGGAGCCAATCGGTTATGTGGTACACGAAATTGGTTGCACGACCTGTGGGGCAGGTTGCAGCCCTATCGAGATATACTGCCCGCGTTGTGGCAGCGATCCCTTGGAAGGCATGGGCTACTTAATTGGTCCCCTTGCGCGGGGGCAGTTCTATCGGATGGTGGGCATTCGGCTGCTCGTTGTGGGATTGCTCTGGGGTGTGGTGCTGATCAAGGAAGGAGCTATACGCTCGCATGAGTTCACTTTGTTGGACACGCTGGCCTGGGTTGTGGTGTTGCTTATCGCCCTGGTGCTGTCGGGCTTTCTCCGCACGGTGTGGCAGCTGTGGCGGCTCACGCGCATGCGCCTCGTGATCAATAGCGCGGGTCTGGTGCTTTTTTATGGGGGTCATGGGCGCATCTATCTGGATCAGATGGATTGGGGTGAACTGGCGCCGCCTTTACCGGAACGGAGTCACTGGCTCCTGAAACTGTTTCGAGCGATTGGGCATCTGATGGCGGTCGGGGGTTTCCATGGGTTGGCGTTGCTTATCCCGGAGCCACTGAAGGAGGTGCGCCTGCACAGTCGGGTGAACCCCATGCGGTGCTGGTCTATCCCGCTGAGTCCTGCTCTGCAGCTGCCCGTGCACACGCTGACCCTGCTGGCGGTGCATGCTTTGCCCCATTGGCTTGCCAGTGGTCAGGTGCGGTTAGAGCCGGGCTATGAGCCAACGCCTGAACGCCCCTTTCTGGTGTTGGATTTGGACCGCCGCGTACTGCGTGCCTATGCTTTTCGGGAGGTGCTGCTGGACGATGCCTACATCGAACCCCCCATGCGACCAGTGGGCGTACCCCTTTATGAGGAACCGCGCCCCGAATCGATCAATCCGGATGGCACGCGCGTGGAACTTGACCATACTCTGGAACCAGAAAGGGCATTTGACGAGGTGTCTTCAGTACGCCCACCTGCCTTCGCCATGCCTTATGGAAAGCACTACTGGCTCCGCGCGGACTGGAACTTGATCCCGCTGATTGAATCGCGTCGCCGTGCCAGTGAGATTGCCAGTTCCAGCCCTTCTCCCTCGGAACACTCGCAAGCCTAACAGCCCATCGCTCCTGCTTTGGCACACCCGTTGCTCCCTTGAAAGCAGCAGGCAACGCCTGCATTCAAAAACAGGAGGTGTCAACAATGCTCAAGGGAACGATGGGTAAATGGATCGGATTGTGCGGTCTTGCTGCGTGGATGAGCTGGCACACTGCTTACGCCAGCGATCCCCAGTTCAACGCGGAGAAGATAGCGTTGCTGGGCACGATTACCCTGCGCATCACCACGGTCTCGCCTGGCGCCAATACCCAAATTCTTTACAACGGCAACCCATTGAATGTGAAGGCAGGGCAGTATCAGGTGGTCATCACGAGCGCCAGCTTGGCATCGGGGGTGGTACTTACTAACACGGCGTTCTGCGTTGACCTGGACCACTGGATGACGCTCAACCGAGACTACACCTACCAGGTCTGGTGGGCGCAGGGACGCGCAGGCGCGCTGCTCTCGCTGCAAAATACCTTTCTCACAGGAGCAGACCTCGGGAAAAAGGGAGCCGGCTTCCAAGTGGCTATGTGGGAGATTGCCTATGACCATGTGCTGGGCAATGGCGATAATCTGAATGGCGGCGTGTTTAAATATTCTGCCAGCACCCCCATTAAGAACTACGGCAATACCTTGCTCGCCAGCACGGTGGGGCAGTCAGCCCCTTACTTCTACTTGCGCGCGCTCGGAGATGGCTCGCGCCGAGGACAGGATCTGGTGATGATGGTGCCAGAGCCGAGTGCACTGATCGCGCTGGGCACCGGGCTGATGGGACTCCTCGCCCATCGACGCCGTAGAAAGGCAAGAGGCGAGTAGCGAGTGGTGAGTAGCGAGTGGTGAGTAGAATCTATTCGCCACTCGCCTATCATTCCTCTCACACCTGGTGCCGAATCGAGGGTATCATTTTGTTATGATTGACTATCGGCTGATTCGGAGTGAGCCAGAACGGGTGAAGCAGTCGCTGCAACATCGTGGCTATGCGGTGTCGATGGTGGATGAGTGGCTTGCCATCGATACACGCTGGCGCGAGTTGACCACCCGAGTCGAGACGCTGACCGCTGAGCAGAACCGTGTGTCCAAAAAGATTCCGCAGCTCAAAAAGGCGGGGCAAGATGTGAGCGCACTCATTGCCGAAATGCGCACGCTGGGTGAGCAGATTAAGCAGCTGGAGCAGGAACGGCGTGAAGTGGAAGAACGGCGCGAGCAGATGCTCCTTATGTTCCCCAACATCCCGCATGAGACCACGCCGATCGGCGTGGACGCCAGCCAGAATGTGGAGGTACGGCGTGGCGGTACACCGCATCCGTTCGATTTCGAACCGCGCCCCCACTGGGAGATTGCCGAACGGCTGGGGCTGATCGATTTCGAACGAGGCGCAAAAATCAGCGGTAGCGGCTTCCATGTCTACATCGGGTTGGGCGCACGCCTGGAACGCGCCCTCATTAACTTTATGCTGGATCTCCACACACGCGAGCATGGCTATCAAGAGGTCTTTCCGCCCTTTCTGGTGCGTCCCGAGGTGATGCAGGGCACAGGGCAGCTGCCCAAGTTCGAGGAAGAGATGTACCGCTGTGCCGATGACCCGCTTTATCTGATTCCGACCGCCGAAGTGCCCGTGACCAACCTCTATCGCGAGGAGATTCTAAGCATCGAGCAGCTGCCCATCTATCTGGTCGCCTACTCCCCCTGCTTTCGGCGCGAGGCGGGTGCGGCGGGACGACTCACGCGCGGACTGCTGCGCGTGCATCAGTTCAACAAGGTGGAACTGGTCAAGTTCACCACGCCCGAAACCTCCTATGAGGAGCATGAACGCCTGCTACGCGATGCCGAGACGGTGCTACAACGGCTGGAATTGCCCTATCGCATTATGCTGCTGTGCACGGGCGATCTGGGCTTCGCAGCGGCAAAATGCTACGATCTGGAGGTGTGGTCGCCCGGCGTGCAGCAATGGCTGGAGGTCTCTTCCTGCAGCAATTTTGAAGACTTTCAGGCGCGTCGGGCGAATATTCGATTTCGCCGGGAACCGACCGCCAAGCCCGAATATGTGCACACGCTGAACGCTTCGGGCGTGGCGACCGCTCGTCTGATGGCAGCCCTGCTGGAGAACTATCAGCAAGCAGACGGCAGTGTGTTGATCCCCCATGCCCTGCGCCCTTACATGGAGGGTCTGGAACAAATAACCCCATAATCCTGCGGTTTTATCCCAAAATCCCGTATTTTTGCGGGGTTTTCCTGTCCGCTTTTGGGCGGGTTTGGAGTCATTAATAGATAGGATGCCTGCGAGCGTCCCCAAAACCCTATGGCGAGGAGGTTGAATGCAATATGAAGGGAACTGCGGTCCGAAGCAAGCGCATAATCGTCGCGTTAGTGACGGCAACCGTTGCGTTCACTATCGCCAGCGCAGATGTCTCACTGGTACACCGACGAAGTTTTAACTTAGTGCCGCTGTTTCCCAGCACTTTAGCAGTAGGGGATGTGGCGTTTGATGGTACGAACCTCTATGTGAGTGCTTGGAACAGTGGCTCAGGCACGCAGACTGTTTCGCTGGTACGGCTGGGTAGCCTTAGCAGCATGCTAAGCGCGTCCAGTGGTAGCTGGACGACCTACGACTGGCGAGTGGACCTGACTCAGGCAGGCGGTTCACGCGACACGCGCCTTGTTCATCACGGCAGCTCGCTCTACTGGGGTGCCGGGTTGGGCGATACGACGGCTGCCAACACAGGCATTCGCAAATATGACCTAAACGGCAATCTGGATACCAGCTGGGCAGGCGACGGGCACCTTTCACTGACCGAAGCGGAGGTCTCTCGCTATGACACCATCGATATCGACCCAAGCTTTGGCAATCCCAAACTGGCAGTGGGTGTGTTTGGGTCAACTATTGTCCGCCGCTTTGACCTGAGCACAGGGGCAAACGCTGGCAACACAGGTGCTGTTGGTGGCGATACTTCCACCCGTGACTACGCCTTTGCACCAAATGGTGATCTCTACATCCGAACCCAGGGTAAGGTTTCCAAAGCCACCCGCATCAATGACACAGCCTTTAACGCTCCCGTAGCTCTTGCCAGCTGGGGCGAAGGCACTTTAGCACAGGCTTTTGTTGCCTACATTCCCATCTCGACGGAGTTCTATAGCGGCTTCTCCGATCTGGTACTCTACAACCAGCGTGTGTCGGGGCAGAATAAAGTGTTTATTATCCGCCCCGACGGTAGCGTGTTCGGAGAGCTGACCGGTCTGGAGGACACAGGTGAACCCGGCTTTGACGAGGTTGCCTTTGACAACACCCTCTTGAATGCCAGCTGGGGCAAAACAGCCGATGGGCACATGTACATCTTCGTTGTCAAAGGCGGTACGGGGGCAGCTGCTTTTGGTGACCGCCTCGATATCTACGAGGTGGTACCGGAGCCGGCGAGCCTGCTGGTGTTGGGTGTGGGGCTGGTTGGATGCATGCGCCTGCGCCGTCGAAGCCGATAGTGGGATTCAAGAATGGTCGGGGCGCCCGGATTCGAACCGGGGACCTCCTGCACCCAAAGCAGGCGCGCTAACCATGCTGCGCTACGCCCCGACCATTTCTATTATACCCGCTGGGATAAAGGGCAAGAGACCCTTCTTCAGAACCGCACACCCAAGGTCGTGGCGGCAACACCCGCGCGGTTGCCCGTTGCGCCTGGACCACCGCTCAACTCGGGCACACCCTTGCCATTCGCGTCGATGATCTGATAGAGAAGGCTCAGCGAGGCGTTCTCGCCCAGATCGTAACTCAGTTGCAGGGTGAGATAGTTCCATGTGGGGTTGCCCTGATTGGGGGCAAAGACAAAGCTGCGGATGCGCCATGCGACATTCTCGTAAGCAACCTGCAGGTGCCAGCGCGGATGCAATTGATATGAGGCTTCCAGCAGATAACGATTGAGCTTATCTCTGTTCTGGTAGCCCCGTTGGGGCAGCAAAACCTTGCCGCTGCCCTCATAAAAGTCGCCTGTGAGCGACGCCTGCAGACGGTTGGATACCTTATAGCGCACAGTGAAGTAGCTCCCTTTGATGTCGGAGGGGTTATATAGATAGCCGATGCGTCCCCAGTTGCCTGGCGCGATAAAGAAGGGCTGAACCTCGCGATAGCCCAGCCGTCCGCCTAATCGCTCGCTGAAGTCGTATTCAGCATAGATATCGGTGGCGACATTATTGCGCGAGACGGTGCGCCCTTCATCGTGATAGACGATGCTCTGCGCATATTCCAGCCCGAAGCGGATGTTGCTCCATGTGCCGCGCACATCGAATCCGACCACATCCACACGGTCCGCAGGGCGCGTCGGGTTGTTCAGGTGGCGGAAGGTGCGCCCGCGCCCCACGCCCGCTGCAAACGCGGTCAGCCCCACCGTCACGAAGTTCTCTTCTCCACGCACGGCGTCATATTCCACGCGTAGCCCAAACAGTTGATCGGCAGGCGCGGAGACGGACGCATTATGATTGGCAAAAAAGATTTGCGACGCGTTGGCATTCGCTGACCGACGCTGATGCACGCTTGCCAAAAAGAGGTGCAGCCGATAGCGATCGCCGCTCGTGCCGAAGAGCGCACCGTCCACACGAAACGCGCCGTCCTGATAGCGTGGGAAGTCCAGATAGTAATCAGGGTCAATACGCTGCAGGGTGTATGGGGTGAAGCGTAGCGGCAATCGCCCGAGGGTGATATCGAATCGCCTGCCAAAGAGCGGGAGCGCGGTTTGAATGTAGGCTTCCCAAACAGCAATATCGGTGTTACCTTGCCTGAAGACCGATGGGGCAGCGTGAAAAGCGTCGGCATTGCGCGTCGGGCTGCCCAAATAGGGCAAATAGTTGCTGATGATGAATGTCGCCCTGCCCAACACATTCTCGTTTGCCCTGCCCTGTATGGTCAGTGCCAGCTCATGCACCATCGCGTTGCTCTGCAGGAACCTGCCCGACGCATCGATGGGGTTGCCGTTGTAAGTGAATGCGCTCCGCTTATCGAAGCTGTGGGTCGAGTAGCCGCCGAAGGTGAGGTCGCCCTGCCACGAGAAGCGTGCGGTGAGCGTTTCGAACCGTTGCTGGAGCATTTGCAGCTCCTCTTTGAGCGTGCCTATCTGGATGCCCATCTGGTCGATGTCGGTTTGGACTGCCTGTGCCAGTCGCTGCAACGCCTGCACCGCCTCGTTTAGTTTCTGCAACTCTTGCACATCGGCTTGCAGTTGCCGCACGCGGCGTGTGAGTGCCTCGTCTGTAGGGAGAGGCGCGGGTTCAGTCGGTGGGCGAAAGGTGTCGAGGCGTCGCTGCAAGTTGCGCAGGCGTTCATCGATAACCCGATAAGCACGCGCCACCGCCTGAGCGAACTCGGCACGCGTTAACGGACGGTTGGGACGCAACGAGCCGTCAGGATAGCCCTCCAGAATGCCCAATCGCTGCAGCTGCTCGAACGCTTCGTAAGCCCAGTGTTGGCGCGGGTCATCATTAATTTGAGCCAGGGCAAACGGCAGGCTTAATATCATCCCTATCACAAGTGTCCATCCTCTTCTCATTCGTCTCCTCCCTGAGTGTGAAAGGTGGCTCTATAATACCTTAAAACAGCAAGCCCCCAAGCGTTTGGGCTTAGGGGCTTGCACAGGGTCGGAGGAGGCAGGCAAGTGCCTGCCTCCGGGAAAGAGCGCGTGGTTAGAACTTGATGCTGAGCGTGGTCGCCGCCACACCGCCGCGGTTCTTGCCCGGGTTCGGTGCACCCAGCGCAGCCACGCCTTTCGCATCGGCGTCGATAATCTGGTAGAGCACATTCAGCGTGGCATTCTCGCCCAGATTATAGCCGACGCCCAGCGTGAAGTAGTTCCAGATGGGGTTCGTGGTGGGCGAACCGAAGGCAGCACTGCGCGGTCGCCAGAACGCTCCCTCATAGTTGAAGGAGAGGTTCCAGCGGTCGGTCAGCTTATAGTCGACACCTGCCACCACATGCACCAGGTCATCGTTGGTCTGATAGCCACCAGCACCTGCAGGCAGGCGACCGGTACCCTCGAGGAACGACCCCGCCGCTTGCACGCTGAGGTCATCGGAGAAGCGGTAGCGCACCTGGGCGTAGGGACCGCGTAGGTCCGCCGGATTGACGGCGAATCCAATGCGACCCCAGTAGCCGGGCGCGACGAAGTTCGGGCGCACCTCACGATAACCCGCCGTCAGGCTCAGGTTCTCGCTGAAGGCGTAGCTGACATTGGCATCCAGCGCCCAGTTCTCCTTGTCGACCACACTATCGCTGTCGCGCACGCCGTTGTTCTGGGCGTACTCCACGCCGACGGTGAAGCCGCGGAACTTCGCCTTGATGTCACCGCCGAACACATCGATGCGGTTGATGTTCTGCCCAGCGAAGTTAATATTACCGCCAGTCCCCGCAGCGAAGTAGGTTGCGCCGATGGTGAGGTTCGTGTCCTCGCCACGAATGGCGTCGAACTCCACCCGCGCGCCTGCAAATTGATCGGGGTTGTTCACAAAGCCCTTGTGGTTGCCAAAAGCGATTCGCGGAGCCGTTCCAGCAACGGCGTTATAGGTGTTGGTCTTGGCAGCCCACAGGTTCAGGCGCACGGTGCCGAAGTTGAAGTTCAGCGCGCCACCATCCACGCGGTACTGATAATCGTTATAGCGCGGGAAGTTCAGGTAGTAGTCCCAAGTCGGGCGGCGAAGGGTGAACGGCGTCAGCGACACCGGGAAGCGACCGACGGTGACATCGATGCGCGTGCCGAACAGGTCGATGGGTGCCTTCACATAGGCTTCCCAGATGACCGCATCGGACTGGGGTGCCGGCGCGTTGCGCCTATAGTTCAGGTAGTTGCCCAGAATGAGGGTCGCCGAGCCAAACACATCCTCGTTGATCTGCCCACTGACGGTTAGCCCCAGCTCGTGCACAGCATCGATGCTTTGCAGGAACTTGCCCGTTGGGTTGAGGGTGTCACCGTTCCAAGTAAGTGCCTGGAACTTGTCGATGCTGTGTGTGGCGTAGCCGCCGAAGGTCACATCGCCGCCGATAGTGACGCGCTCGCGCTTCTTCTCCAGCGCCTCCACGCGGCTCTGGAGCGCGGCGAAGTCCTTCTTCAGCGTGTCGACATCCACGCCGAGGCTTGCCAGCTCCTGCTGGAAGGTCTGTCCGAGTCGCTGCAGGGTCTGCACAGCGGACTGCAGCTGCTTGAGTTCGTTCACCGCTTGCTGCAGCTCCTGCACCTGCCGGCGCAGTTCATCGATATTGGCAGGTTGAGGTTGTTCACCGCCGGGACGCGCACTCACCTGGCGAGCAATCTCTTCGACGCGGTTGCTCAGGGTGCGAATACGCTCGTCGATATTGCGGTACGCGCGGGCAATAGCCTGCGCAAACTCCGCACGGGTCAGGGTGCGATTCGGGCGGAAGGTACCATCTGGATAGCCTTCGATGATGCCCGCTTGCACCAGCTCCTCGATCGCCTGGTATGCCCAGTGACCGGGAGGCACATCATTCGTCTGGGCGAGCGCAAAGTTCGTCATCAGGCTCAGCCCAGCCACTGCAATAAGCCATCGCTTCATCTGAAGCATCCCTCCTCCATGAGTTTTAGATTGGAAGGACACACCGTGCGAAGGGGGCGCAAGCAGCCTGCGAAGGTTTCCTGTTTGCGCACTCCCTCGCGCACTATGTGATCCTTCGCCCCTTATAATACCCTATCCATGTCATAAAAGTCAAGGGGTGGTGAGGGTGTTCGAAAAATCCGCGTAGACAGTCACTACCCACACCCAACACACAAAATTATCCTCCCCAACCACAAAATTTTCTTTTTCGGGGTAGCCCAAAATTTTTTCTCTGACCCAGACGGGTACCCCAGAGAAAAAATTTTGCGTCGGGGTCGGAAAAGAAAATTTTGCGCACCAAACCCACCATTTTTCGAACGCCCTCCACACCACTTGACATGTGTGTCATGCGCATGGTACAATTTTATTACTCCTTCTAAGGAGGTGTACGAACCATGGCAGATGAACGAACTGCGTACATAGAAGGTATCCTTAAAGCGTTTAAGGCAGGTGAGATCGATATGGCGGAAGCAGTGAAAGCACTACGGAAGCGCAAGCCGAATCAGGCGAAGGTGGAGGGCGCGAAGGAATTCGCCAAGCTGGTGATGGAGGGCAAGATCGAAGAGGCATTTGCCAAGTACCGCTTCGGTCTGAAGGATGTGCGTAAACGCCGCAAGGCGAAGGCATCCTGAACGCCCTTGCATCCAGCTTTAACCCTCTCACCCCTACCCTCTCCCCACTGTGGGGAGAGGGGTCTGATGTTGGTCGGGGACGTCTGGTGTGTTCCCTGAATATGGTGGTCGCTAAACGGTTTCCCTTTGCCTTGCTTTAGCGGGGTCGTAGGGGTCTACATGGATGACCACCTGCGCAGGGGCAAGTTCGCGCTCCAGTCGCTTCTCCAGCTCGTCTGCTACGGCATGTGCCTGCTGCAAGCTCCAGTCCGCAGGCACCACGATATGCAGGTCGATATAGCGCATTGCTCCTGAACGGCGCGTGCGCAGGTTGTGGTAGCTGATCACGCGCGGGTCAGCACGAATCACTCGATCGATATGGTCCATCTCTTCGTTGGGCAGGCGTTGATCGATCAGTTCGTGGAATGCCTGCGTGGCGAGCCGCCACGCTCCCCGTAGCAGCCACAATGCGATCCCGATCGCCAGTATCGGATCAATCGGCGTCCAGCCCGTGAGCCGAATAAGCAGCAGGGCGACGAGAACGCTGACACTTGTCCAGAAATCGACCATCAGGTGCTGTCCATTCGAGAGCAGGGCGAGCGAGCGGGTGCGCCTGCCGACGCACAGCACATATTGCCCTACCAGCAGACTGCTGAGGGTGGAGAGTGTCATGACGGCCAGCCCCAACTCCAGACTCTGCAGTTCCACGCCTCGTATCAGACGGTGGATGCCCTCCCCAATCAAATAAAGCACCATCATGAAGAGCAGGATCGATTCGCCAAAACCGGCGAGTGTTTCGATTTTGCCGTGTCCGTAAGGGTGGCGTTCGTCGGGGGGTGCGGAAGCAGCACGCACACCCACATAAGCGAGCGTAGACGCCACAATATCGGTCGCCGAGTGCAGTGCTTCTGACAGCAGGCTCATCGAACCTGTCAACAGTGCGGCAACCAACTTGGCGGCAGTGAATAGCACATTATAGGTAAGCGAAAGGGCAGAGGCGCGCCGTTTCGCTTGCTCATGCTCGTTAGGATCAGGGATGAGGGATTGGGAAGCAGCGGTTTCTGCTACCCTTCCCAATCCCTGAGGAGATTCTATTTCGGAACGCGCTTGATCGTGCATCCGAAGGCACGGGTCTCGGTCACGGGTGGCTCTTTGCCTGCTAACAGGGCATCGAGCGCCTCCTGCAGATCGCGTCTCGTCACGCGGGCGGGGTTCTGGCTATCGTCGATACGCCCATGATAGCGCAGTACGAAGTTCGAATCGAGGAGGAACACCTCCGGCGTCACCTTTGCCTGATAGAGGTCGGCAACCCGATTACCCTCATCTTTTAGCACGGGGAAGGGGAAGCCATGCTTTTTGGCGTGGTCAATCACTTCCTCCGTCGGTTCGATATGGTTCGAGTTGATGCCAAGGAACTGCACGCCTTTCGGAGTATAGGTTTGCGCGAGTTCCACCATGCGCTCGTTGTAATCGTTCGAGATAGGGCAGCGCGTCGCGATGAAGATAATCACGATCGCCTTTTTGCCCTTGATGTCGTAGAGGCGCACTTCGCGCTCCTTCTCGTTGGTTGCCAGCACATTGGGCAGGCGGAAGTCGGGCACTTTCTTACCGATGGCGATTACCGGCTCATCGCTGGCGGGGTTGCTGGCGAGGCTCTTGAAATAGTTCAACAATTCTTCACCATGGTTGCTCGTGCCCGCTTTTTCGAACACCTTCAAGATTTTGCCGTCGGGTCCGATCACGAAGGTGGTGCGGCTGGCGAAGCCCGCATTTGTCAGCACGCCGTAAGCACGGGCAACCTCGCCTTTCTCATCTGCCAGCAAGGTGTGTCGCAGATGATGCTGGGCAGCGAACCTCGCTTGCGTTTCAGGGGTGTCGACACTAATACCAAGCACCACCGCGTACTGGCTCAGCGCGTCGTAAGCGTCGCGAATGGCACAGTTCTGCGCTGTGCAACCGGGTGTAAACGATTTCGGGTAGAACATGAGCACCACATACTTGCCGCGATAGTCGCTGAGGCGGTGCTGCTTGCCGTTGCTATCGGTCAGGGCGAAATCAGGTGCTATGCTCCCCTCTTTGAGGGGTGTAGAGGAGAACATCACACTCCAGATACCCCACAGCAGCACCCCTATCACGAACGGTACAACCCACCAAAAGCGGTTCCGTCTCCGCATCGTTTTGGACCTCCATACTTAGGATCGACGACATATCCGCGTTATTGTTCCCTTAGTATACCTGAAGAGGTGGCAAGCGGTCTAAGGCAAGAGACGCGCTCTCAGTCGCTGATATGCCAGCTCCGCCAGCGGTTTCAGGTTCACCACATCCTCGCGATTATAGCGCAGAAGCGTTTCCAGTGCGGTGGTATGTCCCGCACGGTATGCTTGCCAAAGGCGTACCGCAGCCCAGCCGTCCAGCCCTTCGATGTCAGGATCGCGCATTAAGCCCAGCGTTTGTTCGATGCGTTTCAACCCGCCACGCAATCCCAACCGTCGCAGCGTAGGGCGCAGATCTATATGCAACTGGTCGAACACGAGATGGGGAAAGGCATGCCCCAGCATGGGTAGATCGAAGTGCAATCCGTTGAAGGTCACCAGCAACGCGAACTGATGGATGAAATCGGGAAAGGCATCCAGATTGTCACCTTGCACAAATTGACGAACTTCCGTACCGTCGTAAACCCCGATCACGGTAACGGTCGTGCTGCCGTCGGTTTCGATGTCCAGATAAGCGGTGCGATGCTGAAATTCTGGCAAGGCACGCCAGTGTTCGCATACAGGTAATCGCCCTGCAAAGAAGGCGTAATCCTCGCGTTCGAGGGCGTCTAAGGAGCGTGCCGCGCCTTGCAACACTGCGGTGCGATACGGCTCTGCTATGCTCCAGCGGTTAGGGGTTTCGAGCAGCGTGCGCCAATCGTACGCACCTTGCTGCCAGAGCTGTCGCTCCAACGACTCGGTAATACCTGCCAGATGAATATAAGTACTGGTCAGCACGGGATTCGGGTTGGCTTTGATATTCAGGACGCTTGCTGCTGAATCACCTGCTGAAGCGCCTGTTCAAAGGTATCCAGGTTCTCCGCCTTGACAGCAAGGGCGCTCAGTGATTCCAGCTGCTCCAGCGAATGAACCTTTTGCAACCCTTGCTGAACACGCTTCGGCACACGACCAAAGCGGGTGCGCAAAATGGTCAGCACGGTCCGCCGAATTCCTTGCTGCAGTCCTTGCTGCAGTCCTTGCTGCAGTCCTTGCTGCAGTCCTTGCTGCAGTCCTTGCTGCAGTCCTTGCTGCAGTCCTTTTTCGAGACCTTCTTCCAGTCCTTGACGCGCCCCGCGCTCCAACGCAAAACGCTCCAGATTGGTCAACCTGGTCAGCTGCCGCTCCCGTGCTACCTCACGCACGATCTCCTCGACCTGTTCCTCCAACTCTTTGGGTAACGCCATCAGATAATCCACCACCCGATAGAGATTTTCCACCTCATTGGGATTATACCCTCGACGCGCTAATTGATGAATCAGGCGCACCTTTTCCTCAAATATCAACTGCGGATTGCCGCGCGCCTTCAACGCCCGCAAGTGTGCCAGCACAACCAGAGCAAATGGATTTGGATGCGCCTCCAGTGCTGATTCCTCGAAATCCAGAAGCTTCACCGTGCGAAAGCGGAAGGATAACTCACAGCCTGCTATGGCGCGTTCGAAAGCCTCTGGACGCCAGTTCGGATCATCGTCTGCCAGGATTGCCAGGCTGACAATCTCTGCTTGCCCCAGTGTATCAAACAGGCGGTAGAAGTAGACGAACATGCGCACGGGAAACTGCGGATCTGGATGCGCCTGAATTTCGATGTGCAAAAACACGAAACGCTCCTTCCCATCCAGAAAGAGGACACGTGCCAGCACATCAACGAAGCGTTTATGGGTGCGGGATTCAGGGCGGATTTTGCGCAGTTCGGTGTTGAGAAAGACAGGGTTGTGTCTCCAGTCGATGAGAGCGTGCAAGTCTGGAAAGAGCAGTGCAAGGCATGGCTCTAAAAACGCCTCAACAGCGAATTTCCATGCGCTATCAAAGTCGATTCTGGCTCTTTGTCTACGCATAAATATAAAGTTCCACCCTTGTTGGAGCATTCCTGCCGAAATACGCGTTGATGTTGGCACGCCGCTTCAAAGGGTATAATCTTTGTTAGTGAGGTGAGAGCGATGGTGACGACGACCCCAGTAAAGCGTTTATCGCTGAGTGAGATGGCGCATTTAAGCACAGGCAAGCGCACGCGCCTTTACCGTATGCTGTACCAGTATGGACCCGCGAACGGCACGCTGATGGTGTTGCCCTACGATCAAGGTCTGGAACATGGGCCGCGTGACTTTTTCCCGTATCCTCCCTCCGGCGATCCCGAATATATCTGCCAGCTGGCGATTGAGGGCGGCTTCTCGGCAGTCGCGTTCCAGTATGGCATCGCCGAGAAGTATATCGCGAAGTTCGCGGGCAGAATCCCGCTGATTCTGAAACTGAACGGCAAAACGGAGATTCCACCCGACACGCATGCGTTTTCCCCGTTGAACTCGCGCGTGGAAGATGCGGTGCGATTAGGCGCAGATGCGGTGGGCTATACGCTCTATGTCGGCTCGCCTCGCCAAGACGACGATTTTCGCCAGTTCATGGAGGTGCGCGAAGCCGCCGAGCGATACGGTATGCCGCTGATTGTTTGGTCTTATCCGCGTGGCGAAGCGGTGGAAGCCAAAGGTGGACGCGACAGCCTCTGGGCGGTGGATTATGCGGCGCGCGTCGCTGCTGAACTGGGTGCTGATGTGGTTAAAATTAACTTCCCCAAACTCGCGCCGCCTGAAAAGCGCGCCCTGCACCCCAAGCCCTATAATGAACTGGAAGAGAGCGATGAGGAGCGTATCCGCCGCGTGATTGCCTCTGCCCCTAACACTTTCGTGATTATCTCAGGCGGCGAGAAAGGCAACGATGAGGATGTGCTCAACAAGGTACGCCTGTCGATGGAGGCAGGCGCAACAGGGCTAATCTTTGGGCGCAACATCTGGCAGCGACCCTACGACGAGGCAATGCGCATCATTGCCCAGATTCGGGAGATTCTGTTGCAATACCCGCGCTGATGATGGAAAAGATCGCACCCTCTGCGGTGGTGCTGCTCTCTGGTGGACAGGACAGCACCACCTGCCTCTATTGGGCAAAAAAGCGGTTCGACCGCCTCTATGCGCTTACTTTCGATTATGGGCAGCGACACCGCATTGAACTGGACGCTGCCCACACCATTGCACGCATGGCAGGCGTCGCGGAACATCGTATCCTCCGCATGAGCGAGCTGGAGGAGCTGGGAGGCTCCGCCCTGCTTTCCGATGCGCCTATTCAAGAGACGAGCGGACGCGGCAACCTGCCTAATACATTCGTCCCCGGGCGCAACTTGCTCTTTCTGACGCTGGCGGCCGCATGGGCGTATCAGTTAGAGTGCCACGATCTGGTCGGTGGGATGTGTCAAACGGACTATTCGGGCTACCCCGATTGCCGACGTGCCACTATCGACGCGCTGGAGGAGGCGATCCGATTGGGCATGGAGTGGGAGATTCGCATTCACACTCCCCTGATGTTCCTCACCAAAGCGCAGAGCGTGAAGCTGGCGGCAGAGGTGGGCGCGATGGATGCACTGGCGTACTCCCACACCTGCTATGAAGGGCGATTCCCCCCTTGTGGAATATGCCCTGCTTGCCGATTGCGTGCAAAGGGCTTTGAGGAGGCAGGCGTGGAAGACCCACTACTCATTCGCGCCCGCGAGATGGCTATATAGGGCAGACCTGCGTATCTGTCCTTGCTGTCCCGTGCCCGCGAGATGTTTTCGCTCTTTGCTCGGCACTTGTCATGCCAAGCAAACGAGACCCCCTCCTCAAGGCATGCCCCCACACGCGCTCAATAACCTATCGACGAAACCAGCGCGGATCGGGACATTTCTCCCCCTCCCGAGGCCAGATAATCTTTCGGGTCCGCATCAATGGTTGATTTTTGTCAAGTTGCTGCCGAGCGGTTTCCTCGGTTATATTCGTCGGGTTCTGCTTGCATCCTGCCTCTTCGGTGCCCGTGAGGGCAGGTGCAGGGGCTATGCGGTCAATCAGCACCCTGTTGCCATCAGTTGACGGTCGGCCTGTTCCATCTGGCGAATAATCGAGGCGGGATCTATTTGCCTGCTGGAATAGTAGTTTAAATGGAAACACTCATAAACAGTAGCGTTTTTGTCGCGGCATCCCTTGCATTTGTATTGCGTAGGGGGAGGTTCACATGGATCAGGTATCACTAAAGTATAGAAGGTTCTCGGAGCGTACAGAAGCATGTCGACCATCTCTGGAGTTATCTCAACCTCACAAGCATCCTCGGTTAATTCAAGAATAGGTGGATCATACCCCTCATCCTGAGCGTTCAAAGAAGCGGAAACACAGAGCAGCGCTCCAAGTAACATCAGCAGCCTTGTTGATAGGATTCTTCTCATCATCCTTCCTCCTCCATCTCTGTATTTTCTCGGAGGCGTTTGGCTCAGCTTACCCCCGCCATTCGGTTTCTTTCCGTCGAATGGTTCGACGGAAAATCTCCATATTTTTCAGTAGCGAATTACTCCATTTCTCAAATCACATCTTTTCTTGTCAACACGCCCATCCAAACGGAGTAAAATGCATAAATCCAAAAAAGTATCACGCGAATCGTGATTGCAATCATACATAATGGGATAGTCCCATTCTTGTTGCTTCAACACCCACAAAAAATCATCCCATGTGTTAACTCCCTGTCCAAAGGGAGGCAGTAGTAGAACATCTGGGGAATGATATGCATAGTGCACACGGGTAAGCTCACGAAGTCTCTGAGGCGCGTTCGAGCATTTAAAAATATCTTCATCCGATATATAACCCGCCTGAAAGAGCCAGAATGGATCATGGGGAAAACCCCACCGAGATACTAACTGGTGGCGCTCCCGTTCATTGCGAACGCCATGATAACTTCTGATCTCTGTTTCCCAATCAGCTTGCTTATAGTCTTCGATATAGAGTTTTAGTGCCATCCCTATTTGGCGCAAATTGGAGATACAACGCGCTTGGCGCGATTGATCTATGGCATAAATTGCCACTGCATAGATAATCGCCGCCAAAAGGGCAATAATAGCGATTACGATGAGTAACTCCAACAATGTCCAACCTTGCCGTGCTCGCATCATCGTACCTCCTTGGACAGCTGATCCACCGCCTCCACCAAGGCTTTCCGTGAGCTTGTCCGATAGTGCTGCACATATAGCAGGCGTCCCTACCTATCCAGCAGGTACAGGCGTGGATAATAAAAAGCATTTAGGCGCGAAGCATAGTGCTTGTCAGAATCGGACACATACACCAATTGCTCACCAGCGTATTGCCCCACTGCTTGCTGAACCACCGGTTTCGGTGAGGCGAAAACAAGTATGATTTGCAATTGTTTGTGTGCCTTCTGGACGATCCTATACAGTTCCACTGATTTCAGCGCGCATGGTGACGCAGGACCAACAAAAACAACTATTTTATAGTTGTTTGGTTGGAAAGAGCCTTTTACAACTTGGGATGGTTCTGGCAATGGGAGTAAGTCGCCTTGCTTGGGGTCTTTTCGCGCAAGCAATGGGAAGGTCATAGCGGCGCGCAAAAGAGCCAGTTCCCTTCGCACAGGGGCTACTATGTCCCAGCCGATGGTGACGCGAAACAAAGGTACCGCTATAGTCAGCAACAGACTAAGAAGAAGCAACAATCCAATCTGTCGTCGGTGCTGTTGCCACCACCCAAGATTTCCAGCAGGTCGTACTCTGCTTCCACGCACCATCTGCCCATCCTCCTCCATCGTTTTGGTCTGTTGGCAGGCGGGTGTTGCGCTGATGGTTGCCATTTCCGCCTGCTACATTTGTACCTTATTACACCCAATCGATGACAGC
>BEHR01000006.1 GCA_002898555.1 bacterium HR15
CGATTCACCGACCTTAGCAAGCCAATCAATAAGACCTTTCAGTACAATTCTCCCACTCGGATCCACCGCATTCACGGGGTCATTCAGGCAGTAGGCATACCCATTCAGCGTGAGCGGGGCATAGATAGAACCCAGCCACGGGTCTTGCTGCAGGAACCGTCCCACTACAGGGTCGTACCAGCGCACACCTACCTGCACCAAGCCGCCCGTCTCGGCCAGCTCGTTCCGATACAACCACGCCCCGTTCCAGTCGTACACCTGACGCATCCCGTTCACCGTGTCCCCGAAAGCGTCCGTGATCGGCACATTCGCCGACGAAGTGCCGATTCCTGCCAAGTCACCACGCAGGTTCCAGTGAAGGTAGTCGTCACGCACTCATAGACTGCTTTTCTGTAACCACTAAGTACCAATGACACCATTCATCCGGTCCATAATAACCATATCCCTTGAGATCCTTGCACCAAAATGTTAGGTTCTGCCAGCACCCTACACCTAACCATACATGTACATACATCCAACCTATATCTTCATCCTCCATCTAACTACTCACATTGTCTGATAATAACTCGACTTTGTATCCAACAACGTGAAAAATTATCAGGCTGTAATCTATCCACTCATGGTACATGCCAATAGGATGTTCGCCTCTCTCAACAACCATCTCTAAACTATCAACAACAATCTTTACAGGGAAAGGAAAATCAGTATCAAATCTTATATTGCGCTTTCTATCGTTATAAAGTATTTTGTATAATTGGCAATATTCCGTCGCAATTTGCTTCTCATCCAGCGAATATTCAGATACATGCCTAATCTCGATCACATCTGGAAAAATCGGACAACTATACTGCCACTTACACCAGCGGACTTTTTTTGCTATCTGTTGGCTTGGGTCTCCTCTGTAGAGCGGGATGAAAACCTTTCGCTCGGACTCCGAGAAAACCAGTCTCTCTGGAGCCACTAAAGATGGATAAGTAAGTCGCTGTGTCCACTCCTTAAAGTCTTCCACCGAAGAGATCACAATTCGCTTTTCCATTTTCTACCGAGCTGGCCAGATTGGCAGGCGAACCGCACCCTCTCCCCAAGGAACACCCTTGACTCCTGGGCTCCAATAGTTCCATTGAATATGCCAATAACCACGCCCGCCCCATTTATGGTGGGGGCCGTGGAGTCCGATTTTGACCCAAGTCGGGATGCGTCTGCAAACTGCTACTGTTTTGGTCATCGGACCTGCTACGGGAAGCGCCCCAATAAGCCCTAAACCAACGTGCTTATACCAAGGATCGTCTAAGTTGGAGCCATCACCATTTTGGTCACCATCTAGATAATCCTCTAGCAAACTTAGTCCTGCTCCTATAGCAAAACCAATAGCAATACCAACAACCACTGGGAAGGCAATGGTTCCTGTAGGATCCACCGCATTCAATGGATCATTCACGCAGTAGGCATACGCATTCAGCGTGAGCGGGGCATAGATAGAACCCAGCCACGGGTCTTGCTGCAGGAACCGTCCCACTACAGGGTCGTACCAGCGCACACCTACCTGCACCAAGCCGCCCGTCTCGGCCAGCTCGTTCCGATACAACCACGCCCCGTTCCAGTCATACACCTGACGCATCCCGTTCACCAAATCCCCAAACGCATCCGTGATTGGTACATTCGCGCTGGAGGCATTAATCCCTGCCAAGTCGCCACGCAGACTCCAGTGCAGGTAGTCGTTCCCACGCTGGTACAACCACGCTCCGAAACTCTGCACCACCCACGCACCACC
Organism: bacterium HR15; assembly: GCA_002898555.1. Taxonomy (GTDB): domain Bacteria; phylum Armatimonadota; class Fimbriimonadia; order Fimbriimonadales; family GBS-DC; genus HRBIN15. The sequence continues at coordinate 1,772 of BEHR01000006.1, forward strand.
GTTCGCACGCTCAGCAAGCACACTGTCGCCTGCACCGTACAAAAACTCCAGCGTATTGCTGCCCAGCTGCGCCTTCACCCGACGACCTAAACCGTCATAAGTATAGACCCAGCCAACACTTGCCCCTTGACGCTTCAAACGCACCAAGTTGCCCTCCGAGTCATAACCCAATTCCCAAGTCTCGCCGTTCACCCGACGCACCACCACATTCCCGTCCGCATCGTGTTCCCACGCTTGACCGTTCCAAGCAGTCAACTGGTTCGCCCCGTTGTACTGAAAACGATCCGACGCCACCCCCCTGACCGTTCCCTCCCTGACGGCTTTTATTAATCGCGTACCCCCAGCAATACCTCTAAGGGAATAAAATGTCGCTCCACACCGCGTCCATCAGCCGTGCGCTTAACAAACTCAAGCCCAACCTCCCACTTGCGAAAAACAAGCTGCGTTGAGTACGAAGATTCCACTGGCAATAGTCGCGCTTCATTTCCCAGTAACGATTGTAATTCATCAAATGAGAACGATCTGCCTATTGAAGGGATAGTCTTATCCGGATAGAAAATTTTCCACAGGTGATCCAAAGCATTCGGCAGTGTCTTAGCCACTTGACTTTGTAAGTGTGTGAGCCACTCCAAATACGCTTTCATGTGCTCTGCTTGCTGCGGAGGAGGCAGTGGATGGGAGAAAAGGAACCGCCACTGTTTCACTCTTTCGCGCGACAAGCGTGATTCCGCCTCAGACTTAGATGATTCAGGGACAACAGAATGACTAAAAAGTGCCAGCACTTGGTTAGGTGCAATCTGTTGACGCTGAGACTCTGCCACCACCACTATAGGCGTCTTTCCTGGCTCCTCTATGCCCTCAAACCACCAAGCGTCCCCCAGTCCTATTAGGATTTCCCCTTGCTGTAGTTTGGTGCGTAGGCTTTCAGCAGAGGGTTCCACTGCCCCAAAGCGCACCAGCTGGGGGCGATTAGCCAGAGACAAGATTGCCTGCTGCAGGGACGGCGATAACTCCTGCAGGCGGCAAAGGGGAATCGGTTGCTTGGAGAGCTGTTCCACAAGCGGGATAATGAAACGCTCTGCGAAAGCAGGGGTGTAATAAGCAGGGATCAGATAGACAACGGCTGAATCGCCTACCACTTCAAAGCCTGCTTTTCGGCACTCCTCTTCCCAGGAGCTGCGTTTGTAGTTTGATCGGTGTACCTGCTCAATTAGTTGTTCGGCGATTTGAGCTTGGTGTTCGCTTTCGCAACCTGCCAGCACCAGAGTTTGAGGGGTTGCGCTCAGTACATTTATCCAGAGAATCCAACCGACAAGAGCACGCATTGCGCTCACCTCACTGAGGTACAGGGATGGGCAAGGGAACCAACGATGGGCAGCAACCTTGTTCTTGCTGATACAAGAATCGCATGCTATGCGACACGGGACATTCCGTATGCCTGTTTGCGATGATTTTCTCCTCGTCATTTTGACAAATTAGCCGTAAAGTATTATACCGTTCTTTACCGTATAGATCAATAAACACATAGAGTTTGCTGCATGGCGGCACAAGTCCACCCGGATAGACAGTATAACTACCTCGGTGCGGGACCCACATCGGAAAAAAGATGGCATAAGACTGCATTGGCAATTAGGATCCCCTATAACATTCTCTATCGTGATGCGAACAGGATACACTCGTGGAACGGGTAAACACCAATCTGGTGCTTCGCACTGAAAGTTGCTACAAGATACAATGTCATTCATGCAGAGGTAGTACGATTCCTCAGAAAACAGGTCTTCCAGAACGATACAACCAGCGCATGGGTCATCGAAAGTTCCATAATCCACAGCAGCGATGCTCAACGGCGGGGGCACCACCAACGACACGCACAGCACCACGGCAAACGCCTTTGCCGTTCCCTTCCGCGCCAACACCTGGCGCACCCAACGCAAACTGCCTCGTCGCATCGTTGTTGCCTCCTTGTTCCAAAGGTTCGCTTCTATTTATAGCCCATCCTGCAGGGGTTTGTCAAGGAGGGGAGAGAGCGTTCGAAAATTCACTCGCTGGAGGGCGAGGCTCCCGCCGAGCCGTTAAAGAATATTTGGCATGGGTTTTTGGGTAGACAAAATTTTCTTTTCCGGGGTAGCCCAAAATTTTTTTCTCTGGGGTACTCGTCTGGGTCAGAGAAAAAAATTTTGCTGCTGGGTCGGAAAAGAAAATTTTGCACGCAGGTTTGCCCCTACACGCTGGGAGGCTCGCCCTCCACGCCCCTCTCCCTCTGGGAGAGGGGCAAGGGGTGTGAGGGCCTTCGGCTCGCCAGGAGGCTCGCCCTCCAAATGCAACGAGTGGTGAAGGAGGAGGCGAGTGCCCTGTTGTACGGGCAATAGGGGTGCTTGTTTTAGCGAGGCAGCAGGCTTGCCTGCGAAGGCTCTTTGTCCTCTTCACCGTTTGGCGGCAGGTTCTGAAATAGGCGATCGTAGGCGCAAAGCAGCACCTGCTCGCTCCGCTCCCAGCTGAGGCACTCCAGGAAGCGTCGTCGTCCGAACTCGCTCATCAGTTTGCGTCGCCCCTCATCCAGCAGCAGCTCCAAAATCGTGTCGCCAAACGCTTCGGGGCTGTCGTCAGGGGGTGAGATAAGCGCGTCTTGGGCAGACCACTTGTTTTCGATGCTGCGCGTGGCAACGATCGGCAGTCCCACCGACATGAACTCGATGATCTTGTTCATCGTGGAGCGGGCGGTATAGCTGTTATCGGGGTCGCTGGCGACACCCACATCGGCGGTGCTGAGGTAGCGCACCAGCAGCTCGCGATCGCGAACGAACCCGGTGAAGGTGATATGCTCCTGCATACCCAGTTCATGGGCGAGCTGCTTGACCTCTTCCAGGCAGTCTCCGGAGCCTATCGCCACGAAGTGGACATCAGTAAAGCCGCGTTTGTGCATGATATGGTGTGCCGCTTTGACGAAGGTGTCGGTGCCGTCTTGCGGTCCCATCACACCCAGATAGCACACAAGGAACCGTTTGCCGCACTTGAGCGCGGGGTCTGGCTCGACCGGGTAGAACTCCGAGGCGCGGGGACCGCTGCGCACAATCACAATTTTATCGGGGCGCGCCCGTCCGCGCTGCAACGCATTCTGCCGATACGATTCGTTCATCTCGATAATCATATCGGCAAAGCGGTAGGAGAGCCGCTCGAACCATACCTGCAGGTGATAGAACAGTCCTCGCTTCTTGAAGCGCACCTCATACAGCTCAGGGCATAGGTCCCGATGTTCATAGACGAACTTTTTGCCGCGCAGCTTATAGTACAGCCCGATGGACCAGAAGATGTCCAGCGGGTTGCCTGCGTGGAACACATCGAAGCCTTGCTCCTTTTCCACACGCTTGCTCAGGCGGAAGGTGTGCCAGAGGCAGTAGAGGGCTTCGCGCACAAAGTTGCCCACGCTGTGGGTTGGGGGTAGCATCGGGTAGCGGTAGAGATGGATGCCTTCTAACTCGCAATATTCGGGTTCATCGGGTGGGCGCGGGGAGATAACCGAGACATGGTAGCCTGCGCGACGCAAGGAGGTAGCAACCTGCCACATGCGACGGTCATGCGGCACGGGCAGGTTCTCCAGCACCAATAACACGCGTCTCGTTGCGTGCATCCCTTGCTGAGCCGTCTCAGCCTGCTTCGGTTGGTTCAGCATACAAGTTCACTCTCTGACAACTCCGATGAGTCAGCGATGGTAGCCGAGTCGAACGGCACCAATCCCATCTGCTGGCATGCTTTTTGCACATGTGCTTCGATAGAGAACTGCTGAGCGGTCGCTCTGGCTCCCTCGCTCAGGCGGTCGCGATGCCGATATGCGCGTTCCAATAAGTCCGCCAGCTGGTCGGGATCGCGCTCATGCAACACATAGCCGTTCCAATCGTCGCGGATGACGCTGGGCAATCCGCCCACCGCGGTGACGACGGCAGGTAGTCCGCATGCCAGCGCCTCCAGCAGCGCGTTCGGCAAGCCTTCCCACCGCGAGGTTAGCACGAACACATCCGCCGATTGATAATACGGCAGAATCGCCTCACGCGGCAGCAAGCCAGTCATCTGCACCGACGATTCAACGCCATGTTCGGCAATCCATGCCCGTACCTCGCTCTCCACCGGGTTATAATCTTGCGAGCCACCCACCAGGATCAGTCGGGCGTTGGGGCAGCGCTGCCGGAAGCGAGCAAAGCCTGCAATCAGCAGGTCCAGCCCTTTGGAGGCATCCAGTCTGCCCACGAATAACACGGTCGGTAGGTGTGCCTCGCGCGTGGCAGGTGGGCGATAGATCTCGGTCTCCACGCCCAGCGGGATATAATGGAATTTCTCGCGCAGCGTGGGGAACTTGCTCACATAAAAATCGTAATCGGCTGGGCTGATCACAATCACGCCCTGCGCCCGTTGGATCACGCGCGCCTCCGTGCGATAGAACCACTGGCGGAACCATCGCCAGCGGAACAACGGATGGCTCGTCCATCGCTCCACGAAGGCGGACTGTCCATGCGTGTTGAAGTAGAGGGGTGTGGGCGTGTGCAGAAAAGGCAGCCCATGCTCCGCTCGCTGAATATACAGGGGGGCACCAAGCGACAAAATCTCGTTTCGGTAGCGGCGGAGTGCCTGCACAAAGCGATAGTTAAGCGGGATTCGCGAGCGACGCTGGTGGTGTTCGTCCACATAGAGAATCGGCAGAAAGGGTCGCGCCACTGTCCCCATGCAGAGCGTGTTCCAGTGCCCTACTGGCTGGCTCGGATCTAAGGTCAGCCCCACCACATAGACCTCCACGGGGGCGTAGCGGGCAAAGTTCTTGGCATATTCCAACACACCCCCCATCGGGTAGCTTCGGAAATCGCCGCTGTAGATCAGCACTAATCGGCTCAAGGTCTCACCCCCTTGTTAGACAAGTCGGATATATCCGACGCAGCCATTAATGCCGCCGTTTTGGGATGCAGCAGGCGGTCATAGAACTCGATGAGCTTCTGCTTGCTGTGTTCCCAGCTGAGGCACTCCAGAAAGCGTTTGCGTCCAAACTCGCCCATCTGCATGCGTCGCTCTGGGTCATTCAGTAGATCGATAATCGCTTGCGCGAACGCTTTTTCGTCGTTGTTGGGCACATAGACCGCTGCTTCCTGGGCGGAGTAGCGCGATTCTTTCAGGTCAAAGGAAATGATGGGCAAGCCGACTGCCATGTACTCGATCACCTTGTTCATAGTGGAGACATCGTTCAGCGGGTTGAATGGGTCTGGCGCGAGGGCGATATCCGCTGTGGAGAAGTAGCGCAGCAGGTCTTCGTCGGGAATGCGACCCGTGAACTCGACAAACTCGTTCAGGCGCAGGTCATGGCACATCTGCACGAGGTCAGGATACATATCGCCACCGCCGATGAGGGCGAAGTGCGTGTCGGTGTGCCCAAAGGTGTAGACCACATGGTGGATAGCGCGCAGCAAGTAATCCACGCCGTCCTGCGCGCCCATCACGCCGAGGTAGACACCCAGAAAGCGTCGTCCCCGCTTGAGGCGAGGATCAGGCTCCACGCGCTGAAAGCGGCTTGCTATCGGTCCGCTGCGGACCACCGTGACACGCTCTGGTGGAATGTCGCCCCGCTCCATCGCGACGCGCCGGTACGATTCGTTCGGTGCAATCACGCCATCGGCAGTGCGATAGGTTTGCTTCTCCAGCCAGAGCAGCCCTTTGTAGAGCAACCCACGCCTGCCGAAGCGCGATTCATAAAGTTCGGGGCACAGGTCATGCTGGTCATACACGAACTTGACGCCTTTGCGCTTGTACCAGCGGGCGATGGTCCAGAAGGTATCGGGCGGGTTGCATGTGTGGATCACATCGATGCCCTGTTCGCGAGCGACACGCCGTGTGAGCCGCCAGGTGTGCAGCCAGCAGTAGATGAACTCATAAAAGAAGCTGAAAATGCTGCGAGTAGGCGGCGGCATGGGGTAGCGATAGAGATGAACACCTTGCAACACCGTATATTCCGGCTCATCAGGCGGGCGCGGCGAGATGACCGACACCTTATAGCCCGCCTCGGTCAACGCCAGCGCTTCCTGCCACACCCGTCTATCCATCGGCACAGGCAGGTTCTCCACCAGAATCAAGATTCTTCCTTTGCATTCACCAGTACAGTCCGACATAATCACCTCGCACTTTAGAGGGGTCGAGGGCACGTGCCAGGTCGACAATCACCTGGTCATCCCGTATCTGCGACTGCACCCTTTCGCGCAGCGCACGGTCTAAATGCCCCACGATGACCACCTCCGCATGGTCCAGCAGTTGTTCAATTTCTTCGCACAGGATCTCGCGAATGTGTGGGATCTCGCGCTCAATATAGGCTTTGTTTGATCCGTGCAGCGCGGCATAGGACACATTCGAGTCATAGACAAGCAAATTATACCCCTTGCCGATTAATCGCTCTGCCAGCTCCACTAAGGGGCTTTCCCGCAGATCATCCGTTCCCGGCTTGAACGACAGCCCGAACAGTCCCAGGCGTCGCCGCTGGAACCGCTGCACCATCTTGACCACGCGCTCGATCTGCAAGCGGTTGCTGGGCAGTACATGCTCCAGCATAGGCAGGTGCAGGTCACGCGCCCGGGCACGGTAGGTCAACGCACGCAGGTCTTTGGGGAGACAGGAGCCGCCGAAAGCGAAGCCCGGCGTCAGATAGCGCGCCGAAATGTTGAGCTTGGTGTCTGTACAGAAGATGCGCATTACCTCATGGCTGTCGATGCCCTCGGCTTTGCAAAGCATGCCGATCTCGTTCGCAAAGGTGATTTTGACCGCGTGGAAAGCATTACAGGCGTATTTAATCATCTCCGCGGCACGGATAGAGGTGATAAAAAGCTGTGCATCCACACCCTCGTAGAGCTGAGCGACCGTTTCCGCATCCTCGCGTTTGAGCGAGCCGATGATGGTGAAGGGCGGGTCATAAAAATCTTTGATGGCGACACCCTCACGCAGGAACTCTGGGTTGACGCATAGCCCGAAGCTTGCGTTCACCCGCTTGTTAGATCGCTCTTCTAAGAGGGGCAGCACCACCTGTTCCGCCGTGCCGGGTAGCACCGTGCTGCGGATGACCACGATATGATAGCCCTCTTTGGTGCGCAGCGCATCGCCAATTTCGCTCGCCACACGCTCCAGAAAGTCGGTGCGCAAGTCGCCGTTCTCTTTGCTGGGCGTACCGACGCAGATTAAAGAGATGTCCGTCTGATGGACGGCTTCCTGGGCGCAGTCGGTGACCTGCAAGCGTTCTGCGCGAATGGCTTCCTGCAGCAGCGGCTCCAGATTCTCCTCAACGATCGGGGCGCGCCCCTGCCGAATGAGGCTCAGTTTGTACGGGTCGACATCGACGCCGATCACCGTGTGCCCCTCTTTCGCGAAGCACGCTGCCGACACTGCACCCACATAGCCCAGTCCGAATATGCTCACTCTCATCAGCCCGTGTCCCTTTCTGCTTTATTCCATAGATATACCCTCTATCCCTATGGATTAGCCGTTATTTGATATCTGTGTGCGCAATGCACGCACCTGGCTATTTCAGAGTTGGTCTCACTCCTCCAGCAGCACCTGTAGATTAATCTCGAAGCCTGGCAGCGCGGCGGGTCGGAACACCTCACCCGCATCCGCTACTGTACAGACCTGGTATCCGCCAGGGGTCAGCATCAGTTCCTGAATGACCAGTGTTTCGCTGTCCACCAGCCAGTACCAGGGCACACCCGCCTCCTGATAGGCGCGCAACTTCTGCACTGTATCGCGACGGCGCGTGCTGGGCGAAATCACTTCCACCACAAGGTCGGGCACGCCCCTGATTTTACCCCCCGGCGTATACAGCTCATCCTCCCGCTCGCGTCGCACAACCACCAGATCAGGGATATAGCCCACGCCTGTTGGCAGGACGAGATCGATCTCCATGTCCACATACCCGAAATCTGTCACATTCGCCCATTTGTCCATGTAATAAAACAATTTGCCGACGATGCGTTGATGTCGGCGCGTGGGTGAAGCCATTCGGACAAGCCTCCCATGCTCAAATTCATAGCGTGGTTCCAGCTCGGTATCGAGCCACTCCTCCAGTGTCCAGCGGCGCTGTTTCACGGCACTCCTCTGCGCCATCTTAATTACCCTCCTCCAGCAGCGCCTGCAGATTAATCTCGAAGCCTGGCAGCGCGGCGGGTCGAAACGCTTCGCCTGCCTCTGCCACCGTTCGCAAAAGGTATCCCTCTGGCATGAGTTGCAGCTCCTGAACGGTGAGCGTCTCGGCATCGATCAGCCAGTACCATGGCACGCCTGCTTCCTGATAGGTACGCAGCTTGCGCACAGTATCGCGCACATATCCGCCTGGTGAGATCACCTCTACCACCAGATCGGGGATACCGATCACCTTGCCTCGGGGGTCCAGCACCTCTGCCTCGCGTTCGCGGCGCACAAATACGAGGTCAGGAATGTAGCCTCTGTGCGGCGACAGCACCACATCCACACCCATCACCACTGTGCCCAGCCGATTCGCACGGCAGAATCGGCGCATCTCGTACCCCATCAGCAAAACGATATCCTGATGCTGTTTCGTTGGAGCAGCCATCGGGATAAGCCTCCCATCCTCGAACTCGTAGAGCGGTTCCAGCTCGGTGTTGAGCCACTCCTCCAGTGTCCATTCGCGCTTCTCGATAGCTTCGTTCGCCATCATAAGGGTTCACCCCCCTTTATTATAGCCGATTTTTGCCATAAAGCAGGCGGGTACAATTGGCTCAAGCGATGCAGGCAGAAGAGTATGCGCGCATGTTCCAGTTCGAGACCGACTACTGGTGGTTTGTTGGTAGGCGGCGGTTGGTGATGCGATTGTTGCAGCCATATCTGTCGGGGTGCGAGGGCTGGATACTGGACGCGGGCTGCGGCACGGGCGCGATGTTATGCGAGCTTCAAGGATTTGGACAAGTGGTGGGGCTGGATCTCGAGCCGCTCGCGTTGCGCTACGCGCGCCAGCGGGGCGAGTTTGCTTTGGTACAGGCACGGTTGGAATCGCTGCCGTTCCGTGCCGAGACCTTTTGTGCCATCACCGCGCTCGATGTGCTGGAGCATCTGCCTGATGACCGACCCGCCTTCCAGGAACTTTGGCGCGTGCTGCAGCCGCGGGGCGTGCTGGTCGTTACCGTGCCTGCCTATCGGTTCTTGTGGAGTAAGCACGATATTGCGCTGCGCCACTATCGTCGCTACACGGCGCGCGAGCTGGGGCAACGCCTGTGCGAGGCGGGCTTCGAGGTGCAGAAGCTCTCTTACGCGGTCTCAGTGCTGTTCGTGCCGATTATGCTCTTTCGCTGGTGGGATCGGTGGCGTCGCACGCCACCCGCTGCGACACTCGTGCCTGTTAACCCGGCGATCAACCGCTGGCTGATTCGATTGCAGGAGTGGGAGGCGCGTCTGATACAGCGGGTGAATCTGCCGTTTGGGGTTAGCTTGGTGGCGGTGGCGCGTAAGGGCGGGAAATGAGTGGCGAGCTTTATCTAACCAAAATTTTGGGCTACTCCAGAAAAAATTTCGCTCGCCACTCACTTTCTGGTTAGCCTGTGCCCATCAGAATCGTCTGCCACAGCCCGTAGCCGACGCCGTAGCGGGCACGCACACCATAGAACACTTTGTCGCGCATGAACACGCTCTCGCTCGTCGGGCGATCCAGCGCGGCAAATTCCAGCGGGACATCACGACGCTCCTGCAGAATCACCGCACGCACCGCGCGGGAGGTATCCAGCAGGAACCACTTCTCGGCATCGGCACCCGTGATATAGGGTGAGACGACGAGGCGCAGCTTGCCCTGCAGCACATTGCGATAGGGCGTAAAATTGCCTGTGGTGTTCACCTGCACCACGACAGGTGATTCCAGCAGCTCCATCGCCAGCCACTGCAGCGCGGGTCCGACCAGCAGCGTGTCAGGGATGATGCCCATCGGGCGACCGCGATCATCCTTAATGCTCATCATCTGCGCGATGGCATCCTGCAGCGTCTCGGTTGCCAGGGCACCATTGAGGATATTGCTCTGGATGCCACTTTCACCCTCCTCGTGATTGGTGTTGAACAGGGGCTTGCCATCATAGCCCATGCCGTTTGTGAGGAGAGCGTTGATGACGAGTTGCTCCCGATGGCGCACCGCCTCCAGCGCCAAGTCCTGCACGCGCATGCGGATCATGTCGTACTGCTCGTCTTCCAGCGCACGGCGATCGATGGCGATAGAGGCTTCCCACACCTGATCGCTAATGGCATACTCGAAGACGCGCAAGCCAACGGGAACCCGCTCATCAACGAACTCGCGCATGGTGGGCACGCTGCCCAGCCAGCCATATTTTTGGGTGGGCAAGTTCGTGCGCACGATCGTCGCGATGCGGGGTGTGATGCTCGACTCGCTCAACTGGCGATAGGCGCGGAAGAACTCTGTGCGCAGCCCCGCCTCCATCAGCGACAGCAAATCACTTCGAACCAGTGGCATGGTGTCTCCCTCCTCCTGAAATTTTTTCTCTGGGGTACCCGTCTGGGTCAGAGAAAAAATTTCGTCAGACTGTGTGGTTGTCGATGCGGATGCGCACCGTCGTGCTGGATGGTAACGCCACCACGGTGCCGACCGCGATGTTGTTCGTGGTGGACTTAGCGACCTCGTTATCGGAAGTGGCTTTGACCACCACACCGAGGTCGCTCTGGCTAAATGCACCGGACCGGTTGTAGACGAAAGTACCGCGCTTGATAACACGGCACTTTTTGTCGCCATCTGCGCCGCCGAGATTGTCCACGCTCTCGAAGGCAACACCCACAAAGCGCAGATTCGCCGTGTCTGACGCAGGCACAAGGTAACCGCTGCTATCCACGCAGACCAACGCGCCTTTCCAGATGCGTGTATTGCCTTTCACCGGATAGGCGACCAGCAGTCCCTCCTTCTCCTGGGACTCATACGGTTTGGACAGTGCAGGCATTGGACATCACCTCCTCAAGTGCGGTTCGCCAGAATCTCAGCGGGGTCCAGGTTGGGGAACACCTGCTGCAGGAACTGGGCTTCCTCGGGGGAGAGTGCCGGCGTCTCATAAGCGGGCATCGGGGCATACTCGTTCAGGGGTGAGTGGGCGGGCAGCGCGTCCACAAAGCGGCGGAACAGCTCGGCAATCGGCAGCGTCTCACCGCTGAACTGCACGCTGGCTTCGCCCTGCATCAGGATCGCCTCTGCCAGCGGCACCATGGCAGGGGGCAGCTTGCCGCTCAGTGTCCATCGCTGCACCTGTTCGCGCACCTGCTGAGCAAGCAGCTCGTACTCCAGCTGGCGCACACGCTCGCGCAACTGCTGCACTTCGGCTGGAATCTCCTGTGGGGTCTCCATCGGTTCCATGCGATTCACCTCCGGAGGCAGCAAAGCGGTGGAGAACAGGCGGGCATCGGGCACACGCGGGCTGCCCGTGACAGACACTTCCACGATGCGCTGCAGGTCGCGACTCAAGCCGAGGCTCAAGCCGCGCACACGCAAGCGTTGCAACAGGGCGTCCGCTTCGGGGAGCAGCCACAGTCGCCCGAATAGCTCTGTGCCCTGCCGCCAGACCGCCACCAGCCAGCCCAGCTGCACAGGCGAGGGACGATGCTCCACGAACAGCGGTACTGGCGCATCGAAACGCGCCACGAGACGCTCCATGTCTTCTATCGTGAGCGCCAGCCCACGCTCGGGATAGACACCCGCCTCCAGCAACTTGGCTTCACGCGCTACCCAGCCCTTCGCCAGGACACCCGCCTGAAACGGTGCTCCGCTCATGCTGCCTCCACAGGAAGCCGGGCAGCACTCTCTCCCGGAGTCAACCGTTGCAGGGAGCTGTTCGAAAAATTCCGCAGGATACCTCTCCTGCGAGCTTCCCCGCCAGCGAGGGAAACCGAAAAAAAACACAACGAAGCAACGATTATGGCTCTTGTCGGCAAGCAGGTTCATATTCACTGCACTCCGGAAACGGGATCTTGGGGCAGAAGTAGTGTTTGGGAACCGTATCGATGCAGTGGTCAATCCGAGCCTCCTGCCGACTATGACGGGCGCGCACCCACTTGCTATGCCCATCGAAAAAGAGAAAGACCGCGCCATTGTTGTGCATAATGGAAGGGCAATCTATAAAGCGGGCGCCGCTGCCCGTGTTGGACAGCGCGTAGAAATAACCATCGTTGAGCGTTTCCGCCTCGTCAATCAATTGCACAAAGCGCGAAGCACGCTCCACCACTGCCTCCGGGATGTAGCTGGCGACGGCGTTCATGGAATAGCTCAGCTTCTTCTCCTGCCCACGCCGATCGGAAGGACAGATGTACACCTCAGGGTTCTTCACATAGGGATAGATGACGCCCTTCGTCACATGACCCCACAGCAGCCATAATCCGCTAACAGGGGAGTTGGGATCGGTGATATTGACCAACACCGAGTAGCAGGGAACCCACTGGGCATCCAACCGTGAGACAAAGCCCGTCATCCAAGAAGGCCACCAAGGAGATGACCATGTGCCAGGACAGTGTCCGCCATCGCCCGGACCGGGGTTGCGTCCCTCATAATCGCTGCGATACATTTCGAACGCCATGCCCAGCTGGCGGAGGTTCGAAAGACACTGCGTTTGACGCGCCTTTTCACGCGCCTGAGCAAACACGGGGAACAGGATCGCGGCTAAAATCGCGATAATCGCGATGACCACCAGCAACTCGATAAGCGTGAAGCCATCCCGTTTCATCGCTCCATCCTCCTATCGGGTATCAGATGCTATTATTATAGCCCAAGTGACTGCTCTTTACCACTGACTACTCGCCGCTTATCACCTCAAAATAGCTGCGTGGGGTCTCGTAGAGACGCACGCGATAGAGGTGTGCGCGCCCGCTTAGATGGGGCGACAGCCGCTGGTAAATGAACTGCACCAGATGCTCCGTGGTGGGGATGATCTGCTGAAACTCGGCAACCTCCTCGTTCAGGAAGCGGTGGTCTAACGGCTCCAGCACCTCGCGTTGCACCAGCGCATCCAGCTCGCCAAGGCTGATAATCATGCCCGTGATGGGGTCAGGCTCACCGCGCACCGTGACTTCCAATCGGTAGTCGTGTCCGTGTCCATAGGGATGGCTGCACTTCCCAAACAGCGCACGATTTTCATCTTCGCTCAGCTCAGGGTGATAGAGCCGATGGGATGCCGAGAAGTGATATGCGCGTGTCAAATAGACCATGGGCACCTCCTCGCCATGAGAATGTAGCTGTCGCTCGCCCCGATAGCTCGCCCAGAGCCAGTCTGATTCGTATACCTCCACCTCATCCAGCTCACACGGTAATGCTGCCTGCAGGTCGTCCCAGAGATAAACCGCTATGTTCTCGGTCGTGGGCAGGTGCTGGCGAAAATAGGGATGTTCGAGGTTTAGGCAGCGGTGGTCGAACTGCGGATCGATCCGCTCTCGCAGTCGCTGCTCCAGCTCCTTCGGGCAGAAGTGGCTCTGGGGATTAGGCTGCAAGCGTAGGCACGCGCAGACACGATAGTTATGTCCATGGTGCCGTGCTGCCTTGCCAAACAGCTGCTCATTTTCTGCCTCGCTCAGATGGGGCAGCCGATAAAAGTGCGACGCCTCAAAAGCGAACCATTGGGCGATGCGCCAGCGCATCTCACCTTGAGTGTACCCGAAACCCTGTCCCAAGAGACGCAGAAAACGGTGAAAACGCGCCGCCCCATGTGGAAAAATGCTCTTGTATCGGAAAAAAACCTGAGCGATCTGAAGGGTCCGCTCTGATGGAGGATAAGCGATGGCGATCCAAACACGAACCTTCGCATCAGCAGAAGAGGTTATCCAGCGGTTGCAGGACCTGCCCAGCCTGCCCGCAGTGGTCATGCAGGTGTACCAGATGGCGGACAACCCAGAGGTGTCAGCACAGCAACTGGCGCTGGTCATCGGCAAAGATCAGGGCTTCACGATGCGCCTGCTGCGCCTCGCCAACTCCGCCTACTACGGCATGGTGCGGCGCATCGGCACAATCGAGGAAGCGGTGGTGGTGCTGGGTATCAACACCGTCAGGAACCTCGCGCTAATCGCAGCAACCTATCCACTGTTTCGGCGTGCCCTGCTGGGCTACACCCCACAGGTGAGCGGACTATGGAGCCACTCGCTGGCGGTGGGGCTGGTGGCGCAAACGGGCGCGCGCATCTTCGATGTGCAGGTGCGCAACGAGGCGTTCACTGCAGGGCTGCTGCACGATGTGGGCAAGCTGGTCATCAGCACCGCGCTCACCGATTGGATGGGCGAGCTGCATGACCTGGTACATCATTACCGCATGCCCGTGCATGAAGCCGAACGCGAACTATTCGGCTTCACCCACGAGGAGATGGGCGCCCTGCTGGTGGAACGATGGAACCTGCCACCGCTTATCGTGAAAATGATTCGGTTCCACCACCAATCGCTGGAGCAGAACGATGCCCCTTGCGCGCTGATCGAGTTCGCCGATTATTGCGCGAACCAGCTGGGCTATATGATGAATCCAGAGGCGCCGCCCGAACCCTTTGACACGCGCGTGTTGAATGTGTTAGGAGTGGACTACGAAGAGGCGGAACAGTTCATGACGCGCGTTAAAGAGGTGCTGCAGGCATCGCAGTCGCTGTTCATGTTGCAGTGAATCTAAGTGGAACCGAAACGACTCGTCCGCCAAATGAGCGTCGAGCAACCCCACACCACACCCAACACCAGATAGGGCTGCAGGGGCAGCATCGGGCGGCTGCCCCCCGCATACACCCAAATGGTCAGCCAAACCCACCCAGCAAGCAGAATCACCAACCACTGTAACGCCACCTTGGGCGTGTAGGGACAGGCAGAAGAACTGCCCCTACGGGGTATCATCCGCGCAAACCCGTACACCGCCATCAGCAAATAAAGCCAGTAGAGCAGGTCGGCTCCTCGTAATGCCATCGCCAACCGCCGATTGCCGGGATCTTGCAAACCGAAGGCGGAAAGGCTCAAGCGCGTCTTGAGCCAAAGCAAGCAGGCAAACGCACCCGGATTCTCCCAAACCCACTGTAGGGCAAGGCGCAACGCCTTGCGATCACGCTCCACAGGGTCCACTGAAGCAATCGCCTGCTGCACATCCACCACCTTGCCACCCACCACCATCGTCTCCGGCAGACCGGGTCTGAAACCACCGTCGGCTTCCGGGTTATTCGCCCACAAGAACACATAACCACCCAACCCAACAGGAATAAAATGTCCGAAACGGGCATAAAGATACGCCACATAGGGCGCAACAGTAAGGCATGCGGTAAGAAGCAGGATGGCAGCGGCGCGCAGACCGCTGCGTCCCCCCATGCCCTTTGGAGGGCGAGGCTCCTGCCGAGCCGAATCTGGAGGGCGAGGCTCCTGCCGAGCCGAATCTGGAGGGCGAGGCTCCCGGCGAACTGTGAACCTCCAAACCCATAATGCCACCAGCAAGATGAAGGGCAAAAAGCTTGCCCGCGTGAGGGCAAGCATCCCCAGCAATCCCCCTACCAGCACCCAGCGCCAGCCTGAAGTGTCTGCCCCGTCGGACACCGTCAACACACAGAATGTCATGCTCCATACCAATAGCGGCAACACCAAGTTCTCGGTGTAGAGCCAGCCAGTAATCATGAGCAAGTGCGGGTGCAGCGCGGCAAGCAGCAGCGTCCCGTTCGCCACCCGCTCGCCAAAAAGCCGCCGCCCCATCACCCACAGACCCGCTAATGCCAATAGCCCCAGCAGCGCATTAACAAGCCGCACGGCTTGCGGCTGATGACCCACTAAGGCATAAACCCCTGCCATCAGCCAGATATAAGCCGGTGCGACCTGCAAGCCCTTCTCATACACATAGCGACCCTCCGAAACCAGCGTCCATGCGATGTGGTCATGCACCACCGCGTCGCCATGGAGCGGATCGCGCCGCAGAAAGGGGTCAATCTGTACCGCCCACAGCGCATAGCCCACACGCAGAACCACCACCAGCACCCACAGGAAGAGTGTGGCTCTCATTGTTTGGCGTCAGATGAGTCCGACAGCGCGTAGATTTCCACACCGCGCTCCGCAAAAACGGGTTGAAGTAAGCCCTGCGCGATTGCCTCGTAGTAGAGCGCACGCCAATGTTCCGGCTCACCCTGCGGCGTGAAACGCCGATTAATCAGCACATAGCCATAGCCTTGCCGATGGAGCCACGCCATCAGCTCACGCCCCGATCGGAATCGCCCGTAAGGGATTAATCGGTGATGCCCCGCATTGCCCCATAAGTAAGGTCGGTCCAGATAGTAGCCGCGCGTCTCATCCAGCAAAATCACCCCTTTATCCGGGTGGGTGTGCGCGTTGAGAAAGCGAGTGGCAGGATAAATCTGCAGACGCCGTTCCAGATAGGCTTCACGGTCGCGCAGCACAAGTGGCAGAGAGGGCAGATAAGCGTTCCCGAATAGCCAGAGCGTGAACAATGCCTGCACGCCGAGCAGCGCGCCATACGCCCCTTGCAGCCATCGAGAAGCAAGATGCGCCTGCGCCGTGCCACTTACAGCAAATAAGGGAAACACCACTATCAAATAGCGCACCTGCTGCATCAGATAAAACCAGCCGAGCGTGTTCAGCCCCGCCAGCGCCAACAGCCAGCCCGCCCCCGTCGCCAGACCTGTGCCTGCCATTAGCCCCAGCGTCGCCAGATAACCCATCCCTGCTGATGGCAGTAGGTAAACCTGCTCGCCCACCGTCACACCGATAGGGTCGGTAAAATGGAGCGGGTGCGCGGTCAGATTCCACGGCAGCAGCAGTAGTTGGGCTGGATCGCGCCCCATGCCAAACTTCAGCTGGTCGCCCCGATAGGCAAGTGCCTGCTCACGGCTCCAGTTCTTACCGCCGAAAATTTCATAAGCAAACGGATAGACGGGATTGCCTGTCCAGAACCAGTTGCGCAAATAGAAGGGCGAACTGATAGCAAGTGCCAACAGCCCCATGAGCGCGACAAGGCGCGCACCATGGCCCCAGCGCTCGCGCCCGCACCATGCCAACCCCATCAGCCACCACAAGCCCCACGAGAGCAGCGCGGTGTACTTGGTCGTCAACGCGAAGCCCATCATGACACCTGCCAGCCAGAGCCAGTTGGGTGCACGCTCTTTTATAGCCCAGGCAAGTGCAAATGTGCCTAACGCCACATAGAGCGCGGTGGAAAGATCGATATACGCGCTGAACGATTGCCACATAACCACCGGGGTACCCATCAATAACAGCGCGCTCCAGACACCCTGCCCGCCCAATCGCCCGACAAATGCTGCTGTGCCCACCACCATCAGCATCGCCATCAGCCAATGAAACACCTTCGCGCACGATTCACCGTCCAGCCACAGCCCCAGCAGATAGAGCATATCCACCAGGGGAGGGAAATAGCTTTGGTGCATAAAGGGGATCTCGATCATGCCGCCCGCTTGCAGGTAAAGCTTCGGGAAGGCGAGGTGATAGGCAAGCGCGTCCCACTCGTTGCCATCAGGCGGTAGCAGGCACAACACCAGCCCCAGCAGGAAAAGCATGCTCACCAGCCCCCATGCCAGCCAGGAGAGACCTGCCCAGCTGGTCTGCAGGGTCCAGCGTGTCCGACGCAGCTCCCACACCCACCCCCACAAGCCTGCCACCATCGTCAAGCCAAGCAATAACCACAACCCCATCAGCCAGTGCAGCGCGGCAAAGAGCGACACGCCATACGCGAGCAGCCCCAGCCCCAGCGCGCCGCCATAGGCGATCCGCTCCCCAAAAGCCAGCGGCAGTCGACTCAGCAGTCGCATGCCGGCGCCCGTCGCCAGCAACCCAATCGTTAGCCCAATGAACAGCCCCACCATCGGCAGAGAGTGTACCTCTAAGAAACTGCTTGGGGCAACAAAAGTTCACACCGTGTCTTTGTGTGCCCGTTTGATTGCGCGGGTATACTCTCGATATGCGGCGTCCTATCATTCGACTGCGCGGGTGCATTCAAAGCCTCAGCTTTCGGGGGCAGCCAGTTGAACTTACCACTTACGACTGGGAACGCTTCGACATCAACACCGCTTCTCGCGCCTGCAAAGTACGCTTACCGAGCGGTACGGAGATTGCCCTCTCCAAATGGACAGGACCAAAACGC
Organism: bacterium HR15; assembly: GCA_002898555.1. GTDB lineage: Bacteria > Armatimonadota > Fimbriimonadia > Fimbriimonadales > GBS-DC > HRBIN15. Next base: position 19,878 of record BEHR01000006.1, read on the forward strand.
ACACGAACCTATCCGCTGGCGAAAGTCTACGATACCTATTCGCATGGAGGCAAAATCGTCACAGTTATCCCTATCATTAAGGATGAAGGTAAAGGCGAGCGTCGAAACGATACGAACCTCGACCGCCTGAACTTTATTACGCTTTCATGGATGAACCTGATGAACATTTATGTGGTGCTGGCATGGTACTGTGATGCAAAGAAAAAAGATCGCTACCGCATCACAGATCAGATACTGGATAATAGTTATGTGCGCCAGATGATAGAACAAATCGATCAATACAAGATGGATGCACATCACTGGAACCATGACCACTTTGTGCACAAATTCATTCCGATATATGAGAAAGCGTTGCAAAGCTACGATCAGATTTCGCAACGTCTTGAGGTGGACCTGCACGATAAGAAACGGCACGCGCACTTTCTTGATTTAGTACGCGAGTCCGAAGATTCACAGTGTTTAGATCTCCAGAAATATGCCGAACAATCGCTCCCAGCATCTCTGCGTGCAGCACTCCGTGAGGCAGAAACACAACATCTTCTGGAACGCACACAAGGCGGGGTGGCAAAAGGCTTTCTGGAGATCCGTAATTATCTTGGAGGGGTCTATTATCTTACCGCTGACGAGATTATTTTTGAGAGTCCGCAAAATATTATAATTCAAGAAAGCAAAAATAGCACGAAACAGACTCTACCTTCAGTAGACGACATTAAGGATGGTCTGTTCAAGCTTTTGCTCTATTCGCAGCTTCAAAAGCTGTGGTTAGTAGAAAAGGAAGAGGATATTCCGCTTCAGTTTAGCGTACGCCTGCGCCTGACGGGCAAGTTTGCGGGCACACTGTACTTACCGGAAGAGGCAGAGCAGTTGCAAAGCTTTGCTAAAGGTTGGGGCAGAAATAGCATTGAGCGGCTGAAGTGGCTCAATGATGAAATTCAGCGGATGGGTATAAAGGCTGTTTTGGAGGGCAGCGATGATTAAGAGTCCACTTCGTTTTCCCGGAGGCAAATCGCGGGCGCTGTCACAGATCCTGCCCCTTGTGCCCGATTTCGAAGAGTATCGCGAGCCAATGGTAGGTGGCGGCTCAGTGTTTTTGGCGTTGCGTCAGCGGTTCCCAGACCGACGGTTTTGGATTAACGATATCAATTATGATCTTTACTGCTTCTGGCGAGTGCTTCAGGAGCGCGCCAATCACCTGATAGAAGTGGTTTCGCGCATTCACGCGGAGACGCGCGACGGCAGAACGCTTTTTTACCAGTTATTGGAACGATATGGTGAGGGTGACGAGTTCGAACGCGCGGTAAGGTTTTTTATCCTTAATCGCATCACCTTCTCTGGCACGGTGGATTCAGGGGGATATTCGGAGCATGCGTTTCGGGAGCGATTTAATGTTGCAGCGATTGAGCGGTTGCGACGGGTTGCGCCGTTGTTGCAAAATGTACGAATTACATGCAGCGACTATGAACCCGTGATTCGCGAGGATGGGGTGGGCGTATTTCTCTTTCTGGATCCGCCTTACTATTCTGCGACCGAATCACGCTTGTATGGCAAACGCGGAGAGTTGCATCTTGGCTTCGAGCATCAGCGCCTGGCGCGTGTGCTGAGCCAAACAACACATCGCTGGCTGCTCACCTACGATGATAGCCCGTTCATTCGCGGGTTGTACAGCGACTATACCCAGGTACGCTGGACGCTTCAGTATGGAATGAATAACTACAAGCAGCCGATAGCGCGTCCGGGACAGGAGTTATTTATCGCGAACTATGCCATTCACGTGCGGGGCACATCCCAGTTAAGTCTTGTTTTTGAGCGTCGCATCCAGGATTACACGCCTCAATAAGAACACTGCCAATCTTGATGCAGTCATCGCCGGAGAAGCTTGCCATCACAAAGCGAAACCGCCCCGTGGGGGACGACGGGGCGGTTTCTTGGGGGACGGGTCGGATGCAAGCCTCGCTACCTGAAAAACTCGAACTCCTCGATCGCGCGTTTGACACGCTGCAAGAAGCGTCCTGCGTACATGCCATCAATCAACCGATGGTCATAGCTCAGGCATAGGTGCATCATGGGGCGAATCGCTATCATATCGTTGATGACTACAGGCATCTTCACGATGGCATAGGTGCCCAGAATGGCAGTCTGCGGGTGGTTGATGAGCGGCGTGCCAATCAGCGCGCCATAGCTGCCCGGATTGGTCAGGGTGAAGGTTGCCCCCTGCACCTCCGCGAGGCTGATACTTTTCGCGCGGGCGCGCTGGGCAATCGCCTCCAGCTCGCGGGCAAGCTCAACAATAGACTTTTTGTGCGCATCGCGTATCACAGGCACTATCAGCCCCTCCTCGCCCTTCTCGCCCAGTGCGACCGCCACCCCCATATGCACATAGTGGCGCACAATAATCTGGTCACCGACAAGCGAGGCATTCAGCATCGGGAACTCCAGCAGGGCATCCGCCGCCGCCTTGATAAAGAACGGCGTATAGGTCAGGCGCACACCGTACTGCTGCTGGAACGATTCTTTATTGCGCTCGCGAAACTCCACCAGACGCGAGACATCGACCTGAATCACCGTGGTGACATGCACCGCTGTCTGATAGCTGCGGGCGAGGTGTTCGGCAATCGCTTTGCGCATGCCGACCAGCGGGATTATCTCCTCACCTTCACGCGGGGCAGCCGCAGGAGTCGGTTGTGGCGCGGGGGCAGGAGCAGGCGTTGGTTGAGGCACAGCCGCACGCTGCGCCAAATAGCGCTCCACATCGGCACGCGTAATGCGCCCGCCTGCACCTGTGCCCTGAATAGAGAGCAGCTCCTGTTCGCTGAGGTTATGCTCACGCGCGATTTTCTGCACAACAGGCGAGAGGAACAACCCCCTGCCTGCGCGTTTGCCGTCGCCAGCGGGTGGTGCAGGCGTAGGAGCTGGACGCGCCTCCGTTCCCTCCGCTGTGCTCGACACAGGCTCTGACGGAGCATAGAAGCCTGCTGTATCGGGCACAGGAGGTGGCGCCAGCACGACGCTCTCGCTTGCCTGCTCGGTGACGGTCGGAGTGGTCTCATGGTCTGCCTCGCCCCCGGCTTCAATAATCGCCAGCTCCTGACCCACACGCACGACGGCATTTGCAGGCGCGAGAATGCGCTTCAACACACCGCTGGCAGGCGCAGGCAGCTCAGTGTTCACCTTGTCGGTCATGATTTCCACAATCGGCTCATCTTCTTGCACTGGATCACCTTCGTTTTTGAGCCAGCGCACGATCGTGCCTTCCACAATGCTCTCGCCCAGTTCTGGCATCACCACAGAGACCGCCATCGAGTTTGCCTCCCTCAATAGTGCGCTAATTGACGCGCCGCCATGAGAATATCATCCACGCTGGGCAGGACGAACTTCTCCAGCGGCTCGGCAAAGGGCACAAAGCTGTCTTTTGCTGCGACGCGCATGATGGGCGCGTCCAGCCACTCGAACAGGTGTTCCGCCAGACGCGCTGCAATCTCCGCCCCTACACCCCCTGTCAGCGGCGCCTCGTACACAATCAGTACCTTGCTGGTCTTGCGCACCGAGTGGAAAATGGTCTCCATATCGAGCGGTTTAATCGTGCGCAAATCAACGACTTCTGCCGAGATGCCTTCCGTTTCCAGCTGCTGGGCTGCCTCCAGCGCGAAATGTACCATCGCCCCATAGGTGATGATGCTTAGATGCGTGCCCTCTCGGCGGATACGCGCCTCACCCAGCGGAACGATGAAATCTTCGCCCGGCTGCGGGATATGCCCCTTAATGCGTCGGTAGAGAAACTTATGTTCAAAAAACAGCACGGGATTATTGTCGCGAATCGCCGCTTTCATCAGCCCATAGGCGTCGTCAGGAAAGGCAGGCTGCACCACCTTCAGACCGGGCACATGGAAAAACCATGCCTCGAACTGCTGGCTATGATACAGGCTGCCACCCACATAGCCGCCCGAGGGTCCCCGAATGACCAACGGCAGGCTCACTGTGCCGCCCGAACGGTAGCGATAAGTGGCGGCGACATTCACCACCTGATCGAAGCCACAAGAGATGAAGTCCATAAACTGCATTTCGGCAATGGGGCGTTTGCCCATCGCAGCAGCGCCGACCGCCACACCGATGATAGCGGTTTCGGAGATAGGTGCGTCCACTACACGGTCGGGTCCAAATCGCTCTAAAAAACCATGCGTGACGCCAAAGGCACCGCCCAATCGCCCAATGTCTTCGCCAATCAGGAACACATTGGGGTCGCGTTCCATCTCCTCCCACATCGCCGTGCGGATTGCCTCCAGCAGCGTGACCTCTCTCATCGCGACACCCCCGCGCCCTCGTCGTAGATGTCTTCTAAGGCGGTGTGCGGTTCGGGATCAGGGCTTCGAATGGCGTACTCGACGGCATCCTGAATCTCAGCCACCACATCAGGAGGTGGAGTGGGCAGTTCCTCTTCCGTGAACAATCCAGTACTCAGCAAATATTCTCGAAATCGAGGCAGCGGATCGCGCTTCTCCCACATCTCTATCTCCTCAACAGGGCGATACTGCCGGGCGCGAGTCTCATCGTGGTCGGCATGCCCCTGCAGGCGATAGGTCACGCATTCGACGATGCTGGGCCCCCTGCCTGCTCGCGCATGCTCGATAGCGGCACAAGTGGCGTCGTATACCTCCAGCACATCGTTGCCATCGACAGTATAGCCTGGAATACCATAGCCCAGTGCGCGATCCGCCACACGGGGCGTGGGCACCTCCAGCTCGATAGGTGTGGAATAGGCATACTGATTGTTCTCCACGATTAAAATGATAGGGAGCTTATGCACCGCAGCATAGTTCATACCCTCATGAAACGCGCCCGTCGCTGTGGCCCCTTCGCCCAGATAGGTCATGATAACCGAGTCGGTCTTGCCGTCCAGTCGCAACGCCCAGGCGACACCGCACGCCACCGGGATAGTGGAGCCGAGCATGCTGGTGGAGTGGATAATGCCCAGTTTCAGGTCGCCCATATGGCTCCATGAGTCTTTGCCGCGGCTGGGTGCGTTCGCTTTGCCCCATACCTGGCACATCACCTGCCGAGTAGTCATACCCTTGAAAACAAAGATAGGCATATCGCGATGGATAGGCGACACGAAGTCCGTAGGACGCAGGGGATAGCTGGTACCCACCTGAATTGCCTCCTGTCCACGCGAGCCGTACACATTCCCGCGGCGCAACCGCCCTTTCTTCTTCAGGTCATACAGTGTCTCGTCGAACACACGCGCAAACCACATGCGCCGATAAATCTCCACCAAATCCTCTTTGGTCAGGCGGTCCCGATAACGCGCGACTTTCTCCTCGTCCGTCATCCGATTTTTGACCCGTGTACTCAAGGCGAGATCCTCCTTAGGTGTGGAATAGTATACCCAATAACTCGCCAAATGCTCCTGACGGATACATACCTTCGGTTGAGGGTGTTCGAAAATTCACGCGGCTCGCTGGAGGGCGAGGCTCCTGCTGAGCCGAGATTGGAGGGCGAGGCTCCTGCTGAGCCGAGATTGGAGGGCGAGGCTCCTGCCGAGCCGAAATTGGCGGGCGAGGCTCCTGCTGAGCCGAGATTGGAGGGCGAGGCTCCTGCCGAGCCGAGATTGGAGGGCGAGGCTTCCGCCGAGCCGTTAAAGAATATTTGGCATGGGTTTTTGGGTACCCAAAATTTTCTTTTCCGGGGTACCCCAAAATTTTTTCTCCGGGGTACCCTGCTGGGTCGGAAAAGAAAATTTTGCACGCAGGTCTGCCCCTACCGCTGGGAGGCTCGCCTTCCACCCCCCTCTCCCTCTGGGAGAGGGGCAAGGGGTGTGAGGGTATGGGGCAGGCACGGAGGTCTGCCCCTACACGCCAGGAGGCTCGCCCTCCAAATGCTTGGTGGATTTTTCGAACAGCCTCTACCTTAGGTTCAACTTTCAAATGGGGCTTGGAGGCAAGAGCAGCTCTCTCACCCACCGCATGAGAGGGAAGATATACCTGAAGAGGGTTAAAAAAGCGGGCTTTGTCAGCTCGCTACAGGACACGGGGGCGTATCCCTGTCAGCTTCCATTGATCCTATAGAGACCCCATACCTTTGCAAAAGGGGAATAGGGTATAATAAGAGTGATTGAAGCGCTTCAAAAGGCGTGCGGAGGCGACGCCCGTCCAAATGGAAGCGCGAAGGAGGCTCTGATGATGAGGCGAAGAGGCTTTACGCTGATTGAGCTACTGGTCGTAATCGCGATCATCGCCATTCTGGCGGCGATTCTATTCCCCGTGTTTGCGCAGGCGCGCGAGAAGGCACGCCAAACGACCTGTACCAGCAACCACAAGCAGATGGGCATGGCAACACTGATGTACCTCAGCGACTACGATCAGCTCTGGTTCCCCGCTTGGCACGATATCCCAGGTCCAGGCAACGGGCACTGGTTCTTCAAAATCTCACCCTACATCAAATCAGGTACCGGCGCGGACTGGAGCACCTATCGGCGTGATAAGAATGTGGAGATTCGCATCTGCCCGTCGGGCATCGCTATCGCCTTCAACTACAGTATGAACGGGCATATCAGCCTGTTGCGTCAGGATTGTCCCCAGGGTCCGAATACCTGCTATGACCCCGATTCGGAAGCCATCTTCACCCATCCTGCCGAGACGATTATCTATGGCGACGCGACGCAGATCGAGGGCTGGGACTGGGCATCCTCGGCGAACTTCTGCTGGTGGCCCTCGCAAGCCACTTGCTGGAATGGGGGGCGGTTTCCACAAGGCGACGAGGACCCGCTCTGGCGGATTGTGGATCGCGATGTGCCCCGCTCCGTGTGGGACCCGAACACCAGCTGGAACCCGAACCTGGGCTATGGACAGGTGCGCTATCGCCATCAGCGTATGGCGGTCTTTACCTTCGCGGATGGACACGCCAAAGCGATTCGGCGCGGCGCGGTGAAAGTGCCGTGGAACTGGTCCATCACCGCGCAGAACGAGAACGACTGGGTCAGGTAAAATCGCCCGGAGGGAACAGAGCAATGCTTAAGCAAGAGATACCGATGCCTGTGGCAATAGGGATTATCGTGGTGGTGCTGCTGGTGGTGGGCTTTTTCGTCTATCGCTCCCTTTTCGCGCCTGCACCCACAGTAAGCGGCATTCCGGAGTTTCAGCCGCCACCGCCAAGCGCAACCGCGCCTCCATCACCCGGTGCGCCCGCCCCTTCCAATGACCCTACTCGCGCACCCATCAATCCGCCACCCGGCTATGGGGCACCACGGTAGAGAAAGAGCCACTCAATCAGCCGATGTCCGTCCTCCACGAAGGGGATGCCGGGTTCATTCAGTACCGACTCATCATAGGGCAGGCGATTCGGGCGCGGCTGCTCTGAATCGTAAAGGAGAAAGGGTACCGCGCCCTCTGCATGCGTGCGCTTGGCAACGGGAGTGAAGTGGTCGGGCACGACCATCAGGCGGAAAGGTTGTCCTTGTGTACGCAGACCATCCACCACCTGCCCAATAATATGGCGGTCAATCTGTTCAATCGCCCAGATTTTGGCTTCGATATCACCATGATGCCCCGCTTCATCGGGCGCTTCAATATGAGTGTAGACAAAATCGTGCTTCTGCAACATGCGAAGCGTATACTCCCCCTTGGCACGATAATCGGTGTCCACATAGCCTGTTGCGCCGGGCACTTTGGGCACCTCCAGCCCTGCCAGAACGCCCAACCCCTTCACCAGGTCAACCGCGGCGACAACCGCGCCCGTAACGCCCCATTTCAGGCTAAACGGTTCCAGGCGCGGGGCGCGCCCCTGACCCCAGAACCAGACCATGTTGGCGGGAAGCTTACCCTCGTCGCGACGACGGCGATTAATCGGGTGCGCATCGAGCAGTTCAAACGAATCCTCCATCAGCTGGCGCAGCATTTGCTCGCCGTCGCCACGCGGATAGTGAGGTCGCAGGGGCTGCCCCACGATTTCGTGGGGCGGCGTGCAGTTCAATTCGGTGGGACCGTCGCTCCAGCGCATTACATGGCGATAGCCAACACCCGCGAAGAAATGGATGCGTGGCGTGCTAAGCCGCTGCTCCAGCAACTCGATGAGTAAACGCGCCTCATCGGTGGAGATACCCCCTCCGCCATAGTCAAGCAGTGTCTCGCCATCAGTGCTGATAAGCGAGCAGCGGAAAGCAACATCGCGCGGGTCTAACGGAACGCCCATCGCAGCAGCCTCCAGCGGACCACGCCCCGTGTAGTGGAGGCGAGGGTCATAACCCATCAGCGCCATATTCGCCACATCACTGCCCGGATACATCCCCTGTGGCACGGTCAGCACCGCGCCTACCAGCGATTCGCGGGCGAGCCTGTCTATAGATGGCGTGCGCGCCACCATGAGGGGAGTGCGTTCATCCAGCTCTGGCAAACGCCAATCCGCCATCCCATCAGGCACAATCAGCACATACTTCATCCGCCGATATTTTAGCATGAGCCGTGCCCATGCTTATCGCACGATCACATAGGGGCGGAGCTGCTCCAGCCGTTTGGGACCGATGCCACGCACCTCGAGCAGTTCATCAACCGATTGGAACCGTCCATGGGCACGGCGATATTCGACGATCCGCGCTGCCAACACAGGCCCGATGCCAGGCAACTGTTCCAGCTCCTCAGCGGTGGCGCGGTTGATGTCCAGCGGAAAGCGAGCCGGCGATTTCAGAGGGGCACGCGGCTCGTTGAAGGCGGTGGCGACACGGGTCTCCGCTTTGTGAGGCACATAGATTTTCTGCCCGTCGCTGAGCGGTTCCGCAAGGTTGACCCCATCAAGATCCGCCTCTGGCTTTGCGCCACCAGCTTGCTGCAACGCGTCGCGAAGGCGACTGCCAGATGGCAAAGTATATACGCCCGGCTTGCGAACCTGCCCCGCCACATGCACCACAACGGACGCACCGGCTCCTGAGTCGCTCAAATCGATCTCCTGCACAGGGGTTGCTGCAGGCGCAGCATTTTCCGGCGAAAGGGTTCCATCGAAGCTGGTGCCCAGTTTCGCCGTGTTATTAGAAGACGAGCGTGGAGTGGAGGCGATTTCTCTCTCTGTCGGCGCGGCAGAGGGGCTGAAGCCAAGAGGATTCTCTGAACCACGCCCCAAATTGTAGGCAACGAGAAAGGTCAGCAGGAGCGAAACGCCATACACCGCCCCTAACCACGCCTTCTCTTTCCAATCCAACTTCTCCCAGATCGACGGCATTGCCCACCTCAACTGGGGCATCTGTTCGCATCTCATAGGCATAATCCTGCAGGGAATCGACCCAGAAAAGAGAAAATCCGCAAGTGCCATGAGAAGGTATTGGCTTGCCGTGGTACTGCTGCGGCTACTTGTTGCGGGCTGGGCGCAGGAGGCGTATATCTCTGGCGTGGTGTATCACGACCGTAATCGGAACGGTATCCGCGATCCTGGCGAGCCGGGCATTCGCGGCGTGCTGGTCTCCAATCAGCGCGAGGTGGTGCGCACCGATTCCAAAGGACGCTACCGCTTACCCATCGAGGAAGATACTATCGTCTTTGTGATCAAGCCGCGCGGGTGGATGACCGTGCTGGACAACAATAATGTGCCCCGCTTTTACTATATCCACAAGCCGAACGGGTCGCCTCCCGTTGCCTACCTGGGCGTTATGCCCACCGGAATGTTGCCCGAATCACTTGACTTCCCGCTCTACCCACAGCGCGAATCGAACCAGTTTACCTTTCTAATCTTTGGCGACACGCAGCCGCGTGATTTGCGGGAGGTGTCCTACATCGCCCATGATGTGCTGCGTGAACTCGTCGGCACGCGCGAAGCCGTGCTGGGCATCGTGCTGGGCGATGTGGTGTTCGACGACCTGTCATTGATGCAGCCTCTTGCACGGGCTATCGGGCGAATCGGCATCCCCTTCTACTATGTGTTGGGCAATCACGATATGAACTATGACTCGCCCAACGATCACTACAGCGACGAGACATGGGAACGCGTGTTCGGACCAAACTATTATGCTTTCCAGTATGGGCATGTGCATTTTCTGGCGCTGGACGATGTGATGTGGGAAGGGGCAACGGAGGGCAGGCGTGGACGCTATCGTGCCGGGCTGGGCGAGCGACAACTGGCATTCATTCGCAACTATCTGCAACATGTGTCGCGGCGTGACTGGATCGTGCTGGGCATGCATATCCCTATGTGGGAGTGGCCCGAAGAAGAGCGACGCGCCGTGTTCGAAATACTGGCGCCTTTCCCACATACGCTCTCCCTCTCGGCACATACCCACTATCAGACGCAGCGATTTTTCGGTGAAGCAGACGGTTGGCACGGGAAGGAACCACATCTGCACTGGAACGCCGTCACGGTGTGCGGTAGCTGGTGGACAGGCGCGCCCGACCCACTGGGCATTCCCCACACCACGATGCGCGACGGCACGCCCAACGGCTACCTCTGGGTCACTTTCGACCGTCAGCGACTGCGCATCCGCTATCAGGCATCCCGCCGCCCACCCGATTACCAAATGAACATCTACCTACCCGACGCCATCCCGCAGGAGCAACTCGCAACCACGAGGGTGCTGGTGAATGTGTTCGCCGGTTCCGAACGCTCCCTCGTAGAGATGCGCATTAACGATGAGAACGACTGGATACAATTAGAGCGCGTGACGGATCAACCAGATCCTGCCTACGCCGAACTGAAGCGGCTGGAGCAGGAGTATAAACTGCCCGGCCGCCCACTGCCAGGTGCGATGCCGTGCCCACACCTCTGGAGCGGACAGCTACCCAGCTGGCTGCCGCGCGGAACCCATGTGCTGTATGTGCGCACAACCGACATGTTCGGGCAAACCTTTGTCGATAAACGGCTCTTTCGCGTGGAATAAGACGGTAAAATAGTATCCATGCCGTTGGTACAGATTTGGCAGGAAGCGTTGCCAGCCGATACGCTCAGCTTCGATGTGCTGACGCCGCCGCGCCAGCCAACGCAGCTGGTCACGCTGGATGAGCAACGCCTGCGCTTCTGGCTCTGGCAAGAAGGCAAGTTTCAGGAAATACGCAGCGAGCGATGCTTCCTGCAACGGGACCTCTACTGCTTGTCCAATCCACCCGGCGGCAAGCCGATCCTCTACACCGACGGTAGAGGCTTTGAATGGAGCGAGAAAGCTCTTACACCCATCATTCCCACGCGCAAAGTGCCCATCGGACGCATAGTGGATGGCGAGGGTCTCACGCGCATCCTCTGCTTCGACCACGACGAGGAATCGCCTGTCTACTATATCCCCGATAAGCCAGAAGCGATCGATGACACGGTGCTTTTCACGCTCGATGACCTCTTCGGCGATAAAGTGCAAAGCGTGGTGATGAGTATCCCGCGTCTGGCGAAGGCGTATAGGGCGTTTTACAGTGCAGGCTACCGCTTCTTTTGCCTGCTTCGGCAGGAGAAGAAGGAGCCTGTGCGTGTGTACGGCGTCGCGCCCGACCGAATCGCATGGCTGGAGTCGCGCAACGGGCGTCCCTATGCTCGCTGGCGAATGCGCCTGGAAAGCATCGGCAATCCACGCCGTGAGCAACCGCTCGTGGTGCGCATGGGCGACCCGAAAAACGAGGGCATACTCGCCTTGCTTGTGATGCAGGCGTCACGCGAGACGGTGCTCCTTCAGGCGTTCCGCCCGTCACGCTAACACCCGCTGCCAAAGTTGAATAACACCATCAGCAGGTCGGCGTCGTCCACGGTGCCGTCGCCGTTCACATCCTCCGAACCGCAACCTGTGCTGCAACCGAAGGCAAACAGCACCTGAAGGAGATCGGCATCATCCACGCAGCCATTGCCGTCTACATCGCCCTCCACCCAGTTGCCCGTATACACAGCGTACAGGTAGCAATACGGATCGGTGCTGCTCTGCCCCAATAGGGTGGTGCCAAAGTAGACCACGCTGCTATCGCGCGAGAAGCGCGGGCGCGAGTAAAGCACTTGATTGCCCCCGTTCTCACTCCCTAAATCTACCTGCCACAGCAGCTGCCCATTTTGCGTGCTGTAGCCACGCACAAAGCCGGGCGTGCCCAGCTGGGGTTGACCACCTGTCACGATGAGTTGATTGTTCGGGCTGACAATCGGATACTGTAGGATGGAACCGTCCGAAACGCTCCAGCGCAGCGTGCCGTTCGGGTTCACCGCGCTGAGATAACTTAAACCGTGAGCGAAATAGATGACCCCATCACTGCCCACATCGGGCGCGGAAACATCATTCCCCACAGGGGGAGTATAGCGCCAGCGCACCGCCCCATTCTCCGGGTTGAAGGCGTTTAGCTGATGCCCCGCAGAAGAGGAAAAGGTTGTGATATATACCGTTCCATCGGGTCCAACGGCAGGTTGGCACTGCCGCTGCATGAAAACACTCTGGGACTGCCCACCCGAGGGCACTGCCCACTGCTGACCGCCACTCATGCGGAAGGCGTACAAAGACGAAACGCCCGTACCCCGCTCGTCGAACGCCACATAGAGCTGGTCGATCGGGCGCCCTGCACGCGAGGGACCAAAAACAATCTCCACACCTACCGAACCATGATCAAACACTGGGGGATTGCCCCGATGGCTCCATCGCAGCTGCCCCGCTGGGGTGAGCGAAAACACGCCCAGCCCCACACCAGATGCCGTCTCAGTCGCGACATAGATATTCCCATCGGGTCCAACCGTAGGACCGGCGATGATCCAGAGACCGCCACCCACCGTATCCGTGAATTGCCAGCGGAGCGAGCCATTCGTCGGGTTCAGCGCTTTGACGGTCGCCCCCGTGCCGACATAGACCGTGCCGTCGGCTCCAATGCTCGGCGGTCCATAAGGAACGCCTGCTAAGTGAATCCATTTCAGCCCCCCCTCAGGACTGAGCGCATACACATAGCCACGCGAGTCGTGAACCACGAGGGTGCCATCGGGACCAACCGCCGGACGATGATAGATATAGTCGGCGTCCGCCTGAAAACGCCACAGCACACGCCCCTGACGCACCCGCGCAGTGACCTGCAGCAGCACAGTATTGCTTGCGCCCGCTGAGGTCACGACCTGCACTGGATGCGTGCCTATAGGCAACGATTCGGGCACATAAGCCGTAATCGCGGTGTCGCTCCAGCGTGTGGTCCAGCAGCGCACACCGCCGATGGTCACATAGCTGCTTGCGGACGCAGCCCCGAAATTCGCGCCGAGAATACGTAGCCGCCCGCTACGCGGCAAACTGCTCGCCGACAACGAGCTAATCTGGGGTACCTGGGCGAACCCCAGCCACATCGAAAGCACTGCCCCAATCCCAATCCACCAGCTGCGCATGGTCATACCCTCCACAGAACACAAACTCGAACGACTCAGCCGTGCCCCAGGTTCCCTCTTGATTGCGGTGTCTTGCAGGAAGCGGCTCAGAAGCGGTGAACCTGTGAATGGCGGTGGCAGGGACGCTCTATGTGGTTGCCACACCGATTGGCAATCTGGAAGACATCACTTTGCGGGCACTGCGCGTGCTGCAAGAGGTCGCGCTGATTGCCGCCGAGGACACGCGCCATACTCGCAAGTTGCTCGCCCGCTACACCATCGAGACACCCATGCTTAGCTTTCACGAACATTCGCCTCCCACACGCCTGCGGGAACTGCTTCAACGATTAGAAGCAGGTGAATCGATCGCGCTGGTGACGGACGCGGGCACGCCGGGCATCTCCGATCCGGGCGCGGCGCTGGTCAAAGCTGCTCATGACGCGGGCATTCCCGTCGTGCCTATTCCCGGACCGAGCGCAATAACCGCTGCACTCGCTGTCTCGGGCTTTTCAGCCCAACGGTTCCGCTTCGAAGGGTTTCCGCCCCGCAAAGAGGGCGCACGCACCCGCTTTTTTGAAGCACTCCAAGAGGAAGAGGCACCCATTGTGCTTTTCGAATCGCCCCACCGCTTACTCAAGACACTCCAAACCGCTCACACCGTGCTGGGCAATCGTCCCGTGACGGTGTGCCGAGAAATGACCAAGCAGTTCGAGGAGATCCTTCACAGCACACTGAGCGAAGCCATCACCCACTATCAGCAACATTCCCCCCGTGGCGAGTTCGTTATCGTCATCGGAGCCAGGAAGAAGGAGTGAGGGGAACGGGAGAGTGAAGCCTACCCCCTCCCCCAAAGCTTTGGGAGAGGGGGCAAGGGGTTGAGGGCATTAACTCCCGCACCCGAAGTCAAACAGCACGATCAGCAGGTCCTGATCATCCACGAAGTCATCGCCGTTCAAATCCTCAGGACAACCCGGACAGAAGTTGCCAAAGGCGAACAGCACAGCTAACAGGTCAGTATCATCGGTGTGACCATCGCCATTGACATCGCCCGCACAGCCCGGAGGCGTCTCGCAACCCTGCGGGCTGACGAAGTACGCGCCCTGCAGCTGGATGACATAGGTGCCACTGCCGCCCGTACCAGTCCAGCCTGCAACCGGGTTCGCCGCACCTGGCCCATCGGGGCAACGAATCTCGCCAAACGGCGAGTTATTCCAGATGAGCTGACCGCTGCTGTCCACCGGATCCTGATTATAGCCTGTGATGGCAAGCAGGTAAATACCCGACTCGGTGATGCAGCCAGTAGAGTTGTCGATGCAGGACTGCAAACTCCCGCAGTCGTCGTTATGCACCACGCCAGTGCCATCGCAGCGGAACAGGAACAGCTGCGTGTCGAACGCCGCGCCACCGACCGTTGTTGCCGAGAAGCTGGCGGGATCGGTGATGCAGATAATGTACATATCGGCGTCGGAAGAATTAGCACGATTACCGCTGATGCGTGTGACTGCGGTCTGGCAAGGGGTCGCTTCTGGTCGCGAGACCACTTGCGCGGTAGCAGGCAGATCACCCGCGTCACCGCCGCCATTTATGGTCTCGTCCCAGTGGTCGAGGGGCGGCGGCGGACAATCGTCCGGGTTGCCCGCGGTCGTGCCTTCCGCACCCTGCAGCGTGATGATGTAAGTGCCACCCGCCGTAGTGCTACCCGACCAGCCACTTACCCGCGACGCCGCTTCGGGACCATCAGGGCAGCGAATGGCATCAAACGGCGAGTTATTCCAGATAAAACCGCCTTCACAGCCCACAGGATCGCGATTGTACCTGCTGACGGCAAGATAGTACACCCCTGCCTCGGTGATGCAGCCGGTGGAGTTGTCGATATAGGAGAGCAATCCGAAGGTATCATCATTGTGTACCGCACCGGTACCATCTGCCTTAAACAGGAACAGCTGCGTATCGAACAGCGCGTTGCAGCGCAGGGAGGCACTGAACAAGGCAGGATCGGTGATGCGAATAGCATACATATCTACGCCGTCCGCCTCCAGATCGCCTCGAATGGCGGTCAGCGTGCCACTACCAGTGCTCTGCGCGGTCTCCGGGGTTTCGCCGGCATCGCCACCCCCGTTAAGGGTCTCATCCCAGCCGGTGAAGGGTGGCGTCGTGCCAAACTGGAAGCTGAGCGTGCCGCTGTCCCAGTTGCCGTCCTGTCCGCAGTCGGCGAAGTCGTTGAAGGTCTCGAAGAACTCCAGATAGAGGTTGCCGTCGGGCAGGGGCAGGTCAGGCAAATTGTACACATCGCACAACTTGCCCACGCCGCCACTGGTGTAAAAACCTGTGCCGGCGGAACAGTCCGCGGCGCCCGGGCGCAGGATATAGCCCTGCCCGTTCACATTCGTGATGAGCACCGCGATCTCGCAGCGCCAGCTGGGCGAGGTGGCAGTGAGCTGCACATCCCAGCCAATGCCGTTGAAGTTGTCTCTGCCCGCAGGCGCGGGAATGGTCATGCGAATGTTGCACGCGGCGCCTGCACTATCATAGCTGGGTGTGCCCGTCACATCGACCACCACGATATCGCCTGAAGCCGGGGAGAAGTCGCCCCCACTATAGGGGACATACAACGCGGGATTGCGCGGACCAACATTGACGGGCTCCACAAGGAGCGTCGTCCGCGGCTTCTCATACTGGTCCTTAGGAGACAGTGCTCCCTTCTGTGCCAGCATCGACGCACTTAAAGCGAGGGCTGTCATCAACAGTCCAAACCACCGAAAACAGACAGCGCTTCTCATTAGCTTGCCTCCTTTCGCGGTCGTTTGACCGCTGACTAATTATACCCCATCCCAATCAACATTCCTCTCACCACTCGCCAAAGGTATAATCTCGCCTGACCATGGCAAACGCGCAGGAAGTGTATCGGCAGATGGAGGCGTGGTCGCGGGAGACCGCGCTGCTGAGCTCGACAATCGGGGTGCTGGGTTGGGACCAGCGCGTGATGATGCCACCGCGTGCGGCGCCGCACCGCGCCAATCAAATCGCTCTGCTTTCAGGCATGGTGCATCAGCGTATGACCGACCCGCGGGTGGGCGAATGGCTCGCCATTCTCGAAACCAGCGAGCTGACTGCCGACCCCGAGAGCGTGGAAGCAGTCAACATCCGTCAGTGGCGACGCACCTATGACCGCATGACCAAACTGCCCAACGAATTAGTGGTGGAGTTCGCGCGGGTTACCTCGCTGGCAGAAAAAGCATGGGAAGAGGCACGCGCCCAATCGAGCTACGCCCTATTCAAGCCGCACCTGTCGCGCATCGTGGAGTTGACCCGCGAAATCGCCGCGCGACTGGGCTACGAAAAGGAGCCTTACGACGCCCTCTTAGATGAATACGAACAGGGGATGACAGCGCAGCAAGTGGAGCAGCTGTTTGCGCCCCTGCGCCAGAAAACACCCGAACTGGTGCAACAGATTCGGAGCGCGCCGCGTCAGCCCAACAGCAGCATCCTACACCGCCACTACCCGCGCCCTCAGCAGGAGGCGTTCTGCCAACTGATCGCCGAACGCATCGGCTTCGACTGGCAGAGCGGACGCTTAGACCCCACTGTGCATCCCTTCGCCACGCGCCTGGGACCCGGCGATGTGCGCATCACCACCCGCTACTACGAAGATTTCCTCAGCCCCTCCCTGTTCGGCACCATCCACGAGCTGGGGCACGCGCTATATGAGCTGGGTCTGCCGGAGGAGCATTTCGGCACGCCGATGGGCGAATCGGTCTCGCTGGGCGTGCACGAATCGCAATCGCGTATGTGGGAGAACTTCGTCGGGCGCAGCCATGCCTTCTGGGAGCATTTCTACCCCCTTGCCCAGCAATACTTCACCGCCCTGCAGGATGTGTCGCTGGACGAGTTCGTGTTCGCCATCAATGAGGTCAAGCCTTCGCCCATCCGAGTGGAAGCAGACGAGGTCACCTACAACCTCCACATTCTCTTACGCTTCGAGCTGGAACTGGCGTTGGTGCGAGGCGACTTGCAAGTGGACGACCTACCTGATGCATGGAACGAGCGGTTCGAGTCCTATCTGGGTTTCCGCCCTGCCAACGATGCGGAGGGCGTGTTGCAAGATGTACACTGGTCAGGGGGGCTAATCGGCTACTTCCCCACCTATACGCTGGGCAATCTCTACGCAGCGCAGCTCTTTGAGGCGGCGACACGCGATTTAGGCGACCTGCCCGCGATGTTCCGCAAAGGCGAGTTCGCACCGCTGCTGGAATGGCTGCGCGAAAAGATTCATCGTCAGGGCAAACGCTACACGCCCAGCCAGCTCATCGAGCGTATCACCGGACTGCCACCCAGTGCAGAACCGCTCCTGCGCTACTTCGAGCGCAAATTTGGAGCGCTCTATTTCCACGCCGACGGAAGCGAGTAATCGTTAGTCCACCGGGCTAAACTGTTCGTACAAGCGCGAGTTCATCGCGACAAGAATCGCGCCCACAGAGAGGTTCGCCACGATGACGATGGGCGCAAGCAGCAATGGCGAGAACTTCAACGCCAGCCCCACGCCCAAAATCAATCCACCCGGCAAACCCGTGAGCAGAATCACGGGAAGCATCAACAAGCTCAGCACCAGCCGCTGCGTGTAGTCATTGGGATCGGGGTTGAGCAACGCCAGCGCCCACATAGCCATCTGCAACACAGGTGCAAAGGATGCCAACGCCAACCCCATCCCCAGCCAGAATCCCCACGCCTGCGGGAAGAAGAAGGTCGCCACCAGCGCAACCACCAACTGCACCATCAAAAACAGCAGTGCGGTTGGCAGCGATTCGACCAGCACCACCTCGCGCGAGCTGAACGGGAACGGCTTCTGAAAATCGACCCGACGCAGCAAATCCACAATCCCGTAATAGCTGCCCAGCGCGGTCATAAGCACGACCATGTACTGAATCATCACATAGATGAGCTTTGCAACGGCGAGCGGGTTCTTTTCGAGAGTGTAGCGCACGATGCCCAGCGGGATAGCAGGAATGGCAACCAGCAACAGGAGCATCAGCACCAGCCCCCAGCCCTGCAGTCGCCATGAGAGCAGCAGGTCGCGCCAAAGTAAAGCCCACACACCGCGCGGTGTCCACCGCTCCAACCAGCGCAAGGTGCGCACCGAACGCTGCCGCTTGCTCATCCGTTCCAGCGCGTTCTGATACATCATGCGCATCGGGTCGCTGCGGGCAGCACGGAAGCGCGACCCTCGCTGGGCCATCTGCGACGCCACTTCATAAAGCCATCCCGCATCGCGGGCAATGCGACCATCCGCCCAGAGCAGCACGCCCAGCCAGAAAAGCAGCCCGAACCCGATCGCGGGCGTCCAACCCTGATAAATGATCAACGCGGCATCGCTCAACGCGCGTGCAGGCAGCAGCCACACATAGACTGGCAGCCAGTCAAGACTCGCCTGCAACGCAGCCGCAAGCCGCATATCCCCCTGTTGAAGCAGCACCCATGTGCGCATGCCCACAAGCCACACACCCAGCAGTGCCCAGCCCAGCAGCCCTCCCCAGAACCACCACTGGATGCGCGGACGATACTCCTCCATCAACCGCACGGCAACACCCAGCCAGAGTAGCGACAGCGACATTAGCAGAAACAGCGGCGGATAGATTAATAACGCCCAGCCACTTGCCTGCGGCTCCGCCACCAGCGCTAATTGCCGCAGCGAACGCCCGCCCGACATCAGCAGATACACGAATAACACCAGCATCAGAAAGAGAGTGCCTATCGCCCCGCGCACCAACAGCAAGCCACGAAAAAGGCTCAGCGGGCGCACCGGCGTGGGAAACAGAAAATTCACATCCCCCTCCACAAAGTAGCTCCACTGCCCGCGTGAGAAAGCAGGGATAATCCCCAGCACGATATAAAGCAGATGCAGACCCAACACGATAACCATACTGCGCCCCAGAACCACTTCTGGATCCAGCATCACGCCAGGCGTGCGCGACGGGCGGACAGGTTCCAGAAAGACGCCAATCAGTGCGCTAGCCCACCCACACAAGATGAAACCCACCACCAGCACCGTCAGCACCGCTCGCAAGGGATTCTCAAACGCGCGTCGGAAACTGTTGACCGCCACACGCACCGTGAGAAAAATCAATACCTGTGCCGTTCGTCGCTCCATAGAAAATAGGATACCGCCTTCGGGCGAGTCGAACCAACCGGGCTCCGCACGCAATTTCACTCACAGGAACCTGCGGTTTCCATTTCAGGTAAAATCTCCATGCGATGGCACGCAAGCGTGGCACAGTGCTGGTGGCGATGAGCGGGGGAGTGGATAGCTCGGTCGCTGCAGCGCTCCTGCAAAAGCGCGGCTACGAGGTGATTGGCATCACCATGCAGATCTGGCAGGAGTCGCATCCTGACCCCCGCTACGGTGGGTGCTGCTCGCTGGGCGCGGTAGAGGACGCCCGGCGCGTGGCACGCCGCCTCGGCATTCCACACTATGTGCTGAACTTCCGCCGCCTCTTTGCCGATACGGTCATCCGCGACTTCGTACACGAGTATCGCAACGGGCGCACGCCCAACCCATGCGTGCAGTGCAACCGCTTCGTGAAGTTCAATGCCCTGCTCAAGAAGGCGGACGAGCTGGGCTGTGACTACATCGCCACAGGACACTATGCCCGCGTGCGCTTCAACGCGCGCACAGGACGCTGGAACCTGCTGCGCGCCCGCGACAAGCACAAGGATCAATCCTATGTGCTCTATATGCTGTCGCAGGAGCAACTGGGGCGCGTGCTGTTCCCGCTCGGCACGATGCCCAGCAAGGAGCAGACACGGCGACTGGCGGCAGAACTGGGACTGTGGACCGCCAACAAGCCCGATAGCCAGGAGATTTGCTTTGTAGCGCACGCCGGCGGCTATCACCAGTTCTTGCGCGAGATTACACCCGATGCCTTCCAGCCAGGCGAGATTCGCGATGTGCATGGGCGTGTGTTGGGCAAGCACAACGGGATCGCCCTCTACACTGTGGGGCAGCGACGGCGGCTAAACATCTGCTCACCTGTGCCACTCTATGTGCTGCGCATCCTGCCAGAGGAGAACGCTATCATTGTCGGCACCGAGGAGCAGCTCTACGAGCGCGAGATGTTCGTGGAACAGGTCATCTGGAGCAGCATCCCCACTTTAGAGAAGCCTCTCAAGGTGATGGCAAAAATCAGGTATAATGCCCCTGTCGCGCCCGCATGGGTCTATCCAGGCGAGACACCCGATGTGGTACGGGTCGTCTTTGACCAGCCCGTGCGAGCGATTACGCCCGGACAGATTGCCGTGTTCTACCGGGGCGAGACCGTGGTCGGCGGCGGCACGATTCGCGGCGCGACCCCTATGCAGGCGGACCTGCAGGCGACCGACCTGGCAGTGCGACGCGCCCTGCAAATGGTGCAGCCGCTGATGTGTGAGGGACTGGACGGATGAACGAGACGCTGCTGTTGATTCTTATTGTCTTGATGGCGCTCACACTGCTGATACTCAGCTGGGCAACCATTGCGCTGTTAGTGCAGGCGCGTCGCGAGCTGCCCGTGCTGCGTCAGCGTGTGGATGAGCTGAACGGGCGATTGGCGCGTGTGCTGGAGGAAACGGTGCCTGTATTGCAGACCACCACCCGCGCCTTAGAAGAAGCGGCGGAGACCATCGAAAATCTCCATATCGTCACCGATAACCTTCGCCACAAGCTGGAAGTGGCGGACGAGGTGGCGGGCAAGATGCGGCGCATGCCCGAAAAGGCGGCACGCATGCTCGGACGCCTGATGCACTACACTTTCAAACTGGGCGGGCAACTCCTCTTCCAGCGATTGCAGGCGGGGCGCGACCGAAAACCGCTGCCCACTTTAGAACACTCCTCACCCATGCCGATACGCCAAAAGGGGAACGCCTCATCAAAGAGCGAGGAGGAAAGCCTGCCTGGTGAGGGCGAGGAAACCCAGAAGGAGACAACGAGTTCTACTCCGACAGGAGTAGAGACCGCCTCCCACACGGAGGCAAACCCAACCAACACGGGAAGGAGGGATGACTGATGAACCATGATGAGCGCAGTGGGCTGCTCTATCTGCTGGCTGGAATCGGGCTGGGTGTGCTGATTGGCGCAGTGCTCGGTCTGCTCTTCGCGCCCAAATCGGGCGAGGAGCTGCGGGGCGAGCTGAGCCAGCGCATCCACGACCTCTCCGAGAAGGTGCGCGAACTGGCGCAACAAGCCTACGAAAAGGGCGGCGAGACGGTGCGCAATGTGCGTGAGCGTGTAAGCCGCCGCGCCGCCGGCGAGGAGGTCGCCCCCGAGGAAGCCTGAGATGTTCGGGCGTATCTTTCTCGCGGTGGCAGCGATCCTGTTCAGCACCCTTTTTATCGCTGCCACCCTTTACTTTCTCTACCTCATTCTGGGCGCGCTGGTGCCCTTCCTCGTCGCAGGCATCATCGCACTGCTGCTCAATCCGTTCGTGGAACGGCTCTGTCAGCGTGGCTATTCGCGCCCACGCGCCGTGTTCAATGTGTTCCTCGGATTTATTCTCCTGCTACTGGCAATTGGCATCGCGTTGCTGCCCAGCTTCTATCAACAGGCACAAAACATTATCGACTTCTTCTCCTCGCCCAAGAACACCAACATCACCCGCACCGTCAACAGCTGGGTCGAAAAAACGCAAGGTTATCTGCAGGAGGAGATGAAGCGGCGCGAGCCGTGGATCGAACGCAACCGCAACACGCTCAGACGACTGGGCATCCCCACCACTCCTGAAGAGGTCAACCAAGCTACCGATCGGCTGCGCACCCGCTTGCAGAATCTGCTCACCGAATGGGCAACGAAGGTGTTCAACGCGATTGTGCAGACACTGATCGGCCTGCTCTCGCGAGTAATCTGGGTGATCCTTATCCCGCTCAGCGTTTACTTCTTTCTGCTGGATATGCCGCGTGTGCGTCAGGCGTTTTTGTATCTGCTGCCCCCTGCCCAGCGCGAGCCAGCAACCCGTCTGCTAAACGAGATCGGCACGGTCTTTTTCAACTATATTCGAGGTCTGGTGACCGCCGCGCTTACCTATGGATTGACCTGTATGGTCTTTTTCTGGGTGCTGGGCGCACCAAACCCCGTTCTGCTGGGTGTGCTGGCAGGATTGCTCTATCCGATTCCCTATGTGGGCGCGTTCCTGATCGCGCTCACCTCCGGCGGGTTCACCCTGCTGTTTGAGCCGTCGCCTTTGCTGTTCTACTTCACGCCATCGAAGGTGTGGCATGCCGTGATCGTGGTGCTGGCGGGCATCGGGTTGAACACGCTGTTCGATATGCTCATCACACCGCGCTTGCTGGGGGGTGCAGTAGGATTGCGTCCGCTGGCAGCTCTTATTGCGATTGTGGTGGGCGCAACGGTCGGCGGTATCTGGGGCATGATGCTGGCGGTGCCTGTCACCGCCTCGATACTGATTATCATCCGTCAGCTACTGCACTACTTCTATGGAGAGCCTGAGAAGGAGAACCTGATGCTGCATGCGGAAGAGGTGGTGAATGCGGATGAAGCCCCCGCGCATCATAACGGTTAAGGTAATACCGCGCGCCTCGCAGAATCGGCTGGAACTTCAGCCCGATGGAAGTTTTGTGGCGCGTGTCACAGCACCGCCTGTGGAGGGCGAGGCGAACCGGGCGGTGATTCAACTGCTGGCAGACTATTTTGGCGTGGCTCCCTCCCGCATCGCGCTGGTCACCGGCGCGAAAGCACGCCTAAAGCGGTTCCAGATCAAGTAGCAAGTGGCGAATGGGTACAATAACAACGGAGGCGACGATGAGAATCCCGAACGAACTGCGCTATTCGCGCACCGATGAGTGGGTGCGTGTGGAAGGAGACGAGGCGGTGATCGGCATTACCGATTATGCCCAATCGGAATTAGGCGATATCGTCTATCTGGAACTGCCAGAAGTGGGACGCTACCTACAGGTGGACGAGCCGTTCGGCGCGATTGAGTCGGTGAAGGCAGCATCCGATCTCTACGCGCCGGTGGAGGGCGAGGTGGTGGCGGTCAATAACACCCTGCACGCCGCCTTGGAAACCATCAACGAGGATCCCTACGGCGCAGGCTGGCTGATTCGAATCCGACTCAAAGACCCTGCCCAGCTGAACCACCTGCTATCTGCTGACGAATATAAACGCTACCGCCAAATCGAAGATTAGCCATGCGCTACATTCCCCACACCGAGCAAGATGTCCGCCAAATGTTGGACGCGATCGGCGTCCGTTCCATCCGCGACTTGTTTGCTGACATCCCTGAGACGCTTTATCTCAAGGAGCCGCTGAACATTCCGCCACCCCTCGACGAGCATGCCCTGTTTCGACAATTGAGCAGCCTCGCGGCCCGGAACGCCGATACCCGTCGCTATTTGAGCTTTTTGGGCGCGGGCGCGTATGACCATTTCATCCCTGCGATTGTGGAAGCCATCATCAGCCGGGGCGAGTTCCTAACCGCCTACACGCCCTACCAGCCCGAAGCGAGCCAAGGATTGCTCCAGAGCATCTTCGAGTTCCAGACAATGGTGTGCGAGCTGACGGGCATGGAGGTTGCGAACGCCTCGATGTATGACGCGGCGACCGCGCTCGCTGAATCGGCACTGATGGCATGCCATATCACGGAGCGCTCTAAGGTGCTGGTCTCGAAAGCCGTTCATCCCCACTATCGGCAAGTGCTACACACCTATCTGTGGACGAACGAGCGCAAACTGGTCGAACTTCCCCTTGCAGAGGGGCTGACCGACTGCAATGCCCTCAGTGACATCCTCGATGAGCAAACCGCCTGCGTGATAGCCCAGTACCCCAACTTTTTGGGGCTGATCGAACCGTTGGCACCCATCGTGGAGGCAGCACATCGCGTGGGCGCACTCGCTATCGCCTGCGTCGACCCCATTGCATTAGGCGTGCTGAAGCCACCGGGCGAGTACGATGTCGATATCGTGGTGGGTGAAGGGCAATCGCTGGGCAACGCGATGGGCTACGGCGGTCCGATGCTGGGACTGTTCGCTTGCAAGCAGTCCTATGTGCGACGCCTGCCAGGGCGCATCGTGGGACAAACCACCGATGTGGAAGGACGACGCGGATTCGTGATGACCCTGCGCACGCGCGAGCAGGACATCCGCCGCGAGAAAGCGACCTCGAACATCTGCACGAACGAGGCGTTATGCGCCCTCGCCAGCACCGTGTTTATGGCAGCGCTGGGCAAACAAGGCTTTCGCGAACTCGCCGAGACCTGCACGCAAAAAGCTCACTATGCTGCAGCACGCCTCACCCAAATCCCAGGCGTGCGCCTGCGCTTCCCCCACACCCCCTTTTTTAAGGAGTTTGTGCTGGAACTGCCTCACCCAGCCCAGGCGATGTGCGAACGGCTACTGAGGCAAGAGATTATCGCTGGCTTGCCACTGGGCAACTACTATCCCGACATGTCGCACGCGCTGCTTGTGTGCGTCACGGAAACGCGCACACGCGAGGAGATCGATAGATTCGTACAGGTACTCACGGAAAACTGTTGACAATGTACGCGAAAACCCTATCTATACGAGAAGGAACCCAGGGCCATTCGCGCACATTGCTATTTATGCTCTAAGAGACTGTTTAAAAACTGGAGTTCAAGGAGATGGTCAGGCATTCACGCTGGAGCATTTTGGGGGGCGAGGCTCCTGCCGAGCCGAATCTGGAGGGCGAGGCTCCTGCCGAGCCGAATCTGGAGGGCGAGGCTCCCGCCGAGCCGTTCCAACCGACGCCGCACTAAGACAGGACTGTCTTCGCCACACATGTCGGCTCGCGGGGACGCTCGCCCTCCACTGTGAGGTTCGAGCAGATGCGCCAGTCTGTCCCTACCATTCTTAAACAGTCTCTAACATCCGCTGCCGAAGTTGAATAGCACTAACAACAGGTCGGCATCATCTACAGTGCCGTCGCAATTAATGTCCAACGGAGTACTCGATTGTCCGAACGCAAACAGCACTTGCAGCAGGTCCGCATCATCCACGCAACCGTTGCCGTCGACATCGGGGTCAGGAGGCGGACAGAGCCGTGCATCCTCCAGCAAGAACGCCTCTTCACGCCCTGTAGAAGCGTTATAGCCAACCCCGACGAGATAGCGCCCGTCCTGCGATACACCGAACACACTATACAGGATGGAACCGTTCGCCAATAGATCCGCGTAGATGCGGTTCAAGTTGCGCATGCCCGTCTGGGCAGTCCAGCGCACCGCCCGCCAACTGTTGGTCGCCCGAATGCGCACTTTGCCCCCAATGACCGCTCCATCACCAGAGGCAGCAAAAGCATCGCTATCGTCGAAGCCGGGTAAGATGCCCAACTCCTGAAGCCCTGTTGAAGCCGTCCAGCGACAGGCGCGATACTTGCCCTCCGCGTTATTGACAGTGCCAACAACCACTTGTCCGTTCGCGGAGATCCCCCAGGCGCTGCTGTAGCTGCCCCCAGGAAGGACCCCCAAATCCTGCATGCCAGTTAAAGCCGTCCATCGGAAGGCGCGCGTCTGACCGCTGGCATTTTCTGCCCAACCGACAATAATGCTGCCATCAGCGGAGATACCGTATGCCCAACTGGTGCGCCCGCCCAAAGTACCCAGATCTTGCATCCCACTGGAGGCGGTCCATCGAAACGCATGGTAGCCACCCCCGTCGATCGTAGCCGCTCCGACAACCACACTGCCATTGGCGGAAACCGCTTCACCCCAGCTGTCACCCGCACCGCCGAGCGAGCCGAGATCCTGCATCCCCGTGCCAGATGTCCAGCGAAAA
The DNA here is from genome assembly GCA_002898555.1 of bacterium HR15. Lineage (GTDB taxonomy): Bacteria > Armatimonadota > Fimbriimonadia > Fimbriimonadales > GBS-DC > HRBIN15. The sequence goes on from BEHR01000006.1 coordinate 45,912, forward strand.
GCGCGGAACATATAACCCGAGGTACCCGCCGAATCTCCCACAATCACCTGCCCGTTCGCGGAAGCACCTTTTGCCCTGCTGTTGCGCCCCGGCCCCGCCAGTGAACCAAGATCTTGAGGTTGCCACCCGTTAACAGATGTCCAGCGCACCGCACGCATCAGCGCACCAGGCGGATCAGCATCCCACGAGAACCCTACCACGGTGCTGCCGTCTGCCGAGATGCCATATGCCCAGCTCGATTCATGACCAGGTAAGGGTGCAAGCCAGCGCAGAGTCTGTGCTTGCACAAACGCGACCATCGGACATAACCCAATAAGCAAAGACCGGACAACACCTTTCCAGTGAACACTTCGCCAGAAAGACCCATCTCTCCAGAGCATTTGCCTCATCGCTTCTCCTCCTCTACAACGCTGTGAGCAAGGGGCGTACTCTGCCCAATTTGCTCCCTCATAATTTTAACCCATCTCCTTCGCTCGATGCAAGTAGGTTACCATTTTGTAAGTAGGTCACTTTTTGGAAACCCCACGCTGTTTGCGTTTGAGCAGTTGGATAGCCAGCGTGGCCGCGTCGATATAGATTGTGATAGTTCGAACGCCCTCACTGACCCTTGACAAAACGGGGTGATGAGGTATAATAGCACCGCGATTGCCGCAGACAGCAGGCGCCCCGCTTTGCGGGCATAATCCGGGACCCGGTCCGCCTGCCGAGGGAAGACGCAAGGGGCAGTAGCCCATCGCAAGTGGCAAGTACATTTCCACTTGCCGCATGCGTTGTGCGCCTTGGCGAGCCTGCTGGTCTGCGTGGCTCGCCTTTTCGCATTTAAACAGGAGGTGAAACGGATGCCCTCACCCAAAAAGGTGGCGCAGGTAGAACAGATTCGGCACTGGCTGGCACAGGCGCGTGGGCAGATCTTGACCGACTATCGCGGGCTGACCGTGCGCGAGATCACCGAGCTGCGCCGTCAGCTGCGCCAGGCAGGGGCGGAGCTGCATGTCGTCAAAAACACGCTCTATCGGCTGGCAGCGAACGGCAACCTGCCACCAGAACTGGAACCGTACCTGCAAGGACCGACCGCCGTTGCCTTCATTCATGGCGACGAGGCGGCAGCTGCCAAAGTGCTGGTGGATTTTATCAAGCAGGTGCGCAAGACGGAGGTCAAGGCGCTCGTGCTGGGACAGCAGGTCTATCCTGCCAGCGCGGTGGAGACGCTGGCGAAGCTGCCATCGCGTGAGGTCATGCTGGCACAGCTGCTCGGCGCGTTGCAATCGCCCATTAGCGGGCTGGTCGGCACGCTTTCCGAACTCATTGGACAGTTCGTGCGCACGCTGCAAGCCGTTGCCGATAAGAAGGCGCAAGCCTGACACCCACTCAAAACGAAGGAGGCGATACCTATGGCAAAACTAACTGCAGAAGAGATTATCCAAGCGATCGATGAGATGACCGTAATGGAGCTGAACGAGCTGGTCAAAGCGCTGCAAGAGAAGTACGGTGTCACCGCGGCGGCGCCCGTCGCAGTGGCAGCGGTACCCGGCGTGGCAGCAGCGGGCGCGCCCGCAGAAGCTGCCCCCGCCGAAGAAAAAACGGCGTTCGATGTCATCCTTGCCAGCGCAGGCGACCAGAAGCTACAGGTCATCAAGGTGGTGCGTGAAATCACCCAGCTGGGTCTGAAGGAAGCAAAGGACCTGGTGGAAGGCGCACCGCAACCAGTGAAGCAGGGAGTCAGCAAGGAGGAAGCCGAGGAGATCAAGCGCAAACTCGAAGAGGTGGGCGCAAAGGTTGAAATCAAGTAGCCTGGCTACTCCCTGCGCTTCTCCAACCACCGGGTACGACGAACTCCCTAACCTGAAAATTCTTCTCTGACCCAGCTACGCTCAGCATTTCAGTCGTACCCGGTGCTCTGCTACTTCCCCCTTGCCCCTTACTCCTCGCGCCGTACCGCACCGCGATCGCGCAGGAGGATAACCAATAGGCGCGAAGTTAGGCATAGACCAAGCCACCAAGGGCAAGAAGATGGAAGCGATTCGCTATTCAGCACCAGGCAGGGCGGGTATCATCGGCAATCCCAGCGATATGTACGGTGGCACCGTGATTTCCTGCGCGGTTCCACTGCGAGCGCGCTGCACCCTGGAACCAGCAGACCATCTGAGTTTCCAGTCACCGATTCGCGCCATTAAACCCGATACGCTGGAGCTACAGGGCGATGAGTTCGATCTGTGCCGAGCTGCGCTGGCAGAACTCGGCTACTCAGTGGAGCATGCACCTTTCACACTGCGCATCGAAAGCGACATTCCGGTCCAGTCGGGGCTGGCTGGTTCATCCGCCTTATTGACCGCGATCGTCGCTTGTCTCTTGCATTATCAAGAGGGTGAATTGCCCCCACTGCCACATCTGGCAGAGCAGGTTCGCAGGATCGAAGCGCATCGATTGGGCGTGAGCTGTGGCTATCAAGATTTCTATATGGCAGTGTTCGGCGGTATTCAGGTGATGGAGTTCCGCGACAAGGAGGGCTTGGGCAGTGATGCGCAGGAACCGTTGGCGACAATAGAAGCCCTTTCCAGCTACTTGCGCGGCGTATCGCTGCCATTATGGCTGGCGACAACAGGCGGACAGCGGTTTTCTGGTGCCGTGCACCGCTCGCTGCGCTCCCGATGGGAGGAGGGCGAGCGTGCGGTGGTGGAGGGGATGGCACGTATCGGACGGCTGGCACGCGAAGCCAAACGCGCCTTGCTGGAGCAAAACTGGCAGCGACTGGCTGGATTAATGAACGAAAACTACGCCCTTATTCGCGAACTGGGGGGCAGTGGCGAGACGCTGGACACGCTTGTGCAAGTCGCGCTGGCGAACGGGGCGTTGGGGGCAAAACTGGCAGGTGCAGGTGGCGCAGGCGGCACCATCATCGTGCTAACCTTGCAACCCCAGCAGACCCTGCCCGCCCTGCGTGAACATGCCGAACAGATTATTCCTGTGGCACCCTATGCACCCGGACTCATCCGATGCTGACCGCGCTGAAACTTTTTCTCTGACCCAGAGAAAAAATTTCAGTAGAAGATACCTCCTATCGATTGTCTCGTAAGGATTGCCCGTGCTCTATCTGTTGCCAGTAGGTCGGGAAATCGAAGTTAGGGCTGTGGGCAGGCACATGGCATTGCATGCAGGAAGCTTCCCCCGCCTTGCCCAGTTTGTGATTGAGCGGATCCTGAACATGCTTGCGAGCGGGTCCGTGGCAGCTCTCGCAGCCGACATCTTTAAGTTGAGGGGTCTTATCCATGCTGACGAAGCCACCTTCGTACTCCAGCCCGACCACATGGCAGATAACACATTCGGGGTCCTTGTCGTGCTTCTCGTCGATAAGGGTCTGCATCGCTTTGGCATGCTTGCTGCGTTCCCAGATGCGGTAATCCTCGGCGTGGCAGGGTCGGCAAGCACGGCTGCCCGCGAAGGTATCGCCATTCAGCGTGGGGCGGCGCGCCACCTGGAGCAATAGCCCTTCCGCATCCACGCGCGCCAGATAACCCAGTTTAATCTGCAGGGCGTCAGGATCGTCTTTGTAATCCTCGGTCAGGCGGATATGATCGATTCGCGCGAGGGTAAGCGCAGGGTTGGTCTCGTGCTCCAGATAGGCAAGCCCGACAAATTTGGCATCCGTGCCACTGAATACAAGGCGCGTTTTGCCCACCTGCTTTGGTGGGAGCGGTCCATCACCCGCGTGCGCATAGACAATCAGATCAAAATAGGGGTGCTGCTTGGCAATCTGCTCCGCCTCCTGCTGGCTGCCGTGCCAGAGCAGGATACGCAACTCGCCCGCTGTGCTGAGCTGCTCACGCAGCTCGTCGAGCCGCTGGAGAGCAGGCAGCACCTGAAGGTCGGGATTGCGCTGACGAATGGTATCTGCATACCGCTCCGAGAGGAGCCCCACCACCAGCACCTGCACGGTGCGTCCGTTGTGGCTCGTGTCAAGCAGAGTGAAAGCGTCAAAGAGGGGCTTGCCAGCGCTATCGACCACATTCCCACAGAGCATTTTGCCCTGAAACCGTTGCTGCAACGCCTGCAGGTACGCTAATCCCAGCTTGAAGTCGTACTCGCCCAGATTGAGCGCATCATAGCCCATTAGATTGAGCATCTCGATAAGTGTTTCGGCTTTCAGTTCATCTTGTCGCCCGCTCGCTTTGGTCAGGTCGCCGTTTTCGAGTTTGAGCAGGCGATAGCTCTTAGCAAGCTGTTTGAGCAGGGTCGCACGGCGAGGAATGCCGCCGACCATCGGCTTACTGCAACCACAGGGAGTCAGATAACCATTGATTTCGGAGCCGAAGACGATCAGCAAGGGCTGCCCCTCACCTGAGCTACCCACACCTCTATAGGGCGTGCGGTCCCAGCCAAGCAGGAGCAGCCCCAACAACCCAAAGCCCGGCAGAAGCCAGAGCATCAGACGACGCATCAGGAACCTCCTGCTGCTTGCACCACATTCGCTGTCAGCGTGACCTGAATGGTGGACTGCTTCGGATCGTCGGTCTCGATAGTGAGCTTGTGTTGTACAACACCTGCCGGCCAGCCACCCTTATAGCGAATGATGAGCCGATGCTGTTTCCCGTCGTCCATCGTCTCATGCTTTACTTCGATGGCGGGATCGTCGGCGTCGATCTTGCGGATCTGGAAGCCCTTATCACGACGCGCCAGCGTCACGATGCGCTCCACCGGCAGCTGAGTCTGAGGGGTAATCACACCGAAGAACACATTGGTTGGTGTGACGATGATACCCTTCTCTGCCATGACGGTGATGTTCACCTGAGGTGTGCGCTGCGAGTTGGTACGCGCCACCACCACAAAGTTGTTTCGCCCAGGGGGAGCATCAGGATTGATAGTGATTATCACTTTCTGACGCTTGTCGTCGATGCGCTGCGCTTCCGCTTTCACGAAGGGGGCGCTGGTAGTCAATTGCTGAATCTCCAGCGGTTCATCGGTGTTGGAAACAATCTCCACTTCCTGGACGGTGGGCTCATCCTCCTTGAGGGCGACGGTCAGTGTCTCGCTGGGTCGCACCTCGAAGGCGGTCTTGATGTTGGCGGTTAGGCGAAGCGTTAGATTGGGTTGATCGGGGTCGTTGGTGGTGACCTGAATCGTTTTAATCTGACTACCGCGGAAGCCTGCGGTGCGCAGCTCCGCCTCCAGCACGCCCTCCTGCTTCGGTTGGATGACCCGATCATAGTGGGGTGTCACGCAGCCACAGCTTGGGCGGGCAGTAATCTCCAACGGGGCATCACCCTCGTTGCGCACTTTGAAGGTGAACTTCACATTATCGCCCTGCGCAATATCCCCGAAGTCGTGTTCCATTGGCTCGATCACGATTTTCGGCTTGGGAATGTAGACCGCCATGCGCTGAGTAGCATAGTTAATCAGTTCGCGCCGAATCTGCATCAAGTTGCGGGCACGCTCCACTTCCTCAGCCGTTGGCGCAGTGGGCAGTTCCTCACTGTTCCACACGGGTCCCATAATCTCGGTATCTTTTTGCGATTCGGCAAGCCCCAGATAGGTTCCAATCGCTTGCCCTACCAAGTGGGCGACCGCTTTCGCGCTTTGAGGCATCTCGGTATAGGGGATGTAGGTCGCGATGCGTGCCCGCACACGGCGCTTCTCCCCCTTCTGGGGAGGCAACATCAGCCGCGCTTTGCCATGCATCAGACGAAACTGCCCCGCCGTAATCTCGGCGACATCCTCCTCGAACACGATTTGCACATCCGCGCTCGCCTCATCCTCGGTCCACTCCAGCTTGGGGTTGCCGTTCAGCGCACGGTTCCAGCTATTGACAGCGTCGATCGACGCTTGCCGAAACGATTCGCGCAGCTCGGCAGGGATAGTCGCCCAGCTGGCATAGACGCGAATAGTTGCGGGCACATCGATACCCTTGAGCAGGTTCATCGCGCTGTCAAAGTCGGATTTCGAAAGCAGGTTCGCTGCCTGATAGAGCTGATCATACTCTATTTTGGCGGTGTAATCTGGGGGCAGGGGCGCGCGAGGCGCGTTCTGGCTCCAGCCCGCAACCAGCACAAAAACTACTCCCAGCCAAGGTAAGGCTCTTTTCATCGTTCTCTTCCCTCCTATTCAAGATGCGTATAGGCATGATACCCCAACCGCCACCCATATCGTGCCTGCCCAGCGTGTGTACAAAGCCATCCGCCGGCGCAGAGGGCTGGGCATTCCAATACAGCGTCCCATGCGTTGCGCTCGCCTGGTTATTTTTTCGGACACCCTCTGTGGAGGGAACTGTAGAAGCCTGCGGTATAATGTGGACGGAGGTCCAGCTATGAAGAGTCGACGGCATGGTTTCACGCTTATAGAGTTGCTGGTCGTAATCGCGATCATCGCCATTTTGGCGGCGATCTTGTTCCCCGTGTTCGCGCAAGCGCGTGAAATGGCGCGTCAGATCACCTGTGGCTCCCGTTTTTATCAAGCTGGGCGTGCGGTTGTGATGTACTCAGGTGATTATGAGACGATGCAGCCACTCACACAATGGTTTGCCTCCTTCGCTGGTGACCCAGAAGAAGCGGAGTGCCAGGATCGGATTCTGGCGCAGCTGATACAGCCTTATGTGAAGAACTGGGAGGTGTTTCGCTGCCCTTCTGACCCGATGGCGACCGATGCGATTCTGGACGCCTGTCCCTACGATGGTGAGCAGCCCCCGACGCGCCAGTGCGCCCGCGAGTATCGCTGGGCGTTGAAGACCGATCTGGGCTACAACTATGTGTACCTCTCACCTATCATGACGGGGAACTATCCGGGGCGCAATGGCTGGGCAAATGTCCCCGCCTCCGATGCGCGTATCAAGAACCCATCCTCCACGGTAATGTTTGTGGACAGCCTGTGGTGGCGCGATCCCCAAACACGCCAGCCCCAATGCGGTGGCAACTGGATCGTGATGCCACCCTGCCGCTGGTGGTACGATTCTGCAGGCAACCGCATCGATACCTTCACCATCATCCGGGAGGAGTGCAGCAGCGGGCGTGCCTGGGGCTGGTACAGCTATCGCGGACAAAGCTGCAATAACCCGCTGCCTGCCTGCTGGATGCTGGAAAACGCCCGCGGTTGGTACACCTGGATGGAGTTCGGCGGCACTTGGCCATGGCACCGCAACGAGCGGATGATGGTGGTGTTTGCGGATACCCATGCAAAGCCCTACACGCCGCGTCAGCTGGCACAGGGTTGCGAACTGCAGTCGATGTGCCGAGGGCGCATTACCGACCCAAAAGCCTATCTCTGGGACCTGGATGACTATTATTGATGAGGTTTGCCGATGGAGATTCCCAAACCGATTGGTATAGCGATTGTGGCGGTTGTCGCCATTCTGGCGCTGGCGTTGGTGTGGTACTTCAGTGGCGGCGCGGGCGTGCGATCGGGCGAGGTGAAGCCGAGCGCCTATCCCGAATATAAGCGCAACGCGCCTCTGCCTGATAGCGAGCTGCGCGGACCTGAGGTACCACCGCCTATTGCAGGCGCACGCGGCGGTAGACGCTGAAGGGGCCTGTTTTTCCTGCCGAGCCTCCGAGGGGTATAATCCCTCGGCAGGAGGCAGGAAATGGGTTTCCAATTGCCTGAGCAGCCCGAGGCGTTCACCGACGAGATTGCTGCGCTGACCGAGCGACATCTGAATCCCGGTCTGGCGAAGGTGCTGCGCTTCGCGGGGCTGGGCGTGGAATGGTACGCAGAAGGGTGCTACATCTGGGATGCGCAGGGGCGTAAATTTCTCGATTGCCTCGGTGGCTATGGCATGTTCGCACTGGGACATCGCCACCCGAAAGTACTGGAGGCGGTCAAACGCCAGCTCGACCTGATGCCGATGCCCAGCAAGATTATGTTTAATGCGCCTCAAGCACGGCTGGCAGCCCGCCTTGCTGAAAAATTGCCCGGCGACCTGCAATATACTTTTTTCTGCAATTCGGGCGCGGAGGCGGTGGAGGGCGCGCTCAAACTGGCTCGCAAAGGCACCGGGCGCGTGAAGTTCATTACCACCCGCGGCAGCTATCACGGCAAAACGCTGGGCAGCCTGAGCGCAAGCGGACGCGAAGTCTATCGCCAGCCGTTTGAGCCGCTGGTGCCCGGCTTTGTGCATGTGCCTTTCGGTGATGCGGACGCAGTGGCTGCGCATATTGATAACGAGACGGCTGCCGTGATTGTGGAGCCAATTCAAGGCGAGGGTGGTATCCGAACCCCCCCTGACGACTACCTGCCGCGCCTGCGCGAACTGTGCGATCGCTATAGCGCGTTGCTGATTGCCGACGAGGTGCAAACTGGGCTGGGACGCACGGGCAGATGGTGGGGAGTGGACCACTCCGGCGTGCAACCCGACATCGTCACGCTGGCGAAATCGCTGGGAGGAGGTATCCTGCCCATTGGCTCCTTCTCGGCAAACGAGACACTTTGGCACGCTATGTTCGGAGAGAACCCCTTACTGCATACCAGCACCTTCGGCGGCAACGAGCTTGCCTGCGCGGCAGGGCTGGCAACACTGCAGGTGATTGAAGAGGAAGGGCTGGTGGAAAACGCCCGCGAGATAGGCAATTACCTGCTCAAAGGCTTGCAGCAGGTGCAAGCGGAGTATCCCGATTTCATTCAGGAGGTGCGCGGGCGGGGGCTGATGATTGGCATCGAGTTCCACGAGGCAGATTACGGCGAGTTGACCATCACCAACATGATCCAGCGCGGTGTCATCGCGGCGTACACGCTGAACAACCCAAAAGTGATTCGCATGGAGCCGCCGCTCATTCTGACGCGCGCGCAGGCGGAGTTTGCCCTGCAAGTGTTTGCGGAGTCGGTGTCCGCCGCGCGGGAGTTAGTGCATGCAGTGAATGCGTAGGGGCGAACTCGCGAGAGGGTCCTAACCACCCTGCACGGGCATCGCTTCAGGAGCGGGCGATTCGGCTTCTTCGGTGAGGCGTAGGAACACCTCCTCCAAGGTGCTGCCCTCCATCTGGGCGCGTGCCTGCAACTCGCTCAGCGTGCCCTCCGCCAGAATATGCCCCTTATGCATGATAATCACGCGGTCGCACAGTCGTTCGGCGGTGTCCAGCTGGTGCGTGCTGACCAGAATCGCGCAGCCCTCGTCGCGCAGACGCTGCAGCTCCGCTTTCAAGGTGTATTGTCCGCGCGGGTCGATGCCCATCAACGGCTCATCGCACAGGAACACTTTGGCATCATGCACCAGCGCACACACGGCTGCCAGCTTCTGCTTCATCCCTTTGGAGAGTGTGCCCGCCAGCGCGTTCGCCTTGTCCAACAGCTCGTAGCGGGCAAGCAGCTCGTCCGCACGCTGTTCGTAGAGGGGAAGCGTGTCGTAGCACATGGCGATGAGCTTCAAATGCTCGCGCACGGTAAGCAGTTCATAGGGGTTGGGCGTTTCGGGGATGAAAGCGAGCAGGCGTTTCGCCTCGCGCTCATGTTGGGCAAGGTCATAGCCACCAATAACGATGCGCCCTGCATCGGGTTTGAGAATACCGCAGATGCAGCGCAGCGTGGTGGTCTTACCTGCCCCGTTGGGTCCCAAAAGCCCCACAATCTCGCCTGCTTCCACGCGGAAAGTGATGCCATCCACCGCGCGGAATCCCTTGAACGATTTGACCAGCCCCTCAACCTCTAACATAAGACAAGACCTCACTCTTTCGGCATCTGGAACAGGGTATCCCTTAGCAGCACATTATGACGCACCTGCTGCACCGTGACGAGGGTTTCCACCCCTGCTGCCTGCTGACGAGTGCGGAAAGGATAATAAACGCCGTCTACCTTGCGATAATCCTCGAAAAGCTGGACCGTAGGCAGCTTGCCACCCTGCATCACGACCTCCATATCAACCCGACGAGTCAGGAACTGTTTCGTGTCGATGTAGAAGGTGATGGTCGTGCCATAGGTGGTCGTTGCGCGGATGACATAGGTCTGGAAGCTGCCCACTTTTTGCATGCCCTGCAGTTTCGGTGAGCGGACGAACTGTCGCCAACGGGCGGTAGCGGTATTGTCGGAGGTGTATTTCAGTTGCTCCAGCTCTGCGCCCTGCAGGCGACGCAGCCCCGTCAGCGGGCTTTTCTCCCAACCGCTTTTGCCATCGAACCCTTGACGAACTTCACCCACGCCCTGAATTGCCTGCACCACGAGCAACCTGTTGGGCGATTTCCAGTAGAGTTCGAAGTCGCCTCGAATCCCTTGCGCCGGCACGCTGATTTGCCCTTTCAGATGCCTCGTTTTGATGCGGGCGCGGACGGCAGACGGGGCTTCGGTCTGCGATGCACGATCCAAAATCTGCTCAGCGGTTAACTTCGCGCCGGCACGCTGGCCTAACAACCCCATCGGGGCAATCAGCAACGCAACTGCCAGCCCAGCAATAAAGCCCTGTGTTCTCATCCGTGTTTCTCCTCGTCCGTTTTTTGGAGCCTTACAATTGTACCTGCTTAAGCATCGCCTCTATAGCCGTCTCCTCCTCGCTCAATTCGCCCACCCGATGCAGCGACCACCATTCTGTATGCTCCAGCATGGCGCCGGGCAACAAGCGTGTGAGCGGTGAGAGTGTTTCCAGCTCCAGCATCTCCGCGTTTGTAAATACCTCACAGTTGCAGCCGAAGTCGGGGTAAGAGGCATGAGGGTGGTGGTCGAACCGCTTCAGGAACAGTTCGCCATGCCGATAATACGCCATCCAGCCCTGTCGGTTCAGCACACCACATTTCTGGGGAGCTGTCATCGTAGGCTCCTGACGGAGCTGGATATAGTGATTGCCCCATCGCCAGCGTGGGTCGCTCATGTCGGTGTACGCCCACAGCACCAGGGGACGCACAGGCAGCAGGGCTTCAGGATGGGGTTGAAACGGCTCTTGAGGAAGGATTGCCCTACCGCCAGGCGCCATCACACTTAATGCCCATGCCGCCAGTTCCACGCTCCACAAGTTATGATTAATGAGTCGATGCACGACCTCGACCGCGCCTTTGCCCCAGCGGATTTCAATCTCCTTCTGGATCCCTGTGCGCGGTTCAGTGGGTTGCCGCAGGAGCAGGCGTTGCCCATCCCAGTCCCATTCGATGGGGTCGTTATCGGGCGCGTAGGTGCGAATGGGGTGTTCGGGGGCATGCCAGAGGCGGTGCCCACCATAGATGCGCCACTCGCTGCCACCCGTTTTGCCCTGCTGGTCGGGATGTTCCCAGAACAGGTTTTGCCCATTCACAAATCCGCACCGAATGATGCGTGGGCCAACCTGTGTTGTGGCGATTAGCTCCCAGTTCCCGTCGCTTACGCGCAGGCACTCTTGCCAGCCATGGTAAGGCATCACTTCGCAGTGCGGCATGCTTTTCTGATTCGCTGTTTGTCTGTTTATTCCCGCTCAAACAGGGCACGGATGGTGTCCCTGAATGCCTTTACACCACCTAATTCGCTGAATTGGTTTCCTGATTTTGTTTCCATTGTTCGAGATACGCTGAGACACTTTGCACGAACGCTTGCGCATCGATTAGAAGTTGCTGTACCTCATTCGGGTCAAGCATCAGACCTATTCCATAATCTCCGATGACTCGTTTGTCGTAGGCGTCGTTAAGAAGCCTTCCCATGCTTCTGGGGAAGATGCCAGCCCTTACAAAATGCTGACTAAACAGCGAGAGAACCCCCTTATGCGATGAGGCTGTTAATCCCTTGGTCAGGAGGGCGGCTTCCGCCATGAAAAACATGGCGTAATAGCAGCGTGAGGCACAGGAGTCATAATCGCCTATTTCGATGGCTTTTGTAGCAGTTGCTAAGAATCGCTGTGCCTTCTCCGATAAATCATCGATAGCTTTCATATCTTTATCGCTTCCTGACGCAGGTTGCGCAGGAATGCCGATTCGTTTGCTTCATAATACCGCTTTGGCAGGACAATGACCGAGACGAGTTCCCCCTGCTCTACCAGGATGTCGAAGAGCAGCTCGCTCAGGCTGGCTCGCACCTCGGAAGGGTTGAGGGTGTCATGGATTAGCACCAGCAGGTCGATGTCCGATTCTGGGCCTGCTTCACCGCGTGCATGAGAGCCATACAGCAGGATCGAATCGACACCCGTCCCGAAACGCTGGAACAGATGTGCCTTGATTCGTTCAGTGATTTGTCGAATCTCGGTTCTGTTTTTGTTACTCATCGCCATAGTGATCATACCCGTTTGCTGATTTATTCCCGCTCAAACAGGGCACGGATGGTACGCACCAGCAGATAGAGGTCGAACGCGAGGCTGCGCCGTTGTACGTACTCCATATCGGATGCCAGCTTGAGGGGTAGCAGGACTTCGCAGTAATATTTCTCCGGGTCAGGCTGTTGGGCGAGCAGAGCTTCCTCATGTCGGTAGCGGATTTGGGTCAGCCCAGTGATGCCTGGGGGCACGCTCAGCACGATATTGCGCAGTGTTGGTTCCCACAGCTGCACATACTTCTCCACTTCAGGGCGCGGTCCCACCAGGCTCATCTCGCCTTTGAGTACATTCCAGAGCTGGGGCAGCTCGTCAAGTTTGGTTTTACGCAGGATCCTGCCGATGCGCGTGATACGGGGGTCGTGTTTGGTGGTAATTGCGCCGCCTCGCCGGGGTGCGTCCTGCATCATTGTGCGGAATTTCAACACTTTGAACTTGCGCCCGTGCTGCCCGACGCGTTCGTGCGCGAAAAAGACGCTGCCTGGCGAGTCGAGCTTGATTGCCAGCGCGATGATGCCCATCAGGGGCAGCAGGAGCAGTAACCCCAGCCCTGCCACGATGATGTCCAAAGTGCGTTTGAGAACCTCATACACTATCAGGGTTGTCACCGCGCTACCTTCTGAACCGCGCTCCGACATCATACACCGCCTCAATCACATCCGCCACATCTTGATCGCTCATCGCAGGATAAAGAGGCAGCGAGAGCGTACGCTCGTAGTAATACTCCGCGTTTGGGAAATCACCTTGTCGCCAACCGTAGCGGGCATAGTGCGGATGGTAGTGAATGGGGATAAAATGCACGCTGGTGCCAATGTTGCGTGCTTTTAATTCCTCGAGAAATTGTGCCCGATTGATACGGAGCGCGTCCAGGTTCAGCAGAATCGTGTAGAGATGCCACACATGGGTGCGGTCGGGGGGTAGGGTTAGTGGGAAGGGTATCAGGAAGTCCATTTCGGCAAAGGCGCGGTGATACTGCTCGGCGATTTGCTGACGACGCGCGTTGAGCGCGTCCAACTTACGCAGCTGGCAGAGACCCAGCGCTGCCTGAAGATCGGCCATGTTGTACTTGTAGCCCAGTGTCTGCACCTCATAGTACCAGGTGCCCGTTGCCATATAGCGTTTCCATGCGTCGCGGCTAATGCCGTGCAGGCTCAAAATGCGGCAGCGATCAGCGAAGGCGGGGTCGTGAGTCGTGATCATGCCGCCCTCGCCTGTGGTCAGATTCTTGGTCGCATAGAAGGAGAAGGCGGTCGCATGGGCAATCGCGCCGATCTTGCGCCCTTTATACTCGGCACCAACTGCATGGGCGGCATCTTCCAGAACCAACAGGTCATGCCGATGCGCGATCTCCATCAGCGTATCCATCTCGCAAGGCAGGCCGCCGTAATGTACGGGCAGAAGCACGCGTGTGCGCGGCGTAATGGCGTCCACGACGCGGTTCGGATCGATATTGGCGGTGGCGGGGTCGATATCGACCAGCACAGGTGTCGCGCCCACATACTCAATCGCTTCGATAGTGGCGCAGAAAGTGAGCGGGGTGGTAATCACTTCGTCTCCTGGTCCGATGCCCCATGCTGCCAGCACGAGGTGCATCGCCGCCGTGCAGGAGTTGACCGCGACGGCATAAGGTGCACCCGTGTAGGCAGCGAACTCCTGTTCGAACTGCCGCACTTTGGGTCCCGTGGTCAACCAGCCGCTGCGCAACACCTCCAGCACAGCTTGCTCTTCCGCCTCATCAATAGAGGGTAACGCATAGGGCAAAAAGATCTTGCGTTTTGGAGTCATAAGGTTCTCTACTGTTTATAGATCAAACCCATGTAATGAGTACATAGAAATGGGATAGCCTCTAATACCCAACAAAGCGGCCATGAGATACGCGCAAGGCGACGTGCTATAGGCGGCGCCAAAGTGATGCGTCTCAACTTGCATGGATGCCCGGGAAAAAGAGCGCGTATACGGGCACGAGTCATCCCAATAGTATCAGGGTTTATCGGGTTAGTCCAGAAGTCGTACCAGAGTATTGCGCCGTCTGGTTTTAGCACCCGCATCACTTCTGCAGCGACTCGATGTTGCATTTCTGAATCGAGAATGGAACTCATAATCATGAACATCAGCACGAGATCCCAGCTCTCGTCTTCGAAGGGTAAAATCTCAGCGCTGCCCACAATGAAACGAATGTTCGGGCTTACTTGTTGGGCGTGCTGAATATGCTCCTCCAGCAGGTCAATCCCGCAAAGGTTTTCAGGGCGAGCACCCAACAGCACCAATCTTCGCAGAACACTACCATCTCCACAGCCAACATCCAGAATGCGAATTTCTTGGAGTGTACGTGTCGGCGTAAGGAAGGTGCGGAGTATCCGAATCATGTACCTATCACGCGAGGTCAGAAGATAGAATGCACCTATATCGAGTGGGTTATAAGTAGTTAACTTCATAACCTCGCGCCTCCTGTATACGGCACGGATTCGTTCTACCTCTTGCCATTTCACCATTGTTCCCTCCATTGTGGAAGTTTACCCAAGTCGGACCTAACCCCTAACGAATGGGCTTCCATGCTGCCATGGATATTCCTTTTACTCCGAGCCATAAACCATGCAACATGGCTATCTGTGCTGTTAGATAATAGTAAAGAAAATGTATCAGAAAAGGAGCACGCTTCTTCAGTCTTGATTCAATCAAATACCCCATGAGTGCTGATAGATACATACCTATTTGACCAATACCCAGCCACTTATACAAGTTGCTATCCGTTAGAAGCATCATATTAGTTAGCAACATAACTGCTAAGAATATCCCATGCCCCCATCGCAGTAGGCGATGAGACCACATTTGAAGGGCAAAGAAACCGTACCTTACAGGATTAAGCAAAGCGCGCATCGCTGGATAATAGAGTATACTATATACGGCTCTACATACCATTCGCACGCGACGTCGCATCTCGCCTTCAACACTCTCTGTGCTGCGCAGCCATGCAATTGCTTCTGGTTCAAACACGATTCGATGCCTTCGATAGACGACCAACAATGGTCTTACAAGATCCTCCTGCATCTCTGGTGGGATCGGCTCAAAGAGGTCTCGTCGGAGAGCATATAACGGCCCAAAAGCCCCCACAGGTGATGATAGACAGCTTTCTAATTCAAATAACTTCGTCTCATATCGCTGATACCAAGATTCGCCTCTATCATCAATATAGCATACTTTGCCAGCAACACATCCAACCGAAGAATCAGCAAAATGTTGCACCATCTTCCGCACCGCATCGGATTGCAGCAGAGCATCGGCATCTGTAAAGATGATGATCTCACCTTTTGCATGGCTTACAGCAACATTTTGGCAGTACGACTTACCTTTCCGCCCTTCCACTCGTATAAGCTGGACACCATCATCTGCGTAGCGGCGTACAATCTCATCCGTTCGATCTGTGGAGGCGTCCGAGAATACGATAACCTCAAGCTTTTCGCGAGGATAATTTAGCTGAAGGGCATTTTCTATTTTCTGGGCAATAGTGCCCTCTTCATTATAGGCAGCAATAATGATTGAAACACAAGGTTCGTATTGCGCATCTTTTTTGGAAGTTCGCTTAGCCATCGGTCGGAGTAGCCTCAGTAAGAGTAGGTATCCAACCTGAATGTACAAGGAGGTTCCTATTGATAACCAGAAAATAAACTCCACTCCCTTCATATGCCTTGTCCCCTGCTGGTAAGTGATGCATGCATGCCAACAAATGTATGAAGCTTGGAAGTGCTGGGCGTTCTAATTCCGTTCACCAGTATACCTATTACCATCCATGTAAAAGGGTGATACAATAATGAAAAAGAAAAGAACATTATAAGAAGCACAAACCAAGTATAGATCCATGGAAGCAGTTCACTGTTTGCAGACTTGATACAATTGAGGCAGAGAAGACTGACTAAGATTAAAATAGCTAACCATAAGGAGAATCCTGTCAGCCCTGTCTCGAACAGTGCATCCAAATAGGTTGAATGACTGTATTTACCTCCCAACAGTAGCTCGGTGCTACGTAAGCCTGATCCCCATATAGGATTCCAGTCTTCTACGATTGCATGGTTGAGTATATGCCAGCGTTCAAACCGGATGGTTTTCTCCGCCAGTTCGATACGCTTAGAAATGTATTCGGTATCGGTCCACAACACACTCACGCACAGAATTACCGATATCATTAGTAAAGGCACAGTTATAATTCTGATGATATATTTCCGCAAGGCACGCGCACTCCACAGCATTGGTGTCAAAGCAAGCGAGGTAAATAGAATTGCAATAAAGAAGCTGCGTGAGAGCGCCATCCCCACTGAAAGCGCTATCGGTAGCCAGAGTACTGTACTAAATCGTCCTCGTATTAGCCCGGTAATCAGCAAAGGTGTCATCCACAAAGAGTAAAAATTTGGATCCTTCGCCAGACCGATCAATCTTAGAACACCCCCTGAATCTAAATAATATCCTACGGAGGGATGCTGGAGATTAGAATTGGCTATTATCCTCTCGTATTGAGAAAGACCAGAAATATACAAGCCAATAGCAATTACGGCCAATCCTGCTCCCACCCAAAGCAGGTGCATGTTTATCTTATACAGATTGAGATCTTCAGAAGTAATTATCATAATGAGAACGCAGGTGTTTAACATCTGTATCAACACCATTGTTAATGCACGCTCTGGTAGCGGAGAGAACAGAGCACGAAAAGTAATCCATATTGTAAGAATTATTGATAAAATAAATATCATTTTTGATATACCAAATATGTTTGATATTTTAATCGGAATATTTCTAATATAAAACCTAAATAATATCAAAAAAGCGAAAAAGACTATCACAATATCCCATATTGCAAGCGACAGTTCCCCTACTTGCACCACACCGATTCCATACAGATGGAATGCAATAAACAGTAGAATTACAAGCCACTCAGTAACACGAGTGCCCATGCGCTTGGAATAAGTTTTGCTGTCTACCTGAC
Source organism: bacterium HR15 (assembly GCA_002898555.1). Taxonomy (GTDB): domain Bacteria; phylum Armatimonadota; class Fimbriimonadia; order Fimbriimonadales; family GBS-DC; genus HRBIN15. Next base: position 63,059 of record BEHR01000006.1, read on the forward strand.
TGAACGATGCTTTTAGTACCATAAGCGTCCAAAGTGCTTTCGCAAGTAGTTCATAGCAGTGTGGTTTAAGACCTCTCGTGGAGTGCGTCGAGCTAATTGAATGCCGGCTGCAATACCTTTCATAAGCACCATTGGGCATCGTGCGCGCAAAGCCATGCTGGCATAAATCCAGAGCCAGACTGTCAGGTGTACCAATGCATATCGCATTGGCAAATAGCGACATACAATATAAATGCGATTCTTAATATGATGGAAAAGCTCAGTACATAGATGGTTTTCTTGACCGACTACAGAGGGTTGGGGAAGATGATATACTACAATTGCCGGCTCATAGTAGATTTTCCACCCATATGCTATTGTACGATACGCCAAATCTAATTCTTCCTCACCAAACATCAACTCAGAGTGATAACTTCCACAGGTTTCTATCACCTGCCTCCGAATCCCATGAGCACCGCCCAAGAAGTAGCTAACTAATTGAGCCTTTTCTTCAATGCCTGGGAATCTACGAAGTACCTTTCGAGGAAAAGGAACCTTCTTTATTTGCACACCATTACAGATTTCCAGAATCTTGCAAGCAACGATGCCAATCTCGGTGTATTGAGTGAAGATCTGCGCTAATCGTGCAAGCGTTTCAGGGCTTTGTAATACAGCATCGTCATCCAGCACGAAAAAGATATCTCCTGTGGCATGTTGGAATAGACGGTTCCGTCCTCCTGCAACTCCCAGCTGTTTCTCTGAACGAACAATTTGGACGCGTTTGTCCCCTATCTGTTGTAGAAGCCGAGGATAGGCTTCTGCGTTGTGCGAAGCATCATCCAAAATGACAACCTCAAATGGTTCGTATCCCTGCATTAGGACACTTTCGAGGCATTGCTGCAAAATGCCTGGACGATTACGAGAGCCAATCAATACGGAGATCTTCATGAGAATCCCTCCGAGTCAGCCGACAAAATGAGTGAGAAATTTTCTCTATAAAAATTTACACGATTATCATTTAGAAAATCAATGATACTAATCGTTTCTATTAGTCGCTTGCGAGGTGCTAAAAGGCGTCCCCAGTAGACCTCATCTTTTGAGCGCTGGATAGCGTATTTAATCTCATACCCTAAGCAGCGCAGTCGCTCCAACAAGTTCCTGACTTCCGAAGGATCCATTAAGCTGCAGTGCAACTCCATACATATTATGGGGTGATACTGATGCAATATACTTTGCATACCATGTACTGCGTGTGCCTCATACCCCTCGATATCCATGCGTATCAGATCCACCCTTGTTGCTAAGCGTGGTAGAATCACATCCAGTGGATAAACAGGTACCTGTACCTTGCCAACAGGAGCACCATGTCTCACGAAAGAGTTCCAATTAGACTGCTCATAAAGAAAAAACTCCACCTCCTCTTGAACTGCTCCGATAGCATAAGGCATTGTCACAATATTAGTTAGTTGGTTTTGATGGATATTGTGCTGTAGAAGAGCATAGGTTTGCGGAGCTGGTTCAAAAGCAATAACCCGTCCTTGATCGCCCACACGCAACGCTATTTGAAGGGCATAGTAGCCAATATTGGCACCAATATCGACCACTGTCATTCCCTCTTGCACGAGTTGAAGTAGCAATTGAGTAAACACTGGCTCATGTGTACCTTCTATTGCCAGTTCGCGTGAGATTCCCGTATCATTAGGACTCAGCGTAAGCTTAAGAGAACCAATATGGATTGTTAAGTTGGACTGTTTTATCAGACGAACCCAGTAGCGTCTGCGATACGCCTCTCTGCTACTCCACAGTAATCGACGCAAGCTTGCAGCCGCCACTCCTGTCAGCCCTTCATGTTGATAATAATCCAGCGCTTTTCGAATCATGTATAGCATCAGACTACCTCCGAACTTGTTGATTCTTGCTTCTCCCTATGCCGCTTCGACAAAATCATAAGGCTTATCCAGTATACCCCAATCCCTAAGACAGCTCTTGCTGTAATCGGAACAATCCCTCGCCACGGACTGGTAACGATCAGAACAAGCCACATTGCCCCAAAGGCAATTAGCAAACGAGATAAATCAGGCGTAAGAGATAGTAGGGGAAACGTGCGTCGTGAAAGCGTGAGACTGATAATGGCAGCCATCACATAAGCCACCAACGTTGCTCCAGCAGCTCCAACTAAACCATATCTCGGTATAAAAAGTATATTCAAAACGCCATTAACCCACGCTGCGGTTCCCATCACACCCATTAAGCGCCATGAGGCGCCCGTAATCCAGAAACTACGATTGTAATAGTGCTCAACCAACCCATATACTATCAGTGCTGGGCATAGCCACCAGAGAAGATAGTGTGCCTGTACAAAATCGGAACCTAACATCAGTGAAACAAATGGATGGGAAAACCCAATTAGGATGCCGACCAGGGGAAGGCTATACCGAAGAGAAATTAGATAGGTCTCGCGCAGAATTTGCTGGCAGCCAAAAGTATCTCCCTTCTGATAGGCATGCACGGCCAAAGGAAATCCCGCTAATGTAGGTATTTGCGTAATAAAAAGCAGAAGAGCTGAAAGCATATCGTAAATGGCAGTGTAAAGACCAACACTGCGTTGATTCGTAAACCAAGCAATCAAAAAACGATCCATATAAATTATTAATGATGAAAAGAAAATAGCGATTGAAATCGGAAATCCATAAGCAACGAATTGTTGGGCAAGCTTATATTGAAACACTAGCTTTGCTCCGCGCCACTGTAAGCGATAGGCGAGCCCTCCGGGAATCAGCAGCCCAGCAAGTTGTCCTATCAACGCACCATAGACCCCCCATCCCAGCCAAATAAAAACCACGCTGAATAACAGCGATAATAACGACTTGCCAATGAGCAGCGCTCCATATTGAACAGGTTTTAGGCCAGCTCGCGCCAGATCAAGGCTTAGATCAAACCATCCCTGCGCTAATAGAATTAACAACATAATAATTATTATTAATTTTTCATTATAAAAGAAACAAATAATAGGAATAAAAACTATAGTAGAAACTAATGCCTCTAACACATATATTGCTAATGTCACTGATATTAGATCGTGTCTATTTTCACGATAGATAGGCAGATAGCGAACGATTGCTATGCGCAACCACTGCATAAGTATCGCATTTGCTAGAAGCACACCATTAACGACTAAGGTAAACAGTCCATAACCATCCGCAGCGAGAAGGCGAGCAAAAATACTGATAGATAGGAAATTAATCATGCCTGATGCCCCACGCCCTGCAAAATAAAGTAGACTGTGGCGCTTCAATTGGTTCACCAGCGCGGGTTGCCTCAAGACATCGGTCACTTCCACTTCGCTACTCCGAATCTCAGCTTTTCTCCCTACGATATCCATTTGGATACACCACTAAAACTCCCCGCTCACTTCTGCCCACCCTACCCACACGCTATTTGCCGCTGGTGAGTGATTCGAAATAGCGTTTGACGCGCTTGCGCTCGGCAGGGGGGATGTTCTGCTTGTCCAGGGCTTGCTCCGCTTTCTTCTGGTAGCGAGGCAGCACTTGGGTCAGTGGCACGCTGCTGTTGCCCGGGGTGGGTGGCGCTTCATACTCCTCGTAGTCGGCAGGGCCAGGTAGCAGCGGTGGCTGCCCGGAAACGGGCGTGTTCTTCATCGGGATTTTGAGTTCAGGCTGCTTCGCACCCTGATTGAACATCTCTGGCTGACCCACATATTCGCCCTTGTCCCATGCCCCGCCAGGTCGTGGCGTCGCGCCCAACCCGAAGCACATCCCGCCCAAGCACATGCCGGCGCACGCGCCGTTGCACTGGCTAAGCTCCTTCATCTTTTTGACCTGCTCCAGAATCTGTTTCGCCAATTCGCGAATCTGCTCATCGTTACTGTAGCGTTTTGCCAACTCCTCCAGCCGTTTCTCCAGCTCGCGCGCCATGCGCTCGATCTCCGCCTGCGTGAGCTGACGCTGCTGCTGGCTCTGGGTTTGACCGAGCTGCTGGCACTTTTTCGCCAGTTCCTGCAAGTGACGCATCGCTTCGATGAAGTTGGGGTCGTTCATCAGTTTGCGCAGGAATTCACGCGCCTGCTCGGAGAGCTGCAGGGCGCGCAGCTGCTGTTGCAATCGCTTAAGCTGTTGCTGAAGCGCCTTGAGTGCCTCTTTACTTAGGGGGATACCCTTCGAGTCGCGCCCGGACTGGAGCTGGCGTTGCAGTTCGTCGATCTGCCGTTGCAACTCGCTCATCTGGTTTTGCAGGTTGGTGGATGTCGGGTTGCGCAGGGCTTGGAGGGTCGCCTGAAGTGAGCGGAGTTGGTCCTGCAGGTGGGCGCGCTGTTCAGCACGGAGCGGGTTGCCGTTGGTATCTTTGCCCGTTTGCAGCTGTTGTTGCAACGCTTGAAGTTCAGCTTGCAGTTGGCGTTCCAGTTGGCTCAGTTGCTGGTTTTTCTGGGCGAGTTGTTTGAGCTGTTCACCCGCCGTGGCGGCTTGTTGCGCCACCTGCTCCAGTTTGCGCTGATTCAGCTGTTCCAGTTTACGCGCCTCTTCCAGCAGTTTATTGTAGCGCAGCAGCGCTTCCTGCTTGCTCATGCGTCCCTGTCGGGCACGGCGGCTATAAAGCTCCACATTGCGGGCGATGCGCTTCTCCAGTTCGGTGGCATCGGGCTTCTTAGCCCGTTCCATAATGGGTTTGGCAACCTGTTCGATTTGCTTTGCTGATGCTTGCACCTGCCTCTGCTGCTCGCGCCGTTCGGGATTGACCGCTGCCAATATCTGCGGCAGAAAATGGAAGCCGAGCATCGCCATCAGTGTTAGTGTGAACAGCCCGTGCCAGAGGCTTAGCCGAAAGCGGAAAATCTCCCCAGGGCGCATACGCAAGAGGGCGTCGGTCGCGTCCTCCATCAGGGGACGGTCAAAAAGATGGTCGCCCTCTACATGCTCCAGCGCGGTCTGCAGGCGGTCTTTGAGTTGCCCACGGCGGTCTATCAGTTGAGCGAGGGCGAGCGCAGGCAGCGGGATAACAAGCGCATAGAGACAGCCCAGCAGTACGCCCGTCAGCACACTGATTGCCAGCCACCAAGTCGGCACCATCATGAGCGCGAGCCAGTCCAGCGCGTCCAGCAGGATGGCGATGAGCGTGCCCACGAAACCGCCCAGCGCGCCCCAACGCCACATCAATATCCAGCGCACCCGCCGCCGATACGGGCGCAACAAATCTACCAGATGTAACGCCCCAACAGTTGTCATCGTACCCCTCCATCTGCGACGCCTCACTCGCCGCACTGACAGTATACCCCAATTTTTCGTCAGGCAACTCAGCCCTGCCTGGTAGGTCCGTTGGGGGTACAATCTCTGTTCGATGGCGATTCGCGTGCGGGATGTGCTGCAGGTGTTGGAGCAGATCGCCCCTTCGGCATTTGCGCTGCCAGGCGATCCGATTGGCTTGCAGGTTGGCTCGCCCGATTTGGAGGTGGAGCGGCTGATGGTTGCGCTGGACGCCGACCCGCGCACGGTGACCAAAGCTATCTACCATGGCTGCCAATTGCTGGTCACACATCACCCACTCCTCTACCGCCCGCTGAATACGATCCGCTATGACGAGCCTGTCGGCAGCGCGGTGCAGCAGCTGTGTGCCGTTCGTATGGGGCATATCGCTGTGCATACGAACTGGGATTGTGCGCCCGGCGGCATTAATGACGCGCTTGCGGAGCAAGTGGGGCTGGAAGAGGTGCGCCCGTTCGGCTCCGGGGCGCAGGTGCAGTCGTTCAAGGTGGTGACTTTCGTACCGCCGGAGTATGTAGATACGGTGCTGGATCGGATGGCGGCGGAGGGTGCGGGTGAGATTGGGTTATACCGGCGCTGTGCGTTCTACCATCTCGGCACAGGCACTTATGAGCCGCAGCCCGGCGCGAAGCCGTTTCAGGGCGCGGTCGGACGACGCGAGCATGCGGACGAGATGCGCCTTGAAGTGCTGGTGCCCGCGCATCGGCTACAGGCGGTGATCCACGCAATGCTGCAGGCGCATCCCTATGAAGAGGTCGCTTACGATGTCTACCCGTTGCACACATCGCAGAGCTATCCCCTGGGGCGGGTTGGGCGGTTGCCGCGCCCGATGCGCACCGACGAGCTGCGCCACTATTTAGCGGAGCAACTCAGTAATCCGCATCTGCGTTTCTATGGCAAGCCGGGCGCACTGATACGCACATTAGCGGTGATTGGTGGCTCTGGGGGCGATTACCTTGGCGAGGCGCACGCGGTGCATGCCGACGCCCTGCTCACCGGCGAGGTGCGCCATCATCATACTTGGGAAAGCTGGGCGCGAGACATCGTGCTGTTCGAAGGCGGACACCGCGAGACGGAGCTGCCCGGCATGCGTGCCCTCGCCCAACGCCTGCGCGAACAGAAGAAAATTTTGCAGGTGGAAGTGCTTTTCGAGGAATCGGTATGACCCGTTGGACACGGCCAGCATGCACGAGGGGATTCCTATGAACCAGTACAGGGTACTGATCGCGGATGATGAGCCTGTGATCCGCATGGATTTGCGTGCGATGCTCGAATCGATGGGGCATACGGTGGTGGGCGAGGCGGACAATGGTGAGACCGCGCTGCAGCTTGCACGCACGCTAAAACCTGACCTCGCGATTGTGGACATCATGATGCCCGGCATGAATGGCATCGAACTGGCACAGCAGCTTTCCAAAGAGCGGTTAGCCCCCGTATTGATTCTGACAGCATACAGCGAGCCGTCGATGATCGAGGGTGCGGATCGGGCAGGTGCGATTGCCTATCTGGTCAAACCCTTCCGCGAGGCAGACCTTGCTCCCGCCATTCAGATCGCGGTCAGTCGCTTTCGCGAGCTGCGGGCCATCGAACAGCAACTGGTGAACCTGCAGCAGGAGATGCGGGCACGGCGCAAAATTGGGCGCGCGAAGCGGTTGCTGATGCAGCAAATGGGGCTATCCGAGCAGGAAGCGTTCCGACGCTTGCAGGCAGCTGCCGAAGGCACGGGCAAAAGCCTTGCGGAAGTCGCCGAAGCCATCCTGCTCGCCCACCAGGTACAGCCCGAGGAGTGAAACCTGAAGTTTCTTCTCTGACCCAGCTGCGCTCAAAATTTTCCTGTTAGGTTCCCATCTCCCACGACTCCAGATACTCTTGCTGCTCTGGAGTGAGCGTGTCGATTTGCACGCCGAGCGCTTGTAATTTCAGCTGGGCGACCTGGGCGTCGATCTCATGGGGCACAGGGAACACATCGCGTGGCAGCTGCCCCGGGTGCCTTACCAGATACTCCACGCTCAGTGCTTGATTGGCGAAGCTCATATCCATCACGGCGGCGGGATGCCCCTCCGCCGCGGCGAGATTCACCAGTCGCCCCTCTGCCAGCAGATAGATCCGTCGTCCGTCGGCAAGGGTGTATTCATCCACGAAGGGGCGGATGGTACGCTTCGCTGTCGCCAACCGCTCCAACGCAGGAATATCGATCTCCACATTGAAGTGTCCAGAGTTTGCCACGATGGCACCGGACTTCATCGCGCGGAAATGCTCCTCGCGCAGCACATGGAGATTGCCCGTGACCGTCACGAAGACATCCCCGATTTGGGCTGCTTGGGCAAGTGGCATCACCTCAAAGCCGTCCATGAGTGCTTCGAGCGCCTTCAGCGGGTCCACCTCGCAGATAATCACATGGGCGCCCATGCCGCGCGCACGGGTCGCCACCCCGCGCCCGCACCACCCGTAGCCAATCACCACAAATCTCCGCCCCGCCAGCAACAGGTTCGTCGCTCGCAAAATCGCATCGATGGTGCTTTGTCCCGTGCCGTAACGGTTGTCGAACAGGTGCTTCGTATGGGCATCGTTGACGGCAATAATGGGATAGCTCAGCACACCCTCTTTTGCCATCGCTCGCAGGCGAATGACGCCTGTGGTGGTCTCCTCGGTGCCCCCAATCACACCCTCTAACTGCTCGCGTCGTTCCGTGTGCAGTGTGGAGACTAAGTCGCAGCCGTCGTCCATCGTAATCTGGGGCTGTGTGTCTAAAGCTTGATGGATGTGTCGGTAGTAGGTCTCCTTGTCCTCGCCTTTGATGGCATAGACCGCAATCTGATCGTACTGAACCAGCGCGGCAGCGACATCATCCTGGGTGGAAAGAGGGTTAGAGGCACAGAGGGCGATCTCTGCGCCGCCCGCTTTGAGCGTGCGCATAAGGTTTGCCGTCTCGGTCGTGACATGCAGACAAGCAGCGATGCGAATCCCCTGCAAGGGTTTCTCCCGCTCGAACCGCTGCCGAATCAGGCGCAGCACGGGCATCTCGTTCTCCGCCCATTCGATGCGCCGCGCACCTTGCTCCGCCAGGCTCAAATCCTTCACATCATAGTTCATTTTCAATCCCTCACCAAATTTTTCTTCTCCGGGGTAGCCCAAAATTTTCTTTTCCGGGGTACCCTGCTGGGTCGGAAAAGAAAATTTTGCCGTCTGGGTCAGAGAAAAAATTCGCCGGCAGGCTAAAAACATCTTAGGCGAGCAGCAAATGGCAAGTAGATTCTACCCACTACTTGCTTTTTGGCACACACGCTTTGCCCACTGGCGAGTAAGGGCAAAAAATCTTTTGCCCTTACACTATACCCTATCGGGGACAGCGAATGCAAGGGGTATAGAGGGTGTTCGAAACATCGTGGTGCAGAATATAAAATTTTGGCGATTGATTAATCGGAATGGGAGGGTTTACATCGATGGGATCGAAGGGTTCTGGAGTTATGCGAAGGAGCGACTTATGCCGTCTCATGGACTTCCGCCACAGTGGTTTCCGTACCCTTTGAAGGAGCTGGAGTTCCGCTACAATCACCGGGAAGAGGATCTTTATGACTTGCTTTTGAGGCTCCTAAAGGTGGAGTAGATTGACGAATCACCGATATCAAAATCAGAATGTCCTAACGAAAGCCTGCAGCCCTGTGTGTCATCAACCACCTCACAGGCACCATACTAAATCTTTCGGTCAATAATTCTTTTTCCATGAACCCCTCGTGTCCAGGATACCCGCTTTTTGTCGCGATTGCGCTGCTTATTGCGCTCCTTCTTATCACGCGCGCCTATCTTGCCAAAATCCAGGCCTAAAACCGGGTTATACAGTCCCGTCTGAGCATGCCATGAATCAGGATGGCCAAATGCCTGACGCCACTCAGGAATGTCCGTATTGCAAGAGCACAGCTCAACTCGCTCCAATCGTCGCCCGCTGAGGGCTGATTGTACGGCATCTGGTGTAATGCCACCAACTTCATCGGCGTTTTTGGTTATCAAGGCAAAACTCCCCGTCTCCGGATCGGAAGAAGAATGTCCGATAAACACGAAGGTGGCTACTGAGGGATCTGTTAGGGCTTTCTCTACATCTTCCGTAGTGCATTCTCGGTCGATAACGACCCTGTAACCTGCGCGCCTCAAGTCGTTAGCAACTCTGTGAATCGTGCTTGCTACTCCTAACCCAACAAGAGGTGTAAGCCAATCATAGGAAATATCTCCTACACATATAAAAGCAATCTTTTCCTTTGTCTTCTCTTCGGATTGCCCCAGCTATCATAAGACCACACCTCCGCCACCTGTCCATTAGGCGCCAGCAGCACCCGCGTTTTTCTCCTCTTTCTGTTCGGAATGGTTTGGGTTTTTCGCTTTGGTATTATGCCCTATTCAATGCGCCTTTGTCAAGGGGGTGTTGAGGGTGTTCGAAAATTCGCGTAGACAATCACCACCCATACCCAACACACAAAATTACCCTCCCCAACCACAAAATTTTCTTTTCCGGGGTACCCGATAGGGTTGGAGAAGAAAATTTTGGATGAGGGCGTAGATGGTTTTCCCCTGCAGGGTGGTAAGGGTTGGTCGTGGGAGGTCGCCTCGTTTCATAGGGATTAGGATACCCTACGCGCACCGATTTTTCGAACACCCTCCCCCGCACCCCTTGACATGATGGCGAGAGCGCATGGTATAATACCCTTTCGCGTATCAGGCAAACAATGAGGAGGGTCTCTATGCGTATCATACGCCCAAAGACAAAGCGAATCCGAACTGTTCTTGAACCACCGGCACTGCTGGAAATCCAGTTTAACTCGTATCGATGGTTCCTCGAACAGGGTCTGAAAGAGCTGTTCGAAATCTTTTCACCCATTTACGACTTGACAGACACCTATTTTATCGAGTTTGATGAGTATTGCCTGGGCGAACCCAAGTATGCGCTGGACGAATGTCGTGAGCGTGAGATGACCTTCGAGGCGCCGCTGCGTGTGAAGGTTCGCTATGGCAAAAAGGACGGTGAGATCCAGGAGAGCGAGATCTATCTGGGTGACCTGCCTCTGATGACCGACAGCGCGACCTTCATCATTAATGGGCGCGAGCGCGTGGTCATCAACCAGCTCAACCGCACGCCGGGGGTGCATTTCCCCTCGCCTTATCTGTCCAGCACAGGACGCGAGATGATGGCGCGCGCGCTGCAGGAAGTCTACCTCGTTCAGATTATTCCCGCTGAGGGTCCTTGGATCGACGGGGGCAGCGACCCGCACGATGTCGTGCGCGTGCGCATCCACCAGTCTAAGCAGCTGCCTTTTACCCAAATTATCAAGGCGTTGGCGGCTTTTCCTGAAGCGCGTGTGCCCACGCGACTGACGCTGGAGCGCGCGGTCGGGTGGCGACTGCTGGAGCCGATAGCTGTGAGGCGGAAAACCCTGCTGGAGCCGGGAACCCTCCTCGATGCCGACACGCTGAACGCTCTACCCGATGAGATACGCCAGCAGAAGGTGTTGGTCGAGCCACCCTATCTACCCGATGCAGAGGGGCGGCTCGGGTTGAATCAGGAAGCGTTCCTCTGGTTGTTCGGTACTGTTGAAGAGGTGAGTGAACCCACCATTGAACAGCTCAAGGATCGGTATGCTGCGGAGGAGATCCGCGATCGGCGCGGGCGTGTGCTCGTGGAACGCGGTGCGCGCTTGGATACCGAATTAGCTGCGCTCGTCGCCAGAAGCGTGAATGGACCGTTGCGCGTCATTCGTTTGCCGCGCATGGTTCAGGCAACGCTGGAGGCAGACCCGACCAGCGACTCGCGTGAGGCGCTGGTGGACTTCTATCGGCGAATGCGCCCAGGCGACCCCGCCGTAGAAGAAAATGTGCGCAATGTGTTCTATAATCTGCTGCTTGATCGGCGACGGTACGACCTCGGTGCCGTCGGACGATACCAGATCAATCGCAAGCTGGGACACGAAACGCCGCTGCATGTCCGCCATTTGACCGTGCCTGATCTCATCCTCACCCTCCAGTATCTGATTGAACTGGCGGACGAGAAACACGATTACGATGACACCGACCACCTGGCGAACAAGCGGGTGCGCTCCGTAGGCGAGCAATTACAAGCGCATCTACGCGCAGCGTTCCTTCGTATGGAGAAAATCGCACGGGAGAAAATGACCGCGGCGGAAGATGTTCACCAGCTGCTGCCCAATATGGTACTGAGCGTGAAGCCTGTCTCGGCTGCGCTGAAAAGCTTCTTCGCGCAGAACCCGCTGAGCACCTTTATGGATCAGACGAACCCGCTCTCGGAGGTGGCGAACAAGCGTCGCCTCTCCGTGCTGGGTCCAGGTGGGCTGGGTCGTCAGAGCGTGCCACCGCAAGTGCGCAACATCTTTCCGAGCCATTACGGACGGCTCTGCCCAGTGGAGACGCCCGAAGGGCAAAACATCGGCTTAGTGAACCAGCTGACCCTCTACGCTCGCGTGGACGAATACGGCTTTATTCGCTCGCCCTATCGAGTGGTGCGCAATGGGCGCGTGACGGATGAAGTGGTCTACCTCGCTGCAGACGAGGAGATGACGGCTCGCATCGCCCCCGCCGATACACCCCTCCTGGAGGATGGCACCATTTCGACCGAAATGGTGCAGGTGCGCCTTGGTGATGAGTATCCCACCATCCCGCGCGACAAGGTGGACTATATGGATGTCAGCCCATCGCAGGTCTTCTCCGTCTCCGCCAGCATGATCCCCTTCCTGGAGCATGACGATGCGGGACGCGCCCTCATGGGTGCCAACATGCAGCGCCAGGCAGTGCCCCTGATCGAGCCCGAAATCGCTTTGGTGCACACGGGCGTCGAACGCACGGTTGCCCTCAGCGCGCCCAGCGTCGTTCGTGCCCAACGAAATGGACGGGTGCGCTATGTCTCCGCCGACGAGATTCGCGTGGAGACCGACAACGGCACGCTGGATATCTATCGCCTGAAACATCTGCAGGAAAGCAACAAGGGCACCACCTTCAGCTATCGCCCCGCGGTGCGGTTGGGGCAGCGGGTGCGAGCAGGCGACATCCTCGCCAACGGCGCCTCCACCCAGCACGGTGAACTCGCCCTCGGACGCAATGTTCTGGTGGCATTTATGCCCTGGAACGGCTACAACTATGAGGATGCCGTGCTCGTCTCGCAAGGGCTGCTCTATAACGAAACCTACACCAGCATCCACCTCGAAACCTACCAGACCGATGCGGTGGACACGAAACTGGGCAGCGAGGAAATCACAGCCGACATCCCGAATGTGGGCGAGGAAGCGCGTCGCCACCTGGATGAGAACGGCATCATCCGTCTGGGAGCGGAAGTCCGTCCCGAAGATATCCTCGTCGGCAAAGTTGCTCCCAAAGCCCCCACCGAAGGTTCCCCCGAACAGCGACTCGTGCGCATTATCTTCGGGAGCCAAGCCGAGGAGATGCGGGATGTCTCACTCCGACTGCCCCATGGGGAACGCGGCATCGTGGTGCAGGTGCTCCAATTTGCCCGCTACCGATATCAGTGTGAGCGATGTAACGCGCTCTTCTATCGCGCGAAGCCGATGGAGGGACGCAGTTGCCCGCGCTGCCGTGGTGCGCTTCAACCCTTGCCAGAGGACGAGTTGCCTCCGGGCGTTAATCACCGCGTGCGTGTCACCATCGCCACCAAGCGCTTGCTCACCGAAGGCGACAAAATGGCGGGACGACACGGCAACAAGGGCGTCATCTCCCGCATTCAGCCTGTGGAGGATATGCCCTTCCTTATGGACGGTACGCCGGTGGAGGTTGTGCTGAACCCGCTGGGGGTTCCTTCACGCATGAATGTGGGGCAGATTCTGGAGTTACACCTTGGCTACGCGGCGCGAACCCTTGGCGTGCGCTATCAAACGCCCGTGTTTCAGGGCGCTACCGTGGAGGAGGTACAAGAGGAACTGAAAGCGGTCGCCGATCGGCTGCGGCTGCGTGCCCTCGAATCGCTCCTCACGGACGAACTACGCCTCGCGCTCGCCTTCCCACCCGGCTGCACCTTCGAACAGGCGCTCCAACAGGTTCAGACCCATCTGCAAACGCTCAGTACCGTCCAGCTGGAATGGCTGGCAAGGCGGCTGGGGGTTCACACCGGTGCCCCGGCATCGCAGGAAGAGACCAAACCCACCCAGACACGACGAGGCAGACCCAAAAAATCCCAAGCCACGGAGAAAGCCCCTGACCTACAGCCGCTGGTGGCTGCGCTCACCGAAACAATGCGCGAACGCGCCATCCATCGCAGCGGCTTCGATCCCGCAACGGGCAAAGCGATTTTGCGTGATGGGCACACGGGTGAACCCTTCCAGAACCCCGTTGCTATCGGCTACCTCTATCTGCTCAAGTTGGAACACCTGGCGGAAGAGAAAATCCATGCCCGCTCCATCGGACCCTACTCGCTCGTCACGCAACAACCGCTGGGCGGCAAGGCGCAGTTCGGCGGTCAGCGTCTGGGCGAGATGGAGGTGTGGGCGCTGGAAGCCTATGGCGCAGCCCATACCTTGCAAGAGATGCTTACCATCAAATCGGATGATGTGATGGGGCGCATTCGCGCCTATGAAGCGATTGTGAAGGGCGCGCCCGTGATCCAGCCTTCCATCCCCGAATCGTTTAAAATCTTAGTCAACGAGCTGCGCGCGCTCGCCCTACGCGTGCAAATCATCGACTCGCACGATGTACCCCACGACTTCCGCAGCCTGGAGGAACTCGAAACGCTGGACATCGAAGCCGCGAGCAAGCCAACGATAGCCACCGTCGCACCGGCAGAAGGCGAATAATCTTCATGCGCAGATAACAAGGCAGATCCACAGGTCTGCTCCTACAGAGGAGGTGTCTTAATGGATATCGGACATATCAAGGCGATCCGAATCGGATTAGCATCACCGGAAGATATTCGGGCGTGGTCGTATGGTGAGGTCAAAAAGCCTGAAACCATCAACTATCGTACCTTCCGCCCAGAGCGCGATGGACTGTTCTGCGAGCGGATCTTCGGTCCAACGCGTGACTGGGAATGCAGCTGCGGGCGCTATAAGCGCGTAAAAAACAAGGGCGTGCGCTGTGAGCGGTGTGGCGTGGAAGTAACCCGCTCCCGCGTGCGCCGTGAACGCATGGGACATATCGACCTGGTAGCCCCTGTGGTGCATGTGTGGTATCTCAAAGGGCAACCGCCCAGCCCGTTGGGGCTGCTGCTCGATATCTCCCCGCGTCAGCTGGAGAAGGTCATCTACTTCACAAACTACATCGTCACGGAAATCGATCGCGCCGAAATCGAGCGCAGTCTCGGCGAGATTCGGCGCGTCGTAGACCAAGAGAAAGAGCATCTGGAGGAGGAACTGGCGCGAGTCTATCAAGAGCTGGATACCCGCCTCAAACGCGAGCTGGAGGAACATGGCGACAGCTGGACTGACGCGCAGCGCGAGGAGCGAATCCGCTACTACAACCACCGCAAAGAGATGGAGCTGCGCGAGCGACAGACATGGTTGGCGGAGCTGGAGCGCGCCGTCGATAACCTCGCACGCCTGCAACTATACCAGCTGCTGGACGAAAGCTCATGGTCGGGCATCGAGCAGCTGCTAATGCACTGCTCGCGGCGGTTGGGACGCGACCTGCGCGGACTGGTGCGCGCGGGACAGGGCGCAGAAGCCATTCGCGAACTGCTGCGCCAAGTCGATCTGGAAAAGCTCGTGCGGGAGCTGCGAGAAGAGGTCGCACGCACCCAAGGCGCACGCCGCGCCCGCGTGGTCAAGCGGTTGGAAATTGTGGAGGCTTTCCGCAATAGCCGCGCACGCCCTGAATGGATGGTGCTGGAAGCGATCCCCGTGCTGCCACCTGAACTGCGCCCGATGGTGCAACTCGACGGCGGACGCTTCGCCACCAGCGACCTGAACGATCTCTATCGTCGCATCGTGAACCGCAACAACCGCATGCGTAAAATCCTGGAAATTCGCGCCCCGAAAAGCATCGTCAACTCCGAAAAGCGACTGCTGCAGGAAGCCGTTGACGCCCTCATCGATAACTCGCGCCGCACCCGCCCCGTGATCGGCTCCAACGGGCGCGTGCTGAAATCACTTTCCGACCTGCTGAAGGGGAAAGAGGGACGATTCCGTAAAAACTTGCTCGGCAAGCGCGTGGATTACTCGGGACGCTCCGTGATTGTGGTGGGACCACATCTGAAACTGCACCAGTGCGGGCTGCCCAAAGAGATGGCGCTGGAGCTGTTCAAACCATTCGTTATGCATCGACTCATCCTCTTAGGCTACGCAAACAACATCAAGAACGCCAAGCACGCGGTGGATCGGCAGATCCCTGAAGTGTGGCAAGCGCTGGAGACCGTGATTCGGGAACATCCTGTGCTGCTCAATCGCGCACCCACTTTGCACCGCTTGGGCATTCAGGCGTTTGAGCCGATTCTGACCGAAGGCAAGGCGATTCAGCTCCATCCGCTGGTGTGCCACGCCTATAACGCCGACTTCGATGGTGACCAGATGGCGGTGCATGTGCCCCTTTCCTATCCCGCCCAGGCGGAGGCACGGCTGCTTATGCTTGCCATTCATAACCTGTTCAAGCCGGCGGATGGCTCGCCCATCGTCTCGCCCTTGCAGGATATCGTACTGGGGGCATACTACTTGACGATGAACGATCCCCAAGGCGAATCGGAGCCACGCTTCACCTTCGGCAACCGCGAAGAGGCGCAGGTAGCGTTCGAGCAACACTTAATCCGCATGCATGAACCGATTCGCGTGCGTCTTGCCGCCAGCGACTGGCAGGTGTCCGAATCACCCACCCCACTGACCACCACTCCCTCCTCGCAACTCACCCAGGAATGGAGTGAGGTGGTTCAGACCACCTTCGGACGCTTGATTTTCTTCGGGCTGTTACCCGCCTCCTTTAAGACGCGCCTGCTGGAGAGCGATCCGAGCGGACAAACACTCATCAGCATCCTGAACCGCGTCTATAATAAAAAAGCCCTCTCCGAACTGATTCGCGAGGTCTATCGGATTGCGGGGCACATCGAAACGGTCCACTTCCTCGACCAACTGAAAAATGCGGGCTTCTACTGGGCGACGCAAGCAGGCATCACCTTTGCGCTAACCGATATGGAGATCCCCGCGGAACGCGACGAGATTGTCCGCCGTGCCGAAGAAGAAGCCCGCCGTATCGACGAGCTGTATGAGCGTGGCGAGCTGACCATTGCCGATAAACGCCGCTTGCTCATCAAACTCTGGCAGGAAGCGTATGATCAGGTGACCGAGGCTATGTTGCGCTCTATCGCGCGGAACAATCCGCTGTTCATTATTACCGATTCGGGTGCGCGTGGCTCCACCAAACAGCTGGCACAGCTGGTTGGCATGCGCGGACTGATGAGCGGGCTGCTCGATATCCGAACGGCGTCCGAACGCCTGATTGAGGAGCTGCCTGTGCGCCACAGCTTCCGCGAGGGATTGACCACGCTGGAGTATTTCGTGTCGGGCTATGGCGCGCGCCGTGGCTTGGCAAGCACCGCGTTGCTCACCGCGAACGCAGGCTATCTCACACGACGCATGGTCGATGTCGCCCAAGATGTCATCGTGCGCGTTCCCGACTGCCAGACCACCGAAGGCATCGTCGTCGCCCGTATTATCCGTGAAGGCGAAGAGATTGAGCCGCTGTACCAGCGCATTCGCGGGCGCACCGCCCGCAAACAGCTGCTGAACCCCTACACGGGGGAGAAGCTGATCGAGGAGAACGAGATTATCTCCGACGATCTGGCACGGGCGATAGACAGCCTTGCCGCCGGGCTGGAACGGTTCACTCAAACACTGCGCGACCTGTCCGAGAAGGAGCCGGGCGAACTCTTTATGCCCGACGACGGTCAGCCACTCCAAGACCCTCAAACGGGCGAAGTGCTGTTAGACGCCTATGAACCGATTGAACCGGAAGTGCTGAACCGACTACGGGCGCGGCGTGAAGAACTGCGTCAGTTGTGGCATCGGGCAGGTTTTGAATGGGTGGAACATGACATGGTGGGCGTGCCCATCCGGTCGCCACTCACTTGCGCGGCGCGACAGGGCATCTGTGCTGCTTGCTACGGGCTGGATATGGGCACGCTGCGTCCAGTGGAGCTGGGCACTGCGGTCGGCATCATCGCGGCGCAATCGATCGGCGAACCGGGCACTCAGCTGACCATGCGGGTGTTCCACACGGGCGGTGTCGCGGGTGCAGGCGAACAGATTGCGGGCTTCCGAGTCGGTGGCGCAACGCTGCAAGCCGCAGCTGCCCTCGGTGAACTGGAGGAACGCGGCGTGACCGAACGCATCAGCGACCTGCGCACCGACCAGCGACGAGTCATCCAGCAGGTGGCGCAACGCCTGCTGGGCAAGCCTATCGAATCAGACCTGTCCGATATGCCTGACCTGTCGGAGATCGAAACCGAGGAGAAAATCCAGCGCAAGGTGCGTGAATGGGTGCGCAAGCTGGCGAAGCTGATGGAGAGCCAGAACACGGGCATCAACCGCGTAGAGGAACTGTTCGAAGCACGGAAGCCCAAAGGCGAAGCCATCACCGTGGACTACGAAGGCGAAGTGGTCGACATCGTGCGTAGCGTGGGGCGCTGGGTCGTGCTGCGAGCCACCTTGCCGGTCGGCGAACAGCTGCTTGGCAAGGTCAGCCTGCATGAAGTCGTCAGCCCGAACACTGGCGAGATACTGCTGCACGAACTGGAAGAGATCCGCTCCACCCATCTGAACCGCCTGATGGAGCACGAGATTGAGGAAGTGGAGGTGCTGGATGCTATTCTGGTGGGTGTGTCGGGCACGCTCGAAGTGAAAGTCGGCGATCGCGTGTTGCCCGGCGACCGCCTCACGCCCGGTCCGCTGAACCCACACGAACTGTTACGCCTCCGAGGCGTGCGCGGCGTGCAAGAGTACCTTATTCGCGAGATCCAGGCGGTATATAAGGCGCAGGGCGTCGACATCGATGACAAGCATATCGAAATTATCCTGCGCCAGATGCTGCGCAAACGGCGCGTGGTCGACCCCGGCGATACCCTCTTCCTACCCGGTCAGATTGTGGACCGGTTCGTGTTCGAGGATACCAACGCACAAGTGGTGCGCGAGGGCGGACGCCCCGCCGTTGCCGAATGGGTGCTGCTGGGCACTTCGGAAGCCGCACAGCAGACCGAATCGTTCCTGTCGGCAGCCTCTTTCCAGCGTACCGTCAAAGCCCTCACCGATGCCGCCGTGCGCGGCAAGGTGGATGAACTGGTTGGGCTGAAGGAAAATGTGATTATCGGGCGGCTCATCCCAGCAGGCACAGGCTACGCGAAGCCAGAAATCCGCGCCGAGTTTGCCCGTCCGACACGCGCCGCCATACGAGAAGGCGCCCCAGCAACGGGCAAACCAAGCCCCGTCCCCGAGACAAAGCCAATAGAAACCATCGGGGATCTGGCAGCGACCCTCCAGCCCGACGACCAGCCCGATTCGGTTACCCCTCCCCAAGAGGGTGAGACCCCTGCCAAGCCAAAACGCGCTCGCCGCAAGAAGGCAACCGATGAAACGGCAGGGGGGAATAACGAATGACGGATCCTGACCGTGTGATGGCGATGGAGAAGCCACCTCATGGGGTTGATGCCCCCGCCGAGGCTACGAACAGGGACCTCGGCGGGGAGATAAACATCCCGCTTGAATCGGGCACCGAGCTGCTTTTCTCGGAACACTTCGCCTGCCCCGATTGTGGCGTCAGCCTCAGCGAGCTGGAACCGCGCAACTTCTCCTTCAACAGCCCCTATGGCGCCTGTCCCGAATGTACCGGGCTGGGCACCAAAACCGAGTTCGACCCCGACCTAATCGCGCCGGACCGCTCCAAATCGATTCGGCAGGGCGCACTCCTGCCGTTCGTGAAGCGCGATGGCGAGATGACCGAGTGGCGACTCGCCATGCTCGAAGGCGTCGCCAAACGGCTCGGCTTCACCCTCGATACCCCCCTCCAAGACCTCTCGGAGGAGCAGTTCCACGCGCTGATGTACGGCACAGAAGGCAACATCACAGTCACCATTCGTAACCGCTGGGGACGCATCAAGTATGTCGACACCGAGTTCGAAGGCGTGATCAACATCCTCAAGCGTCGCTATGAGGAGACCGAAAGCGATTATGTGCGTCAGGAGCTGGAGCAGTATATGGCAACGCGCCCTTGCCCCGCCTGCAACGGCAAGCGGCTCAAGCCCGAAAGCCTTGCCGTGACGGTCGCAGGGAAGAATATCGCCGAGGTCACCGCGATGAGCATCGAGGAAGCCGCCCAATGGTTCGCGGCTCTGGAGCAGCATCTAACCCCGCGCGAGCGCACCATTGCCGAGCGTATTTTGCGCGAGGTTCGCACACGGCTGGGTTTCCTGCTCGATGTGGGGCTGGGCTACCTCACGCTGGATCGCGCGGCTAACACGCTCGCCGGCGGCGAGGCACAGCGCATCCGACTCGCCACGCAAATCGGCAGCGGGCTGATGGGCGTGCTCTATGTGCTGGACGAGCCGAGCATCGGGCTGCACCAACGCGATAACCGCAAATTGATTCAAACTCTGATGCGCCTGCGCGATCTGGGCAACACGGTCATCGTGGTCGAACATGACGAGGAAACCATCCGCTCCGCCGATTACATTATCGATCTGGGGCCGGGGGCGGGCGAGCATGGGGGCGAGGTGGTCGTGGCAGGCACATTACAAGATGTGATTCGCTGCCCGCACAGCCTCACTGGGCAATATCTGGCAGGCGTGCGCCGCATCGAAATCCCCAAACAGCGTCGTCAGCCCCATCCCGATAAATGGCTGATTGTGCGCGGCGCACGCGCCAACAACCTCAAAAATATCACCGTGCGCTTCCCACTGGGGCTGTTTATCTGCGTCACGGGCGTCTCCGGCTCAGGCAAAAGCACCCTGATCCAGGAGACACTTTACCCGCGCCTGATGTACCATGTGTACGGCACACGGCGTGTATGGGGCGAACACGACGCCATCGAAGGGCTGGAATGGGTGGATAAAGTGGTCGATATCGATCAATCGCCGATTGGGCGCACACCGCGTAGCAATCCCGCTACCTACACAGGCGTGTTCGACATGATCCGCGAACTGTTCGCCAGCACGCCCGAAGCGCGCGCTCGCGGCTACTTGCCCGGGCGATTCAGCTTCAATGTGAAGGGCGGGCGATGCGAAGCGTGCCGCGGCGACGGCATGATCAAAATCGAGATGCAGTTCCTCCCCGATGTGTATGTGACCTGCGAAGTGTGCAAGGGGCGACGCTACAATCGCGAAACGCTGGAGGTGAAGTTCAAGGGCAAAACAATTGCCGATGTGCTGGAGATGACGGTGGAAGAGGCACTCGAGTTTTTCGCCCCGTTTCCCACGATTGCCCGCAAGCTGAAAACGCTGCACGATGTGGGGCTGGACTATATCCGGCTGGGTCAACCTGCCCCCACATTATCAGGGGGCGAGGCGCAGCGTGTAAAGCTCGCCACCGAACTGAGCAAACGCGCCACGGGCAACACCGTCTATATCCTGGACGAGCCGACCACCGGACTGCACTTCGAGGATGTGCGCAAATTGCTGGGCGTGTTGCACCGCCTCGTGGATGCAGGCAATACGGTCATCGTCATCGAACATAACCTGGATGTGATTAAGACCGCTGACTGGATCATCGATCTGGGTCCCGAAGGGGGCAACGCGGGTGGCTATGTGGTGGCAGAGGGACCGCCCGAATATGTGGCAACGGTCGAAGCCAGCTACACGGGGCAGTTCCTACGCCCATTGCTTTTCAGTTAGCTCCCTCCGACCCGCTTGACCGATCTGAAATGAAAAGCTATCGCTACCTGATTGTGGGCGGTGGATTAGCAGCCGATGCTGCAGTAATGGGCATTCGCGCGGTAGATAGCGAGGGTTCCATTGCCATCCTCAGCGAGGAACCCCATCCACCCTATCGTCGTCCGATGCTAAGCAAAGCACTTTGGCGTGGCACGCCCATCGATGAAGTGTGGCTGCCCACCGCCGAAGCGGGTGCCGAAATTCACACAGGCATCCAGGTCATGCGCCTCGATCTGGACACAAAGTGCGTGCAAGACGCCCGCGGCGAGGAATGGCGATTCGAAAAGCTGCTCCTTGCCACAGGTTGCATACCCCGCACCCTGCCTCAAGCGCCCGATGGCATCCTCTACTTCCGCACCCTCAGCGACTACTTCACCCTGCGCGAAGCGATAACAGAGGCAGAGCATATCGGCATCATCGGTGGGGGCTATATCGGCTCGGAACTGGGCGCATCTCTCACGATAAACGGCAAGCGGGTGACGATGCTCTTTCCCGAAACGGGCATCTGCGCACGATTGCTGCCTCCTCCGCTGAGCGACTGGCTGAACGCCTTTTATCGGGAGCGCGGGGTAGAGGTCATTACCGGCGTGCTGGTGCAAAGGGTGTCGCGGGATAACCGCTGGCAGGTGCATCTGTCGGACGGGCAAACGCTGATTTTCGACGCTTTGGTGGCGGGACTGGGCGTGCTGCCACGCGACGAACTGGCGCATCAAGCGGGTCTGACAACGCCGACAGAATTCTCTCCTCCGACCCAGACGGGTACCCCGGAAAAGAAAAGTCTGGACGGGGTTCGTGTCAACCGATTTTTGCAAACAGCGCATCCCGATGTCTATGCCGCTGGGGATGTTGCGTTGTTCCCCTATGCGCGATTGGGCATCGAAACGCGCGTCGAACACGAAGACCACGCCATTGCCAGCGGCTTCTATGCAGGGCAGGCGATGGCAGGTGAAGCACAACCCTATGAACATCTGCCAATGTTTTATAGCGAACTGTTCGATATCCGATACGAGGCGGTCGGGCTGATTGACAGCCAATTGGAGGTGCGCATGGAGGGCGACCTGCCAACGGAAGCAGGTGTCATCACCTATCATCAGCAAGGGCGTATTGTGGGTGCGCTCAGCTGGCGCAACGCGATGCCTGTAGACGACCTGCGCGAACTCATCGGGCACTCCTCTTGAGCCTCACCCCAGTTCATCGCGTGAATTTTCGAACACCCCCATTCTCGAACATGCGCAAGGGGGGATAAAACAAGGTACAATCGTATGCGCTGGAAGGAGCGGACGAGCGATGGGCTACGAGATACCCAAGGTGTACGACCCACATCAGGTGGAACAGAGGCGATATCAGTGGTGGTTGGAACGAGGCGATTTCGAAGCGGTGATTGCCGATGACGGACGCCCGCGCTATTGCATCACTATCCCGCCGCCCAACATCACTGGGTCGCTCCACATGGGGCACGCGCTCAATAACGCGATTCACGATGTCCTGCTGCGCTGGAAACGGATGCAAGGCTACAATGTGCTATGTGTGCCCGGCACCGACCATGCAGGCATTGCCACTCAAAATGTGGTGGAGCGTGAGCTGCTCAAAGAGGGGCTTACACGCCATCAGTTGGGGCGCGAGAAGTTTTTGGAGCGGGTCTGGCAATGGCGCGAGCAGTATGGCAACACGATTCTGCACCAGTTCCGACGGCTCGGCTGCTCCTACGACTGGCGCTATACCCGCTTCACGCTTGACCCCGAATATGCTGACGCGGTGCTGGAAGTGTTCATTCGCTGGTGGCAAGATGGGCATCTCTATATTGGCGAGCGCGTGATTAACTGGTGCCCGCGCTGCATGACCGCCTTGTCCGATATCGAAGTGGAGCGCGAGGAGGAGCCTGCGAAGCTCTACTATGTTCGCTATCCTTACGCGGAAGGTGAGGGCTATGTGGTGGTCGCCACCACCCGCCCGGAGACGATGCTGGGGGATGTCGCCGTCGCGGTCCATCCCGAGGATGGGCGGTATCGGGGCTTAGTGGGCAAAATGCTGCGCTTGCCGCTGGTGGATCGGCTCATACCCCTCATCGCTGACCCCTATCCCGACCCGGCGTTCGGCACAGGGGCGGTCAAAGTGACGCCGGCACACGACCCGAACGACTTCGAAATCGGGCAGCGACACAACCTGCCCCGCCCCGTCGTGATCGGGAAGGACGCCACCATCGATACCGAACGCCTGCGTGAGGCGCTGAACGCCCACAATAACCCTTACCTGCAAAAATATCATGGCAAAGACCGTTTCGAAGTGCGCCGCCTGATCGTGCAAGATCTTCAGGAGACAGGCTATCTGGAGCGGGTGGAGGACTACCTTGTGCCTCTCTCGCGCTGCGAGCGTTGCCACACGATTATCGAGCCGCTGCTTAGTGAGCAGTGGTTCTGCCGGATGGAGCCTATCGCGAAGCCAGCCATCGAGGTGGTCAAGCAGGGCAAGGTGCGCTTCATCCCAGAACGCTACACCGAGATGTACCTGAACTGGATGGAGAACATCCGTGACTGGTGCATCTCACGCCAGCTTTGGTGGGGGCATCAGATGCCCGCATGGTACTGTGCGGATTGCCATCCGGAGAACTTTCTTGCCGAGCCTCAATCCTCAACGCCTCTCCTCGTGCGTCGTGAGGACCCTATCGTGCAGAAAACGGCGCCCGACCGATGCCCACGCTGTGGCAGCACGCGGCTTGTGCGCGACCCCGATGTACTGGACACCTGGTTCTCTTCCGCCATCTGGCCGCAGACGGTGCTGGGCTGGCCCCAACAGACTGCGGAGCTTCGCCTCTTCTATCCCACCGACACGCTTATCACCGCGCAGGAGATTCTCTACCTCTGGGTCGCCCGTATGATTATGACGGGGCTGTACTTCCTCGGTGAGGTGCCCTTCCGTGAGGTCTATATTCACGCCACCGTGCTGAACAAAGAGGGCAAGCGCATGTCCAAATCACTGGGCACAGGCATCGACCCACTGGAAATGATTGATAAATATGGCGCGGACGCCTTGCGCTGGTCGCTCCTGCAGCAAGCAGGGATGCAGCAATCGATTCGCTTCTACGAGGAGCGCGTCGTGAACGCTCGCAACTTCGCCAATAAGGTGTGGAACGCCGCACGGTTCGTGCTGCTCAATCTGGAGGGCGCCGACCGAGATGCGTTGCGTCAGAGGGGGGCACAGCCCGCCGACACCCTCGACCGATGGGTGCTGAGCCGTTTGCAGCGCACCATCGAAGCCGTGGAGCATGCCCTGCGCACCTACTGCTTCGACGATGGCGCGAACGCGCTCTACGAGTTTATCTGGAGCGAGGTGTGCGACTGGTACATCGAGGCGGCGAAGCCGCGCCTACAAGATCCCACCCGACGCACGCAAACACAAGCGATGCTGCTGCACCTTTTTGACCAGATACTGCGCCTGCTCCATCCCTATATGCCCCACATCACGGAGGAACTTTGGCAAGCGCTGGGAGCCACAGCGGAGCAGCCCGCCCTGACCCGCGCACCCTTTCCAGAGCCGGACCCGACGCTCATCGACGCAGACGCCGAAGCCGAAATGGCTCAAGTGTTCGAAGCCATCCGCGCGATCCGAAACTTGCGCGCAGAGGTCAAAATCACACCAGGCGTCGAAATCCCCTCCGTGTGGCTGAACCCAACGGATGCGACCTGCCAAGCGCGGCTACAGCGACACCAGTCATTAATTGAACATCTGGCATGGTGCCACGAGGTGCGCTGGGGCCCGCCCACCGACCGCGCCCTCATGAACCCGACCAGCAGCGCGGAGGTCTACCTGCCCATCGAGGGGGTGGTCGACATCGAGCGTGAACGGGAGCGACTGCAGAAGGAACTGATGAAGGTGGAGGAGGATCTGCGTCGCGTGCAAGGACGCCTGCGCAACCCACAATTTTTGGAGCGTGCCAAATCCGAGATCATCCAAGAGACCCGTCAGCAAGAAACGGAACTCATGGAACGCTACACCCGGCTCAAGACGCGCCTCGATCAGCTGAGCGGATGAAGAGTGAAGAGTAGGGGCTGACCTTTGTGTCTGCCCCCCTACATGCCTTCCTCTCTTAGGATGAGCAGATTATACGATTCGGCGGTGGCGAAGTGATGCGAGATGCTGCCGAGCGTGAGCCGCTCCAGCAGACTGTGCCCTTTCGCCCCCAAAATCAGCAGCTCCGCGTCCGTCTCGTCCAATACGGCGCGTAAGGCGGGGATGGTCGCTCCTTCAACCACCAGCGATTCGCAGCCTGCCCCCAGCGAGCGCAACTGTTCACACAACTCACGATTGCGCTCATGCAACTGTTCGATGATCCACTGACTGCCCGATTCTTTGAGCGCGGGCGTGGTGCGCGCCAGCACTTCGAGCATCTCGCTATCTATTTCGAAGGCGGTGGTCAGCAGCAGTTTCTGGATGCCCTGGGGGGCGAACTGGAGCAGTTTTTGCAGGCAGCGTCGATTGTAGTCAGAGTGGTCCGTGGCGATTACCGCCTGCAGGGGCTTGTCGGGCGAAGGGGGTTGGTGCGCCATCAGGAGGCTTTGACGGGCATGAGTCACGGCGGCGCGTCCGACGCTGCCCACCAGCCAGGCACGCCAGCCGCGTTTGCCTATGCTGCCCAGCGCGAGCAGGTCAGCATTGGTCTCATCGGCGGTACGCAAGAGCTCCGTACTGGCGTGTCCGCGCCGAATTTGCACCGTTGTCGGGATACCCGCCGTTTCGAGCAGGGTGCGTGCACGCTGCAACGCCTGCTCCGCTGCCTCCTCCTGCGCCTGTAAGCTTTGAAGCATCACTTCTTCGGGCAGAGGAGCGAGAATGCCCGCCAAAGGCGAGCGCAACGGCTCCAGCACCGCCACGAGGAGAACCTCTGGCTCCTGAAATCGCAAGCGGACGAGCCAGTGCAGCGCGCTTTCATAACTGCCTTCGCTATCGATACCCAGCACGATTTTCATCGCGATTCCCTCAAATGGAGGCAGACACAAAGTCTACTTCCGTTCCTCTTCAGGCAGATACCAGGGCTGCCCCCTATATGTTATCGCTGTCCAGCACCTGGCGCACCTTAGCAGCGAGCTGAGACATTGTGTACGGCTTGGGCAGGAAGTGGATACCCTCCTCCAGCACGCCGTGATGAGCGATCGTATTCACAGTATACCCCGAAACATACAGCACCTTGGTTTCAGGATGGAGCCGCTTAATGATCTCGGCTAACTCGCGACCGCTCATGGCGGGCAGCACGACATCGGTGAGCAACAGGTGGATGGGTTCCGTGTATTGTTCCGCAAGACGCAGCGCGTCGGAAGGCGCAGCCGCTTCCAACACCTGATAGCCGAGCAGTCGCAAACTCTCCACCGCGACGGCGCGTACCTCCGGCTCATCTTCCACCAGCAGGATGGTCTCGGAACCCGTTTGTACCAAAGGGGGCGGGAGCGTTGCCACTGGCGCTGAACGCTCCGCCCGCGTGCGTGGGAGATAGATTTTGAAGGTGGTCCCCCGGTTCACTTCACTGTAGACCCAGATATGCCCGTTCAGTTGCTTCACGATGCTATAGACCGTTGCCAGTCCCATACCACTTCCCTGACCTGCAGGTTTGGTGGTGAAAAAGGGCTCGAAGAGATGCCGCTGTACCTCCGGTGTCATGCCGATCCCGGTATCGGAGACCGCCAGCATCACATAGTCGCCCGGCTGCACATCGTAATGGGTGCGAGCATACTCGGCATCGAGGGTAACATTTGCCAGCTCGATAGTGAGGATGCCACCGCGCGGCATGGCGTCGCGGGCGTTCAGCGCGAGATTATAAATCACTTGTGTCATCTGGGCGGGATCCGCTTCTACCAGCCAGAGATTGTCTGGCAGCACGGTTTGAATGCGGATGTTGGTGGGCATCCAGCGATTCATCATCGGCTCGGCATCCCGCACAATCTGGGCTAAGTTCACTGGTTGAAGTTGCATTGGCTGGCGGCGTGCAAAGACCATCAGCTGGCGCGTGAAGTCGGTGGCTTTCTCGACGGCTTTGAGGGCATTCTGCAGGAACGGTATGGCAGGCGAATCGTCGGGAAGCGTTGCCACCGCGAGTTCGACATAGCCCAAAATAGCCGTGAGCAGATTATTGAAATCGTGGGCGATGCCGCCCGCCATCTGCCCAATACTCTCCATCTTTTGCGTCTGGATGAGCTGCTCGCGTACCCGCTGCAACTCCTGCTCGATATGCAGCCGCTCCAGTTCCGCGCTGGCACGTTCCGCGAGCAGGTTCAGCCCATCGAGCAGCACGGGCACCTCCGGCATCGGCTTGGTATCAGCAAACCACACCAGCCCCATCACACGCCCTTTAGAGTCGCGCAGTGGTATACCCATGTAGCTTTCCGCGCCTAATTGCTGTAGTTCGACATCCTGAGGGAACTGTTGCTGCACATTGCGCGCATAGAGACATGCCTCGCGCATCACAACATTTTCGCACGGTGTGCCCGGCAAAGTGTATTCCAATGGCTCACGGAACGCGCCGTCCGCCCAGTAGAGCCGCCCGCGCACGCGCTCCTCGCCAGGCACCACCTCGCCTAAATAGGCATACCGCACCCCAAGTAATCGAGCGGTTTGCTCCAGTAAGGCGCGCAGGTACTCCTCACCTGAGAGCCGTGCCGTGCCCGTGATAAGCTCGGTCAAGAGACGCCGCGCAAGATAGAGGTCAGTGAAGTCACCGTAAATCAGATGGCGCAGCCCGTAATCGGAAAGATCGGTCACGATGCCAATCAAGTAGTTCAGCTCACCCAAAGCGGTTCGCGCCAGCATAAAGCGATAGTTGGCATTGGGCGCAGCCAAGCGCAAGAACTCCGATGGCACTTCCGAATGCATCTCCAGCAGAAATTCCGACACGCGCATCTGCTGAAGCTGCCTCTCCGAATAGCCCAGATGCACTTGCGCCGCTGAATTGGCGCGATAGACTCGCTCCTCATCGAGTAGTAGAAGCAGTTGGGGCACAGGCGACCGCATAAAGAGAGGCGATTGCGCCAGCGATTCGCGCCCGCGCTCCTGCTCCCCTGTCTCACGCCGCATAGCACTTCCCCTCCACCACTTGATTTCTACCTGCCTTCTCACGATTCCTGCTACTTCCCTTTCAAACCCGCTCCCTTCCGAAGCACCGCAATGAGGGCTGAGATTTAAGCAGGAATAAGCACACCGGGAGTGTATCGAACCCTTTGCTATGACGATACCCGAGGTGCAGCACGACCGGTTGATAGAGTTGTTCACCACGCTCTGCCGCATCAACTCGCCCTCGCGTCAAGAGCGGGAGGTAGTAGAGTATGTAAAAGGGTTCCTGCGTGGGCTGGGATTAGAAGTGCAGGAAGACAACGCGGCGCAAGCCGTCGCGGGCAACGCGAATAATCTTGTTGCCACCTTGCCCGCGAATATCTCAGGTGTGCCCAAAATCTTTTTCAGCGCGCACTTCGACACCGTCGAGCCCAACCCCGATGTCAAAATCATTCTGGAAAACGGCCTTCTTCGCACCGATGGCAGCACCATTTTGGGCGCGGATGACAAGGCAGGTATGAGCGCGATATTGGAGGCAATCCGGATCGTAGTGGAGAATAACCTGCCGCACGGGCAAATCCAGCTCCTATTCACTGTATGCGAGGAGATTGGGCTGAAAGGTGCGCGGGCGCTGGACCTTTCTCTGGTGGACAGCGACTTCGGCTTTGTGTACGATTCGGGACCGCCCGTTGGGGCTATCGTCTCTCAAACGCCCACCCACGATACGATGGAGGTGCGCCTGCTCGGCAAGCCCGCTCATGCAGGGGTGGAACCAGAGAAGGGCATCAGCGCGATTGAAATCGCTGCGCATGCAATTACCCGCATGCGACTGGGACGCATCGATGAGGAAACCACCGCCAATATCGGCACGATTCACGGCGGACATGCCACGAACATCGTCTGCCCCGAAGTGCAGATTCGGGCAGAGGCGCGCAGCCGAACGACTGCCAAAGTGGACGCACAGGTCGCCCACATGATTGAGTGCTTCGAAAAAGCGGCACAGGAGCGTGGCGGGCACGCCGAGATTCACCTGGAGCGCCACTACGAGGGCTATCAGCTAACGGAGAACGATCTGCCCGTGCGTGTCGCACGCGCTGCAGCGCGGAAAATCGGGCTGGAAGCCCCCATGCGTCCCACCGGCGGCGGCTCCGATGCCAATATCTTTATCGCACGCGGGCTGCCCTGCTGCGTGGTGGGCACCGCGATGGAAAAAGTGCATACCCACGAAGAGTTCGTGCGCATCGAAAACCTCGCGCGCAGCGTCGATCTCGCGCTCGCCATCATCCGAGAAGTGAACCAGATGCGACCATGAGAGTGCTGGAATTTCTGAACACGCACGCGCCCACCCTGCGTACCGATTCGACGCTGCAGGACGCAATAGACAAACTCGATCTCTATCAGGTCACACTGCTGCCCGTGCTGGATGAGACGGGCGCAGTGCGCGGCATCGTCACGGAGCGACAGCTGTTCGAACGGTTGTTTGAACGCTATTTGCAGGCGCAGGTGGCGGGTGAGCCGTTGCCCGCTCTTGCTGAGCTGCAGGAGATGGCGCGGGCGCAAGCACACATTGCTATCACCCAGTGGATGATGCCCGATCCGCCCGTAATCGACGAGCGTGCCCCTATCGAGAAAGCCGTTGAATTGATGCACGCGCACGCGCTGGATACTCTACCGGTGAGTGGCGAAGGGCGATTCGTGGGTACAATCCGCTTGGTGGATTGCTGCCAAGCGTTGCTGGAGGAGAACCATGAACCGAACGATCGCCCTGCTGACTGACTACGGCTATCAGGATACCTATGTAGCCCAGTTGAAAGCGGTGCTGATGAGCATGACATCGGGGGTGACCCTGTTCGACCTCACGCATGGGGTGCCCGCTGGTAATCGTCGCAGCGGTGCCTACCTGTTGATGACTGCCGTGCCCTATTTGCCCGACGATTCCATCGTGGTGGCGGTAGTGGATCCTGGCGTGGGCACGGAGCGTCGCGCCGTCGCGGTGCAGGGTACGCGCCATCTCTATGTCGCCCCCGATAATGGATTGCTCTCGCTCGCCCTGCGCATGGATCCCCCTCAAAAGGTGGTCGAACTGGACAACCCACGCTATTTCTTGCCAACGGTGAGTGCGACCTTCCATGGGCGCGATATCTTTGCACCCGTCGCTGCGCACCTGGCGAATGGAGTACCGCTGGAGCAGCTCGGCTCGCCTCTGGAGACCCAATCACTCATCCAGCTTGCTGATATTGAGCCGGAGATTATGCCTGAGCATATCATTACCCACCTGCTGCATGTGGATCGGTTCGGCAACCTGATTTTTGACCTGCATGAGGAGGTATACCGTCGCTGGCTGCCGCCAAATGGCAAAGTGGTGGTGGAGTTCTGTGAAGAGATTATTCCGCTGAAACGCACCTTTGGCGATGTGAACGAGGGCGAACCTGTCGCCTACTTCGGCAGCAGCGGGCACTTGGAAATCGCGGTGAATGCCGATTCCGCCGCCGAGTGTTTCGGTATCGATTCCGACATGCTGGAGGACGCCAAGTTGCATATCGTATGACGCGCACCGAATATCAACGATCGTTCTTTTCCCGTTCGGTACAGGGTGTTAAAGTTTGTGCGAGGGACTGGTAGAACTTTTCAGGCGATGCGGTACCCCGTTTTTCGGCGGTACTGGATCGGTGCATTTTTGTCGTTTATCGGCTCTTGGGTGCAAAATGTGGCTCAGAGCTG
Organism: bacterium HR15; assembly: GCA_002898555.1. GTDB lineage: Bacteria > Armatimonadota > Fimbriimonadia > Fimbriimonadales > GBS-DC > HRBIN15. The sequence continues at coordinate 93,917 of BEHR01000006.1, forward strand.
GTTAGTGTATGAGTTGACCCGTTCCGAGTTTCTGCTGGGTGTGGTGGGTTTCGTGCAGGGCTTGCCGATGCTGCTGCTTGCCCCGATCGGAGGTGCGCTTTCGGATAGGTGGAACCGCCGCACGATCCTGCTCCTCACGCAAAGCACCTTCGCACTCAGCGCGCTGGTACTGGCAACCCTGACCTACACAGGGTTGATTCGATACGAATTCATTCTGGCGTTGGTGCTGCTGAACGGGATGGTGCTGTCGGTCGATTTGCCGACGCGCCAGTCGCTGGTTGCCCATCTGGTGGACAAGCGCGATCTGGCGAACGGCATCGCACTGAACGCGGCGGCGTTCCACACCGCACGCATCCTAGGACCTGCCTTAGGTGGGTTGCTGCTGGAGTGGGTGGGACCTGCGCCTTGCTTTCTGATTAATGCCATTAGCTTCAGCGCGATTTTGCTCGCGTTGCTGACCATTCGCGTGCAGTCGGCAGCGGACGAGATGCCGTCGACAGGGTTGCTCCAATCCATGCGTGAGGGGGTGCAGTTTGTCGTGGCGCGGCGCGGGCTGTTTGTGCTCTGGCTGAATGTGATGGTGTTGAGCCTGTTCGGGCTATCCTATCTGGTGCTGCTGCCCGTGTTCGCCGCGGAGGTGCTGAAAATCGGCAAAGCGGGCCTGGGGCAGCTCTATTCGTTTGCGGGCGTTGGCTCGTTGATCGGGTTGCTGTTAGTGGCGCGTCTGTCGGGAGACATCCCGCGCGGGGTGCTGGTACTCATCGCGGCGCATGGCTTCGCCTGGAGTGTGATGGGCTTCTCACAAGCGCACCATCCATGGCTTGCCAAGAGCTTGCTGACACTGGCAGGCATGTTCGGCGTGATGCAGCTCGTGTCCACCAACGCCGCGTTGCAGACGGCAGCGCCTGATCACCTGCGCGGGCGCGTGGTCTCGCTGCATACCTGGGCGATCAACGGTCCCGCCCCCTTTGCCGCGCTCCTGATTGGCAAGCTGGCACAGATGCTGGGCGCACCGACCGCCGTGCTCATCGGGGCCACTATCTGCGCCGCTTTTGCCCTGCTCCTGCTGTTTGTGAAAGAAGTGCGCCAGGTGTGAATAGCAGCCAGCTTATAGATAGCATGGTCGCCAGATGAGGAGACAGCCCAACTGCACGAATCTCAGTAGCTCCCCCTATGCCCGGTTTTCATCTCAGTTATGCTGCGTTCATTATAAATTTTTATTATCCAAACAAATGCGCTAATCCAAAGCGCGATAGAAACCACACTTATACCCGCTGAAAACAGCAGAGATTCTTTTGAAAGCCAGAAGAAAGGTTGTATCACACTGCCGATAGCGAGCATACCAGCAAGAGCTGCCCAGATGAAAGGACGGTAGTCAACCTCTTGAGGCAATCTTTGTAGCATGAGCAGAATCAATATTATGAACACAAACATAGAAATAAAAACACGATTAGTTGTGTAGATATTGCTGTGCTGATGTGTCAGAGGTAGAGGTGAGTGCGTTATCAGAGCGGAAAACATCACTTGGCCATTCTTCGCATAGACATAAACCTCATATTCAATTCTATCATAACACAAGATCTCGTCGTAATCGCGCTGGTCAGAAAGTCGTGAACCTTCGAACTTAATTCGCTCAGCTGGCTCCCCCAGGGTGGAAACTACCTTTGGAATAGGGTCACCCGTAGCAATATGACAGAATTTCTTATCATCCAAATCAATGAAAAATAAGAGAATGTTGAAGGTTTGTTCAATCTGCCCAACAATGGCTGGGCAAAGACCTAAAAGGAAAAAAATACCTACTATCAAAAATAGATTCGGCTTTTTCATTTCCCATTTCAATGAGTTCTACAATAACGGCAAAGTCGCGGACCGTATTTATGTCGCCGCCATGATGCGCAGCAGCCATTACTGTCCATCGGATAGTACCCACTCGGCTCACCCGCAGCACCCATCATCAGCAACTCACCACCTGTGTGCCGATACTGCCAGTTCATACTATACCCCAGCGCGTTCCCTGCAGGCAGATAGTCCTCCACGCTTGCTCGCCCCATTCTATTGTTAATAGCAAGCACGAAAGACTAAATAACCTCTATAGGCACCTTTACCTTCGAGGTACGCCCACGCCATAAACGCTTTGCTTTGTTGAACCAAGTACCTCTCATGCCCGACGAGTCATACCATAGAACCACCTCGTAGCGACCCTGAGAAAGCTGGTAACCATATGCGGGATCCCTGAGGTCAAAGATCAATCCAGCAAAACATCCGGGATACACCGGCGTCAAATCCTCATCACGAAGTGCAGGACGCTTGATTATGTGCCCTCGGTACGGAAGCAGCTGATTCTCCTTCCAGACCTCTATTTTGCAGGGCATATGCGTTTCCGCAACAAGTCCATAGGGCCCCACAACATCAAGATAGAGTCGTCTCTGCGAGCGGTTCTCTAAGGCAACTCCCATCCTGATAGGCTGTCCTTGACGGACTTGCATCTGCTCTGCCCAAACAAGCAAGGCGACAGGCATATCTTGGGTTCGATATATTGTGACCGTTCCTACTTGCCCCATCATTTGAGCACCTCCTTATGGACACGGGGGAGCGCCCGGCGCATGATACATATACCATTCACATCGCATGGCGCCGGGTTCATCTACTACCCCACATTGATGAGCCATTTCGTGGACAATGGTCTTCCCCAAACAGCCGCACTGCGGATTGGTAAACGCATCCGGGCATAACACTATCTCGTTGCCACCAGGAACAACAGTATAGGCACATCGCGGTATTCCCTTTTTACCAATGCACTCAGCACCTGAGCCACACCGAATGGTAAAACCATTCCGACACAGGTTTTGTAGACAACGGCGTAAAGGGGTATTCCCGCCTACACGGCGGTGACATACATCGCTCAAATGCCTTCCAATCTCTGCGATTTGCTGGGGTGTACATCCGATGATATTCCAGGGTCCTGGCTGTGCCCAAGTGATAACAGGATCGGTTCGTGGGGGTATGGGTGAAGGGGAAGGGTCTATGATGGGATCGCCAGGTGCGGGAAGTGGCGCGTTGGGGGGTATGGCATCACATCCTTCACACCCGCCATATCCCAGCGGCGGGCAGATCATCGGGGCTTGTGGCTGCACCACGGGGCACACACACGGCGCAGGCAACTCGCTTTGCACCGCCAAACCGTTGCTGTCCATCGGATAGTACCCACTCGGCTCGCCCGTTGCACCCATCATCAGCAACTCACCGCCTGTGTGCCGATACTGCCAGTTCTGATTGTACCCCAGCGCGTTCCCTGCCAGGGGTAAAATCGCTTAGGAAGATCTAACCCCTAAGTATGGTCTTTTGACCCTCGTAACAAACCCAGTAAGAGATAGCCCGTGAATAAGCAAATCGCGAGAGCAAACAGTGCACTGCCTATATCCCAGGACAAGTGTTCGACCATGCAGTGCCAGTAGGCACTCCCAGTAAGACCCTGACACCCATCGGGCGGCGCAGGAGGTCTGGTGGCATAATATTGCCAAGAACTTGGCAACTGGAAAAGACGAGAGAGTGCTAAGTATCCAAACGCAAGAGTTATTGCGAACAAAAACAGTAGCAGAAGTGTGTAACCAATTGTATACCCTATCTGTTTCACGATGTTCGCTTTCATCTGGCTCCCCCTATCCAGTGGAACTGTGATATCCCCCAGCAAGAGGGTGTTCGAAAATTCCCTTTTTCAAAGGGCAGACAAAATTTTCTTTTCCTAGTCCTAGGTATCCGGTTGGGTCGGAAAAGACAACTTTTATAAAGAGATCCTGCTGAGGACCAGTTGAGGACCAAATCTTCTTAATCTTTTTAACTTGATCAATTACCTTGTTGCACAAAGGACGCACTTTCGCGATAGAGCAAATACAAAGGAGACAACCGACGCAAAGAACGATACTAACAGCCCCACCTATACAACCCTTATCAACAGCGCAGTTAATCATGCACTGCCACCACCCAAAACCTTGTAATCCCTTGCAGCCTCCCTGATCAATAGGTGTCTGTTTGCAACGATCCCAAGCCAACCCTATGCTCACTCCTGCTCCAACACAAGCTACCGCACAAGCTAAAGTAATTATCCAAGTCCGAGAGGGATCAACTGAATAGAGATAGGCAAATCGGTAATCCGAAAAGCCCTCGGCAAAGGGAGAATAAAGGAGCAAGTTTACACTGCCTAAGTAAACCTCGGGATAATCTCCAAACTCGTCATCAAACCCAAAGAGGGTGCTGCCCGCAACGCGTATTTGGAAGGCATCGTGGTACAGCATCTCCTGTCCCTCGAAAGCCAAGAAACTCAGCCACCGCCCCGCCAGCAACGGATAGTCAATGAAACTTCCTAAACCAGTACCACACCAGCGCACGGTGGGTGCATCCAGATACTCCTCCTGCGTGTTCCAGTTTGTTGCGCCCATCGCCCGACTGTACACCCGCATCGGCACACTCCCACACCCTATTCGGCATATATACCGATACTCCTGCTGGGCAAGCATATCCTGCTTCCACACACGAACCCCATCACTATTGTACCCATACTCATACGCCACCTGCAAACTGCCATCCCCATAATCCCGCTCTATCCGCACCAAACGACCCTCCTCATCATACGAAAACACCCGATCATACGCCACCAACGGGTCATCCCAACGCGCCAAAGTGCCCTCCGTGTTCCACACAAACTCATGCCGCGGATACGGCGGCACACCACTCACCCGATCCTCCACCGCACGCAACCGACCACTGACTAAGTCATACTCGTAAAAATCGTGATGCGCCCCGTTCAACGCATCGTTCCGATACACGCTCCGCCGACTGCCATCCAAGTTGTACTCATACACCCGCGAATACGCCACCTGACCTGTGCGCTGTTCGCTCTCCAGCCTCCCTGCGGGCGTGTAAGTGTAAACCGTCGTGTCCCCACTCGGACGCTCCACGCTCTGCACCACACGACCCAACAGGTCATAGGTGTACTCATACCCTATCAGCAAAGTGCCATCCGCTTTCTTGTGTTCCACCTTCCACACAAAGCCCACCTGCGACGGATTATCCGCACCATAGTAGGTATACTCTACATAACTCCCGTTCGGATAGTCCTCGCGCTTCAGCCGTCCCGTCGCGTTGTCATAAGTATACACCACCGTGCCCCGATTGTCGCCCACACTCTGCAAACACCCTAAGTCGCCATAGGTAGCTACTTTCTCTTATGAGAAACGAGAAATAGGATCATGGGCGTCTTGTTTGTGTACTTTGATTGTGTATCTTGCCTCGCTACTCGATAGAGATGCCAACATACTCAATGCTCTCAACGCAATTGGCGCAATTTTGCAGCAAAACTTTCGAGTTGGTTTCTTAAGAAATAATCCATTAATTCCTGTGAAATGTATCGGTAACTCCCATTTTTATTCCGACACAAATATTTAGTTTTATTTATCCAATTAATAATTTTACTTGCAAATTTAAATGTGCAAGTAAAATTATATAAATAATTTTTTAATATATACATAATGTATGATCCACCAACCAAGCAAGTGTAATAGTCTCTGGATCTGGAGGTTATCTCTTCAAGATAACAGCAAAGAACATCCCACCCCTTCCTAATTCTCATTTTACACAAAACAGTAGCTGCAGCTAAGCGCTGATGAACACACTCCTTTTCTACCCACTCGAAGCATAGATCTTTTAGGGTGTCTAATCTATCGGTCAGTTGACACAATGCCAGTAAGGCTGCTGCACGAGTTGTGGGTGATGCAGATTCCGATAGTACACAATGTTCACAGATAAAAGCAAGTGTTTTAATTTTATACATTCCAATGTAATTGTAAGCCCATGCGGTAGCTGGATCGGATTCATATTGTTTCAAAAGTAAATGCAATGGTTTTGGTGAAAGTGTTTTTATTAAATACTCCCATGCTTGACGATGCCGTTGAGAGTTTTTTAGCCAACCGATCGCTTCAGACACTGAAGTAGGAACACGCTCTATGATCCACCCATTACGACCGTCAGGGCATTGCACTGGTTGGAAACGAACTCTTCCCATAAGAACCTCCTATACATACTATACCCGTCCATAATCCGACCTATTCACTGGAGATCACCATAAGATTGTCCCATCAGGAAGCCGGATGACACGATGAGGACAGCCTTCATCAGTGGGTGGAGGAATAACAAGTATATCTCCATTATCACAATTGTAAACACATAGATCGCTTTGAGACGTCCGTTCTATATCTAGTTCACATCCAGTTGAACCCGGAGGTAAAGGCAGGGGTGGAATGGGATCCACCAACCTCGGCGGTGGCGTCGGAGCAGGACCTGGACGCGGCGGCGAAGGCATCGGAGGCGCAGGACGCGGCTGTGGAGAAGGACCAGGCGAAGGAGACGGCGGGGCGGGCGGGACAGGCGGGGCTGGCGGGGCAATCGGCGCATCACACGGCGAGACCCCTACCGAAGCCGACACCCCATACCCTAAAGCAGACACTGGCGCAGGTGACACCGGCAACCCTCCCGGAGCAGGAACGGCAGACAAAAGACAAATTGCACAACCAACCGCACAAGCCCCACAAAGCAATTGAACCCAACCCGGCAAACCCACAAAACGCTCCTGCATGCACTCTAACAAACACCGCAACGGATCCGATGCTCCACGCACACGCCCCAAACACGGTATAATCAAATATGTAAAACACACCGCCCCACAAACGCATGCCACCCCACATAAGGCAGGTATCGCCAACTCCAATTCATCAGGCATCCACCACGCCTCCTCCATCACCGCGCGGTTCCCACCTAACACCCCACAACAACCACCTTGAACCCAATAGGACAACCGACCAACTTGCCACTCCGAAGAACCCTCCTCCCGATACCAGCTAACCAAGCCACCACAAGTCTCGCGCAACTCTAGCCCCCGCAGATCATCCCGCTTGTACCAAACACCCCCGCCCCACCGATACTGATACGCTAACCCAGGACGAACCTCGCCCGTCCGCCTATCCTGACGCTCCACCCGCACGACGCGCCCCTCTTCATCATAACTCAATACACGCACATAACTCCTATCCGATGCCTCCCACCGGGTCAGCCACATCCCAGTCCAGTGGAAAAAGTGCTGGTCTCCCTGCAGTAAGTCGACTATCTGCTCCAGACGCCCTGCCTCGTCATACACATAGAGAAACCAACTTTGCGTATCCTCACTCGCATAATACTCACTCTGAAGCGAACCATCCGCGTTGTAAACCCGTACCCGCGTATAAGCCCACTCCCCTGAACGCTGCTCCGTCACGGTACGGTTAGAATCATCGTAGCGTATCTCCAGCACTTCGCCTCGCACCTGCTCCTCACTGTGTCGCAACCGATGACGCAAATCGTAGCGCAACATAAAGTCACGCTCCAACTCTCCCTGAGCGTTCCACAACTGCTGACGCTCCAACTCCCCTGTCGTGGGATGGTAGCTATAAACCCACTTCGTCCCGTCGGGATATTGATATTGCAGCAGACGCCCCGCGGTATCATAGGTAAAGGTGATCTGCCCTCGTTCATCCTTAGCATACTCCAGTCGCCCTAAGGGGTCGTAGTGATAGATAACCCGCCGTCCTGTGGGATCCGTAAACCCTTCGGAGCGACCTGCTGTATCGTAGAAATAGGTGATGACCTCATTCGTCTCGCCACAGCAGCCGCGTTGCTCACGCACCCGACCCCACGCATCGTAGCTATACTCGCGCCTGCCTGCGCCGTCCTCCACCCATACCCGACGGTTCTCACCATCCCAGCCCATACGCACATCCCCACTGCGAAGATAGTCTATCAGCTATGAATAGCATTACCGTCCTGAAGGAAGCTTGAAATTCATCGCCGGATGCGGTTCATCTGCAATTCCATCCCTGTTCGGATGCCCCCTCATGAGAACGAAGCGATTCTCACGACGAAAAGATTTGACAAAACTGAAATCGATAGATAGAGGTGTTTTATCTAACCAGTAATCTGAAAATTTACTCTGTTCATCAGCACAATCTCCAGCAGTGTACGATACCACCAGGTCAAATTGCACTTGCTGCCTATCCTTCAGAATAGCCTGACGCAGAAGTTCTGCAGAATCGGAAGCAAAAATCTCTGCGTATTCCAACAGCCAACCTGAACTGGAATCCCCTTTCCGCGGTAAGACACGCCACAGTCTAACAGGTATAAGGTCCCAACCTTGCTCCTTGTAATAAAGCGTCGCTGAACTCCCACACAGGTTGTCTCTAAATCGAGGAGATACTTTCTTAACATAGAGAAAGAAGCGCACTTTTGTGTTGCCGGCAGGAGTTCGGGAAAACTCTAC
>BEHR01000007.1 GCA_002898555.1 bacterium HR15
CCTGATGACCACGCTCTACACGCTCTATCTGAAGCAGTTTCCCATCCTGGATGTATCGGTGATTGCCCTGGGTTTCTTGCTGCGGGCAGTCTCGGGCGCGGTGCTGATCGAGGCGTTCATCTCGCCGTGGCTGATTATCTGCACCTTCTTTCTCGCGCTCTTTCTGGGCTTCGCCAAGCGGCGGCATGAACTGGTGGCGCTGGGAGAAGACGCTATGAATCACCGCAGCACACTGGGCGAATACTCCACCACCTTGCTGGAACACCTGCTCACGATGTGTATGGCGTTCGCTATTCAATCTTATGCCATCTATGTGATTCTCTCAGACACCGCGAAGCACCATCCCGGACTCTGGTATACTCTGCCTGTGGTCACTTACGGGCTGTTCCGATACTTTTATCTGGTCCACCGATATGACGCGGGTGGTAGCCCAGAGAAGCTCATTGTGGGCGACCGCCATATCGCGCTCTCGGTACTAATATGGCTTGGGATTGTTATCTGGGTGATGATGAGGAGCTAAACAATGTTGCAAGGTACACGCGTATGGGTCAATAGTTTGCCTCCGGGCGTGCGTCAGTTTTTGAAGTTCTGCACGGTGGGCGCGTTTAACACGGCGCTGGACTGGGGTCTCGCGCTGCTTTTGACCTATCGCACGCCGATTCCGCGTGTGCTGGGTGACTGGCTGGCGCACGCAATCGGGGCGCTGGGTTTCACGCTCCGCCCCGAAGCGCTGGCGGTCTTCGTCACCAAAGTGATCTCGTCGGGCACGGCGACCTGCAACAGCTTCATCTGGAACCGCCGCTGGACCTTCCGCATCCGAGGTAAGCAGGAGCGGATGAGCCAGTTTGCCCGCTTCGTCACCGTGAACATTATCGGCATGCTGCTCAACTCCACCATCACCACGCTGATTGTGCGTCCCTTCTTGCCCCCACCACCCCATAAACCGCATCCGCTGCTTTTTATGGGAGCCCAGGCAACCGCCACGCTGATTGTGCTGTTTTGGAACTTTTTCGCCAATAAATATTGGACCTTCCGAAACCCAGCGATGTAGAGGAGGTGCAAGCGATGCTGGATCAATTTTTAATGGAATTAAAGCGTTTACCCCGACCACAGCCGATATTGGCAGGGTTTGTGATGGCCTTTTTGGCAGCGTTGCTGCTCGCCTATCGCGAGGTGATTGAGTGGTACTGGCTGCCACGCTGGGGCGATCCGAATGGCTATTATTCCTATGCCTATCTGGTGCCGCCACTCGCTATCGTGATGATTTGGATGCGACGCGAGCAACTGCTGAAATTGCGGGCACAACCTTCGTGGTGGGGACTACCCTTTCTACTATGGGGTGCCGGCTTGCACCTGCTGGGGCACTGGGGATTATCCAGCTGGCTCTCCAGCATGGGCTTCCCGCTCTTTCTAATCGGGGGGAGCCTAATGCTTTTCGGTACCCAAATCACGCGCGTCCTGCTCTATCCGCTGCTCTTTCTCTATCTTATGATGCCGATGCCGTCGGTGGTGTTTGATGAAATCACGAACCCCATCAAGGTCTGGTCGACGGAAGTGGCGCTGGCGATTCTGTCGCCCTTCTATAGCGTTCTAAAGACCAGTCAGGTGACCTTCATTATGCCGTCAGGTTATGAGCTGCATGTGGGCGTGGAGTGCAGCGGTTTCAAGGTGACGGTCGCCTTGCTGACCTTCATTCTCTTTTTCTTTACGCTGGTCGACCTATCCCTGTGGAGGAAGCTCGTTCTGCCGTTGGCTTTGTTCCCGATTGCGATTTTGTCCAACGGCATTCGCATCGCACTGATTGCGATTTTCGGGCACCATTTTGGGCCTGAAGCGGGTAAGATCGCGCATGAAGGGTTCGAGCTGACGCTGCCCGTGTTGGGCACGATCAACATCCCGACAACCGGCGCGTTAGAAATTCTAATTCCCTTCATCGCGCTCTTTCTGATAGCGAGGTGGCTTGGATGGAAGAGATAAAAGCGCAAGAGCCGCATCTTGTGGAGCTGCCTGATATGGCGGATGACTCTGCCATATCGGACACCGTTCCACCGGAAGCACCGCTTGCCGCACCGCCTATGGATTGGAAGCGGTTCGGGCTACCGATGGCATTGCTGGGACTGATCATGGTGGGCGTGCTGCTTGCAGTGCAGTATATGCCGCGTGTGGCTGCCAGACCCGGCGAGAAAACGCTAAACCGCGTGCCCACACAAATCGGCGACTGGCAGCTGCAGCAGGAATATAAGATGTCGGCAGAGGCTGCTAACGAGCTGAAACCCGATGAATATATTGCTCGCATCTATGTGAACAGCCTGGGCGAGGAGGTCGATTTTACCGTGCTGGCTGGCTCGCACACGGGCGCGTTTCATAACCCGCAGGTCTGCTTCCGCGTGCAAAACTGGGAGTTTGCTGACAATCGCGAGGTGCTGCTGAATGTGCCCGGCTTGAAGGAGCCAATCCACGCGCGAATGGTGCACCTAATCAGTCTGCAAGGACCCAAGCGCGAGGCGGTCGGTATCTATTTCTACGCGACGCCCTTGGGCTATCGCTCGGATACCTCCAGCGCACGCATTCTGCTGCTGACGGCGCGCGTGGCAGGGATGCATCAGCGCGCCTACTTTGTGCGTTTTCTCAAGCCAACTGGTAGCCACTTCGAACGCGATGCTCAGACGCTTAAAGCCTTTGCGGAGCAGACGCTTGCTGCCATGCGTCAGACAAACCCGGAAGTGGTGCGCTGATGCTCAGCGACGCAATCTTACTGCATGCGGAGGGCGTTCAGTCAGAACGGGTGGGCGAGTGCCGCCTGCAATCGATAAGCTTCGATATCTATCGGGGCGAGTGCGTCGCGTTGTTTGGTCCCAGCGGCAGCGGCAAGAGCCTCCTGCTGGCACTGATTGCGGGACAGATTGCGCTGGAAGCGGGCGTGCTGGAGTGTGCCGACTTCGCACATATGCCCGAACTGCCCACAGGACGCGCCGCGCTCAACCTCACCCCCAATAAATGGATGAAGCGGTATGCCTCCAGCTGGTCGCGTGCCGCCTATCTGCTGGAGCTGCTTGGACTGAGCGAGCGGCTGGACACCCCAATTGCGGAACTCTCCACGGGTGAATGTGCCATGCTCCAAGTGGGCGGTGCCTTGGCGCAACAAGCACGACTTTACCTGCTGGACGACCCCTTCGATAGAGCCGATTTCGAGCGCGCACGCCGGCTCTGGATGGAACTGGAAGATCGCTGCCGATTCGGCGCCGCCGTCCTCTTCTCCACGCGCGACCCCGCCGTCGCACGCCATGCCGACCGCGTGCTGATGCTCCACCGCGGACGCCTGATCGCCTGCGACACACCCGATCAGCTCATCCGCGAGCTGCATGCCACCCGCATGGAGATCGAAATAGTTGACCCGCAACCCCTTCTCGATATGGTGGGCGAGGTGGAATTCCGTATCGTGGAGCAGGGTGATGGCTATCGGTTGAGCTTGTTTGCGGACGACACCCTGGCACTGCGCCTGCTGCAAGAGGGCTACGGCAATGTGCGCGCCGTCTATTTGCGTGAGCCAACCCTCGCCGATGCATGGCAATACTTCGCCTTACGCTCCCTCCGCGGGCGAGTAGTCAGTGGCGAAGGATGAAGCTGGAGAGCGAAGATCCTTGAGCCGATGGAAGGTTTTTGCACTCTGGTTTGCCCCTACTACTCGCTACTCACCACGCGATAAAGGCTGTCCCGCTCCACAGGCTCGCGACCTGCCTCCCGAATAAGGCGAATAAGCTCCGCGCGCGTAAGCACCTGCTGACGCACACCAGGCGCATCATCCTGATACACGATTTCATATTCATGCACCGTGCCGTCCACATCGTCCGCACCGTACCAGAGCGCGATCTGAGTCACAGCAGGCGTGTTCATAATCCAGAACGACTTGATATGGGGGAAATTATCCAGCATCAGGCGGGCGACAGCAATATTGCGCAGGTCCTCATAGCCTGTAGTGTGTGGCAGATGTTCCAGTTCGGTCCCCTCTGGATGAAAGGCGAGCGGGGTGAGGGCGAGGAAGTGCCCCGTCTCATCCTGCAGCTCGCGCAAAGCAATAAAGTGTTGCACACGCTCTTCGATGGTCTCCCCCATGCCATACAGCAAGGTAGCGTACTGCTTGAGTCCAGCGCGCGCAATCTCGCGGGCGATTTCCAACCAGCGCTTGCCATCGATCTTTTTGGGGAACAGCTCAGCATGGATACGGTCGCTTAGCACCTCGATGCCCCCACCGGGCACACTGCCCAGCCCAACAGCCTTCATCTCTTGGAGAACCTCCGCAAGCGGCTTGCGGGCAACGCGTGCAATCTCCCCCCACTCCACCGCGGTGAACGCCTTGATATGCACCTCGGGTCGCTCCGCTTTGACCGTGCGCACCAGATCGAGATAATAGGCATAGGGCAGGCGTGGGTTCACTCCCCCGACAATATGCACCTCCGTAATCGGGATGTGCCGATAGGACTGGAGTCGCTCGCGCACTTCGTCCATCGTCAGCGTATAGGGCTTCGGACCGCCCTTTTTGGCATAGAAGGAGCAGAACTTGCAGCCCTTGTTGCAGATATTGGTATAGTTGATGTGGAGATTGCGGATGTAATAGGCACGATTGCCGTGCAGTCGTTCACGCACAAGGTTAGCGAGGTAGCCCACTCCAGAGAGGTTCGGTGTTCGATAGAGCAGCAAGCCATCCTCGAAGGAGAGCCGCTTGCCTTGCATGACCTTTTCATACAAGGGCATTAGCTCACGCCCCAGGATTAGCTCGGCTCTTTTCATTTAATTGTCCTGATGTTCGGAATCGCGGGTCAGGATTTCGCGCAGGCTCTGCAGGCGGCGTTTGAGCGCGTCGCTGCCACCCAGTCGCTGAATAGCTTCCTCCAGCAGCTTTTCTGCTTCTGTCGGTGGTCCCAGCCAGGCAAGCACGCCCGCCGTGACATCGTACAGCCCTTCAAACAGGGCGGTGAAGGTGCGCACGGAAGGTGTGTACGCCCATCGGGATTGCGCCAGCATCTGCCACGCCCGCAGCACATAGGGATAGGCGCGTTCGGGATTGCCCTCCATCAGCGACAGCTCCGCCAGCCCGATCAACGCCTCGATATTGTTCGGGTAATGACGCAGCACCTGTAGATAGGCAGTCCATGCAGCATCATAGTCGCCCAGCTCGAACTGCAAAATTTCGGCGCGACGCACCATCGGATAGAGCGCGTTCGGCTCCAAGCGCAGCCACTGCTGGAGATAGTCCAGCGCCAGTTGGGGCATCCCACGCACAGTTGCCTTGTCTACCAAATGATCCAACGCGCTAATGGCGATTTCGCGGGCGCGCTCAGCAATGATGGGCGTTTCCAACAAGACGAGGGGTAAAGCGGTCTGGAGCGCCAGCTCATATTCACCGCTTTGCAGATAGTCGTTCGCTTCGTCGCAGGTCGCTGCATTCTCCAACAGGGCCTGCACCCCTTCATGGTCCAGATGAGCCATCAGCGCCTGCCGCATCCGATCCGCCGGTCTTAGCTCTGCTCGCATGGTCGCTACAATCAAGTATACCCCATACCACAAGCCGATTCAACCCCTCTTGAAAATCTGACAAGGGTTCTTGTCTACCTCGCGCCAGTCGATCGCCCAAAAAGCTAAATCCCAGAGGTCTGCTTTATGGACTCGTCGTTGCTGACCACATATCCTCGACTAACCAGTCGTTCGACGACATTTTCACCCACCACCCACTACATCCTGTATCCCTATCCCCAACAAAAACCCTACCCCTCGTATGACAAAAACCCGCTTGTCGTCGATCGCCGACTTTCTGCCCTCTGAGTTCAAATCGCCACCCGATCGACGACCGAAATTTTTTTCTCCGGGGTACCCCCGCGCGGGGTCGGAGAAAAAAATTTCGCCCCTTGACTTTGTTGTCACCGATAGGGTATAGTATGGTCGCCAACGGGCAAAGCGGGTGCACCTTGACAATCGGGCTTTTTTGAGTTCAGCGGGATGGCTGACCCCCCGCGTGGGGGTTGGTTTTTAGCCTACCTGTGAGGGATTGAAACGGGTGGAATCTTATTCCACCCATATCCTCGGCTTGGTTTTTAGCCTACCTGTGAGGGATTGAAACTTGCGTGCATAAGGCGCAGGGTGAAGCTGATGGGGAAGTTTTTAGCCTACCTGTGAGGGATTGAAACCCACCGAAATCCCCCCACCAATGCATTCTCACTTCGTTTTTAGCCTACCTGTGAGGGATTGAAACTGCGCTCCTCGCGCACGACGATCGCCCACCCAAAAGTTTTTAGCCTACCTGTGAGGGATTGAAACGCTGCCAGATCACATACGCTGCCTACTCGCTGACGAGGTTTTTAGCCTACCTGTGAGGGATTGAAACACGAACTTTCATGTCCTCCTCCTATTGATTTCGCCCGTTTTTAGCCTACCTGTGAGGGATTGAAACCCTTCCTCATCGACCTCGCTGAGGAGAGGCTGATGGTTTTTAGCCTACCTGTGAGGGATTGAAACTTAGCTCATTGGCCCGCCGCCGCATGGCGGCTGCCAGTTTTTAGCCTACCTGTGAGGGATTGAAACCTTCAAGGCGGTCCTGCTCTTCTCCCTCCCTCATAAGTTTTTAGCCTACCTGTGAGGGATTGAAACCCTCCTCTTTTCCCCCTGCTTCTTGCCCCGTATACAGGTTTTTAGCCTACCTGTGAGGGATTGAAACGTTGTGCTGATAACGCGGGGTTGGAAAAAAATAGGGGTTTTTAGCCTACCTGTGAGGGATTGAAACTTTGGGCGAGCCGCCCTCCTGATACAGGAGGGCAGGTTTTTAGCCTACCTGTGAGGGATTGAAACTACGGTTCGGAAGTTCTGCTGGAACACCATCTGCATGTTTTTAGCCTACCTGTGAGGGATTGAAACGCTGCTCTGCTTCTACGGGGACAGCACGCACGGGAAGGTTTTTAGCCTACCTGTGAGGGATTGAAACTACAACGGTACAACCACCGTTTTGCCGAGAAATACTGTTTTTAGCCTACCTGTGAGGGATTGAAACTCGCTCGCCTGAAGAGATGATGCACGAGGCGCGCGAGTTTTTAGCCTACCTGTGAGGGATTGAAACCTGTACCGTCTTAGCCGACGCCGTCCTCGGTTTTATGTTTTTAGCCTACCTGTGAGGGATTGAAACCTTTTTCCGGCACAATTAACATCCAGTTGCCCCCGTGTTTTTAGCCTACCTGTGAGGGATTGAAACTTTGTGGATCAGCTCGGTCGCGGGATTCCCATCGAAGTTTTTAGCCTACCTGTGAGGGATTGAAACGATTGGAGCGTTGAAGCACCCGCTCCGTTTGTCCGGTTTTTAATGGCTTTCTGAGTCTTCATGATGTGGGGATAGAGGTGTCCGAGGTGTTCAAAGGAGACCGAGCATCCCTAAAGGAGGTCAAAGATGCGAAGAGTGACTTTAATAGGGCGAGCCGGATTGGCTCTTTGGCTTGCGGGCTGGGCCGTTGGGCTACAAGCCCAGACCATTAACTTCGGTAATGTCCAGCTGTGGAGTGGGACATTTCCGACTGACCTGCGTGAGGGCGGGGTTCAGAACGACGCTCATGCTTGGTTGTTTACAGAGCATGTGAACCTGACCCTTTCTCAAGATGAGACGGTGAACGCCGTTTCACCGGGGGTGTATGATGCTGAGAGTGATCTGGGAAGTTATCTTATCCCACAAGGCACTAAGGTAAATGTTTACCTGCTCCACTCTGATCCGATGGGCGAACCCAGTCAGCCTCGCATTTACCAGGGCAGCATCACCTTCCCGTTCCCAATCTTGGGCGTGATTGCGAAAGGGCGTCGCCTGCGTCTGAGCGACCCACAGCTTGGCGTGCCAGGCACCCTCTATTCTCAATCGGACAACTATCGTGGCTACGAGCTGGGCGATTGGTCGGGGCGTCCTGGTGGTCCTGAGCGATTCGAAATTGGTACGGATGGCCGCACCCTTGTCTTTTTCGCCGGCACCACGAATGTGGTAGATGAGCTGCGCATTCTCACCGTGCCAGAACCTGCCTCCCTCAGTGTGTTGGGAATCGCATTAGGAACTCTGTGGGTCAGGCGTAGGCGACGAACCGCCTGTTAAGAGTATCTGGGCTTGCCCCTCGCAAAGAGGGCAGTTTCTGCCGCCTTGGTCCAGAAACGCCCTTGCTTCAGATACGAGGCGACCTCGGGCAGCAGGGTGTGCAGCTCGTGCAATCCGATGAGGGGTAGCGTCGGCAGATGGGGAAAGAGAACGATTTTGCCTGAATAGCGATGTTGCTGCACCGCTTGAATCGCTTCGGGCAAAGCGTTCAGCCCACCAATCGCGCTCAACACGCGCCCCACGGGCAGCACACCCTCTGCTGCAAGACGCAAGCAGTGTGCCATATCCGCCATGCTCGAGCCACTGCTGCCCATCAGGCGCAGGTGGCGGGTTGCCAAGAGCGTGAGATCCAGCGGCACTTTGACCCCCCGTGGAATGCCCGCGAAGAGATTCAGCACCCCGCCATCGCTCAAAAGGGGGTACGCCATCGAAACCGCTTCCGGCGCGGAGGAGAGGCACATAATCTGGCTGTAGCCATAGGGGCTTAGGGCGCGCAGCGCCTCCTGCTGATGGTCCAGGGGGACGCCCGCTGCGTTGTAAAAGTGCACCTCGGCACGCGACCCATCCGCACTCGCCTCAAGCATCGAACGCAGCACATCCAGCCGATCTTCGTGGCGATCCACCACCACAATCTGCTCCGGGCATTCGGGCTGACTGAGCGCGTAGTGCAGGTGCATCTGCCCCATCGGTCCGCCCGCGCCCAGCAGGAGCAGCTGCTCGGTGGGGGAAAGGGCGGTGGAGCGCGTGTGCGCCTGGGCATCCGTGATGTCCCAGCTGGTCGTGCCCATCACCATCAGGCGATCGTAATGCAGTCGCCCCACATCGACCGCCACAGGGGGCACAGGGCGATGACAGGTAAAACTCAAGTGTCCTCCATACGCCAGCGCATCGATACACGCTTCCAAGAGTGCCGGTGTCGGGTCACCAAAAAGGAGGATATCGTCGAAGCCTTCGTCGTGGGTGTGCTGTGCTTTGAGCGTGTGCACCATCGTGGGTGAGGCAAGTTGGTCAGGGGAGCAGGCAAGCGTGTGGACGGACATGCCAAGCCGCTGCGCTGTTCGAAGAAACGCTTCCGCAAGGGGATTGCCCCGTGCATCGTGTGCAATCACCGCGATGCCGCCTGCTCCCTCTGGCTGAAGCGTCTCCAGCGCGCGACAGCGGTAATGGACTTCGGGCGCATGGGGCAATATCACAAGCCAGCGGGCATTGGGGCGTGGGGTGGGACGCGGTGCCAGGCGATAGCTGGCGACCACGCACGCCCACGGCTCCACCAGCGCCGCCTCCGCATAGGAAAGATGTTCCGGGCATGGCAGCAGGTAGCAGCCCTCGTCGCCGAACAGGGCAGGCTCGGTAATCAAGCCGTATTGGGTGAAGCCCCCGTCCAGCGCGTAGCCAATCGCCATGTTTTTGCCGCCCAGATAGACATCTGCCTGCACCACATAGCGCTCGCCCACGCGGAAGCGGTCTGTCAGAGCGTCGCCCACCGCCACGACGGTGCAGGCAATTTCGTGCCCCATCACCACAGGATGTTGGCGCAGGTCACGCCCGAACAGCTTCGGGTGTTGATTGCCCAAGCGCACGATTTTTACATCGCTGTAGCAGATGCCGACCGCGTCCATGCGCACGAGCAGTTGCGTCGGGGCGGGATGGGGCGTCGGCACAAGTTCAGGTTTGCCTGCACGCCCCAGATTTTCCAGTCCCGCGCCATACAGGTTCCAGCGCAAGGTATGCGTTGGTACTTGCAGCTCCACAAGGTCGGGCAGGTCAGATGGACGGGACAACCCCTCTTTACCGTTCAACCGGGGTCACCTCCACGATCCAGGTGCGCCCCTCACGCCACACGGTGAAGCGAATTTTCTCCTTGAGGCGCACCCGCCGCAGCATCTGCAGGAACTGCTCGATGCTGGTCAGCGAGCGTCCATTCATTGTGGTCAACACATCGCCTGGGCGCAGCCCTGCCTGCTCTGCGGGCGAGTTGCGTTCGACGCCCAGAATCAGCATCCCCTGCGCAGGGAAGCGCAGCTCGGGGAACTGTTCCTGCAGGAAACGGCGTATAGCCGGATCGCTGATGTCCCGACAGGCGATGCCGATCCACGCGCTGCCGATGGAACCGTACTCCAAAATCTCGCGCACCACTTGGCGTACTCGGTTGATAGGGATGGCGAAGCCGATACCCACATTCGCGCCCACAGGCGAGTAGATAGCGGTGTTGATGCCCACCAGCTGCCCACGCGAGTTGGCTAATGCGCCCCCCGAGTTGCCCGCGTTAATGGCGGCATCCGTCTGAATCAGTCCGCCGGGCACATCTCCCGCGCCCGCTAAGTTGCGGTTCAGCGCACTGACGATGCCGGCCGTCACAGTGTTCTCTAATCCAAACGGATTGCCCACCGCAATCACCCAATCGCCCACATGCAGCTGGTCTGAGTCCCCTAAAGGCGCGACGGGCAGATTTCTGCCCTCGATTTTGAGCAGGGCAATATCATTAAAAGCGTCGGTGCCTATCACGCGCGCTCTAAAGCGTCGTCCGTCGGCGAGGGTCACGGTAATTTCCGGCGCGATTTCGCGCCCGATACGCACCACATGGTTATTCGTGACCACGAAGCCATCCCGGCTGATAATCACGCCGGAGCCTTTGCCGCCCACTCGGCGCGCCTCGCCCCAGAAGGTGAACACCTCGCCGGTGGTGTCCACATTCACCACGGCGGGCGAGATACGCTGGGCAGCTGTGCGCAACATCGTCTCGAAGGAGGTAGGTGGCGCACCTTGAGTCACGGGCGTCTCCAACGAGGCGAGCAACGCGCGCTTGCTGGACTCGCTCACCTCAGCGGGCGCATAGAACCCACCCATCAGCCCGTTAGAAAAATAGGTCTTGAGCATATATGCCCCTGTGAAAAATCCCAGCACGAACAGCAGCAGGAACCCCATCACTTTTCTCATAGCGCGATTCCTCCGCCAGAGAGTGTACCCAACGCTTCGAAGAACGGGTGGGATTAGGGGGAACTTCTTCCGCGCCACAGATAGATCATAAGGCAGGCGATGTCGGCGGGGCGCACGCCCGGAATGCGCGCCGCCTGCCCGATCGTGCGCGGACGCACACGCGCCAACTTCTCACGCGATTCGCGCGAGATAGCGGTCAACGCTTCATAATCGATATCCTCTGGGATGAGCCAGTCCTCCATCTTGCGCATCTGCTCGATCTGCTGTTGCTGCTTGCGCAGGTAAATTTCGTACTTGACGCGAATTTCGACCACCTCGGCAATCTCTGGCGGGACAGGGGTCTCAGGGGGGAAGAGCTGCGTCAGCATGGCGTAGGTGACCTCCGGGCGGCGTAGGTACTCCCGTGCTGTTAGGCGCGTGTTGACGGGTGTACCCCCCAGCGCGACCAGTTGCGGATTGTGCTTACCGCTGATTTCCAAAGAGTCCAGCCTCCGCAACTCCGCTTCAATCTGCGCCTGACGTGCTTGGAATCGTCGCCAGCGTTCGTCATCTACCAAGCCGATGTCGCGTCCGATGGGCGTCAAGCGTTCGTCGGCATTATCGTGGCGTAGATGCAAGCGATGCTCGGCGCGCCCCGTGAGCATGCGGTACGGGTCTTCTACCCCCTTCGTCACCAGGTCGTCAATCAGCACGCCGATATAGCTGTGGCTGCGCTCCAGCACCAACGGCTCGCGCCCCTGGGCGTAGAGGGCGGCATTAATGCCAGCGATCAGCCCTTGCGCCGCCGCCTCTTCATAGCCCGAGGTGCCGTTTATCTGCCCCGCCAAAAACAGCCCGCGCACCCGCTTAGTCATCAGGGTGGGATACAGTTGGTCGGGATAGACCATATCGTACTCCACCGCATAGCCGGGACGAAGCATGACCACCTCTTCCAATCCCGGCAGCGTGCGCAGAAAGGCAAGCTGCACCTCTTCTGGCAGGCTGGTGGACATTCCCTGCACATAGAGGTCGTCTCGGTCCCAATATTCTTGTTCCAGAAACACAGGATGGTGTGGCTTATCGGGGAAGCGCACGATCTTGTCTTCGATGCTGGGGCAGTAGCGTGGTCCGATGCCGACGATATGCCCGCCATACATGGCGGAGCGGTGCAGGTTCTCGCGGATGATGGCGTGCGTGCGCTCGTTCGTGAAGGTCTGCCAGCAGGGCAGCAATGGGTGTGGCGGCTCCAGCCGATCGTGCAGATAGGAGAAGGGCGGGCACGGCTCCGAGGGCACCTCCGTCAGGCGTGAGAGATCCACGCTCTTTTTGTCCACGCGAGGTGTGGTGCCCGTCTTGAATCGACCGATTCGGAAGCCCCGTTGTCGCAGCGCTTCGGTTAGCCCGACGGCAGGGGGATCGCCAAACCGCGCCGCCTGCACCTTCTTCTCGCCAATATGGCACAGCCCATTCAGAAAAGTGCCCGTTGTCAGCACGACGGCACGCGCGGTGATCTCCGTGAGCGTCTCGCTCACTGCCCCTGATGAGGCGCCCAACTTCAAAAAGACGCTCACCCCGTAGCAAGTCTCATCCCGCACCAGCAGGTCTTCGACTTTGCCTTCCATCAGCGTCAGGTTCGGCTGTTGGCGCAGCGTGGCAAGCATCCAGGCGGGATAAAGCGACTTATCGGCGTGCGCGCGCAGCGTGCGCACCGCAGGACCCTTGCCCGTGCCCACGAAGCGGATATGCGTCAATGTCAAATCGGTATTGATGCCCATCTGCCCACCCAGCGCGTCGATCTCGCGCACCAGGTGCCCCTTCGCTGGACCGCCGATGGAGCAGTTGCAAGGCATATGAGCGGTGCGCTCAAGATTGAGAGTCAGTGCCAGCGTGCGACAACCCAGCCGTGCCGCGGCAAGGGCTGCCTCACAACCTGCGTGACCAGTCCCCACCACAATCACATCATAATCCATACCCGAATCGGATAGATTATACCTTAGCCCGCTTATACCCTTTCATGCAACGAGGCAGTGGGTAAAATAGCCATGATGAAGCGGCACCCGGTCGCAAGTGCTATCGCGGGGATTCTGCTGCTGGCTCTGCTGGGCATCGGGGGCTGGTGGGTATATGGGCGGCTCTTTCGAACCTATGCCGTCACGCGCCGATTCCATGCGGGTGAGCAGTGGCGCTACCAAGTGACCCAGTCCCTCCAAGTTGGGCAACAATCGATTACGCTGAACCTCTTCTATACCGAGACGGTCAAGGAAGCGAACTCAGACGGCACTGCCCTCGTGGAGCGAGTGCTGCACGGCGATGCCCAAACACTTCACGCCTTGCAACAGAGCGCAGCGCCACTGGGGGAGATTCCCAAGCGCACGGTGTGGCGGGTTCACCCTGATGGTCGCGAGACGCCTCTATCGCGGAAGCAGGCACATCTCTCGCTTGGTTCCGCTGGCGCTCGGCTCTACCCGCTGCACCCCGTACGAATCGGCGAGCAATGGGAACGCGAGAGCGAGATGGGCAGTATCCGCAGCCGTTTCCTCTGTCGCCTGGAGGGCATTATCGAGCTGGAGGGCAACCCATGCTATAAAATCGTGGCGCGGCTGGAATCACTGCCCGGTTCCCTGCCCCAAGTGCGGGGGACATTGACCAGCTATATCGATCGCCAATCGGGATGGGTGCGCCAAGAGGAAGGTACAATAACCATGACCGCTGGCTCGCTCCAGATGAGCAGCCAGATCCGTATTCACGGTCAACCAGTGCACGAGGGAACCAATAGGAGAGGAGCCCGAAATGGATAGTCAGGAGCGATTGTGTCCGGTGTGTCAGGTGCCGTTAGTGCCCCAGACCCATCTGGGGATTACTATCGATGTCTGCCCGACCTGCGCGGGCATCTGGTTCGATGCCGATGAGCTACCACGCCTGCGCGAGATAGACCCCTCCGTGCTGCCGCGTCTCGACCAACTCTATCAACCTGTGGTGGAGCGCTATGAAGGCATGGGCGAGCGGCTCTGCCCCGTGTGCCGCGTGCCGATGTACCGCTATAACTACCTTTACACCAGCAATATCGCCCTGGATAGCTGCGATGAATGTGGGGGTGTTTGGGTCGATCACGGCGAGCTAATCAAGATGGACCAGCTGGCACGCGATGCGCGGGCGATGGAGATCCCGCCAGAAACGAAAGCGCAAGTCGCGATCGCCCAGATGGAAGCCGAGGCAAAAGAGGCGCAAGCGCGTGCGCAGTTTTGGGAGGGGCTGTTCTCCTTCCTACGGGCGCGTCCCCGCTTTCCTTTTTAAAACTTGTCTTGCGGGATCGAGGCAAAGGATGGAACCCCTAAGCGACGGTATCTACACAGCACTCCTCACGCCTTTTACCGAAGAGGGCGCGATTGACGAGGCGCTCTTTGTGCGCCTGCTGGCGTTTCAGGAGGCGGCGGGCGTGCGGGGCGTGGTCGTGGCGGGCACAACGGGCGAAGGTCCCTCACTCAGCGTATCCGAAAGGGTTGCCCTGTACGAGCTGGCATCCCGTACACGCGGACAACTGCGCATTATCGCGGGCATTCTCACATGCAGCCTGCCGGACGCGCTCTCGCTGGCTCGAAGCGCTGCCGATGTGGGTTGCGACGCGCTGATGGTCGCGCCCCCTTTCTACTATCGCGCCACACGGGAGGGTTTAATCGCATTCTACCGTGCCCTGCTCGATGCGACTGCGCTGCCCGTCATCCTATATAACATTCCCCAGCTCACTCGCCAGCCGATTACTGCGGAACTGGTGGATGCGCTCTTGTCGTTTCCCAACCTGCTGGGCATCAAAGACAGCTCGGGCGACCCCGAGTCGCTGGCGACCTATCTCCCATTCGTGCCGCGTCTGAAGGTGTGGGTAGGCGAGGAGAAACTGCTGCTACGGTGCTTGCAGGGTGGGGGTGCAGGGAGCATCAGTGGGTTAGCCAATGTGTTCCCTGAACGGTTAGTCGCCACTTTTCGCGCCTTCTGCGAAGGGCGTGAGGCGGACGGTCTCCAACAGCTCATCGACAAGGCAGCCGATGCCTTGGACGCCTTCCCCGCGCCTGCGAACTTCAAATACGCGCTCACGCTGCGCGGACTGCCCCTCAGCCATGTACGCCCACCGCTACACGACCTGAGCGAGCTGGAGCAGCGTGACCTCCAAAAAGCGGTCCAACCCCATCTGTAGGAGCGGCTACCATGCAAATCGCTTTTTTTGATCTGGAAGAGTGGCAAGCAGACTACCTGCAGGAAGGTCTCAAGCGATTAGGACTTGCCGAACAGGTGCAAGCCTATTACAGCACCGAACATCTGAATAGGGCAGACTGCGCCCGCTATGCGGAGTGTGAGGCAATTGCGATCTTTGTCTGGACCAAAATCACGCGCGAGATAATCGACGCGCTGCCGAAACTACGCCTCATCCTCACGATGTCCACGGGCTACGACCATATTGATCTGGACACTTGTCGCGAGCGGGGCATCGTGGTCTGTAATGTGCCTCACTATGGCGAGAACACCGTTGCCGAGCATACTTTCGCTCTGATTCTTTCACTTTCGCGCAAGCTGCGTGCCGTGCAGGAGTGGTTAGCCCATCCCTCACGCAGCCTTGCGGAGCTGCGCGGCTTTGACCTGTACGGCAAGACGCTGGGGGTGATCGGCGCAGGCAATATCGGGCTACATGTGATCCGCATCGCGCGTGGGTTCGGCATGCAAGTGCTTGCCTATGACATACACCCCCACCCACTGCTGGCAGAGGTGCTTGGCTTCACATACACCGACCTGGATACCCTGTTGCGTGAATCAGACATCGTATCGCTCCATGTGCCCGCCACACCGCAAACCCACCATTTGATCAATCGGGACACGCTGAGCAAGATGAAACGCGGCGCCCTATTGATCAACACAGCACGCGGCTCTGTGGTGGATACGGAAGCGTTGCTCTGGGCGCTCGATGAGGGCATTGTAGCGGGTGCAGGGCTGGATGTCATCGAGGGCGAGGAGTATATCAAAGAGGAGAGCGCACTGCTGCGTGCGCCCGTTGCCGAGCAGACGCTACGCAAGGTGGTACAAGCGTACCTGCTGCTGCGGCGCGAGAATGTGGTCTTTACCCCGCATATCGCCTTCAACAGTCACGAAGCCGTGCGCCGTATCTTGGACACCACCTTAGAGAACCTGAAAGCCTTTCTGGAGGGGCGCCCACGCAATCGGGTAGAATAAGCCACCCTTGGGTGAGGAGGCTATCCGATGGCATACGGCTGGACAGGCGAAAAAGTGCGATTGGTACCGCTTGATCAAGAGAAGCACCTCCCAAACGCATTGCTCTGGCTCAACGACCCCGACATCACGCAGTGGACGCTGCGCGGTGACTTCCCGCTGAGCCGATTAGCGGAGGAGGAGTGGTTCAAGCACACGATGAGCCACACCAATCGGGAGGTAGTATTTGCTATCGAGACTTTAGAGGGCGAGCATATCGGCTTTACGGGCATTCATCAGATAGACTGGCGGCACGGCACAGCCATCACGGGCACCATAATCGGGCGCAAAGACCTCTGGCGCCGAGGCTTTGGCACGGATGCGGTCAAGGTGCGCACGCGCTATGCGTTCGAGGTGCTTGGGCTGCGAATGCTACTCTCGGAGGTGATGGCGGAGAATGTGGCATCGATGAGGATGCTACTGAAGGTAGGCTATCGGGAGGTGGGGCGTATTCCACGCCGCTACTGGAAGCGCGGCGCATATCGCGATGTTGTTCTACTGGTGATGGAGCGTGCTCTCTGAGTTTGCTCATGCGCGCCGACATGTCCATCAGCGAAGGCGACGCAAACGGGGTACAAGGAAACTCATGCGATTGGCCATTGTTGGGTTAGGGGGTATCGGTGCATCGGTGGGGCTTGCATGCAAAGCACGCGGGCTGCCCATGTCCATCGGTGGCTATGACCTCCGTCCAGAGATTGTCCAGCAGGCACATGCGCGCGGCATTATCGATACGCCCTGCGCAACCCTTGAAGCCTGTGCCGAGGCGGACCTTCTGCTATTCGCGACGCCCCCTCGCGCTTTGCCCGACTGCTTCCGCCAACTAACGCACTGCCTGAAACCCGACACGGTGTTAACCGATGTGGCGAGCGTCAAAACACCCATTCTGGCGTGGGCACAGCAACTTCTGCCCCATCCCCAAAGGTTCGTCGGCGGGCATCCCATAGCGGGCACCGAACAGAGCGGATTACCAGCGGCGCGCGCCGACCTGTTCGAAAGCGCACCCTGGGTGCTAACCCCTACGGACCAGACTGATAGAGACGCCCTACAGCAGGTGGAAGCGTTTGTGCAGTCGCTGGGCGCGATGCCCATCGCCTTGAGCGCGGAGCAACATGACCGCGAGTTCGCCTTGCTGAGTTTTCTGCCACACTGCATCGCCTTCAGCCTCATCGCACTGCATCGGCAGCAGCCCACCTCGCTGCAAGGTGGGCGCAGCTGGCGTGATGCCACGCGCGTGGCTGCAAGCGATCCCGCGCTGTGGACGGAGCTGCTCTTGCTCAATCGCGAACACACGCTTGACTATCTGCACGCGCTGACCGAACATCTGCGCCAGCTTGCTCAGTTGTTGCAACAGGGAGACGCTGACTCGTTAGAAGCCTTCCTGCGCTCCCATTCCATCCAAGGCGCATAGCATGCTTTCCTACAGTCACTTGTAGGAGGGAGAGGCGAGAGCCATCTGGTAGCGGGATGAATTGGCGTGCATGAGTAGCAACCCAGTCAGTTCAACAGCTTTTCTAAGGTTCATCGTGTCAAAAACGGTTCCACGAACTTTTCAGGGGTCAGCCCCCCTTCATTCACATGGGTAATGCGCGACCAGCCTTTGGGACCGTCGCTGGTTGCCAGCTGCAGCCACCTTTGCGCCAACTCTTTTCTGGAAAGGGGCATCGCCCACTGCATGCCCAACTGCTCGCATTCCTGCTGCAGCCTATCCCAGTTCACCAACCAGGCGTACCAGATGGGCAACCGCGCGATTTGCACGCGCCAGCGCAGGTCGGGGTCATTTTGCACTGCACGCTCTGCCTTCTCCCACAGCGATTCCGCCTTTGCCAACACTTCATAATGCAGATAGGGCGCTTTATCGGGTGGGGTGAAGCAGCCCATATAGAAATCTTTTGCAGCGTTATGCATCAGGTGTAGGTACTCGCGGATATAGCGTGCCGCCTTCCCGTAGTAGCCTTGTAGGAACTCGTCGATAAGTTTCCGATCATCTTGATAGGGATTCCAGAGCAGCTGTGCCAGTACCCATGCGCGCAGCTCCGCCATCTCCGCGCCATGCGACTGATACGCGCCTTGTTCGAACAGCCCGCGCACGCCGTGCTGATGGAAGAAGCGCACATTCGGTCCCAGCGAAAACCAGTTCGGATGCGGCATGATATAGTGCGCGAAGTTAGTCGTATAGTCCCACACATAGAGGCGGTTGGTCAGTCGGCTCCAGTTTCGGATATCGCGGGCAAACGCCTCGTTGCTTGGATGCTCCAGCGGTTGGGCAAAGTTGCACTCGATGGAGCAGAGGCGCACAATCACATTCGGGCGTGGGCGTATGCTCTTCGGTGCACGGCGCGTGTACCAGTACGCCAGTGTGTCGAAGGCAACATGGGGAAATGCGGTCTCCAGCTGTTCCGCGATAAAGTTGACCATTGCCAGCACCGAGCCAGCCGGTGTACCCTCGCGCTCGTCGATGGCGCGGCAGGCATCGCATT
This sequence comes from bacterium HR15, assembly GCA_002898555.1. Lineage (GTDB taxonomy): Bacteria > Armatimonadota > Fimbriimonadia > Fimbriimonadales > GBS-DC > HRBIN15. The sequence goes on from BEHR01000007.1 coordinate 18,760, forward strand.
CGCATGCCCCTGTCCAGTCGTTTTGCGAGATCGAGATGATACTCGCCTGAGGGTTCGCCTTCAGCCACTCGCGCACACGCTCCACCAGAAAGGCACGCAGCTCGGGGTTGGTGGTGCATAGCTGCGCTCGCTCCCACTGGCGCTTCCCATTAATCAGGCTGAACCATTCCGGATGTTTCTCAAAATACTCTTGTGGGGGCACGAGCGCATAGAAGGTATGCACAAAGCCGACATATTGAATCTTGCCGCCGCGCGTCTCGTCCAGCCGTGCGTGATGTCCGTTGTAGTAGTTGCGTGCTGCCCAGTCGCCATCGAAAGCGTGATACCAGAACGGCTCCCGATATTCAAAGGCGGGTTGCTCGCTCACATTCAGGGGCGGGAGGCGCAGCGTGCGTCGGCGGGGAATAGTGCTTGCCCAAGGCGTCCACCAGCGCACACCGCCATAGGTGTGCAGGAAGCGGTAGACGGCATAGAGCGTGCCGCGCGGGCGACCACCTGCCAGAAGGAGATAGCGTCCCTGCGTCCGCATCCGCACCTGCTCACCGCTTAGCGTGTCCCAGCCGATATCGGGAAAGAGCCGTCGGGCAACCTCCCCAGGACCGACAATGATGGCCGCAGGGGGCAATGCGTTGGGGTCTGCCTTGCGAATCTCGAACGACGCGCCTGTTATCTGCTGCAAGTGAAGACGCAGCTCTTCCGCAGCATGTCGCTCGGCAGCAGTCGCCCCTGCCTGCACCAGAATCGGCATCCTCACCCGCCCACGCTCCGCTAAGGTCAATGACTGGACAGGCGAATTGGATAAAACCATTCCTGTGATCAGCATAAGCCACATGGTTCTTTTTTCACTCCAACGAGTCGGACAGGTCCGGCAGGTCGGACAAGTTCGACAGGCTGAGCGATGGTTCGGCGGCGCGTATCAGCACTTTGCTAACGCGCGTGCGCTCGTCGCGCTCCACATAGAGCGTGCGGTCGGCTGCCTCGTTGATGTCTTCGATGTGCGAGATAATCAGAATCTGTTCGAACCAGTCGCGCAGATTGTTCAGCAACATCAGCACATTCTGGCGACGGTCGGTATCCAATGAGCCGAACACCTCGTCTAAAATCAGCAAGGAGAGAGGTTGCCCTGCGCGCTCGGTAATGAGCCGTGCGAGCGCAAGGCGCATGCAAAGGTTCACGATGTCTTGCTCACCCCCTGAGATGACCGCTTTGCGCATGCCGTCATCGATGAGGTGAACGCGGTACTCCTCGTCCAACTCCAGTTGGGTGTAGCGTCCGCCCGTGAGGTGCGTCAGGAACTCGGTAGCATAGCTGGCAAGCAACGGGCGTAATCGCTGATTGAGGTCCATGCGGAAGGCGTGCATGGCTCCGCGCAAGGTTTTGTGCAGGAGCAGCTCATGCTGTTTGCGTTGGAGCCGCTCTTCATGCTGCTGAATCTGGGCAAGTTGCGCCTGCAGCCGTTCCAGGTGCTGCTGGTTGCTCTGCTTTTCTGCTTGAAGCGAGGCGAGCTGCTCCTTCAGCAGGTGCACCTGCTCGTCCGCCTCCCGATAACGCGCCTCCGCCTGCTCGTACTCTTCTTGCAAGAAGCCGAGCGATTGGAGTTCCGTTTGCACCTGTGTAAGCTGCGACTCGATCGCCGCTTTCTCCTGCTTGGTCTGTTCGATCTGGTCGCGCACTTGTCGCTCCTCTTCCAGGAGCGTTTTCAGTTGCAGCGCCTCCTCATAGAGTGGGCGCAGCTGTTCCGCCTCTTGGCGCAACTGTTCATGCTCATCGGGGTTGTAACCTTCGGGCAGCTGGGCAAGTTGCTGCTGATAGCGGTCAAGTTGGTGCTGGCAGTGGCGCAGTTCGCGTTCGATGCGAGGCTGATCTTTGAGCTGGATAGCCAGGGTCTGTGCCTCCTCGCAGGCGGGGCGTAGTCGCTCTAATTGCTCGTTGAGGATTCGCTCCTGTTCAGGGTCATAGAGTGGGAGCTGCTCAATTTGCGCTTGCAGAGCGTCCAATTGTGCTTGCAAAGTGGGCAGCTCATTGAGTTGCGCTTGCAGGGTGGTGTATTGCGCTTGCAGGCTGGCAAGCTGTTGGAGTGCCGCCTCGCGCGCCTGTTCCACCTGCTGAATCTGTTGTCGACAATTGAGCAGGGCGTCTGGCTCCTGCTGAATGGCTTCAAGCGTTTGTTGCAGTTGGTGCAGGGCGCGGGTTTCGGTCTCTATCGCCTCTTGCACTTCGGTTAAGACGCGCTGGTAGGCATCGCCAAGCGGCTGCCCACAGGTTGGGCATTTCCCTTCCGCACCGAGTGTTAGCAGCTGCTGCTGGCGTTGCTGGAGTTGTGCGAGCGTGGTCTGCTGGGTACGCAGTTTTGCTTCGGCATTGGTGCGTTGGTCATGCCACGCCTGCGCCCATTGTTCCAGAGTCGCCTGCAGCTCCGTACGCTGGGCGTCAAGTTGCTGGGCGTGCTGTTCGGTTCGGCGAATCTGCTGAGCAAGGGCGTCGGCTTCCTGCTGGCGGGTCTGCAAGGTGCGCACGCGCTCTTTCAGATGGTCCCGTTGTGCTTCGAGTTGGGCGCGCTGGGCAGCTTGAGCCGCTTGCTGGCGCAGCTGATGGATTTGCGTTTCGAACTGTTGCGCTTGTTGAACCACGGGCTGGAGCTGTTTCAGACGCTCCGCTTTTTGGGCAAGCTCCTCGCGCTGTGCTTGGAGCTGCTCCACCTGTCGCTGGAGCTGGGTGATGTGGGCGCGGAGCGCCGCGCGCTGTTGCTCGCTCTGCGCAAGCTTGTCCAGTTCACTGAGCCGTTGCTGGAGTTGTCGGAAGCGTTGCACCTGACTTTGCAGTTCTCTCAGCCGCTTTTTTGCCTGCTGAATTTTTTCCCAGCGTGTCCGCAGCTGCGTGATGCGTCCGTCGACACCTTGTGCCTGTGTTTGGAGCAGTTGTGCTTGGTTCTGGAGCGCGTCATACGCCTGCTTTTTGAGTTGCTCCTCGCGCAGCTGATGGTTTGCTTTTTCCAGTTCGGCACGCGCGGTTCGGAGTTGTTGGGTGGTGGTGTCGATCTGGGTCTCGCACTGAGCGATGGCATAGCGTGTTTCACGGATCTGCTGTTCGATGAGTTCGCGGTTGCCCAGTCCCTGCTGCAGTCCAGCGACCTCGGCATCGAGCTGTTTGGCATACTGGGCGATTTCGTCTAATGCCTTGCCGATACGCTCATAGCCGAGCATACGGCTGATTTCCTCACGGCGGCGTTCGGGCGCATAGCTCATAAACTCCAGCTCTTTCTGGCGAGCGCAGAAGCTGGTCTGAAACTGATTGAGGGTCATACCGAGCAGATTTTGCACCGCTTCGGTGACGGGTCTGACACCGCGCGCTATGCTCTGCTGAACGCCGTTCTGAATCTGGATCAGCGCGGCTTCTTTGTCGGTGCGGATAATCTGATAAAATCTGCTGCCGAGCTGAAAGTCGAGGCGCACTCGCACTCTGGAACCGCCCTGCGACCACATGAAGCGCAGGGTATCGCTGGTGCCGCGCGCAGCGTTCGCGCCATAGAGCGCCCACAGGATAGCTTCCACAAGGGTGGTTTTGCCCGCACCGTTCGCGCCCACAATCGCCGTGATGCCGGTTTCGAAGGGCACCACCGCTTGCGCATACTGCCGAAAGTTTTCCAGCTCCAGCTCCAGTAATCGCATGGTTTTTAATCGGGCAGGCTGGTCGGGCTGGTTTGCCCTTACTGCTTTGTGGGCTTCGGTTGAGCTGTTTTTGGTTCTGGGGTGCGCCCTTTCGGGGCAGGGGTAGGCGCGGGTTCCGTGGGCTGCTGCTGGGTTTCCCAAGCAGGTTTAGGCACAATCAGCGTGAATGCTGCTGACGGGTAGAGAATGACCTCTTCGCCATCCCGCTTGCCCCCACCTGTGCCTTGGATTTCGAAGCTTGCGCCGCCGCGAAAATCGATCTCCGCTTCGGTCAGGGCAACCTTCATCGAATCGTACTTCCCCTTGATGGTGAGCGTGCCTTTCCCATGAAAAATGCGGATCCGCTTATCCATCGGCGGGTCGAGCGTCACGCCGCGTGGAAGCTGTTTCAGCTCTTGGAAACCCTGCGCGACAATTTCGCCCTGCAGATCGCCCACCAACACGAAGCCATGCCCCCTGATGGTCAGCGTGCCTTCACCGCGGGAGAAGAAGCGGATGCCTGTGCCCTTAACGGTGAGGCTGCCCTCTTTTGGGGGGGCGTTTTTGGGCGCAGCCTGTGAAGGCGTACCCGTTTGCACGCCCGGCTGCTTATTGCTCGCAGGCGGCTTTTGCTGAGATGAGTTCGGTTGTTGCTGTGCCATAACCATCACCAGTGCAAGAATCAGACCGCCTATCAATGCCCGATTTCGCATGTTTTTTCTCCTCCTGTGGGGTCAAAGCTGTTCCCGCTATGAGGTTAATGCTCTTGGGCAGCCAGCCAGCGTTCGGCGTCGAGTGCTGCCATGCAGCCTGTGCCCGCTGCCGTCACTGCTTGACGATAGACCCGATCCGTCACATCGCCACAGGCGAACACGCCCTCAACGCTGGTATGCGTGCCGTTATGTACCTTGATATAGCCCAGCTCGTCCATCTCCAGAATACCTTGAAAGAGGTCGGTATTGGGCTTATGCCCGATAGCGATAAACACCCCATCGATGGGGAAGTCGTACTCCTTGTCGGTCTTGAGGTTATGCAGGCGCACGCCCACCACTTTGCCCAGGTTGGGGTCGTAAATGTCGCGTACGACGGTGCTCCAGATGAACTCGATTTTGGGGTTGCGGAAGGCGCGTTCCTGCATAATTTTGGAGGCACGCAGTTCATCGCGACGATGCACGACATAGACCTTTTCGCAGTGGTTGGTCAGGTAGAGCGCCTCTTCCATCGCGGTGTCGCCACCGCCCACGACAATGACCTTCTTGCCCCGGAAAAAGAAGCCGTCGCAGGTGGCGCAAGCGGAGACGCCACGCCCTTTAAGCTTCTCCTCCGATTCGAGACCAAGCCATTTGGCGGAGGCGCCTGTCGCGATAATGACCGCATGCGCTCGATACGCCTTGCCGCCATCGCTCCAGAGATGGAACGGGCGCTCGTGAAAATCCACGCGCGTAATGGTCTCGTAAAGAATGCGCGTGCCGAACCGTTCCGCCTGCTGACGGAACAGCTCCATCAGCTCCGGTCCCTGAATGCCATCGGGAAAGCCGGGATAGTTTTCGACATCGGTGGTAATCATGAGTTGACCGCCGGGCTGAATGCCAGCGAAAAGCAGAGGCGACAGGCTCGCGCGCGCTGCATAGAGCGCCGCCGTATAGCCCGCAGGGCCAGACCCGATAATAATCACCTTTTCAACCCCTGTGGTTTCCATCGGCTATCATTTTACCCGCTGGCACCCTAAGCAAGTGGCGAGCAGTGCGAGGCGAGACCTCCTGTTCACCGCGCGAATTCTCGGACATCCTCACCCCCATGGAAATTTGATTTTGCCCCGGGTAACTGCTCATGACATGCTGCCGTTTCGGCAGGGAAGCGGCATGGACTGGCGAAATTACCCCTTTTGTATGGCGGTCTTGGACGAATTGCAGCGGGCGCGGCGCACTGCCGAAGAGGTCGCTGCGGAGGAGCATAAATTCGAGGACGGGTTCACTGTCCGCACCTTCCTTGGACTGCTGTTTGTGGCGTTCGTGATGCTGCCCGGCAGCATTTACATGGGGCTGGTGGCGGGGGTGGGCTTAGGCTCCGCCGCGGAATGGGTCACTATTGTGCTGTTTGCGGAAGTGATGCGTCGCTCGCTCCAGCCCCTGAAACGGCAAGAGATTTACATGCTGTTTTATATTGCAGCCTCACTCACCGCGATGGGGCTGTACGGGCTGTCGGGCGGGCCATTACAATGGAAAATTTGGGATCAGTTCTTTGTGCAGTCGGCGCCCGCCACGCCCTTTGCGAGGGAGATTCCTCACTGGGCGGTGCCAGCCCCCGATTCGCCTGCCCTGCGTGAGCGTACCTTTCTCCATCCCGACTGGACGCTCCCGCTGGTGCTGTTGGTTATTACGGAGATTCTGGGGCGTGCCAGCTGGATGAGCATGGGCTATCTGCTCTTTCGGATGACTTCCGATGTGGAGCGGTTGCCCTTCCCCCTGGCGCCTGTGGCGGCATCGGGCGCGCTGGCACTGGCAGAGGCGGGACGACGCGAGGAATCGTGGCGCTGGGGCGTCTTCTCCACCGGTGCCGTGGTGGGCATGGTGTTTGGCTTCTTCTATCTGGCAATCCCCGTGTTTACAGGTACGCTGTTTGGCAACGCGGTGCAGATTATCCCCATCCCCTTCCTGGACCTGACGCAAAATACGGAGAGCCTGCTGCCGACCGCCATCGTGGGCGTGTCGCTCAATTTGGGCGAGGTGCTGCTCGGCTTCGTGCTGCCCTATCAAGTCGTGTTAGGCTCCACCATCAGCTCCGTGCTCACTTATATTGCTGCGAATCCCCTGCTTTATAAGCTGGGTCTCATTTCCCATTGGCAGCCGAACTCACCCGCCATCCAAACCAAAATCGCCGTCGATATCGACTTCTGGCTGGCGATTATCGTGGGGCTGCAGGTGGCAGTCGCTGTGATTGGAATCGCGATGGTGATACGCACCATGCGTGAGGCGCGCGCCTCACGCGCTTTCCAGAGGCGCAATGCAGGGGCGCTTCCTCCGCCTGGACGCGGCGATCCACCCCTCTGGATCCCAGCACTTGTCTGGCTCATCTCGGTGACCTCGTACATCCTGCTTTGTCGCTGGCTGGTGCCAGAGTTCCCGCTCTGGATTGTGGTGGGCTTCGGGCTGTTCTGGAGTCCGCTCAACAGCTATGTGTCTGCGCGTATGATCGGACTGACGGGACAAGGTGTGTCGGTGCCGTTTCTAAAGGAGGCAGCGGTTATCAGCAGTGGCTATCCGAAAGTAGACATCTGGTACGCACCGCTGCCTTTTCAGGACCATGGGTGGGCAGCCCAGCGATTCCGCGAGGTAGAGTTGACCGGCACCAAGTTCACCAGTATCCTGAAGGCAGAAGTGCTTATGCTGCCCACAATTTTCATCGCGAGCTTCCTGTTCTGGTCGTTCTTCTGGCGTGCCAGCCCCATTCCCTCGTCGATGTTCCCCTACGCGATGAACATGTGGCCCTATTTCGCGCAGATGGACGCCGTGTGGAAGCAGATTAACCGCCCGGAGAGCGAGATGCGCGAGCTGGTGCTGGGTGCGTTGAACCTGCCGCGTATTGGCATCGGCTTTCTGGCGGGGATGGGGTTGTACTGGCTGTTCAGCGCGTTTAAGATGCCCCTGCTGCTCTTCTATGGACTGGTGGGTGGTGTGGGCCAGTTTCCCCACTACCTGCTGCCACGCTTGCTGGGTGCATGGTTGGGGCGTCGCTATTTCCGCAAGCGTTTTGGCGAAGAGAACTGGATTCGCTATGCACCTGTGCTGTTGGCGGGATTCTTCTGCGGGCTGGGGCTGATCGGCATGTTCGCAATCGCACTTGCACTGATTGCCAAATCGGTGTCGGTGCTGCCCTTTTAAAGGGAGCGAATCGAATCCGCTCACTGGTCATTGAGGTATAATCAAAGCGATGAAACCGTCTACCCAATCACAGGAGGAACAGGCACAGCCTTTAGACCTGGAGCTATTTTATGCTGAGGAGGTGTCCGAGGCAACGGTTCTCTATGATGCGCGGCGCGCTAATGAACTGGATGGGGCGACTTGGACGCGCTATTCCATTTCTATCTGGAGCGACATTCGTAAGACAGCTGAAGAGGTTGCCCTGAAACATCCCGCCATGTTCCCTGCCGCACTGCCTGCTCGGCTCATCGAATGCTACACGCGCCGTGGGATGACCGTGCTCGATCCCTTCTTAGGAGTAGGCAGTACCCTGATCGCTGCCAAACAGTTGGGTAGGCATGGCATCGGCATCGAGCTGAATCCTGAATATGCCCGCATTGCAGAAACCCGACTGGAAACGCTCACCCTGGAACAGGAGTGGAGCGAATCTGGGGAGAAAGTAGACTGTCGTGTTTATGTGGGCGATGCAAACGAATTGGATCAGTTCGTGGAACCCGAAAGCATCGATCTGGTTGTAACTTCTCCACCTTACTGGGATATTCTGCTGGAAAAGCGTACGGCTGACTACAAGCCTATTCGCCACTACGGCGGGGAGGAAAAGGATTTAGGCAAGATTCGTGACTATAATCAATTTCTGAAAGCGATTCAGTCGATTTTCCGTAAGGTGTATACGGTTCTCAAACCTGGAGCCTACTGCTGTGTCGTGGTGATGGACATCCGCAAAAAAAATCGTTTTTATCCCTATCACTCCGATCTCGCGATGCATCTTCAGGAAGTTGGTTTTATTTATGATGATCTTATTATCTGGGATCGACGGCATGAGTACAACAACCTGCGCCCTTTGGGCTACCCTTCTGTATTCCGTATTAATAAAGTGCATGAATTTATCTTGATTTTGCAGCGACCGTAGAAGAACGCCATGGACTATTTCGATGCAGATGTCGCTTACCTTGTGGGGCTTATCGTTGCCAGGGGGCAGCTGATTGAGCAGGGCGAGGAACGGCGCATCCTTGTTGAGTTTCCCGGCTCTACCCTGCAAGTGGAGGGCACCCATTCTGCTTTCGATCAACCCACAGAAATCAAGTTGGGATTGGTCGATATTGCTTGGCGTCTGCGTAATCTACTAGAGACGGATATAGATATTATTAGCAGTACTCATGGAAACCATACACTATTGGTACACTTCCACAGAAACAACATGATATGGCGCAACCTCCGTCTAATATTAGGTAGTGCGACACATTTTGGAACATTTACACTACCTAATGTTCTGTTTGATCGAGATACTCCCCTGGAGTGGAAGCACGAGTTTTTGCGCGGTTTCGCTGATGTGGCGGGTAATATCCGCAGAGCCAACCGTTATGTGGACGGGCGCAATCGGGTGCGCTTGGATGTGCTGAACTATAAGGATAACTGGAAATTACCTGTTCAGCTCTGTGAACTCTTACAAGATCACTTAAGTATTCCTGTTCAGCTCATCGCTTGGGGGCATCCCAACATGGGCAGAGATTTTCGTGAACATCAACTGAACATTTTTGCAGTTCCCTTTCGAAAAATAGGTTTTACCTTCCGACATAAGCAAATAGTTCTCGAAGAATTAGCCCAAGAAGATGAAAAAAACTTCCCCAACGCGCAGTATATGCCTTGTCCTGGGGAGCGTGCCCTACGACGCACAAAAGAATCCGATGAACGCGAAGCGGACACTCTCCATCTCCCACCAAAACTTTGCGGAAAACACTTTGACGCCTATTGGCAAATCTGTAGGCAGTTGGGCTGCCGAAAACGCCCTGCTGTGCAAGATATTTCCTATGAAGAGGATGTTGAACAGGAGGTAATACCAGAATGACACTTCAGAAGGAGCAGGAGATGTATCCTGCAGTTGAGCAGTGGTTGCGAAGATATTTACAGCAGCGTTATCCTCGTCAGCGAATTATAACACAAGTGTGTGCGTTCAGGAGACTTAATAAACTGATTAACCAACTCGGAATCGGAGCGTTGCTCCCTCATGAATGGGCGTCGTGGGATGTGCAGGTGGACATAGTAGGCTTCGTGTGTAGCGCGCAAAAAGCCTCGATTGTCTTAATTGAATGTAAAAGTAGACCTATTGCACTTCCCCATCTCTCCCAGATGATCGGCTATTGCCGGGTGGTCAGACCAGCGATGGGGTTGATTCTCTCGCCAAAAGGTATTAGCAACTCGTTGAAAAGACTTCTCACCATCTTTGGTCGGCAAGATGTGCTGGTCTATGATCAACCTCATCAGCAAGCAGCGCGGTATGTGACCTTGGCTCGCTGGGATGCTCAAAGCAAGTCGCCTGATGCGAGCAGTGTAGTTCCGTCAGGCGGTTTGTCTTAACGGCGAGTCTATGCGCAACAACCCCTCTGATCTAACGATCGGCAGCTCGGTGCCCATCAGCACCGCCTGCCCAGGAAATCCGATAGATACGCCCCGTCATGTCGCAGCTGAAAAGCACGGAGCCATCGGGCGATTCCACACAATCCACAGGGCGTGCCAACACGCGCAGCTCAGGCGTGATGGTTTTGACTATCGTTAGACTGCCATAGGGTTTGCTCGTGACCTCGTCGAACAGCACGCGCTCGATACGATAGCCATCAGGAAGGCGACGATTCCACGAGCCATGACACGCTGCGAACAGGTCGCCCTTATGATTCGGGAAATGATTGCGCGTCAGAAAGCAAAAGCCGTTGACTGCCCAGTGGGCGGGGAACGCCCAAGCGGGCGGCTCGGTACGGTCGGCTAACTCCAGAATGTCCTTCCGGTGCTGATATTCGATGCGCGGCAACTTCATCCCCACGATAAAGGGATGCCCATAGAACTTGCCTTGCTGATAATGGTTGAGTTCATCGGGCGGATTGTAGTCGGTGATTGGCTGAAAACCGACGCGATCGCCTAATGGTCTGCCGAACCAATCGCTGCCATGGTCGATTCCCCAAACTTCGGAGGTGCCAGGGCGCAGGCGCAACTTCTCGGTGTTGCGGATGCCAGCGGCGAAAAGTGTTTTGCCCGTGCCATCTTTGTTGAACCGCCAGATTTTCTGCCGCTCGGTGGCGGTCTCGTCATTAATGTTGCCCGAATCGCCGATGCCTGTGTAGATATATTTATCGGTCACCAGGATGGGACGCCACCAGTGCCCACCCCCTTTCGGCAACTTGCCTTCGGGGATGACCGTGACGACCTCATCTGCCTTGCCGTCCCCATCGCGATCACGCGCCTTGTGGATCGCGCCTGTCTGTGTGAACCAGAGCCAGCCATCGGCAAAATACATGCCGTGAACCGTCGGATAGCCTTTGACAAAGGTGCTGACAACGCGATAGCGGTCGCCATGCAGGCGCAGCGCCAGGATGTCGCCCTTTTCTGGACGACTAACATAAAGCGTGCCCCTATCGTCGAATTCCAGAAAGCGAGCATTTTCGATATTGTCTGCCACCAGATCCACGCGATAGCCCGGTCGTACCCAGAAGTTCGGCACGCCCGCACCACGCAGCCCCATCGTGGGCTTTGCGGAGGGGGTATTAACGCCGCGAGAACTGCTACGCTGCGCAGTCAGACAGCCCGCTATCAACAACCCAAGTATACCAACACCCAAAACAACATCCCTATTCATCCGCAACCAGAGTGTACCTGAAATGATGATGCGGGTATAATCGCCCCAGAATGCTCATTTAAGACCATGTTCACCCGCAATCCACAGAGCTGGCGCGAGATGGGACTGAGCGATGAGGAATATGCTCGCATCGTGGCGCTGATGGGGCGTGAGCCAACCGACACGGAGCTGGGCATGTTCGCTGTGATGTGGTCGGAACACTGCGGCTACAAATTTTCGCGCCCCGTGCTGCGCCTGTTCAAAAAGTATCGCGAGGCGCTGGAAGGGGCAGGCTTCGAAAACGCCGGCATCGTGCCGCTTGACGACCAGCTGGGCATCGCGATGAAGGTCGAAAGCCATAATCATCCCTCCGCGGTGGAACCGCATCAAGGCGCGGCGACAGGCGTCGGCGGCATCATTCGCGATATCTTCACGATGGGCGCAAGACCGATTGCGATCCTCGACTCCTTGCGCTTTGGACCGCTTTCCGAATCACGCAACCGCTACCTGATCGAACATGTGGTGGAAGGCATCTCCAGCTACGGCAATTGCATCGGCGTGCCCACCGTGGCAGGCGAAATCTATTTTCACCCATGCTATTCAGGCAATCCCCTGGTGAACGCGATGGCGGTCGGTCTCGTGCCCTTGTCGCGCATTATTCCTGCCCGTGCCGATGTGCCAGGCAGCGCGGTGATGTATGTCGGCTCCAGCACTGGACGCGACGGGATCCACGGTGCCACCTTCGCCTCCGAAACGCTCGGTGAAGATCAACAAGAGAAGCGCCCGAATGTGCAGATTGGCGACCCCTTTATGGAAAAGTTGCTTATTGAGGCGACGCTGGAAGCGATTGAGACGGGCGCGATTCTGGGTATGCAGGATATGGGCGCGGCGGGGCTGACCTGCACCACCTGCGAACCGACCTCCAAATCGGGCACAGGCGTGGAGATCGATGTCGCGCTCGTGCCCACGCGCGAGCCAAATATGACCCCCTATGAAATCATGCTCTCCGAATCGCAGGAGCGCATGCTGCTCTATGTGCAGGCAGGGCGCGAGGAGGAGGTCGCGCAGGTGTTCCGCAAGTGGGGGCTGAACGCCGTTGTGATTGGGCGCGTGACGAGCGATGGGCTTGTGCGCGTACGCCATCGAGGCGAGATCGTGGCGGAAATCCCAGCGCACTACCTCACGAAAGAGTGCCCCACCTATTCCCTGCAAGCGGAGGAACCCGCTTATCTGCGCGAGGTTCAACAGCTCACCATCGATGAGCTGCCCCAACCGTGCGACTGGAACGAGGTGCTGCTCCAGTTGCTACGCTCGCCGAGCATCGCCAGCAAGCGTTGGGTGTACGAGCAGTATGACTGGCTGGTTGGCGCACAGACGGTGCTGCCACCAGGCAAAGCGGACGCCGCTGTGCTGCGCCTCCGAAATAGCGAAAAGGGCATCGCGCTCAAGATCGACGGCAACGCACGCTATTGCTATCTGCATCCCTATCGAGGGGCACAATTAACGGTGGCTGAAGCTGCGCGGAATGTCGCCTGCACCGGTGCGATGCCCCGCGCCATCACCGACTGCCTCAACTTCGGCAACCCGCAACGCCCAGAGATTTTCTATCAGTTCGAACAGTGCGTGCGCGGCATCGCTGACGCCTCCGAATTTTTCGAAACGCCCGTTATCTCGGGTAATGTGAGTTTCTACAACGAAAGTGAGCGGGGAGCAATTTACCCCACGCCAACTATTGGCATGCTGGGCATATTGGAGCGCGTGGAGGATTGTATCGGTGCAGGCTTTCCGGAGGCGGGACTTGCAGTGCTGCTTGTCGCGCCCTTGCAGAACGACGATCCCCTGATGGGGCTGGGAGGGAGTGAGTATCTGGCGGTGGTGCATGGGCTGGAGCGTGGAACACCGCCCGCGCTGGATCTCCATGCCGAGAAATCACTGCACCGCTTTCTGGTGCAGGCGGCACGACAACGCCTCATCCGTTCCGCCCATGACATCAGTGAGGGCGGGTTCGCTGTGGCACTGGCGGAATGCGCCCTCATTGAGGGTATCGGGGCACGGGTTCAGCTTCCGCTTCACCCCCATGGATTTTCGGCATGGCAGGCAACCCCGCCTCCAAGTGAAGGTTCACGCCATGACGCGCTGCTGTTTGGGGAATCGCCTACGCGCGTTATCCTGTCAGCAGAACCTGCGCTTGTGTCGGCTTTGCAACAACTGGCTGCTGCGTATCGGCTCGCCTGCCACGCGCTGGGTTATACGGGAGGCGACAAGATAGTCATTCGAGTCGGCGACGCGCCGCTGATTGAACTCCCGCTCGCGCGCTGCCAGAAGGCGTATGAGGAGGCAATCACCCTCTAAGCATCGCCCCTTGCCTGCTTGAGTTCCTCAATCAGTTGTGGCACGACCTCGTAGAGATCTGCCACCAGCCCATAGTCCGCCACCTGAAAGATGGGCGCTTCGGGATCGATGTTGATAGCGACAATCACTTTGGAATCTTTCATCCCTGCCAGGTGTTGCACCGAGCCGGAGATGGCGACAGCAATATAAAGTTCGGGCGCGACCGTTTTGCCTGTTTGCCCCACCTGCAGCTCGTTGGGGGCGATTCCCGCATCGACCGCGGCGCGTGTTGCCCCCACCGCACCTCCCAGCACATCTGCCAGTCCACCGATATACTTCTCAAAGGTCTCTGGATCTTTCAGCGGTCGCCCGCCGGAGACCACCACCCGCGCTTGGGTCAGGTCGGGGCGTCCACCCGCGCTGCCCTGTAAACGAACCCACTCCGAGCGTGTCGGGATGCCCGTGGGCAGGGTAAGCGTTTGAACTGGTGAACGGCTGTCCACAGGATTGGGCTTGCCCCAAGCTGGTCCGCGCACCGTCAACACAAGAGGCGTGCCTTCCGCTTCAAAAGTGCCAATGAGATTCGCGGAATAAACAGGGCGCTTCACCAGATACCGCCCGTTCTGTGGCATAAATGCGATAATATCGCTCAGCATGGGCGCGTCAAGTAGCCCTGCCACACGCGCCAGCACATCGCGACTGAAGGTGCTGGTGGTCGCCACGACGAAATCTGCGCTTAGTTGCTGGACCGCGTGGGTAACCACCGGCGCATAACGCTCCGCCAGTGGGCGCGCCAGAATTGGGTCATCTGTTAGCCAGAGGCTTTGCGCCCCATAGCCCGCAAGGTTCTCTACTCCCTGCAATCCATGCCCAATCGCCAAAATGTGAAACTCCTCTGGAGCCACCTGTTGAGCAAAAGCAATAGCGGGCAGTGTCTTCTCTGAGATTTGCTGACCATTTGTTTCTGCAATCACGAGTATCTTCATCGCTCAGCCTCCTTGTCATGCTTCAAATGACCCGTGCCTCCTCTTTGAGCAGGCGCACCAGCTCCCGTACATCTGCCACGCGCTTCCCTGCTTGGCGTGCAGGCGGTCGCTCCACGGCGAGGAGACGCACCCGCACTTGGGGAGCGATGCCCAGTTCGGCAAGGGGAAGCACCTCCAGGGGCTTGCTGCGGGCGCGGACGATGCCTGTCAACGCCACATAACGCGGCTGGTTCAACCGCAAGTCTGCCGTAATGATTGCAGGGAGCGGCACCCGTATCGTTTCGATGCCCGCATCGGTCTCGCGCTCCACCGTTGCCGTGCCGTTCTCGATATGGATTTTTGAGGCGAAGGTTGCTTGTGGCAGGTCTAACAGCGCAGCGAGCATTTGCCCGACCTGATTATCGTCGGTGTCGATGGCTTGCTTGCCCATGAGTATCAGCTGAGGCTGCTCGCGTTGATATATGCGTGTTAGCACATGGGCGATGCTCGTTGGGTCCAGCCACTCGGTGATTTGAATTAGTACCGCGCGGTCTGCACCCATCGCTAATGCGGTACGCAGTTGTTCTTGGCACTCATCGCCACCGATGGAAACGGCGACAATCTCGTTCGCCTTGCCCGCCTCCTTGATACGAATTGCCTCTTCTAATGCAATCTCATCGAACGGGTTGATCGCCCATTGCAGTCCTTCGCGTGCAATATCGGTGCCTGCTGTGTTTGGCACCACCTTGGCATAGGGATCAGGCACGCGCTTGACCGTTACGAGTATCTTCATCTGCGGTTTTTCCTCCTTCGCATGGTAAGAGTATACCCCTCGCTATTCGCTTAGCCCGATGCGCAAGATGTGGTCGTCGTCGGGATGGGGACGCCCACGCCCGTCACGGTTGGAGGTGGAAACATAGAGGTAGCCGTCGGGTCCGTAGGCAACCGCGCGTAGACGACCATACTCGCCTCGCAGCAGAGGCTCCTCTTTGACCACACGCCTGCCATCCAACACCACTCGGATGAGTCGCTCGCCACGCAAACAGGCGAAGAAGAAGTTGCCTTTCCACTCTCGGAAGCGGTTGCCCCGATAGAAAGCCGCGCCGCCTGGAGCAACGGAAGGGGTATATTCCAGCAGCGGAGCCTCCATCCCGGGCGCCGTTTGCCGGTGGTGAATGAGCGGCCAGCCGTAGTTTTTGCCCCGCTCCACGATGTTCACCTCATCGCCGCCGCCCGGTCCGTCGAAGCCTGAAGGACCATGTTCTGTTTGAAACATCAGCCCCGTGCCTGGCTGCCAGTCCATTCCCTGCGCGTTGCGGTGTCCGTAGGACCAGATTTCGGGGCGCGCGTTCGCTTTGCCCACAAAGGGGTTGTCCTTTGGTACGCTGCCGTCGTCGTTCAGACGCAGTGTTTTGCCGTTGAGGCTGTCCAGTCGCTGCGCCAACTCGCGTTTGGCAGCATCGCCTGTTGTGATGTAGAGCTTGCCGTCGGGTCCGAAGCCCAGCGCGGTGCCATCATGAACGAAGCTTCCCTCGATGCCTTCGATAATCACCTTTGGTTCCACAAGGCGGTCACCTGCCTCGCGATAGCGTACCACTTTCACCTTCAGCCCCCGATTCTCATAGAGATAGGCAAGGTAGAGCCAGCGATTACGGGTGAAATGGGGATGCACTGCAAGCCCCATCAGCCCGCCTTCTCCGCGATGGACGCAATCGGGAATCGTGGCAAGCGGCTGTGAACGCAGCTGCCCTTTTTCGATCACCCGCACGCGCCCCGGTCGCTCAGTGAAAATCATGCGTCCGTCGGGCGCAAAAACGATTGCCCAGGGCACCTCCAGCCCCTTGGCGACCACCTCCACCTTCACCTTGCCTTGCATAACCGCAAGGATACCCGATGGGACAGGTATAATCTGTCCATCTCAGATGGAGAAGCGGGCGACAAATTCTTCCAGCGATTGGGCGAGCCGCGCGCTCTGGCTGCTTATCACGCTGGCGTTGATAGGGACAGCGCTCTATGTGCTGTATGTGGTGCGCCATGTGATTAGCCTACTGTTCATCTGTGGCGCGATCGCCTATTTGCTCATCCCGCTGGTGGACTGGTTGTCCCGCTGGCGCCCGCCTCTCATCACGCCGATGTTCTGGCGCGGTGTGGTTAGCCTGGTAGTGGTGCTGGGCTTTATCGGGGGCGTTGCCCTTTCCACGGTGGCGTTTATCACTCCATTTGTGCAGGAGACGCGCGACTTCCTGAACGATCTGCCACGCTACGAAGGGCGCATCCGCCAAACCCTGACGGATTGGCAAACACGCTATCAGCAGTGGTACGCCGGTTTACCGCCCCAGGCGCAACGGTGGGTGGATCAGCAGCATGACGCGCTGCTCAATTCGTTAGAGGGCACCTCTGCCAGCCTACAGAAGGGCATTCAGCAGGTGCTGCAAAAAACCGGGCACTGGCTCGCCCTCCTGGTGGAGCTGTTCCTGATCCCTGTGGTGGTGTTCTATCTGCTGTTCGATTCGCACCGACTTAAGCGAGAAACGCTACGCCTCGTGCCGCCACGCTACCTGCGCTTGACCCTCCACACGATGCGAGAGACTAACCGTGTGATGCGGGGCTATATCATCGGGCAGCTCATTCTGGGCGTGATTGCGGGCATCGCCACTTGGATCGGCTTGCAGGTGATGGGTGTAAAATACGCCGCGACACTCGCGCTGTTCGCCGGCATCGCCCGTGCCATTCCAGTGATCGGTCCGGTTATAGCGGCTGTGCCTATTGTGACGATGGCAGGGCTATTGGGTGGGCTGATACTGGCGATTAAAGCCGCCATCTTCATGACCGCGCTCTTTCTGATTGAACACAAAATGATTATGCCCAAGATTATTGGCGATCGGGTGGATCTGCATCCTGTGCTGGTGATTGTGGTGCTGCTGGTCAGTGGGAGCTTTTTCGGCTTGATGGGCATGTTTTTTGGCGTGCCGGTGGCAGTGATTGTACGCAATGTGGTGACCGAACAGCGACGGCGGGCACGGCGCCGCCCGCGCATTCACCGCCTGGTGGTGTTAGAAGCCGCTGAGACCACCGGTACAGGCGGAACATAGGCAAACGGAGGCGACAAATTGGAACTTATCCACGCGATCTGGCTGGGTATTCTACAAGGCGTCACGGAGTTTCTGCCCATCTCCAGCTCCGCCCATCTGATATTGATGCGCTACTGGTTCGGCTGGGAGATTGCTGACCGACAGGCTGAGCTGATGTTCGATGTTGCGCTGCATGTGGGCACGCTGATGGCAATCTTGCTCTACTTCTGGCGCGACCTGCTGCGATTGGCAAGCGCTCTGGTCTCTCATCGCCATGAGCAGGTGGTGGAGCGTCGACTGGCATACAGCATCCTGATTGGTTGCCTTCCCGCTGCCCTCGTTGGCGCCTTGTTCGAGAAGCCAATTGAGGAGTTCTTTCGAACACAATATGAGCTGATTAGCATCTTGCTCATAGGCGTCGGTTTGCTGATGGCACTTGCAGACTGGCGCGGGCGTAAAACGCGCACCATCGAATCGGTCGGACTGCTGGATGCACTGTTGATTGGTGTCGCGCAGGCATTTGCGCTGATCCCTGGTTTCTCGCGGTCGGGCATCACGATTATCGCGGGGCTGGCGCTGGGGCTGCAGCGCGAAGCCGCTGCCCGATTCTCGTTTCTGCTGGCGACGCCCATCACCTTCGGCGCCGCCGTTTGGTCGTTTCGTCATGTGCTGAAAGAGGGCATCCCGCACGCGATGGCTGTGCCGATGCTCGCAGGCGCGCTCACCGCGATGGTGGTCGGCTGGCTTAGCATCGCCTTCCTGCTAAACTACCTGCGCACTCGCACGCTGATGCCCTTCGTGGTCTATCGCGTGGGGGTAGGAATAGCCACCTTGATTCGGTTGGTGATGGTGGTACCGAAATGAAGGTGCTGATTACGGGCGCGGGTGGGATGCTGGGAGCAGAGATTGCCGAACGGTTTCGGCAGGCAGGGCATCTGGTCATCCCCACAGGACGCAAACCTCCCCTTGTGCCGATGGACATTACCAGCCCGCAGCAGGTACGGGCGGTGTTCGACCAATATCAGCCTGAACTGGTGATTCATTGCGCCGCGATGACCAATGTGGACGCCTGCGAGCATCGCCCACAAGAAGCCTACCGGGTGAATGCCTTCGGCACGGAACTCATCGCGACGCATTGCCAGCGCATCGGGGCAATCTGCGTCGCGCTCTCCACCGATTATGTGTTCGACGGCACAAAGGGCAGCCCTTATCATGAGTACGACCTGCCGAACCCCCTCAGCGTTTACGGGCGTTCGAAATATGCGGGCGAGCAGGCGGTGCAAGCACTGTGCCCACGCCACTATATCATCCGCACCGCGTGGCTCTATGGCATCCATGGCAGGAGCTTTCCCCATTTTGTCCTGGAGCAGGTTCGCGCAGGCGAGATACCCACCGTGATCGCCGACCAGATTGGCTCGCCCACCTACACCGCCGATGTTGCCGATTGCTTGCTACAGCTCATCACGACCGATTGCTACGGAACCTATCACCTAACAAACACGGGTCCCGTCTCGCGCTACGAGTTTGCACAGGAGCTATTGCATCTGTCTCATCTGCCCGTGAATCTCACCCCGCTTTCCATGCGGCAGTGGCAAACACCTGCGCCGCGCCCCAGTTATTCCGCACTCATCTCGTGGCGATTAGAATGGGCAGGTGTGCCGCCGATGCGCCCCTGGCGCGAAGCCCTGACTGCCTTTGTCCAGCAGCTCACGAGTTCTTGATGGGTATAATTTTATTGCGAGTGCAGGATGCACGCACAGGTGCAAGGAGGAGAACGACTTTGGAGAGCTACAAGATTATTGGCGGTATCCCGCTTCGCGGTTCGGTGGAGATAAGCGGCAGTAAGAACGCCGCGCTGGCGTTGATGGCAGGCGCCTTGCTCATCGAAGGGGAAGTGGTGCTGCACAATGTGCCTCAGATTGAGGATGTGAGCACGATGATTGCCCTTTTAGAGGGGCTGGGCGTGCAGCATGAGCGGCAAGGTTCCACGCTGCGCCTCTACACACGCGAACTGACCAGCGCGGAGCCTGACCCCAAGTTGGTGAACCGCATGCGGGCATCGTTTTATATCTTTGGGCCCCTCCTCACACGGCTGGGCTATGCCTATATGCCGCATCCAGGTGGATGTCAGATTGGGAGTCGCCCCGTGAACTTCCATCTGAACGGCTTGCGCGCACTGGGCGCCGAGATCCGCGAGGAGGAAACCCTTTATATCGCCCGTGCGAACGGGTTGCGCGGGGCGCGCATCTATCTGGATATGCCCAGCGCAGGAGCAACCCAACAGCTAATGACCGCTGCCGTCTACGCGCAGGGGCTAACCATTATCGAGAACGCCGCTATCGAACCCGAGGTGGTCAATCTGGCGAACTTTTTGAACGCCGCTGGCGCCCGTATCGAAGGAGCAGGTACCAGCACGCTCTATATCGAAGGCGTGCAGCAGCTGCGACCCTTTATCGAGTACACCGTCATTCCCGATCGGCTGGAGGCGGGCACTTTCGCGATTGCAGGCGCCATTACGCGTGGTGAGGTGGTCATCGAGCGCGTGATCCCCGAACATCTGCACGCGCTACTGGCGAAGTTGAGCGAATCGGGCGTGCAGGTGCAGGAGACGGAGACCGCTCTCACGGTGCGCGCAAGCGATCCACTTCGTGCCGTGGACATCCGCACGCTGCCCTATCCAGGCTTCCCGACCGACTTACAGCAGCCGATGTGCGCCTATCTCGCGCTTGCACAGGGCGCATCAGTTGTCCATGAGACCATCTATGAGAATCGGGTCCAACATGTGCCCGAACTCCAACGGATGGGAGCGGATATCATGGTGGAAGGGCGCACGATTCTCATTCGGGGCGTGCCGCGCTTGCGCGGAGCGCGGGTCAAAGCAACCGATTTGCGTGGAGGCGCAGCCCTTGTGCTGGCAGCGCTCGCAGCGGAGGGCGTCTCCTATGTGGAGGAGGTCTATCACATCGATCGCGGCTATGAACGGCTGGATCACAAGCTACACGGGTTGGGCGCGCAGATTGAGCGCACCCATCCCTACGCTGCCGTGAACCCTCTCACCACCACAGACTAACCATTAAACGGTAGGGGCTGACCTGGCGCCTGCCCAAAAGGGAAAAGAGTATGTTTCGTCTGCACGCGGAGTTGGGCATCGATTTGGGGACAGCGAACCTGCTGGTCTATCAGCGGGGCAAGGGTATCGTGCTGCGCGAGCCATCGGTCGTCGCGATTGCGCAGCCGTCGGGGCGCGTGCTTGCCGTGGGGGAAGAAGCGCGCCTGATGCTCGGACGCACCCCTGGCAACATCACCGCCGTGCGTCCACTCAATAACGGCGTGATTGCCGACTATACCACCACCCTCAAGATGCTGGAGTATGTGTTCAACAAAGTGCTGGGCAAGCGAAGACTGTTCAACCCGCGTGTGCTGATTTGCGTGCCCTCGGGCGTTACCGATGTGGAGCGACGCGCCGTGATTCAGGCAGCGCGCGAAGCAGGCGCAGGCGAGGTGCATCTGATCGAAGAGCCGATGGCGGCTGCCATCGGCGCAGGACTGCCCATCAGCCAGCCCGGTGGCAACATGGTGGTCGACATCGGGGGAGGCACGACCGATATCGCCGTTATCTCGCTGGGTGGCATCGTTATCAGCCGCAGCCTGCGCGTGGGCGGCAACAAAATGGACGAAGCCATCATGCGCCATGTGCGCAACACTTATAACCTGATGATTGGCGAGCGAACCGCTGAGGAGATAAAAATCCGCATCGGCTCCGCCTACCCGCTGGAGCATGAGCTAACGATGGAGGTGCGCGGGCGCGACCTGGTGGAAGGGCTGCCCCGCACTGTGACCATCCATTCGGAGGAGATTCGCGCCGCGCTCGCCGAGCCAGTGAACCAGATTGTGGAGAAGGTGCGCTCCGTCTTGGAGGAGACGCCACCCGAATTGGCTGCCGATATTGTGGAACGGGGCATCACGCTGACTGGTGGCGGCGCGCTGCTGCGAGGCATCGATAAACTGCTCGCGTGCGCCACCGAAATCCCTGTGCATATCGCGGATGACCCGCTCTCCTGCGTCGCCATCGGCACAGGGCGCGCCTTAGAAGAGATGGACGCCATCAGCAAGGCGAGTCAGTAGGCAGCGATACTGGAACAGGCAAATCGCTCTCTGGCGGATGGGATAGCCCGCGTCGTTGTAGCTTGCCCCATCTCTGGCGCGTGCCTGCTAATGCGCTCCCGATGGCACGTAGCATCACCCAATTGAGCAGAACCCGATAGACGACCCGCTGCCAAAAGAGCCACACCAGGGCGCTACGCGGCACCCTCTCCAGGTGAAAGGCGATCCAAGCTGTCCCGAGTTCCAATAAGTAGAAAAGCCCGTAGAACAGCCCAACCGATAACAAGGGAGCAAACCAACCGGCGGAGGGCAACCATTGATGCAAGGTCAGGCCTGCCTGCACCCAGCCGCCAAGCACCACGCTCAGCGACCAGACAACCTGGAGATCCAGAAATGGAGCAACCAGCTGAAATAGCACCTGAAAGAGCCATATCGAAGGAAGCAAGAACCAGCCGAACCAGCCGAAACGGAACATCGCACGGCGATGCTTCCACAGGCATTGGAGCGTGCCATAGCTCCAGCGGAACCGTTGCTTGAGAAAGGCACGCGGAGTGGTTGGCACCTCCGTGTAGGCACGCGCGTTAGGTTCGTTCTCGATGCGCCATCCCGCCATACGTAGTCGCCATGTCAGATCCATATCTTCTGCCAGCGTGTCGGTCTCGTAGCCACCCACCTGCATAACGGCACGCCGACGCCATGCCCCTAAGGCACCCGGCACCACGAAGACCGCATTCAACAAGGCGCCTGCCCGCCGATCCAGATTCTGACTGACTGTGTACTCAATCATCTGCCATAAGGCGAGAATGCCTTCCGGATTGCCCACGCGGATGTTGCCCGCCACAGCGCCTACTTGCGGATCGGTAAAGTGCACCACCAGTCGCTCGATCGCATCGGGCGCCAACATGGTATCGGCGTCAATGCAAATTAGCACCTCACCCTGAGCCACTTGCAACGCTCGGTTGAGCGCAGCACCCTTTCCCTGATTGGGCTGCCTTATCAAGCGCACCCGCGAGTCGCGTCCAAAGTGGCGGAAGACCTCTTCCGCCGTGCCGTCCGTGGACCCATCGTCCACCACAACCACCTCCAGCGAGGGGTAGGTGCTGGCTAAGACCGCGCGTAGCGTGCGCTCGATCACAGGTTGCTCATTATAGGCGGCGATTAGCACGCTGACCAGAGGCTTGGTGGGCGAGAAGGGTGTAGGCATTCGACGAGCACGGCGCGCCCCCCACAATGCCAACGGAACCACCCAGAGCAAGCGCCCCACTCCCAACAGCAGCCCACCATAGAAAAGCACGACCAGAATGTTATGTGTCCAAAACATCAAGCTGAATACCAGGTAGTCCACCCCAGCGATCAGTTCCTCCTCACCTTGCACAGGAGGCATCACCTGCTCGCGATGTGCCCCCATCAGTTCGGCAATCGTGACAAAACGATAGCCTCGCCGCTTCAACTCCGGGATAAGGAGGCGCAGCGCCTCCACCGTCGCGCTGCGATCACCACCCCCGTCATGGAGCAAGATAACATTCCCCTTATGCTCCCGAAGCTGGCGAAGAGTATCTTGGGCAATCTCCCATCCAGTGCGATGGTGGACCTGTCCGTTCGGTAGAGAGACCTCCGTTTGCCAGTCGGCCGGGTCGATAAGCTCGCCAATGGTCAGATAGCCCATTTTGGTCGCCACTACAATGGGGCGTACCTGGGCAGCGGTGGTCGGTTCCGCATCGGCATCATAGGGTGGGCGAAAAAGCCAAGCGGATCGTCCCAGCAAACTTTGCACCAAACGCTGGGTCGCGTTCAACTCCAGCTCCGCACGCCATTCTGAAATCAGTTCCATGTTCGGGTGCGTGAAAGTGTGATTGCCGATTTCATGCCCTTCCTCCCAGAGGCGGTGCACCAGCGCAGGGTAATGCTCACCGTTCAGCCCAATAATGAAAAAGGTCGCCTTAACCCCTTGCGCTTTGAGAATGTCCAGAATCTGGGGAGTGTAGCGAGGGTCGGGTCCGTCATCAAAAGTGAGGGCAACCACTTTCGGATGATAGCCCCAGCGCCGAATCAGATATGGACTGGGATACCGATGATAGACCACATCGGTGCAAAGCCCGGTAGCGGGATCTAACTCCAGCGTGCGCTCGCCCCTTGCCGGCGCTGCCCGTAGGGTGAGTATCTCGCCTTCCCCATCAAACTCGATGTCGAATGGGTAGTGAATGGTGCGCAGAGCAGACACGGTGGGATGGTCCAAGTGATGGCGATCTAACAGACTCCACACGCTGGGGTCCTCCAGCCCTGGCACCCAAAGGCTAACCCCGCGCACGCCCAAACGCCGCGCTACCTGCCACTGATTATAGAAGCTGATCGCATCCAGCATCCACACCTCGTGACGGCGTCCCTGCTCGTCCATGTATTCAAAGGTCGCGTTGAGTGCAAACGGGTCAAAATCGATCACTTTGGACGGCGGTTCGTCGGCACGATAATCGCGCGCCCGCATCAGCGCCTGGGAGAACGAAAGCACCTCCGCCGGGTGTCCCTCCACCCAGTCATAGGCGTAGTTCGCCAATCCGACCACCACTTTCTGTGGAGGTACATACCGCAGCACTGCGTGCAGCACCTGACCGCTCCAGCGAATAGAAGCAATCGGGCCTGGCGCTCCTGTCTGATAATGTTCATCGTACAGCATAAGCACCACAAAGTCGGTTGCTTCAGCAAGGGAGCGAATTGTCTCTATAGGGAGCGATGCCTCTATATCGACGCTGAGCTGCAGATTCGCAGCTGCCAGCACCTGATGCAGATGCTGAACGAACCGCACAAACGCGGGATAATCCCCACTGGATAGCGACTCGAAGTCCACATTAAGCCCTTGGTAATGGTTTTTGCGAAGCCAATCGCGCAGCTGGATCGCCAGCTGCCGTGTAAGCGTTTCGTTACTTAGCAGGCGATGGGCACGCTGCGCATCGAATCCCGAGGATCCCGCATTGGTCAACACGGGATGAATTTGCAGCCCTGCCTGCCGTGCAATCCGTAGTACCTCTCGGTTGAGCGGAACCCGATCGAGCGAGCTCTGGCTCCAGTCGAGGCGTGTGCCATCGGGCGATAGCGCAATCCATACGGGGAACAGATGGGTCAAATGGGTCGCATTTGCTTTCAGCGTGTGAAGACCCGTTTCTTGCCAGGGGGCATAGAAAGCTGCGACGAAGGTGGACTGTCCTCGGACCACGGAGCGGGTCTCGCGCTCGCTTTGCTGAATCGCACGCAACAAACGGGCACGTGCCTGCCGATAGAGATAACGGCGTAAGGCTACCTGCCGAGGAACCTGATGCGGGAGGAGCGCAGGGCGCTGTATCCCATACTGCCAACCAGCAACCAAAGCAGGAATAATTAAACTCAGCACAAAGGCTGTACCCAATCCTGCCGTACAAAAAAGCAGAATCCCGCTCGCGCGTCGCACCCAGCGCCGCCGCCTCCCAGTGGGGTCTAAGAAAACAAGCCTCTCCATAGATTTGTATCGCCCAGAACTCCCTGCTTCTACCCTCCATAGATACGCGATTCGCTCCCAGCCAGTTCCATGTTGTTCAAATAGCGTGTGTTGAATCGCTACTCACCTTCCTGTTTTGCGTTGCCATCATGGTATGGGGTACAATAGGTGGTGGCAGAGCGCGTGTTTGGCGCAACATCTGCCTGGTGAGAACATGGCAAAGAGCAACAGTGCGAGGTCGAGTGCGAAAATCAGAGTGCAGGCGCGGCGCAAAGCCGAGCCACCTAAAGAACGCTCGCAACAGTTCTATGACCGCATCGCGATAGCACTGGTGGCGATTGGGCTCGTAATGCTGCTCAGTTTGACCGTGCCGAACAGCGGCGTGCTGGGCACGGCTCTGCGCGACGGGTTGCGCCTGCTGTTCGGCAACGGCGCGTATCTGTTGCCCATCGTGTTGTGGCTGGCAGCGGGCGCACTGGTGTTCGGCTATGGCAAACTCTCGCTGCCCGAAGTGATTGGCGGCGGGCTGCTGCTCTACGGGGTGCTGCTCGGCTGGATGGCACAGCCCGAATCGAAAACCAACGATTGGTTCCATCCGGGCGCGCTGAAAGCGACGGGTGGCTACCTTGGCGCCGTGATTGGCTTCCTATTTCAGATGGCGCTGGGTGAAGCCAAAAAGCCGGTGCTGGGCACACTGGCGCTGCTTGGGCTGCTGATGATGCTCAACTTGCCCCTCATTAGCCTCTTGCGAGGGCTGTGGCGCGTGCTGGGGACAGGCTGGCGCGGCGCAACCATCGCGACGCAGGCAGTGGCGCAAGCGACCAGCGCAACGGTCGAAAAGGCAAGCAGCACGCTTAAGCGCAAGCCCGACCGCTCACCCGCACGCCCCTTGCCACGCCCTCAGCCGGAAGGAGGGACACCTCCCTCCGCTCGTGAGGCGGGACGCCGCACGGAGCCTTCATCTACCGGGGAAAGCGTGACCACCCCTGCCCCACGCGAACCACGCCCACTGCCCGTGCCCGCGCCGCCTCCTGCCAGCGAAGGGCAATATACCCTGCCACCCCTTTCACTGCTGCGCGAGCCAGCCCCCCCACCAAAGCGCACCCAAGCCGAACTCAAAGAAAAGATCGAAGTGCTGGAACGCACTCTCGAAGACTTCGGCATCGGCGCGAATGTGGTCGAAGTGGCGCACGGACCGACCGTCACCCGCTACGAAATCCAACTCGATCCCGGCATCAAGGTCAGCAAGGTGGTCAATTTAGCAGACAATCTGGCGATGGCCCTGGCAGCGATCGCCGTGCGCGTCGAAGCGCCCATCCCAGGCAAGAGCGCGATCGGTGTCGAAGTGCCCAACGATCGCCCACAGATTGTCACGCTGCGTGAAGTCATCGAGCGCGAGGAGTTCTGGAACTCGCCCAGTCTGTTGACGGTGGCGCTGGGCAAAGATGTGGCGGGCACGCCCAAATACACCGACCTGGCGCGTTTGCCTCACCTGCTCATCGGCGGCGCGACCAATTCGGGCAAGAGTATGTGCCTGCTTTCTATGATTGCCTGCCTGCTGTTCCGCGCGACACCGCGTGAGGTGCGACTGGTGCTGATTGACCCCAAGCGGGTGGAGCTATCGCTGTTTGACGGCATTCCGCACCTGATGTGCCCCGTCGTGCGCGATGTGAAACACGCCGCAGGCGCACTGCGTGCCATCCTCAAAGAGATGGACCACCGCTATGACCTGTTTGCCAATACGGGCGTGCGCAACATCCAAGGCTACAATGAGCGTGTGCCCGAAAATGAGCGACTGCCCTATATCGTGGTCATCATCGATGAGCTGGCGGACCTGATGATGCAAGCAGCCGCCGAAATCGAGACCTCCATCTGCCGACTGGCCCAGCTTGCTCGCGCCACAGGCATCCACCTGGTCGTCGCCACGCAGCGACCATCGGTCGATGTCATCACCGGCACGATTAAAGCCAATATCGCCAGCCGAATCGCCTTTGCCGTCTCCAGTCAGGTGGATAGCCGCACCATTTTGGATATGAACGGCGCGGAGCGGTTGCTGGGGCGCGGCGATATGCTCTTCCTGCCTATCGATGCCGCCAAGCCGACGCGCATTCAGGGCTGCTACATCTCGGAAGCCGAGATCGAAGCCCTGGTCGAGTTCTGGCGCGCCCAAGAATCGCCCGTCTACCTATTGCAACCCTCCGAGTTCGAGCCAGTGCCCGGCATCTATGATGAGGACGAAGAAGAGGACGAACTTTATCCGGCGGCGGTGCGGCTGGTCGTGGCGCATGGGCAGGCATCCACTTCGATGCTGCAACGCCGGTTCAAGATAGGCTATGGGCGTGCCGCGCGCCTGCTGGATTTGATGGAGCGGCGCGGGATTGTCGGTCCGCTGGACGGCGCGAAACCGCGCCAAGTGCTCGTCACCCGCGAGGAAGCGGAGCAGATACTGCGAGGCTATGAATAGGGCAAAACCGTGCTGGCGGAGGGGGAGGGATTCGAACCCCCGTCCCACGCGAAGGTGGGATGCGGTTTTCAAGACCGCCGCCTTCAACCACTCGGCCACCCCTCCGCGCTTAAGCATTATACCCCTTTTGCACAACAATCCGTCCCGAAAAACACCTGATAGAACGCATACAGGCACTGCGGCGCTAACAGGATCTCATAGCCTGCAGCCATCATCTGTCGAAGGCGTTGCCGAACCGCCTCTCGCTCAGTCCATCCAAAATACCTCAGCGTTGCTTACGAGCCATCGCGCACCGATTCTACCTGATTCAAAGGCGCCATTGGCACCCGTGTCTGTTTCGATTCCTTGCCTTACTCTCCCGTGCAGGGTTAGGTAGAATTGATGCCCTTTACGGCGTCTCGCTAATCCACTTGCCTGTTAGTGCCGATAATCCCTATTGTGGTGCGGAAGTCGGTAGCGAGTCAAGCAGGGTGTCGGAGGGATAAGCGGTGGTTCGGCGATTCACCGATGTGCTGATTGAAGAGGGCATTCTGGATGCGCAACGGCTGGGCGAGCTCATCGCCGCGCGCACCGACCTGCAGGAGCCTGTGGAGGATTATCTGGTGCGTGTCGGTGCGATTGATGAGCGCACACGCGCCCGTGTGCTGAGCTTGATGTACAATGTGCCCCTGATCGATTTTCAGACCATTTCCATCCAGCCGGAAGCGGTCGCGGCGGTACCGCGCGAGGTCGCCCTGCGCTGCAAAGCGATGCCCATCGCCCTGAACGGCTCCCAGCTGGTGGTGGCGATGATGGACCCTGCCGATATCGTGGCGGTGGATGACCTGCGGGCCGCCTCCGGACGCGAAATCTCGGTTGCGGTCGCCTCACGCCCGCAAATTCAGGATGCCCTGATGCGCTACTACGGGCTGGATGAGGATGTGCGAAGCGTGGTGCAGCGCATCCGCACCGCCGAAGAGGAAGATGTCTCCGTCATTCGGCTGGTGGAAGCGCTGATTAATCGCGCGATCGCCGATCGCGCCAGTGACCTCCATATCGAGCCGCTGGAGAACCGTACCCGCGTGCGTGAGCGCGTCGACGGCGTGCTGCGCGAAACCTCCGAAATCCCTCAAGAGCTACACGACGCGGTGGTGGCGCGAATCAAGATTATGTCCAATCTCGATATTGCTGAAAAGCGGGTGCCTCAGGATGGGCGCATCGCATATCAAATCGGCGGTCAAGCTTACGATCTGCGTGTCTCCACCTATCCTTCCATCTATGGCGAAAAAGTGGTGCTGCGAATTTTAGAGAAATCCACCGAGCGGTTCGATCTGGAGAAGCTGGGGATCGAACCGTCGCAACTAATGCGGCTAAAGCGTGTTATCGAGCGTCCCTACGGCATGCTCATCGTGTGCGGTCCGACGGGTTCAGGCAAGACCACCACCCTCTACGCCGCGCTCAGCCATCTGAACACGCCCGAACGCAACATCATCACGATTGAAGACCCGGTAGAGTATCAGCTGCCGGGCATCGTGCAGGCGAATGTGAATCCGCGCGCAGGGCTGACCTTCGCGACGGGGCTGCGAGCGATGTTGCGCCAAGATCCCGATGTGGTGCTGGTGGGCGAGATACGCGACCGCGAGACAGCCATCATCGCGGTGGAAGCCGCGCTCACAGGGCATATGGTCTTTTCCACGCTCCACGCGAACGAGGCGGCGGGCGCACCGGGACGCCTCATCGAGATGGGCGTGGAGCCGTTCCTGCTGGCATCCGCGCTGGTGGGCGTGCTGTCGCAACGACTGGTACGCTTGCTGTGTGCCGAATGTAAGGAACCCGTGGAACCCGATTCGGAACTGCTGGCTCGCCTGCGACTGACACCAGCGATGCTGGCGCAGGCAACGGTCTATACCGCACGCGGTTGCCACCGCTGCCAGTTCACGGGCTATCGCGGACGCAGCGCCATCATGGAGCTGATGGATATCAACGACGCCATTCGGCACGGCATCATGCACCATCAACCAGCAGCCACACTGCGCGAAGCTGCCATCGAGAACGGCATGATCCCGCTCTATCAGGACGCGCTGCGCCTGGTGCGTGCAGGCAAAACCAGCCTGGAGGAGGTGCTGCGCGTAGTTGCCAACGATATCGATGACTCGCCCTGGACCGAAAGCAAGGTTGCCTAACCCACCATGCCCATCTACGAATGTCGCGTCCGTTCGAAAAGCGGTGAGATGCGCCAGCTGAGCCTCGAAGCGCCCAGCGCCCAGGTGGCGGTGGAACGCCTGCATCGCGAGGGGCACTTCGTGCTGCAAGTGCATGAGCAGCGGGTGCGTTCGGAACGGCGCGGGTTCATCCTGTTCAAACGCGCGCGGCTGGATGAGCTGGTCGCCTTCAGCCGCGAGTTCGCCGTGATGATCCGCGCGGGCATCCCCCTCATGGAAGCGCTGCAGACCATGATCGAGCATATGAGACCCGGCGTATTGCGCGAAGCCTTGGAGAAAGTGCGCAACGAGGTGGAGGGCGGTATCCCCCTCTCCGAAGCGATGCGACGCCAGCCGCACGCTTTCCCCGACCTCTATGTGAACCTGGTGCAATCGGCGGAGGCAAGCGGCAGCCTTGATGAAGTGCTGAAACGCGCCGCCGATTACCTGAGCGACGCGCTCGCGCTGCAGCGGCGCGTCAAATCCGCCATGATGTACCCTGCCGTGGTGTTCATCGCGACGCTGTTTGTGATGGCGTATATGGTGGTGTTCATTATGCCCAAATTCTCCGAGATGTTCCGCCAGATGAATGTGAACTTGCCCATCACGACAAAGGCGCTGGTGTGGCTGGGCGATTTAGGCGGGCGGCATAAGCTGCCGGTGCTGTTGAGTCCGCTATGGGTGCTGGGCGGGCTTTGGGGCGCGTGGCAATCGCCTCGGGTGCGTGAACCGCTCCGCTACTGGATTGCCCGCTTGCCGTTGGTGGGCGATTTGACGCGCAAGGTGGTGCTGACGCGCACCTTGTCTGCGCTGCAGACCCTGATCGCCACCGGGGTCGCCCTGCCCCGCGCCCTCGATTTGGCAGCCGCCACCTCCGGCGACCACCGCATGCGCCACGCTCTGGCAACCATCCGCGCGGAAGTCGAAGCGGGCATCCCGCTGGCAACCGCCATGCGTGAAACAGGTATCTTTCCCAGCCTCGTGGTGCAACTGGTCGCCGCAGGTGAAAAGACGGGCGCGCTGCCCGAAATGCTGGGCGAAGTGGTCACCTTCTACGACGATGAAGTGCAGCAGAAACTCAAAGGCTTGACCTCCACGCTGGAACCCATCCTGATGCTCTTTCTGGGACTGGTGATTGGTATCTTCGCCTTCTCCGTCATTTCGCCCATTTACGACCTGATGGGCACCATCAAATAAGATGGAACCTCCCATTTACTCCCTTCGTCGAAGCGCATTAAGCAGGAATCGGCAAATGCATGGGGTATAATAAGGCAAGGCTGGCAATCTCACCATGCATTTGCCAGCACACTGGCATAATGGAGGAGGTCATACGATGCGACATGGTAGAGGCTTTCGAGGCTTTACGCTGATCGAGTTGCTGGTCGTGATTGCGATTATCGCCATCTTGGCGGCGATCCTGTTCCCCGTGTTCGCTCAGGCGCGCGAGGCTGCTCGTACAACAAGTTGCTTAAGCAATAACAAGCAGATGGGAGCAGCCGTCCTTATGTACGCGAATGACTACGACGAAATGATTGTCCCCGTCATGGTCTATGCGCCCCAGGGCGCCACACGCTTCTCCCAGGCATACCGGACATGGATTGTACTGGTGCAACCATATATGAAGAACACTGGAATTATTATCTGTCCTAATGCTATTTACCAGAACAAAGACATAGACACCATTGATACATGGCTCTCGTACGGGATCATGGCAAGGACAGAAGTGTGCGGCTTGCGCCAGTACTGGAAAGTAGCTGATGCGGGGAGCACAAGGCAGTTAGGTATTGTGGGTGCCATCTACCAAGGCATTGCTGGATACGCTGGACCTCCTGTTTGGGGACTGCAGCGTGTCACACCCAGCATGACCCTTGGGCAGATTGCCCGCCCTGCCGAGGTTGCTATGGTTCAGGATAGCGGCAATTTCGACACTTGGCATGGTGTCTTTTGTGATCAAGGAGGTAGTGATGGCTACGGACTGGGCTATTGCGGAGCATGGATCGTTAATGGTCAACAACTAGAGTTCCAGCGTTTTGGTCCCCATCCACGCCATAAAAGTGGGGAGCGCACCTGTAGTGTGCAGGGCTTTGTTGGGGGTACGCTGGATGTCGTCTATGTGGATGGACATGCGAAGACCATTAAAAATGGCCAGTTTCTCCGTTGGGCAACTCTCCCGGATGGTCGTAAGTATCTCCCGAGCTATTGGCCTTTTGAATAAGGAGGCGAAGCCATGCACATGGAAATTCCGAAACCCATTGCAGTTGCGATCATCGTCGTAATAGCAGCAGTAGCACTCTTTGTGGTCTACTACTTTGCTGGTGGACAACAGCAAACCGCTAAATCACCGGGCGTGCTGCCACCTAATGTACAGTTAGGACCAGGAGTAGGTGGTGGAGCGTCTACTCCTAATGCCACGCCTGCTCCACAAAATCCACAAGGGGCTGTCGAACTGCGCTGAAAGAACATCCAAGTCTAAAGCCTTGCCAACCGCCAAGTAGGGCTGGTTGGCAAGGCTTCGTTGACATATGTTCCGAGCGGACGCAATTAACAACCCCGCCCTAGGTTGATCAACACGATTAGCAGATCAGCATCGTCCACGCAACCATCCTGATTAATATCGGCAGAACCGCACCTGCCGCAACATCCCCATGCCATAAGCACTGCTATCAGGTCCGCATCACTAACACACCCATCGCAGTCGATATCTCCAAAAGGTTCAAGGGGACAAACTGTATCTAAAGTATATCCCATCTCTCTCATCGCCCCACGCGTAAGCACAAGGTTAAACCCCCAGCCTACAATATAGCGCCCATTAGGAGTGATAGCTGCTCCAGCGGCAAGATGCGAGATCGGATCACCCGGCAGCAGGTGAGCATATGTCTGATTGAGATCCTCCATTCCTCGTGCTGGTGTCCAACGAAAAGCATGTAGCCGGCGATCAGAATTGCTCGCTTCGCCAACAACAATAAAGCCATCTGCAGAGACATCATAGGCACGACTATAACTGCCACCCGGTAAAATTCCGAGATCTTGCATACCATCTGTTGATGTCCATCGAAAAGCATGGATGGTACCTTCTGCCGTCTTAGATTCTCCAACTACAATTGTTCCATTTTCTGATATACCGTAGGCACAGCTATAGTTGCCTCCAAGAGTGCCTAGGTCTTGTACGAGATATACACCTGAACAGTCAGCGTACCAACGAACGGCATGAACTTCGCCATCAGGCGTTTCTGCACAGCCACTGATCCAGTGTCCATCCGCTGAGACTGCGTAAGCAATGCTTCGGCGTCCCCCTAAGGTACCCAAGTCCTGCATACGCCCGCAGGCTTCTTCCCAACGGAACGCTCTCATAACTCCTTCATTATTGTCTGCCCATCCCACCACAACTGCTCCATCTGCCGAGACATCGTAAGCCCAGCTAAGTTCACCTCCTAAGGTGCCCAGGTTCTGCATAGATCCTCCTACCCAGCGAAAAGCATTATGGACTACCCATGCCTCTGGACAACCAGATACACCTACAACTATAGAGCCATTTGCAGAAATGCCAAAGGCCCAACTCCAATTGTTTGCAGGGGGATCGCAAATTTCAAGGGTGCCTAAGTTACTTGACGGCGCTACGTATGATGTCCCATAGTTGGCGATCCAAGTCGAAGCATTAAACATCGATTCTAAACCTCCAAAGTATGCTTGGCCAACTACTAACAAACCATCTGGCGTAACGTGCTGGGCTCGGCTCCAGTTGCCACCATGCATGGGATCATCTGGTGCTCCGTCGAAAGGAAGAAGCCATACCAGGCTCGGAGTCTGCGAACATGCAATGCCGGTCAGCAATATCGCTAGTAGTGTTGCCAGATTCAATCCGAAGTTGCGTTTCAGCGCTTTCATCATTTGTCCCTCCTAGCTTTACTGATCCCTTAGATCCTTACTGCAGCGACTACGCTGCGTCAACGCATTACCCTAACAGTGCAGGGGAGTCAGACTCTCTGCAACACTGCCCCTCATTATACCCCATTCCTTGGAGCATTTGTCAAGGGGTTCAGGGAATTTTTCCCTTATTTTCTCTTCTATTATACCCCATCTCTGGGGCATTTGTCAATGGGGCAAGAGGGTGTTCAAAAATTCGCGTAGACAATCACCACCCACACCCAACACACAAAATTACCCTCCCCAACCAACTGCACCAAACCCACTATGTTCCACAACACAAACATCCCCCACACCCACAATCGAGCACCCACCCACGAACGCGAACGCCATACGCTCCCATACGCACCCTGCACACCCACAAACACAAATTTTTCTTTTCCGGGGTATCCCGCTGGGTCGGAAAAGAAAATTTTCCCGCTCTATCCAATAACGACCCCGCAACGCTCAACCATACACCTCCGCGCGTGCACACGCGCCCACTTGGCCACTGCTAATTTCCCATTAAGCAGGAATCGCAGGCAAAATGGTGTATAATAGACATGACCCTTGCCGCCCGGCGCATGCTGGGCGTATTTAGTGAACCTGCCAGCGCTGGGCGGATCGGGTGAAGGAGGTCAGGTAATGCGATATAATAGAGGCTTCACTTTGATCGAGTTGCTGGTCGTGATTGCGATTATCGCCATTTTGGCGGCGATCCTGTTCCCGGTGTTCGCTCAGGCGCGCGAGAAGGGGCGGCAATCCACTTGCGCCTCTAACCACAACCAGCTGGGCAAAGCCATTCTGATGTATGCCAGTGATAACGAGGAAGTGCTGGTGCCCAGTCGCCTCGTACCCGGCAACAACCCAAACAGCCCTGGTGTCAGGATATGGCAGGAGTTGGTCGCGCCCTATGTGAAGAATGTGGATGTCTACTTCTGTCCCAATGGGCGCAAACCCCCTGGGAACAGTCCCTTTGTACCCAGTTGGGCGACACGCGGCTGGCCTTCTATCGGCTATAACGCGCATATCTCTGGCTGGTACTGGGTCGGTGGGGGCTTACCGGGCGACCCGGATGAGACCCTGATGGTGCCCAACCGCTCCATGATTAAGAAACCTGCCCAGTTCGTGTTGCTGGCGGACGCGCCCAACGGCGACAATAATGCACCCTACAACTGCCGTGGCTACTTGACCGACAACAACTGGTATGGCGGTTGCAGTGGCGATCCGACAGGGCGGCAACACCGTACGGACATTACATCCTATGTAGGTGTCGGCATTATGGCACGCCATTCAGGCGGACTGAACATCGGCTTTGCTGATGGGCATACCAAATGGTTCCGCCTCGAGCAGGTGCTGCCCTACACCCCACAGCAGTTCGCAGCCCTCTATCCAGGTCGCACCTGCCGCTTTGTCGACGAGTATCGCGATTTCAACGCGGCAAAGACGCACTGGGTCATCTTCAACACCTGCAACCCGGATTAGGAGACGGCGATGCAGACCTTTCGTGACAGACCCGCTTTGGCGTGGGGCTTTCTGGTCATAGCCTTGCTGGTGCTACTTGCCAGCTATTACTTCTTTGTGTTGCGTCCAAACCAGCCTTCTGCGCCCCCTGCGCCAGTACCGGCAACAGGTGGGCAACCTGCGGCGCCATCCCCTTCTTCAGGAGGTGGGCAGACCGTACCTTATTAAATCACTCTGGAGGTGAGGCTCCGATGAGAAGACAAGGCTTCACTTTGATCGAGTTGCTGGTCGTGATTGCGATTATCGCCATTTTGGCGGCAATCCTGTTCCCGGTGTTCGCTCAGGCGCGCGAGAAGGGGCGACAATCCACCTGCGCCTCCAATCAAAACCAACTGGGAAAGGCGGTGCTAATGTACGCCTCTGATAACGAGAACATACTGCCTCCGAACCGCGTCGTATTGGGTCCCACAGGCGGGCTGCCCGACGATCAGCGCAGGTTCTGGGCAGGACTGATCCAGCCCTATGTGAAGAACAAGGAGGTGGTCTTCTGCCCCAGCGGGAAAAAGCCACCGTTCGAGATCGACCTCAACAACTGGTTCCACCGCGGTTGGCTCTCCATCGGTTACAACGCCCATATTGCTGGTTGGTACTGGATTGGCGGCGGCTTGCCCGGTGGTGCGGAGACCTTAATGGTGCCGAGCCTTTCGTGGATCAAGGCACCTGGGCAGTTTGTCATGCTGGCGGAGACCGCGAATGGTAACGCACCTCCACAAGGCAACTGCTTCGGCTCCTCGGCGGACAACAACGCCTACGGTGGCTGTGAAGGCGAACCCACCTTCCGCATGGTCATTCAGGGGTTAGCGCGCAGCCCGACAGTGGGCTACAGTCCGATATTGGCACGCCATATGGGCGGTTTAAACATCACCCTCATGGACGGACACACCAAATGGTTCAAGCTGGAAGCAGTGCTGCCCCGCCCACCGCAAAACGCTGGCTGCACGAATCCAGAGGAGCTGCGCGACTTCAATGCGGCGAACCTGCGCTGGCTCATCTGGAACAACTGTGTGAGGTGAGCCTATGCAAGCTTTTCGGAACAATCCTACCCTTGCGATTGGGTTGCTGGTAGTGGCGCTGCTGATACTGCTGGCAAGCTGGTGGTTCTTTATGCGCACGCCAGAACCTAATGTGTCACCCGTGCAGCCGCCTCCCCCAGCACCCACCCCGGAAAAACAGGCTAATCCTATCTGAGGAGGTTCAATATGATGAGAAGACAGGGCTTCACTTTGATCGAGTTGCTGGTCGTGATTGCGATTATCGCCATCTTGGCGGCAATCTTATTCCCGGTGTTTGCCCGTGCACGCGACAGCGCTGTGCGTACCCAATGCTTGAATAATATCAAGCAGGTCGCTACCGGCGCGATTATGTATGTGCAGGACTACGACGAGAAGATGCCGTTAGCCATCAACATCCCCTATGGCATCAACGAGCCTACCAACCCGAACGCAATGGGGCAGTACATTAACCTGTGGGTGCGCACTACTCCATGCTTCATCAACCCGCAAGGTACCGCCTGCTTGGCTTCAGGGACGGATGTGCGTCAACTACGCTACCTCCCCATTGGGCAGTATATCGGGAATGCCCCTGTTGCTCCAGCTACAGGTAACCCGCCACGCTATCCGCTCTACTTCCCGTCGCAGGTAGACCCCTACATCAAGGCAGGGGCGGGCGGTGTGCAGATGACCACCCGCAAGACTCGAACGCTGTGGGCATGCCCCGCCGACTCCACTTCCGTCATCGGATACGGGAGCGAAAGCAGCCTGTTCGAACTGAGCGGACTGAACCACTTCCGCGTAATCGGACACGACTATATGTACAACACCTGGCTTATCTACACCTACACGGACCGCCTACGCGGAGGCAATCCTCAGCAGTGGACGCTGAATGTTCGCTCGATGGCAGGCGTCGCACGACCTGCCGAGATTATCATCGTGTTCGACGCCTACGCCATGTGGCATGGGGAATCGCGTGCGCCCAACAACGGACCCATCCCCGATAACTGGAATGTGGCGTTTGTGGATGGGCATGCGAAGAACCTGCCACACGCCGTGTTCATGGATCAGTTCCCCGGTGTTGCGGGTGGCGGCGGCAACAAGCTGCGCCTGAACCAAGACCCCGGGGTGGACAACCCGAACACTTGAGACCAACTGGGTGTCTAAGACCACTCTGGTCCTGTTGGCGAGGCGCCGACGCTCTCCGGAACCCGGACCGTCGGCGCCTCCGCCATTTGGGAATGAAGGGAATGTCCCGCGAAAGCGAGAGTTTCGACCGATTTGCCGATAATTTAATCGGAGGCTGTGTCAGAACAGATTCTGCTGAAATCGGCGGGCACACCTTTAGAGGCGACGCATGTGCGGATGACCGACACCCGACGCGAGCCGCGGATGGACGCGCTTGCCAACGCTGGAGCGGCAGCGGTGGTGCAGCTCCCTTATCCGGGCGAACCCTTTGGCATCGCCTACCCCCTCCCTGTGCCCGACTTCGGATGCGTCTACCTCTGGGCGGATGGCAAGGGCTACACCGGTCGCGCGAAGGAACTGGTGCTGGAGCGCGAGCTGGCACATAGTCGCTATCAACGCAGCCTGGGGTTTATCCAGCATTATCAACGCAAGGGAGTGCCGCTTGCCGACGCGCAAGCGCGCCTCCACACGGCAAAACCCCAAGCAGACATGGAAAGTGTTCATCTCATGCAGAGTCTACGGGAGAGCTTGCTTGCAGGTGAGGACGCCGCACTTGCTGTCGCCCGCTTCCGCCTGGAGCGCATCGGCTGGCGCGAGGCGTTCCTCTGGGGCGTCGCGCTTACCAAGCCAGCAGCCCCCGTGTCATCCCTACATCCGCCTTTCAATCAGCTAAGCCTCTCGATGGCGCAGCAGCCACCTGAAGCGTGGGAATCCCTCGTGCAGCAGGCTCAACAAGAGCGTCTGCTGGTGCGAGGCGAATCGCTCATTAATGCCCAAACGATTCAGCAAGCGATGGAGCAGCCTGCCCCCGTGCTGGACAGCCTGATGAGCCACTTGCGCGAAGCATTAACGCTCTATCGTGGACGCATCCGCTATTGGGAGATTATTTCCGACCTGCCTCACAGCCTGCACCCGCTTGCGCATGAGCGCAAAGCGCTCCTGTCGCTGGTCGGCACCTTATGCGAAGCGGCAAGTGCCGTCGATTTCGGCATCGTGCGCCTGCTCGGTGTGAGCTATAGCCTGCACGCTCGTTGCGCCGCCTTCGACCTGCTGAATTACCTTGTGGAGAACGGCGTCCCCTTTGAAGGCGTCCACCTCCATCTGGATTGGCGCGATTTTGACCTGCTCGATTTGGATTGGGTGGTGGAACATTACGGTGATCTGGGCAAGCCCCTCCATGTGACCTTGCATCCGCCACCTGCCAATCCGGACGAGGCAGAGGGCTTTTTCTGGCATGCACCTGCCAACGCGGCAATCCAAGCCGAATGGCTACGATGCACCTTAACCCTTGCCATGAGCAAGCCCTTCATCGTGGGCGCACAAGTCGCGCTCGACGCAGTGGCCGATTCCACCATTCAGCATCTCCAGGAGCAGCGTCGAGTGTGGAAATCCTGCCCCACCCCTTGACAAGGGGCAATTTGCATGGTATACTATCTCGCACGCAAAAAACCGAACAAGTGAGGGTGAGCCAGCTATCCAGAGGGAACTGAGAGTCAACAATCGGATCCGCGCCAGAGAGGTGCGCGTGATTGACGAGAATGGGAAGCAGATCGGAGTGATGCACATTCGTCGCGCCCTGAAAATCGCGCAGGAACGCGGTCTCGACCTGGTGGAAGTCGCACCGAACGCGAATCCGCCTGTGTGCCGCATTCTGGACTACGGGCGCTATCGCTACGAGCAGGAGAAACTCGCCAAAGAGTCGAAGCGCAAGCATAAGCAGGCGGAGGTCAAAACCATTCGCCTGCGCCCCAACATAGGCGCACACGACATCGAAACCAAAGTGCGCAACGCACGCGAGTTCCTGCAGGATGGCGATAAGGTAAAATTCATCGTCATCTTCCGCAGCCGGGAGATCGGACGACCACAGATGGGTGAAACCCTGCTCAAAAAGGTCGCCGATGCCCTGCAGGAAGAGGGCACGATCGAGCGTCCACCATCGATGGACGGGCGACAAATGGTGATGGTGCTGGCACCACGCAAGAAACCAGCTCACTCCGCCACTGCCCAAGCAGAAGGAGGCACACACCATGCCAAAAATGAAGACGAGCAAGACAGCCGCCAAGCGATTCAAACGCACAGCGACGGGCAAACTGATGCACAAGAAAGCCGGGAACAGCCACCTGTTCCTGAGCAAATCACCCGCGCGTAAACGCCGACTCGACCTCGAAGACGAACTCTTCAAGGGAGAGTACAGGCGCATCAACCGCTTGCTGGCAGGGCGATAGCCCCATCGAGGACATGTAGAGACAGACCGGTGTGTCTGCCAAAATGGCGGACGAGTCGAACAACAAGAACCAACGATGCCCGATCCACTGAAGAAGGAGGACAACGATGCGGGTCAAAGGTGGAACCGTTACCCGACGCCGACATAAAAAGATACTACGATTAGCCAAAGGCTATTACAGCGCGAAACGGAAGCTGTTCCGCAAGGCGCACGAGCAAGTGATGAAATCACTGCTTTATGCCTATCGTGATCGCCGTCAGCGCAAACGCGATTTCCGACGGCTCTGGATTACGCGCATTAGTGCCGCCTGCCGCGCGCACGGTGTCCGCTATCACGAGTTCATTCACGCGCTGAGTGAGCAAGGCATTACCCTTAACCGCAAGATGCTTGCCGAGATGGCCGTCCGCGACCCCGACGCCTTCGCCATGCTGGTGCAAACTGTGGTCCGCTCATCCTGAGCTTTTTATGGAAACTGTCCAGCAACTTCTGGATCAAGCGCGAGCTGAGATTGAGCGATGTGGCTCCACTGCGGAACTGGATGCGGTGGAGCTGCGTTATCTCGGCAAGAAAGGTGCCATAGGGGCGTTGCTGCGCCAGATTGGCAGCCTGCCCCCTGAACAGCGCCCCACCTTCGGGCAGGCGGTCAACCAAGCGCGAGAGCAAATCGAGCAATGGCTGGATACGCGACGCGCCCAGCTGGAACGCCTTGAGCTGGCGCAACGCCTACAAGCGGAGCGCATCGATATCACCCTGCCCGGCATGCCCATTCGCCCCGCACGCCTGCATCCCCTCACGCTCACTATGCGACGAGTCAAAGCCGCATTAATCGGGCTGGGCTTCGAGTTCGTGGAAGGTCCCGAACTGGAACACTTCCGCTATAACTTCGGGGCACTCAACTATCCCGAAGACCATCCCGCGATGGACGAGCAGAACTCGTTCCATGTAGGCGATGGCTGGCTGATGCGCACGCAAACCACCGCCATTCAGGGACGCATCTTCGAGCAGGTGCAAGCGGGCGAGCGAACCCTGCCCCTGCGTATCGCCATCATCGGACGATGCTTCCGCTATGAAAATGTGGACGCCACCCACTCGCATACCTTCCACCAAGTGGACGCCTTCATGGTGGACGAAGGGGTCAGCATGGCACATCTGAAGGGCACGCTCACCCAGTTCGCCCGCATGATGTTCGGGCAGGAGGTGCACGTGCGCTTCCGCCCAGACTACTTCCCCTTCGTGGAGCCGGGGGTGGACTTTGCTATCTCCTGGAAAGGTGGCTGGCTGGAGTTGGGTGGCGCAGGGCTGATTCATCCGAACATTCTGGAAAACTACGGCATCGATTCGGAGCGTTATTCGGGCTTCGCGTTCGGACTGGGCATCGAGCGCATCCCGATGCTCCAATACGGCATCGATGACCTGCGCCTGTTTCTGGAAAACGACCTCCGCTTCCTCACGCAATTCCCATTGCTTTAGAAAGTGGGTATAATTCCGCTGACCAGTTGCTGCCCTGTGCCGCCTGGTCTAAACCAACCACAAAGGGGGTGATAGGTGATGAGTAACCGTCACCGTACTGTGGAGGGGATGGCATTTTAGCCACCCGTAGACGGGTTGGCGATGCCGACCGACCCGTGGGGGCGGAAGGTTAGCGACGCCCGCTGCGGAGTGCGGCGATGAATGCATCCTCTCCTGATGATGGCGCCGGGTGTGAACCCGGCGCTCCCGAATCTTGCCAACCGGGGGACGAGAACAATGGCAAAACAATGGCTTAGTCAGATTACGCATTGGTGGAATATCGCGAAGGAACTTTCGCCCAAACAGGTGGAGCGGGAGCTGCTGACACCGTTCCGAATCGCGCTGGTGGGTCAACCTGATCGGGTGGAAGCAGTATGGCGCGTGCTGACCAGTGGTGCCAGTCCGCAAACCCAGCAAATCGCCGCCGAATATGTCAAACGCTTCACAGGACCACCGCAGGAAGAGTTCGATTTCGTTCTCGCATGCGACGCGCTGGAAGTGCCCCAAGATGCCATCGAAGCGATTGTAGACCATTTCCAAAGGCATGAGTTCCCCCTGGTCGCGTTGGCGCGGATACTGCCTGGCACGCGCGAGATGGTGGTCAATCGCTTGATTGAGGATGTCGCCTCGCTCAACGCGGGTATCGCGATGCTTTCGGCAGTGCCTTCCGTGTTCCCGCTGCTGGGGCTGCTGGCGCCACCTGCTGCGCTTGCCGATATCATCGTGCTAACGAAGAACCAGTTGTTAATGGTGTTGCGCATGGCGGCTGCGTATGGCAAAGCGCCTGATTGGCGCAAGCGACTGCCCGAATTAGCCAGCGTGCTGGGGGCAGCGTTTGGTTGGCGTGCCGTCGCGCGAGAGCTGGTCGGCTTCGTGCCCGGAGGCGTCGGCATGGTGGTCAAGGGCATGGTCGCCTATGCAGGCACGCTCACCGTCGGACGCGCCGCCGCATGGTACTATGCCACAGGCAGAACGCCCGGCAGAGCCGAACGCGAACGGCTCTATCAACAGGCGTGGGAAGAAGCACGCGAGAAAAGCCAGGAATGGAATAAGCCGTGAAGGGATGGTTCATCGCACTCCTTATCGCCACCACGGGCATGGGCAAGTGCCTTGCGCTGCGCCACCTTGATCCAGACAAGGGCATCGCGCCCATGCCCTTCGCGCAGCCCAAGCTGTTCGTTCACCCTGATCCGAGCGCACCGCTGGTCGCCATCGAAGTCTGGATACAAGCAGGCAGCGCGCACGAGACACGCGAGACCTCGGGCGCAGCGCACCTGCTGGAACACATGATTTTCAAGGGCACAGCGCAACACCCACCAGGTGCGCTGGACGCAGCGGTCGAATCGGCAGGTGGCGTTCTGGAAGCCAGCACGGAGCGCGACTGGACACGCTATCGCATGGCAGTGCTGCCCGATCGGTGGGAAGCTCCTCTGGGTATGTTGATGGAGCATCTCTTTCATCCTGCCTTGCCCGAAGCCGACCTTGCACGCGAGCGCGCACTGATTCTGCAAGATGAGTATGCGTTCCACCGGGCCGACCCGCTTCGGGTTGCCCGCTATGCCCTGTATGCCCAGGCATATGGGGAACATCCCTACGCGCTGCCCCCGTTGGGCATCCCC
This sequence comes from bacterium HR15, assembly GCA_002898555.1. Taxonomy (GTDB): domain Bacteria; phylum Armatimonadota; class Fimbriimonadia; order Fimbriimonadales; family GBS-DC; genus HRBIN15. The sequence goes on from BEHR01000007.1 coordinate 61,468, forward strand.
GATTCGCTGGCAAGGCTTTCGCGCGAGCAACTGATGGCGTTCCACGCACGCTTTTACCGCCCTGACCGCATGGTGATTGTGGTGGTGGGTCCGGTGGAGCCAGAGCGTGTGCGGCAGGTCGTGTCACGCTTCTCCTGTGGTGAAGCTGCTCAAGGGCAAGCCGAGAAAGCATTGGGGCATGACTTGCTCACTGCTTGGCAGGAGCCGCACCCTCCAGCGGAACTGGCTCGCACTGATGCTGCCGCGGAGAAGCCGCACGCATGCACCGTGGAGTTCGCCCAATCCCACCTGTTCACCATCGCCGTGCCTGCACCTGCAGCAACGCAACCTGAGGCGATGCTCGCGGCAGAAGTGATACGGCTCGCGCTTGCCGAGCCGTATCATGGACGGCTTTGGACCAGCGACGAGGGGCAAATAGATAGAACTTTCGCTTCGCTCCAAAGCGAGTACATCCCGCGCCTGCAGCCGAGCCTGATGCTCTTCTTTTTCCAGCCCTATCCTGACGCAGGGGAAGACTGGAAACAGAGGATTCGCCAACGCTGGCAGGCAGCTATTCAGCAGATTATCGAGGGGCGCGCCCGTCCACAGCTGGAACAGGCAAAGCAATGGCTCATCGCGCGTCATCAGCAGGCGATGCGCAACCCTCTGGAGCGCGCACGGCTCTACGCCTTCTACGCTACGCTGGGTCTGCCCAACTTGCCCGACGAGTATGCGCTGCGTGTCCAATCGCTCGCTATCGTACAAATCGAGCAGGTGGCACAGGCGATGTTTGGTTCAAGCGGGTGGCGAATGACGAGTAGCGAGGAGCAAGTAGCGAGCGAAAATTTTACCAAGTGGGCCGGCGAAGAAAATTTCGGTGGTGAAGGACGAGGGGCAATCAGCGAGGGGCGAGCGGATAGGCGTTCAGAGAGTGAGATTTTTCGCCAGACCCTTGCCAGCGGGGTACGGGTGATTGCCCTGCGTCAGCCGGGCGCGAGGCAGATCGTGCTGCAGGTATTGATTGCCACAGGCGCCGATGCCGAGCGCGATTTTCCACCGGGCACAAGTGAACTAACCGCTCGCATGTTGTTCACTACAACGCTCAACGAAACCCAAGCATCGCTTGCTTACCGTATCGCGCGATCGGGAGGTAGCCTCCAGCTGCACTGGGAGCCGATTGGCGTCCGCATCACCGCCCTTGCCGAACCCGCTACCATAGAAAATGTGCTTTCTCTGCTCAGGGAAGGGCTGGTGCGTGCTGCCTTCGAGCCAGAGGGGCTGAACAATGCCCTGCAAGCGGCTCTTGCCGAGCGACACTGCACCGACGGCGCACACGAGCTGCCTCTCTATGAGATGCTGGTTCGCCAGCTCCGTCTCAAAGGCGGTCTCTACGCTTCCGCTGAGCAGTTGCAGCAGGTGCGCCTGGAAGATGTCAAGGCATTCTATCACCGCTACTATCGCCCCGACCGATTCGTGATCGTGGTTGCTGGCGACCTGCCTGTCGAACGGCTGACCGAGTTGATGCTGCGATATTTTGGGGCCCAAGATGATTGGAAGGAGAGCCTCTTGACGAGTCGGAACCTGGAGGGTGAACCGCCTGGCGAGCTGAGACACAACCCCATGCCAACCGAGATGGTGGTGAGTGCCCTTTCATATCCTTCAACCGCGCCCACAATCTATATCGGCTTCGGAGTACCGATGCCCGTGCGCTCGCCGGAAGAGTACGCCGCGCTATTGGTGCGGCAAGCGATGCTTTGCGAAGGCAAGGGCAGTTTGCTGTTCCAACAGTTTCGAGAGGCACAGGGTATCGGCTATGCCTTCGGTGGTCGCGTGATTGTGTGGCGGGGCGAGGGACTGCTGCTCGGCTTTCTGCAGATGGGCGCAGGGCGTGAATCGCGATGCGAGGAGCTGCTCAACCACTTACGAGCAACGCTGCACCAGAAGGTCTCGGAACCTGACATACTGCGTCGTGCCATCGCGCTGGTGGAGGCACGCTGGCGACGCGACCAACTGGACCTTTTCGAGCGCACTCGCCGGCTGGCACTTGCTGAAGCGAGTGGTGTAGGCTACCTTGCTGAGCAGAACCTGCCCGACCTCCTCAAGAAAATAGGTCCCACCATAAAAATTGCGCCAGGGGACACCACGCTTTAGCAGGGTGGGGAATGGTGCTTGCCTCCTTTCTTCACTTGCGGTATAATTAGATTGACAAACAGAAGGGGAAGGAGCGCGTGTTCCGCACCTACAAGTACCGGTTGTATCCGACGCGAGTGCAAGAGAAGACGCTCGACTTTCTGCTCATGCAAGGGCGTCTGATCTACAACGACGCGCTGGAACAACGCCTCAAAGTCTACCGCGAGACGGGGGAAAGCGTGAGCTATCCGCAGCAGTGGGCGCACTTCCGTGACCTGCGACACGCCCATCCCGACACGCTCGGTCGGTTGAACGCGACCAGCGTTCAACAGATCTTGCGCCGACTGGACAAAGCGTTCAAGGCGTTCTTCCGGCGCCTGAAAGCGGGGGAAAAACCTGGTTTTCCGCGCTTCAAGGGGTGCAACCGCTTCAACAGTCTGGAATACCGCTATGGCGACGGCTGCAAGCTGCGGTTTTCTGGCGGTCGGGCGCGGTTCTATGTTCAAAATGTGGGCGAGATCAAGGTCAAGTATCATCGCCCGCTGCCGGAGGGTGCCCAAATCAAGCATGTCATCCTCAAGCGGCGCAACCGCAGATGGTACATCTGCCTGATGCTTGAGTTGCCAGAACCTGCTGTTATCAAGGAACATCCTGGTCCTGCGGTTGGCATTGATGTGGGGTTGCATCACCTGCTGGCACTCAGCAACGGGGAGACGGTAGACAACCCGCGTTGGCTGCGTCGCTCGCTGGCGAAGTTGCGTGTTGCTCAGCGGCGTATGGCGCGTCGTCTCAAGGGCAGTCGTGGCTGGCGGGAAGCCGCCTACCAGGTCGCCCGCTTACACGAGCGCATCGCCCATCAGCGTCGCGACTTCTGGCACAAATTCACTCGCAAACTGGTCGACACCTATTCGCTCGTTGTTCTGGAAGACCTCAATCTCGCCTTTATGACCGCCAATTCTCATTTGGCACTGAGTGCTCACGATGCGGGGCTGGCGGAGTTCCGACAACTACTGGCGTACAAGGCTGAGAGTGCTGGTACGCGGGTAGTGTTTGTGAACCCTGCCTTCACCTCGCAGTTGTGTTCTTTCTGTGGCGCGGTGGTCGTGAAGGATTTGAGTGTTCGTGTTCACGAATGTTCTTTTTGTGGCTACACAGCGGACCGCGATGTGAATGCTGCTCGGAACATCTTGTCTTCCGTCGCGGTCAAGTCGGCCTGGACGGGGCCGCCAGGCGTGTTGGGGCACGGCGTCGCCGTGCCCGTACAGCGGGCGTCGCCTGGGAAGCTCCCCGCTTTAGCGGGGAGAGTCGTCACTTGCGCGCCTTTTGGTGTAAAATAGAGGGTGGGCGATGCCATTCGATCCGCGACTGGATGCCTATCGGGAATTAGGGCTTACGCCTGACGCCACACCGGAGGAGATTCGTCGGGCATATCGGAGGTTGGCGCGTCGCTACCATCCTGACCATGCGCCCGAAGGCAAGCAGCATGAGTATGAGGAGAAGATGAAGCGGGTGAACGCCGCTTATGCGGTGCTGCGTAATCCGCATCGACGCGCCCAGTATGACCAGCTGCGCCAGAACGGGGCGGTCACACCGCGTGGTCCCTCTGCCTCCCCCACGGCTCGTGCCACTGCGCCCAACGATCCCTATATGCAAATGCGCGTGGGCTATCAGCAACGGCTCTATCGCATGCAGGTCAACACGCGCCAGCTACCTGTGTGGGCACAGCTGCTGTCGGGGCTGTTCGCGGGGCTGGGGCTGGTCATGGGTTTCCTGATGGGGTTGCCGTTCGGGATTGTGGGTTGCATTCCGGGCGCGTTGGTCGGGCTGATTGGGGGCATGCTGGTAGGGTTATTCGCGGTCTATCTGCTTCTTTTGGGGTTGCCTGTTGGGCTGCTGGCGTTAGGGGGCTACTGGGCGCTTGGCATGCCCGGTCTTTTGCTGGGCGCACTGGCCGGTGTCCCCATCGGCTGGCTCTGGATGCGCCGAGCTTTGGGAAGGAGCAGATGATATATGAGGCTGTTCGAGCAAATAAAAATGTATTTAGGCGCGGCGGTGGGTTTCGCCGCCGTGCCTACCCGCTACCGACGCAGACTGTGTACCGATAACATTTCAACCTCGCCCCTGCGCTGGATGACAAGTGTATCGCTGCCGCGCCAGTCCAGCCCCAGGATAGGATAACGAGTCTGCAATGACTCACCAAAGCCCCCAGAAACCTTGCGTGGCGATAAATCCAGTAGTTCAATCACACGCACAGTGTTGGTCTGCAAGTTCAGCACGCATACACCCTCTTCTGTCCAGTAGGCGAGTTTCATCCCGTCAGGCGAAAAGCGATAAATCACTCCTTCCTGTGCAAACGCTCCATTCTCCAGTAAGGCGAGGCGGCGCGGCATACGCTTCCCCAGCGGCGATTCGAAAACTGCCAGCCATTTGTCCCTGTGTTGCCGAACCCAACGCACGCTGCTCTCATCAGGTGCTACCCAGAACGCCACGACATCGCCTGTGGTGGTGTAGGGCTGCCAACGATTTCCAGAGAACAGGTACAGGTTGTAGCCCTGTGGGAAGTTGTCGCTTGTATCAGTAGGTTTGCCCAATATTAGCACACGCTCATCGCGTAGCAGTTGTGCAATCACCGTGTCGCTGGCTTGATAGTTGAACGGACTTGGATAAGAGCGCACGCGCGTCCATGAAGCGGTGTCGTATAGTTCGTAGCGATCCTCTCCGTTCGCGGTGTTGAGTACAAGCAGCTGGCGACCGTCTCGACTCCAGCGCGCCAGACCAGGCGACTCAACGGGTAACTGCGCCAACCGATGCGAGTCGACCTCGTAGAGCATCAGTGAGTATTCTCGCTCATGCGTCGCTACAAAACAGAACGCCTGTGAATCGGGACGCCACTGAATATCGTAAAAGTCCAGCGAGTCGTCCTTTGAGGTGTAAACTTCTGTGGTTTCGTGGGTATTCAGGTCATAAAGCAACAGCCTTGACCTCGACTCATCACTATCGATGACCGTCAGGTAGCGCCCATCGGGGGATGTGCGCACCAAGTTCAGGAAACCGATGCATCCGAGTAGCGTTATCAGCAACGCCACCGCAATCAGTATGCGCAGGACAGTTGTTGCTTTCATGCGAATCGCCTCCAAGGATACTATACCAAGTGGGGAAGGCAAGGCGGTAGGGACTTTAGTCCTAATTTGGGGGGACGGTGGTGGGCAGTGCTGGACTCGAACCAGCGACCTCTTCGGTGTGAACGAAGCACTCTACCACTGAGCTAACTGCCCTCTGGTGCGCGGGGTGGGACTCGAACCCACACAGGCTAAGCCCACATGGCCCTCAACCATGCGTGTCTACCAATTCCACCACCCGCGCAGCAAGCCAATCATGCCTCAAACGCGGTCTCGGTTTATCAAGGGGTTTCGAGGTCATCTACCGTTTGAGTCTTTCCCTTCATAACCAACCTGCGTTTCGAAAAGCGCCAGTTGCAGAGGCTCGCTTGAATGCTGAGGCATTTCCGATAAAGCCATATTGTGGAACATCATCAGCGCACTCAGGAACCACTCCTGCGACGGTTCCCAGCCCTCACCTACGCAACTGGCAGAGCGCAGCAACTCACCGACATAGTGCAGGTACAGCAAGTTGCGGTTACCGCTGTGTGGATACTGTCCGACAACCTGTTGTGCACGCGCCAACGCGTCCTCAGGAGCATGAGACAACACCATATAGGGTTGCGACTGCTTCTGACACATTAGTACCAGATCCGCATCCAGTGCTTGCTTGTTGCGGATATGGGGGTTGACACGATACTCGCTCTGAACGGGGAAGAAGTCCACGATGCGGAAACCGCTCCGCCGGACGGCACAGAAAATCGTCCACCAGGCACGGGGATTCGTGTGATGGAAAGTGAAAATCAGCTGTCCTTGCTCCTTCAGCACGCGATGGCACTCGCGAAAAACCGCCGTGAGCAGATTCAGATACTCTTTCTCGCTCTTGCCTTGCCCTTTGTTCACAACAGCTTCACCCTCAGTAGGAACCAGCTCTGTACGGAAGCATGGGTCTCTCACTAATCGAGAGAGCCAAACATAGAAAAAGTTCGACAGCTCTGAGTAATGCACATTATCGTAGTAAGGAGGATCGGTAATCACAAGGTCGATGCTGGCATCGGGGATGGCTGTTAGCCGCGCCGAGTCACCACACAAGAGCATCGCTCCTCGCTCGGTTTGCATGAGCGCTGCAAAACTTTCCACGAGCTGCGCCCCTATCCACTCTGTGTTAGCATACCGTGTAATCACTTCGCCTGCGCGGCTCTTGTATCGCTCAAACGGCTTTTGGCAGTAGAGCTTCGCTTTTCGATAGCGCTGATAGCAATTAACAAAGGTACCCGCACCTTCTTCACCAACCCCCCACACATTGCTCTCCACAGGCATTGTAGTTAGCGGTAATGCATGATAGTTGAACAGGTGATGTAACTTGCGATGCGGATAATTGTACGGTGTCATCATGTTATTGTATTCAAGCATGTTCGAAACAACGGTGTAGAAGCAGTTTTGGTACTCAGGGTCTTCAATCTGTTGGATGGCGCGTATCAGGGTATTCAGCGATAACAATTGACGCTTATTGAACAGGTCGCGATAGCGATGATAACCGTGTTGAATCCAACGACGCGAGGAGGTGCCTAATGGTATTTGTGTGTTGGGCAGAATGAGTTCAGATTCTTGCGTGTGAAACAACTGCTCTATCTGCTGGAGCCGTTCCCGGTCAACGGTGTCAGGCGATTTATACAGACGCGTGTTGCAGGTGGGGCACCAATATTCTATAGCGATAAGCATTTCACTCAAAGACGCGCCTTTGCGAATGGTCTCAAGCAGGTTGATGGGCTCAGAGGTGCAACGGCAGTGGTAATAGCCATGAGTGTAATTCCCCTGTCGGGGATCGAAGACATGCTTGCACTGTGGGCATATCGCCAGTGAATCACCTCCCCATTGAAAAAGACGGAGACATCGCGAGCAGAATACGGTTGCAGGATTAGCATGGGACAAAGGACGGTTTCTGCTCGCACCCTCGTTGAGCAAGGTGCGCTTATAAAGCAAAACGCACTGCTGACAGTGCGGGCATGGAACATGGCGTATCCAAAATGCATAGAGGGTTTCGCCCACCGCACCGCATTCGGAACACTGCGTTTGATAGTATTGCTTGATTTGCTCGCCCGCGGTAGCAGCGATTTGCTGAAAGTAGGAGTCCAGCCGCTCGATATCTATGATTTTCAAGTTCTCGCGTCCAATCCAGTAGGCAACAGGATTAAGGTCACAGCCAATCACGCGCGCACCCATTCGGTTGGCTTCTACCAAAGTAGTTCCCCCGCCCATAAAGGGGTCAAGGATCACCCATTCGCTCAGATTGTGATTCTGAAAGTAAGGGGAGTGCGGTTCCAGATCCCCCAGCTGGTTCACTGTGAGAAGTGTCTCTCGCAGTTCAGGATGCGTTGCCAGCAGGATAATCGCGCGAAACAGGGTCCCGGGGCGCCGTGCCCACCATTTATGCAGGGAGTAAATGGGTCGATAATGCTGGCGCTTGCCTGTCTCGTCCTGCGCTAGCTTGCTAATGAGCTGTGCCACCTGCAAGCTCGGAGCCAATCGCGACAACTCCTTAGAAGGGGTCATCTTCGTAAAATACACAGCCATCTTCGGGTCTGGATATTTGGTCATAGCCACGCTCCCTGTAGAACTCCAGAAAGTTTGCGCGATATTCAGAACTACAGAAAGGGAACTCATCGTCAAACTCGCGCCTTAGGTGTCTAAGCACCCTGCTTCCAAGCGATTCGGCACGTTGCTCGCTGAACGCCGCTTGATACCAGCTGATGAGCTGGCTCTCCTGAATGACGCCATTAATCCTGTGCCCTAACTGCTCAGCCACTCGTGTGATAGTGTCTACTTCTGCGTCGCGACAGACAATCACGATCTCGTCTGCGGTTGTGTCAGCCGCAACATCTTCGCTCTTGTTGTTTACGCGACATCAGCTGCCTAATTATACCCTTACCCATGCGGATACTCAACATGCATCCTGGCCTATATCCCTATTTTGAAGGTGTCCAGGAAGTGTTGGGCTGAGCGGCGGAGAAGGTCAGCGATGCTGGGGCGTTTTCAGTACCTGCTGGGTAAAGTAACGCAGCCAGCGCAAGAGGTCGTCTACCAGCGTATGCATAATGGGGATGTCCACTAAGGTCAAAATCGTGCCCATCAACAATCCGCCAATCACCGCGGTTGCCAGCGGCTGATAGGCGTCTGTGCCCATTTTGGGAAAGAAGGCAACAGGGGCAAGCGCGGCAATCGTGACCATCACGGTCATTAAAATCGGGCGTAATCGGTCCACGCAGCCGTGCACCACCGCCTCGTCGCGCGGCATCCCCTGCGCTCGCAACACCAGAATCAGGTCGATCATTAAGATCGCCGCGGTGATGTCCATGCCCGTCAGCACAATAATGCCCAGCAGCGACACCGTGCTGAATGCCTGCTTCATCAACCACAGAAAGATGAACACGCCCGACAACTCCAGCGGGAGGCTGAAAATCATCTGCAGAGGTTGTAGGAAACCACCGAACTGCGCCACCAATACCAGGTACATCAGCAGCAGTGCGACCAGAAAGCCGACCATCATACGGCGGAACGAGTCCATCATCTGGGTCATATCGCCCCTCACTTCCATGCCGTACTCGCGTGGTGGCCAGTTGAGCTGCGCCATCGCCTTCATCATCACATCCATCGAGACATCCATTGAGGGGCGTGGTGGTCCCGGCAGCTCAAACAGGGCAGCATCCGCTTTGCCGTCGCCATCGGTGTCTATCCTTGGTGGTTTGTAGCTGCCCATTCGGTAGTAGCCCATCAGGCTCACCACGCGGCGCAGCCCGTCGCGCTCGATGAGCGTAGGCGACAAGGCGTACTCTACCCGTGCGACCGCTTTTAGGGGGATGCTTTCACCGCGGCTGTTCACCAGCCACAACTGCTCCAAATCGCTGGGGTGCAGCCGTTGCGATTCCTCGTAGCGGATGAGGATGGTCGTCTGGCGGCGGTCGGCGTAATCGGGGAAGCGATAGAACTGCTGCGTGTAGCCGCCTTTGAGCGCGTAGAACGCTTGCCGCGCAATCTCTTCGGGGGTTAAACCGAACTGTGCCGCTTTGGCGAGATCGATACGCAGCTTCCAGAGGGGGCGATTCATCGTCCACGAAGTGCCCGGCTGGAATAGATCAGGCACCTGCGCTTTGGCAATTTTGAGGCTCTCCTCGGCGAGTCGACTGGTCACTTCGAAGTCGGGTCCGTAGATAAGGATTTGAATGGGCGCGGCGGCAGTCGCCATCACATCCACACCCATCTCCTTAATCTGGAGCAGGCGGATGCCTGGGATGGTGGAGGTCGCCTCCGCCTGAATGGCGTCGATAATCTGCCAGATGTCGCGTTTGCGCTCATCTTTTGAGGTGAGCGAAATCATCGCGGTAGCGGTGTTCTCACGCATGGAGGCATATCCAGTGAAGTATGCGCCTTCATAGTAGCCCGGTCCACCTTCTGCACCCACCTCCCACGAGACATGGCGAATCTCCGGGTATTTCTCGATAATCTGTTGCAACTGGCGCACGGCGCGTTCAGTGGCAGCATAGGAAGTACCGGGCTGCATCTCCAGGCGCAGGTAGGCTTGCCCGATATCGCCCAGCGGCATCATCTCGCTGCCGATAAAGTAGTAGAAGCCGAAACCGACCACCAGCGTCGCCAGGATGCGCATGAGGTTCGCGAAACGGTGGCGCAGCAGCCAGCGAATGAGCCGCGCGTAGCCATGCTCCAACCGGTCCAGCATGTGCTGGAATGGTAGAATCAGCCAGCGCTCCCATCGCGTAGGCTGTTCCGAGAGACCGCGTAGAAAGCGCGACGCCAGCGTTGCGGTCAGCGTCATCGAGACCAGGAACGAGGCGAGCAGCCCAAAAATCAGCGGCCAGACCAGTCCGATGAACATCTGTTCCACAATCCCGCCTGCGAACAGCAGTGGCGTGAGCGCAATCACAATCATCAGCGTGCTGGCAGCTACAGAACGGCGCACCTCCGTAATGCCGTCCACCGTTGCCTGTACGGGATCTTTGCCCATGCGCATATGGCGGCGCACTGCGTGCAGGTCAATAATCGCATCGTCCACCAATCGCCCGATGCCGAAGAGCAAGCCAATCAGCGTGCTGGAGTTCAAACTCATATTCATCGGCACGAGCGCCAGAACTGCCATCGCCATCGAAGTGGGGATAGCGGTGAGCGCGATCAGTGTCATGCGCCACTCACCCAGAAAGAGCCACACCACCAGCCCTGCCAGAATCACCGCCAGAAAGAGTTCTTCCCACAAGTTGTGCAGCAGCACATCCACAAACTCGGCGTTGTTGTAGGCGATGTGGAATTCGAGCCCCGGATAGTCGCGCTTGATAGCCTCCAGCTCCTTCATCACTGCTTCGATGACGCGGGGCGAGCTTGCCCACGGGTTTTGTAAGATGTTCACGGCAATCGCCTCATCGGTTCGCCATCCGCCGTTTTGCTGCCACTGGTGGAAGTAGCCGCTGCGTTTCTCGTCGTAGGTATCGATCACGCGGGCAACATCGCGAATACGCACCACGCGATCCCCACTGGCTTTGAGCGGATAGCTTGCCACCTCATCGGCGTTGCGAGCGAGGGTGTCCATGCGCACAATCTCTTCGTGTTCGCCTGCGGTGAGGCGTCCGGCAGGCGCAGCAAGGTTGAAAGTGTCAATCGCTCGCTGCACATCCAGAATGGACATCCCATAAGCAGTGAGTTTATTGCGGTCCACAATCACCTGGATTTGTCGGCGATAGCCGCCGAAGACCGAGACGGTGTAGATATCGCCGCTGGTGCGCTTGATGCGGTCGGCGATTTCGTTTTCCAGCACTTCGCGCATGCGAGCAGGTGTCCAGCGGTGGTCGCCCGTCACGGCAAGCGTCAACACGGGCAGGTTGAGTGGGTCGATCTGTAGCACCCACGAAGGCTGTGTGTTCGCGCCTTGCATCGGCAGGTCATCCTGCGCGGCGGTCAGCAGTGCCTGCACTTCGGTCAACTTTTTCTGTATGTTCGTGCCGTAGGGGAACTCCAGCACGACGATACTATAACCGTCCTGCGTGGTGCTACGGATATAGCGCACACCCGCGATGGCGGTCATACGCTGTTCGATGGGTTTGGTGTAGTAGGTCTCCATATCCTCCGCGCTCAAGCCGGGTGCGCGCGTCACGATGCCGATTTGGGGGCTTTCGATGTAGGGCATCATGCGGCGTGGCAGATAGGCGACCACCGCCCAGATTGCCAACACAATTACCGCGGTGTAGAACGCCAGCACCGCCGACGGATGCTTCACACTCCATTCTATCAGGTTGAAGGTTCTCATGTCGGCTCACCTCCTGTCGAGGAGGCGACTTCAGTATGGTAAAATAGCGTCGGTGAAACTATGCCTCGGCTAATTATTGGGGTTGATGAGCGTGAATGGCACCAGCTTCGCGAGGAGGAAGTCGATGCGTATCTGCAGACGGAGCGCGACTCGTGGGAGAAGCGAGTTGAAGAATAAAAGCCATGCAGCGAATTTATTTGGACACAAATATCATCATCTATCTTGTTGAAAATACTCCGAATGCGCTTCAGGTGCGTGCCTACTTGCAAGCCCAAGGCGCACCCATCCTCTGCTCCAGCAATCTGGTATATCGTCTTGCTCAATGTCCGTGCCCTCCGTGTGAAGATTGGGATGGTTGGAACTGGGGCGGGTTGATGTGGGCGGGTCCGCGTGCGGTCCACTCGGTGGGGAACACGGGGTCGCCCTCGGTCAGCGTGGCAAAGCCGAACACGATGACCTGATCGCCCGGTACAAGCCCGCTGAGGATTTCGGTTCGCTCGCCGTTGGAAAGTCCAAGCTGCACTCGCCGCCTGCGCGCGACATAGTCCGCGGGCTGCTCCTTGGGCACCAGGTCCATCTTGCAAATGGGACACTTGCCAGGATGATCCTGCTCAATCTGAGGATGCATCGTGCAATAGTAGGTGGTGGGTGCACTGGTGTGGCGATGCGCCTTCTCCATCACCCACACATAGGGGCGTTGATGCTCGTCATATTGCACCGCGCGCTGTGGCACGGTGATAGCACGGGTTGCCTGTAGGCGCAGCCCGATGCGCATCTCCGCATACTCGCCAACCATCAATCGTCCATCGGGGTTCGGCAGCACCGCCTCCACAATCATCGTACGGGTGTCTGGATCGGCTTCGCGGAAGACAGCGCTGACCCGTGCCCGATAGATGCGGTTCGGCTCGGCGTAGCGTTTGATCCAGACGGGGTAGCCTTCATGGATGCGGACAGCGTCCTGCTCGGCAACTTTCGCCTGCACGCGGATTTGGCTCGTGTTCTGCAGTTTGAACACGGGGGTGCCGGGCTGGACCAGCGTGCCGGGTTCGGTGAGGCGTTCGGTAATCGTGCCAGGATTCAGCGCGACGAGTCGGGTGTAATCCACCTGCAGTTGGGCGGCACGCTTTTTGCCTTGCTCGGCTTTAATCTGGGCTTCGGCACGCTGGCGTCGGGCACGGACGGCTTGCAGCCGTGCGGCAGCTGCTTGCACCTCCTGCTCGATAGCACGCACTGCCGATTCGGCGCGTTGCACGCGGGCGCGCATTGCCTCACGGTTTGCTTTTAGCTGCTCGATGCGCGATAGCTGGGCACGTCGGGATGCCTGTGCCGATTGCAAGCTCTCACGCGCCTGTTTGAGGCGGGTCTCCGCTGCCTGAGCATCGCGTTTGGAGACGAAGCCCTTCTGCAGCAGCGCGTTCTGTCGATCCGACTCGGCTTGCCAGTATTCCACTTCCGCCTGGGCGGAGCGAATGGCGGTCTCGACCTGTTCCAGCTCGGTTTGCGCAGTTTGCAGTTCAGCTTCGGCAGCCTGCAGCATTTGGCGAGCTTCACTCACCTCCGCTTGCGCCTGCTGCAAACGCGCCTCTGCTGCCTGCAGAGCCGATTCCGCCTCGCGGGTCATCGACTGCGCCTCTTGTAGCTCCGCTTGCGCCGCCTGCAGGCTACCCTGTGCGCTCTGGGCAAGCGCCTGATACTCCTCTGGCTCGATCCGCGCGAGCAGTTGACCGGGACGCACACGGTCGCCCGGATAGACCCGCGCCTCCACCAGCTTGCCCGTGATTCGGGCGCGGATAATCTCCTCATTATAGGCGCGGAAAGTGGCGGGGTAGGCGACTGAGGGCAAGAAGGGGCGTGGCTGCACCTCTTCTATACCTACGGGGAACGCGCCACGGGGTGGCTTCATCACGCTCATGTCCATCCCCTGCGCCTCCAACGGGGTCATCGCGCCCGGCGGGCGCTTCGTCTGCACCACCCACCAGGTGCCCCAGGTCAGCACGATCAACAGAAGCAGGCTGGACATTATTGATATCCATTTACGCATTGTTTCGCCCCCTGGAGAAGGGGACACGGGCAGGATGCCCATGTCCCTCCTTCGGTTATTAGGATGCGCTTTGCGGTTCAGTGATTGTGCCGATGTGTGTCGGAAGCCCTGACAGGGGCTAATGTTCCCCCTGCCTTCTTGACCGCCTGCTCGATCTGGGCGTAGCGCACGGAGGCATCGGGCTGGAACGCGATCAACAGCGTGTTGCGCTCCTGTCGCACTTTCGCAACGCCTTTCACTTTGCCCAGCGCTTGCGCAACCCTTTTCGCATCGCCCTTCGCCAGGGTGAGCATCAATTGGCCCTCGTACTTCATGTTCGAGCGCGGTCCCATCGCGTGCGGGATTTTGGGCAACGCAAGCACGATATGTGACGCAGGGATCTGTGCCTCGTCGTAGCGTACGATGGCAACAGCGGTCTTGAACTCCAGCTCCGCCGATTGCACGCCCTGCAGCTTACGCAGCCCTTGCACCACCGGGTCCACGCAGCCTTCGCAGTGCAAGCCACTGACCTTCAGGGCAATGGTGCGTACCTCCTGCTTCTGTTGAGCCGCTATCTGGCTCGCTCCAACGATCAGCACCAGCGCGCCGATCAATGTCCAGATGACCACTCGTGTCATTGCTTTTTCCTCCTGTGTGATGGTTATCGTGCTCGTCAAACGAGCGCGGAAACTGGATAACGATGTTCGCATCACCACATTATGTGGTGATGACAGGTGGGATTATATACTCACACAGGAGGGGCGCGGGGTGCCCTGGATAAGGGGAGAGGCGGGGGAATGGGGGGTGTTCTCTGAATTGGAAGCAAGCTGCGGGCAGGCAAAGCATACTCCTGTTCCAACGGCACAGGCAGCACCGCGACGAAGCTCGGTTCAGGCACAGTTAGCCCCGCCGTTATTAGAGCGGGGTTTGGTTGAGTTGCCTGACAGAGCTGGCAGTGGTTGCAGTTGGATCTGGCAGGGGGTGGCGTCTGTTTCGCGCAGCAGGCATGCGCCGCCACGGGTTGGTGGCAAGCACATGGGCGCGCCCACGCATAGCCCAGCGGGGCAAGCCCCAACCAGACCGCAATCAGCCAGAGGGCTGTCGGACGCAACCACTTCCACCGCAGCTCGCTCATCTGTTGCAGTATACCCTAATTCTCCGCTTTGGGTTCCCTTCCTGCAGGAGGGTGCGCCCCTCTGTCGAACAAACAGTCAGGAGGTGATGCGTGTTGAGAAGGATCGCAGGACGAGCACTGGGCATCGTTGTCGCGCTGGTGCTGGTTGCGGTGGCGGGCGTGCTGTTATGGTACTTCCTGATTTACACCAAATCGCCCGGCTACGCGCTGAATCAGTTCTTTGACGCCGCCAAAGCGAACGATGCGGAGCGTGTCGCTCGCTACACCGATACCTCAGGTCCATTGCTGATGCTCTTTCGGCAGTTTGGTGACCCGGTACAAGTCATTTATCCGGGCTATGGGCGTCAGGACATGGGAAAGGTGGACAAAGTCGAGGTTGGCCCTATCACGGTCGAGGGTGAAACCGCCAAAGCTTCTGTGACGATGGAGGTGGTCTCGCCGCAGGGGAAGCGCTACACCATTCGTCCCACCTATGTCCTACGCAAGACTGATGAGGGCTGGAAGGTGGTCGTGGAGGCGACCTTCGCTGGCTCCTTTAATGAGTTCGTGCCTCCAGCTGCGCAACAGATGATTCTGCAGCAGATTCGAAGGTTGCTTGCTAACCCTGGCGTGGCCCAGATGGCACAGATGCAGCTGCAGGGGTTGCGGGCAGAAATAGACAAGTATCCGCAGTTGCGCGATTTCCTGAAGAGAGCCGGGCTATACTAAATGGCGACACGCGGGGAGCGGACGGGCGTCCGCTGGTACAGTGGGCTGACGCGCTATCACTGGCTGGTGCTGGCGGTCGCGGCAGCAGGCTGGATGTTCGACACGATGGACCAGTGGCTCTATGTGCTGGCGCGCCAGCCCGCGGTGGCAGACCTGTTGAATAAGGGCACCACAGACCCGATGGTGGCTCGCTATTCGGGTATTGTGCAGACTTGGTTCATTATCGGTTGGGCGACGGGGGGCTTTTTATTTGGCGTTATTGGCGATCGGTTGGGGCGCACGCGCACGATGGCGATTACCATTCTGATGTACGCGGGTTTTACGGGGTTGAGCGCGTTGGCACAAAATTGGCAGCAGCTGGCGCTATTGCGTTTCTTGACGGGGCTGGGTATCGGGGGCGAATTTGCCGCGGGCGCGGCACTGGTGGCGGAGACTTTCCCTGCCCATGCGCGCCCCACCGCGCTGGGCATTATGCAGGCATGCTCCGCGATCGGCAATCTCATGGCGGCAATGATTTATCGCGTAGTCGCCCCTGAGTTCGGCTGGCGCTGGGTGTTCGCGATCGGCTTTTTCCCCGCGCTGCTGGTGTTTATTATTCGGTTGTTCGTGCGCGAGCCGCAGCGCTGGGAGCAGGCGCGCGCGCTGGGACAGCACTTGGGGTCGTTGAGCGAGCTGTTTGGCGAGCCACTTTGGCGTCGGCACACCTTCATCGGGGTGGGGCTGGCAGCGGTGGGAGTGGTCGGCTTCTGGGGTATTGGCACATGGTCGCCCGATCTGCTCACCCGCGCGATTAACCCGACGGGTGATCCGGAGTTGCGTGCGTTGGTGGAGGAGCGCAAAGCCTATGCCGTGATGGTGCAGCAGGTCGGCGCGTTTTTTGGCATGCTGGGCTGGGCGATTTTGGCGCAGCATATCGGCAGACGCCCCACTTTCGCGCTCACTTTTCTGTTGTGTCTGCTTATTGTGCCCACCACTTTTTTCCTGACCACTTCCTTCGAACGCGCGCTACTGCTCTATCCGCTACTGGGACTTTTCACCACCTCACTCTTTGCGGGCTATGCGGTTTATTTCCCGGAGCTGTTTCCGACGCGCCTACGAGCCACGGGGATAGGCTTCTGTTATAATGTCGCGCGTTATCTGGCAGCGGCTGCGCCCTACACTTTCGGCATGCTCACTGCTCGCTTTAGCATCGAATGGGCGGCGACACTCCTTTCGGGTGTATTCCTGTTGGGGTTGCTGATTTTGCTCGCCGCGCCGGAAACGAAAGACAATCCGCTGCCCGCTTAGGGGAAGCCTGCGTGCTGTGAAGCGGCTCGAAGATTCGCTCTTGGAAAGATTTTCAAACTCTCTCTCATCGGGTATACTCCTTGTGGGTCGCAGCAGGTGGGCAAAGAGTGGGATGTAGGTACAGCCCCACTCTTTTCTTTAAAAGCGTCGCTGCGCCCAAGGGGGTATATCGATGCACTGTGAAGAGATTATCGTGGCACTGAGACAGTTGGAACGGGAGCGAAATATCCCGTTCGATGAGC
This sequence comes from bacterium HR15, assembly GCA_002898555.1. Lineage (GTDB taxonomy): Bacteria > Armatimonadota > Fimbriimonadia > Fimbriimonadales > GBS-DC > HRBIN15. Next base: position 78,377 of record BEHR01000007.1, read on the forward strand.
TGATGGCGACCCTTGAAGGGGCGTTTGCGAACGCCTATCGGCGTCAGAGGCATCTGCCCAGCAGTGCGCGTATTCAAGCGAAATTCAACCCGGATTATCCCCATTGCTTCCGCGTGTTCGCGGAAAAAGAGGTCGTAGGACTGGTAACGGACGAGAACACCCAGATTAGCCTGGAGGAAGCCAAACAAATCAAACCGGATGCCGAGGTAGGTGAGGTTATCGAGGTCGATATGCCGGTGGAAGAGTTTGGACGCATCGCGGTGCAGAACGCCCTGCAGGTGCTGGTGCAACGACTGCGTGAGCTGGAACGCGAACATACGGTCAAGGAGCTGGTCGAGCGCAAGAAGGAGGTCATCCCCGCGCGTGTCGAACGGTTTATCGGTTCGAAGGTGCTGCTCTCCTACGGGCGGTTGGAGGTGGTGCTGCCCGAAAAGCATCAAAGCCCGCGCGATGTGTATGAGATCGGCGAGACCATCAAGGTCTATGTGCTGGAGGTCAAATTGCCACCGACGGAACCGGGGCGTGAACCCCGTCTGCGCGATGTGCGCGTTATCGCCTCGCGCACTGAGCCGAACCTCGTCGCTTGCTTGCTGAGGCAGGAAGTGCCTGAGATCGCCAGCGGCGATGTGGAGATTAAAGCCCTCGCCCGCGAGCCAGGCGAGCGCACAAAGGTCGCGGTGGCGTCGCGCAATCCGCTCATCGACGCTGTAGGCGCATGTCTCGGTTCGCGCGGCATGCGCGTTCAGGCAATCAGCAACGAGCTGTTCAACGAGCCGATCGATGTGGTCAAGTGGAGCCATGACCCAGAGCAGTTCATTCGGGAAGCACTCAGCCCTGCCCGTGTGAACCGGGTCATTCTGAACCCCGAAAAGCGGGAGGCGCTGGTGGTTGTGCCAAACCATCAGATGCGTCAGGCAGTAGGCAAAGGCGGTGTCAATGTGCGCCTTGCCGAGCAGCTGACGGGCTGGAAGCTCGATGTGCGCTCGGAAGGGGATATCGCGCGTGGCGAGGCGAGCATGGGCATTCCCTCCGCCCGACGCCCATGAAACATGTGCCCATTCGGCGGTGCGTTAGCTGCCGACGCACCGCCCCTAAGCACGAACTCCTCCGCTTCACCCGCCAGAGAGACCCTGCTACGGGTGCATGGCGGGTGATGCTGGATCCCACCCAAAAGTTGCCCGGACGCGGCGCGTATCTCTGTCCGCGCCGTGAGTGCGTGCAACAAGCCATGAAGAAACGCCTGCTGGATAAAGCGCTGCGCACCGCCGTGCCACGCGAGCTGCTGGAACCGCTCCTGATGGAGGGCGTGGAGGGGCAGGCTTTCGTGTCTGCCAAAAAACAAAAACACTCAAATGGAGGGTGAGCCACCCGGTGAGCTGAAACAAACCCTCCAGCAGTTTGGCAGGAAGCTCCGCCCGCCAGCAAACAGGACAAGACGCCTTAGAGCGGGAGGGTTAGCCCGAAACGGCGAGCGCATAGCGGCAGGTATTCACACACCTCGCAGTGCGGGATAGGCTCCGGCTGCAGCGTCTCAAAATCAGCGTGCAGAATCTGCTGAGCCACATCATCCAACAGCTGCGCGAACTCCTGTAGCTGGTCGCGCGTAAGAGCCACTGTGGCTTTCTCGCCTGCTCGCAGGGCATAGATGGAAACCCATAGGGGACGGTTGGGATAGTAATGCTGTAGGAGCAGCGCGTAGCAGTAGAGCGCGAGGTCGTTTGCCACTTGCTCCTGAGTCACCACCTCTCTTTGGCTCTTGTAATCGATAATCTCCAGCGTGCCGTCGGGATGCTCATCCACTCGGTCCAGTCGTCCGACCAGCACATAGTCGCCCCGATCCATGCGCAGCATTTTCTCGGTGAACAGGGTGCGAGACGGCGAGGGCTGCGTTGCTTGACGGTCATAATAATCTGCCATCAGTGCATGTCCCAGCTGCTTGTGTGCCTCGCTCTGTGCGGGCGTTTCGAAGCCCGCCGCACTCCAGAGCGTTTCCAGGGCGTGTGCGACTTGTTCCCGTGAGAGAGTTTCAGCCCCACCCAATTGATGGAACACCTGCAGCACGCGATGTAAATTCGCCCCCAGCGCCAGAGCCGGGTTCTGGCGACGAAATCGTCGCCCCAGTGGGGAAAGGTATGCCCAGTAATACTTCACTCGGCAGGTCAGATAGGTCTGGATGCGCGTGGGACTGAGAACGGGCTTTCGCATGGGTTCGGCTCTCCCGCATTAGATATCCCTGATCGTCCGCCATTCGCTGCTCGCCTGCAAGTGCAACGCACCGAAGTTTGCCAGCATAAAGAGTGCCTCCACCTCCGCCAGAGTGAACTCGCGGGGCGCGGTCGTCAGAAGCAGGAGTGCCCCGAAGGCTTGCTCTGCGAGCTGCAGCGGCACCGCCAACGCGGACTGAAACCCCCCAGGCAGCGGTTCCTTGAGATTTTGTGGGTGGTGGGCAAGGTCGGGGGCAGCGAGTGGGGCATTAAACGCATACACCCAGCCAGGCAGACTGTAGGGCACATCGGGATAGTGGTTCAGCAGCACATCCTCGGGCGGCGCGACCCACACAGGCTGAAGCCGTTGTATCGCGGTAGGCGAATAGCGAGCCATGCGTGTCAAGGGGTCATCGATGTTTCTCGCGAAGTAAATCACGCAGCAATCCGCCGGCACCAGCCGAAGCGCGTTCTCGGCAAGCAATGCAAGCCATGCTTCGACCGTGCGCGTTTCACCCAGCCGAAGCGAAAACTCATACAAGATCGCCAGATGCTGGGCACGGCGGGCAAGCTGCTCATGGAGCAGGGCATAGCCTATCAGGAGCGCAACATGTCCTGCCAAAGTTTCAAGTGTCAGAGAGTGGGGTACACGGCCTTCGGTCATTTCCGCGGTTTCCTTTTCCCGAGTGCCCACCATCAGCACACCGAGCAGCCGCCCTGCCAGTTGCAGCGGAAACAGGTTCGCGCTCAACCCCTGCTCGGTGGGAATCGTACAGGGTGTATCCTGCCAGTCGCTGGCAGGTAAAGTGGCGGGCTCGATCGCTTCGGGGAGCAGCGGCGTGCCATAGCGTAGGGTGCAAAGCAAACGGGTGCGTTCCTCATCATAAAGCCAGATGCCACCTGCCAAGGGCGAGATCGCACGCAATATCGGCTCCACCACTTGTAGCACTTGCTGTAGGCTCAACTCCTCGCCTAACTGCTTCGGTAGCTGACACAGCCATCCCAGCGCATGCTCGCGCCATTCCAGAGTCTGTTTGAGCGCGTGCAAGTGCATTCCAAGAGTGAAGAACGGGGCAATCTGGAGGAGCAATGCCTCATCTTCCTCGGTGAACGGTTCATGCTGGCGATGGTTAACCAGCACCAATGCGCTGCCGGGCATTCCTGGCAGGGGCACACCGACCCCAGAGCGCAACCCCTTGAAGCCCCGTCGTATACCGCGTGAGTGAGGTACCTGCTCGCCCTCGTTATAGTACCGCCATGGAATGCCTTTTTGCAGCAGTTCGTCCAGCACGGTCTCCTCGGGGCGCAGGCGCAAGCCACGCAGTTCCTCCGCCCCTTGCCCCATCACCAGCACAAAATCGATCTCTTGTCCACCCCGTGCTGGGATCAGCAGCAGGGCGGTCTGTGCAGCGGTCTGCTTACGCGCCCATTCCAGGACATCATTTAGCAGAGCGAACGGGTCGGCACCTCCATGTAAACGGCGCAACCAGCTATCCCATTCTGGGCGCACCCGCCCCGCGACTTGCCATTCGCTATTTGCCATTCGCCATCCGCCGATTATACCCTTACTCCCCGCTTGAACCGAAGTTGAACAGCACAATCATCAAATCCGCGTCGTCTACATAGGCATCGCCTGTCAGATCCAGCGTGGGGTTCCAGGTATCATATGCTGTTAGGATGGCAAGCAGGTCCTCGTCATCCACCACACCGTCACCGTTGATATCACCGTTGCCCAACACCACATACACATAGCCGGGCGAATCGGTCTCGATATGAACACCCTGTACCACGCCTGGCAACGAATTACGCAGGCGTATCTTAATGTCATGCTCGCCTACGGGCGTCTCCGATAGAAAGAAGTTCCCACTCGCATCGAGAGGGGCAATCATTTCGCACTTCAGTTCGCCATCCTGGTAGAACTGTACAACCGCTTCCATCCCCTCGTAGCCATTGTTCCAACCTTGTAGCTCCGCGCCGCCCAACAAGAAGCCACTCATGGGCCCGAAGGCATAGAGTAGCCCGCTATGGTTCAGAAGATACACCGTGCCATCCGCCCCTATAGCGGGCGCACTGTATGCCGCTGGGCCGACGCTGGCACGCCAGCGTGTTAGCCCATTGGCAGGGTTAATGGCGTAGAGAACTTGCCCATTATTACCCACCACATAGACCACGCCATCCGCTCCAATTGCTGGGGGCGAAGCAATGATGCCCAGCGATGCGCGCCACCCCAGCACTCCGGAGAGCGTATGCTTTCGCAGCGTTCCATCCCGCGACGCGAAAAACACGGCATCGCTATCCAGCGCGGGACCTGCCTCAAAAATGCTCGTTGTTAAGACTATCCATTGCTGCTGCCCTGATAAGTTAACACTACGAAAGGTCCAATCCCATGAACCAAAAAAGATTTGGTTTCCACTCCGCGCGACCGTACCCCATATGGGGTAGTAGGCGGGAAATCGCCAAAGGAGCGTTCCATGAGGGCGAACCGCATTCAGGTAGTTTGCCGAGCCGACATAGATAGTGCCATCCTCGCCAAAGCAGGGCGTGCTGTTGGCTTCCCAGCCCAGATAAAGTCGCCAGGCGACCGTTCCGTCCGGGTTGATGCAATAAAGGTAGCCTCCCGGCGTTTGCCCGTTGGTGACATAGATGCGTCCATCCGGTCCGATGGCAGGCGAGGAACGCACCTCCGTTCCCCCTAAATAGAGGCTCCAGCGCACCGTACCATTCGGATTAAGCGCGATGAGTTGGGCATCGTTGGGATTGCCAATCACATAGATGGTGCCATCTGCGCCTATTGCCGGGGTGCAAAATGGAACCCCGATACCTGCAGACCACCGCCAGCGGCGTGTGCCGTTTGGGTTTACGGCGTCGACCCCCGCAGCAGTTGGTAAATAAATCGTGCCATCTGCCGCGATAGCCGGTGAGGCAAAGGTACGGCTTCCTGCGTTATAGGTCCATCGGAGGCTCCCGTTTGTTGGTGCGCCCAGTGTGGTGCGACGGCTGTTTCGGTAGTCGCGTCCCAGCGAAGGCCAGGGCGCATTCGGCTGGAGCTGTGTCCAACCCCAGCTCTGGATCGCACACAAAACGATGCCGATACCAACCCATTTCCACTTGTTCATAGCGGCTCCTTTCCCAGCCTTTATTATACACCATTTCACATCGGGATGCACCTCGGTAAAACCGCCAGAAATGGCTCTCCGCTGGGTATACTGTGGAATGCATGGAAAAGGTGATTCTGGCGGCGCCGCGTGGATTTTGTGCCGGGGTCGCCTATGCGATTGAGGTGGTGAACCTTGCGCTGAAGGCGTTCGGGACACCCCTTTATGTGCGCCACGCGATTGTGCATAACGAGCATGTGGTGCGTTCGTTTGAGCAGCGCGGGGTCATCTTTGTGGAGGACTTAGCGGAAGTACCACCTGGCGCCACGGTGGTGTTCAGCGCACATGGCGTGCCGCCTGCGGTGCGTCAGCAAGCCGCTGAGCGTGGATTGCGCGTGATTGACGCGACCTGCCCACTGGTCAGCAAGGTGCATCGTGAAATCAGCCGCTTTGCTCGTCAGGGCTACCACATTCTTTATATCGGGCATCGCGGGCATGTGGAAGCCATCGGCAGCATGGGGCACGCTCCCGAACAGGTCACCTTAATTGACAACCTTGCGGAGGCGGAGCAAGTACAGCCGCCGCCCGATCGCCCACTCGCCGTCGCCACACAGACCACGCTGAGTGTGGACGAGGTGAACGCTATCTTGCAGGTGCTGCGCCGCCGATTCCCGCATCTGGAGCTGCCTCCCAAAGAGGACATCTGCTACGCGACCACCAATCGGCAAGCAGCGGTCAAAGCGCTCGCCCAGCAATCCGAAATGGTGCTGGTGGTCGGCAGTCGCTCCAGCAGCAACTCCAATCGCCTGCGCGAGGTCGCCGAGGCGCAGGGTGTGCCCGCCTATCTGTTGCTTGAACCCCACGAGGTGCAACCCAAATGGGTCCAGCGCTACCGCACCATTGGCGTCACCAGTGGTGCGTCCACACCCGAAGAATCCACCGAAGCCATCGTGGGTGAGCTGCTGCGCTATAGCCCGAACGCCACCGTCGAAACGCTCCAGCTGATGGAGGAACAGATCGAATTCATTCCGCCCCGTACATTAATCGCCCAGGCGATGCAGGGACGATAACAGGTATTCTTATTAGCAGGGAGGCAGGCGAGCCAGAGCATGGCGCTAACAGGGAATGTGCTGGCAACCCGCTACGAACTGATCGAACGCCTATCGGAGGGGTTGCTGTTTGATGTGTATCGCGCTCGCGACCTGGTTCAGGGGCGTGTGGTTACGGTCAAGTTGGTACGCTCGCCCTACCACCAGAATCCGCGCGTGTGCGAACGGCTGCAGCAAGTGGTCGATGCACGCTTGCGCCTGCGCCATCCCAACCTGATTACGCTGTATAGCTTAGAGGATGAGGACGGGCAGCTCTTTCTGGTCGAGGAGTTTGTACGCGGGTTGGACTTAGCGACGCGCATCCGACGCACCGCGCCCTTCACCGTGCCTATCGCGGTGGAAATCATGATTGGCATCGTGGAGGGATTGAACGCGCTCCATCGGGCAGGGCTGGTCCATGGGGACCTGCGTCCAGCGAATGTGCTGGTCGGCTCCGAATGGCATGTATGGCTGAACGGCAGCGAGATGCGTGGAGTGTATCAAGCCGATCCGACCTTGAGCGCAGCGCACGAAGCACGCATGGTCACCTACACCGCTCCCGAGGTGCTGCGAGGGGCAACGCCCAGCGTCGCCAGTGACCTGTACGCCTGTGGAGTGATATTTTTTGAGATGCTGGTGGGCGCACCCCCCTTTACCGGGGACACCCCGTTGATGATTGCAGAGGCTCATGAGCATGAGCCTGTCCCCTCGCTCCGTGCGCGTAATCCTGCCGTGCCACGCGCGGTGGAGGGTATCGTGACAAAGTGCTTGCAGAAGTCACCGGAAGCACGCTATCCCGACGCGCTCGCCCTGCTGAACGATCTCAAAGCGGTGCGCGATGCCTTGCGATTCGGCAGACCGCTGGGTTGGTCCCCGATGGAGACCGCCGCTCCCATCGCGAGCTTGCCCACAGGCAGTGCCATTAGCTTCGCCGCGCAACCACCCCTCGCGCGACCTGCTACGGAGGAGGAAAGCGAAGAGGATATTCCCGGATGGCTCCGCACTATGTTGCGTGTAATGGTAATTCTGGTTGTCTTGGGCTTGATTATATGCGGCGCGATCATGCTCGCGCTGCGAGTCGCTCCCGAAGACCGCCCTGTGCCCCCTGTGGTCGGTAAAACGCTGCAGGAAGCGAATCAGATGTTGCTGAAAGCGGGCTTTGAGCCGGAGGTCAAGCAGGAGGGATATAGCGAGCAGTATCCGCCTGGCGTGGTCTATTCGGTCTCACCACCCGAAGGTCGGCTCATCAGTCGTGGCAGTAAGGTGTACCTGTGGGTGAGCAAAGGCTCGAAGTTCACGACAGTGCCCGATGTGCGCAACCTGCCCGAATCGCGTGCCCGTGCCGAGCTGGAGCGTGCAGGGCTGGCGGTGATGGACGCCACCGAGGAGCGCACCAGTGCGCAAATCCCGTTTGGCTTTGTGATTGGCACTATCCCACCTGCTGGCTCGCGCATCGACCGCTCACAGCCCATTAAGCTCATCATCAGCGTCGGGCAAGGAGCGTTCACCCCACCCGCAGAGGAGCCTTCCATCCTGGAGCAACCGTCTACTCCACCACCTCAACAAGGCGAGGATGAATCGTTGAATCCGCCGGGGCAACCGAAACTGCGCGAGTTTGTCGTCAAGGTGGACCTAACCGATCAGCCCGACCGAACGATTCGCATCGAAGTGGAGGATGCTCATGGGACGCGCACGGTGGTGAACGAGCGTAAGGTAGGAGGGAGCATCTACGAGTTCCCCATTCAGGCGCATGGCGAGCGTGTTCGCATTCGTGTCTTTGTGGATAACCAACTGGTGCAGGAGATCGCCCGATGAAGCGTCCCACGGCTGAATCGTCCAAGGTCAAAATCGCGCCCTCCATCTTGTCCGCCGATTTCGGCAGGATGCGGGAAGCTGTGGAAGCGCTCACGAGTGCCGGTAGCGACTGGATCCATTTCGATGTGATGGATGGGCATTTCGTGCCCAATCTCACCTTCGGTCCACCGATGATTGCCGCCTTGCGTCCCTACTCACCGTTGCCGTTCGATGTCCATCTGATGATCGAGCGGCCGTGGGAGCTGCTGCCAGCATTTGTAGAGGCGGGCGCGAACCACCTGATTGTGCATGTGGAGGTCTGCCCGCACCTGCATCGGGTGATCGAACAGATAAAAAGCTATGGCATTGCGGCGGGCGTTGCGCTTAATCCGCACACTCCGTTGGAAATGGTGATGTCCATCCTGCCCGTGCTGGATATTTTGCTCATCATGACAGTCAATCCGGGCTTTGGCGGGCAGGAATTCATCGAATTGATGCTGCCCAAGGTGGAGCGTGCCGCCCAGCTGATCGAGCGCGAGGCGCCCCATATCTATCTTTCAGTGGACGGCGGGGTCTCCCCTGCAAACGCAGCACGCCTTGTGGAAGCGGGCGCGCAGGTGTTGGTAGCGGGTGCCAGTGTCTTTAGCGCGCCCAGCATCACGATGGGCATCGAAAGCCTGCGCCTCGCTGCGACTGGGGGGCGAACCTCCTAATGGGGCGAGCACACCCTTCTAACCTGTCCGAACTGTTTGACCAGAACCGAAGATGAGACTCAAACTGTCATACAAGGTGTGGATGACCATTCTGTTCATCGCGCTGGTCGCGATGATTCCTGTGGCGGTGCTTCTGAAGCGTGCTGTGCCCGTGGAGGGCGATGAGGCGAAGCAGATGTGGCTGCGCCTTGCGGGCGGCTATGTGCTGATTCTGATGGGGCTGCTGAGCGCGCTGGTGTGGGTCGTGTTGAAGGATATTCGCCAGTCGCTGGAGCGTTATCGGGTGGCACATCGCCGTGCCTTTGAAGAGATGACCGAGCAGATTCGCGAAGACTACCGTCGTCGGCAGCAACGCCAAGCGGATGGTCGCCCCAAACAAACACCCTCTGACCATTCGGACCCACCCGGCAGAGCGGATCTGCCCAACTAATCGCGAGGGTACCTATGGCGCTGAGCGACGCGGACTTTCGCTGGATGCAGCGTGCTGTGCAGCTGGCGGGTCGGGGCTTCCCCGCACCAAACCCACATGTGGGCGCGGTCATCGTTGCGGATGGGGAACTGGTGGGAACGGGCTTCCACCCATACGCTGGCGCGCCCCATGCGGAGGTGTTTGCCCTGCGCCATGCAGGTGCGCGCGCCCATGGCGCCACGCTCTATGTGACGCTGGAACCCTGTTGCCATCATGGACGCACGCCCCCTTGCACCCAAGCGATTCTGCAGGCAGGCATCCGCCGAGTCGTGGTCGCTATGCGCGACCCGAATCCGAAAGTTGCCGGACAGGGGCTGAAGGAGCTGGAAGCGGCAGGCATGCAGGTGGAACAGCTTCATGAGGACGACCCACGCGCCAAGCCCTTGCTGACACGCCTACAACAGATTAATCGTGCCTTCTTGCACTATCACCGAACCGGTCGCCCACTCATCACCCTGAAGGGGGCAGCCAGTCTTGACGGCAAAATCGCCACGCGCACAGGCGATTCGAAATGGATTACTGGCGAGCGTGCGCGGCGCGAGGCGCACCGGCTGCGAGCCGAGCATGGCTGCGTGTTGGTCGGGGTCAACACGGTGCTGAAGGACGATCCCCAGCTGACGGCGCGCCTGCATGGCGTAAAAAATCAGCCGTTGCGCGTGGTGTTGGACTCACGCCTGCGCACAGCATCCACCGCTCGCATCGCTCAAACCCAAGATGCCCCTACACTCATCTTTTGCACCGAGCCTGTGCCACCCCAAGCAACGATTCTCCAGCGGCAGGGGGTGGAGATTGTCGCACTGCCCCCTGATGCACACGGGCGCGTGCCAGTGGCAGGGGTGGTGGAGCACTTGGCGCAGCGCGGCGTGATTGGCATGCTGGTCGAGGGTGGTGGCGAGGTCATCGCTTCCTTTCTGCAGGCGGGATTAGCAGACCGAATCGCATTCTTCTATGCACCCTTGCTGATCGGCGGGCGCGACGCCCCCACCCTTGTCGAGGGGGAGGGCGTCGCCTTGCTTGCCTCTGCCTGGCAGGTGATCCACCCCCAAATCAGACGGCTTGGCAGCGACCTCTTAGTAGAGGGTGAGCTTCGCCTGCATCAGAAACTCAGCCCATAGGTCGTGCTGAAGTAGATCACCTTCGCCTGCGTGCCCAACTGCAACCGCAGCGAATTGTCATGCACATAGCGCAACGCGGCGTTGGTGTCCGCGCCGTTATACTCCGCAATGATGCTGAAGCGCTTGTCCAGAAACACCTCCACGCCGCCGATGAGCTTCTCGCGGAAGAAACCCGTGCCATAGCCCAAGTGCAAGCGCAGCCGAACTGCCTTCTGCGCCTCCTCGGTAGGCACGCGCACATTCACGCTGGCGACCCCATACACCGTCTGATCAATCGCGTCGAAGGGATCAATCACGCCGAAGCCCAGCTCCAGCCAGTCGAAGTTTTGTGGAATGATGGTGACCTTTGCTGTGCCAATGACCTTGTTATCCGCGTTGGTGAGGTCGACAACCGTACCGCCAATTTCGATGCCCTCAAACACGCCCCAGTTAAGCGAGACTGTGCGCACATTGTGCCCGAAGGCGGTGCCCAACTGGAACCGTTCCACGCGCGTAGTGGTAGAAGTGGGTACGGTGATCAGCCCAGTGGAGCCGAAAAGGGTGTTTACACGGATCGCAGGGTTCTCGCCGCGCGGCTCTACCTGAGCCAGCGCCATCACCAAAGAACCCCAACACAACACGCTCCAGACAACCATCCTGTCTACTCGCATCGCTAACCTCCCTGTGCTTGTTAGTGTACCCCAAATTGAAACCCAAATGGGGCAGTGGGTTCGCCACGCTATTCATAGAGGGCGCCATAGGCGGCACATGCCCGAAAATCTGCCCCTTCGGGGTCAGCCGTGCCGAACATGCTCCACTGATGCGGACGGAACACTTTTTCCGAAGGCACATTGTGCATCGCCACTGGAATGCGCAGCATCGAGCAGAGGGTTATTAGCTCGCTGCCGATGTGTCCGCTGCTCAATACGCAGTGGTTTGCTCCCCAATGTGCCATCACGGTATAGACATCGCGAAACGCGCCGTGTCCTGTCGTGCGCGGCACGAACCATGTGGTGGGCCAAGTCGGATTGGTACGCTCGTCCAGCATGGCATGGACCTCATCGGGCAGGTCGATGGTCTCGCCTTCAGCGATCTGCATCACGGGTCCGGCCCCATCGACGAGGTTCAGGCGGAACATCGTGGCGGGCATGCCGCCGCGTGTGCGAAAGCGCGTGCTCCAGCCGCCTCCACGAAAATATTCCAACATCGCGCAATGCCATGTGGTCGCTTCGAGACAACGCTTGGCTTCTTCCGGCGTTACCTCCCACCATGGCTTCATCGCCGGTTTACCGTCCCGTGTCTGCTCGCCCGTGCCGTCCAGCGCCGCAGGTCCGGAGTTGATCAGATGCAGGAAGCCGCCTTCCGCCATACCCGTGGGTGTCCAGCCCGTCACACGCTTGACGGCATCGGGTGACCAATAGGTACGCACATCGGCGAAAATCTGCGCTGCGCCCGTCAGCAGGTGTCCGAACAGCATGCAAATCGCGTTTAGGTAATCGTTCTCGGTTGCCAAGATGTAGGGCTGGCGGATGCCGTTCCAATCGAAGCTGGAGCACAGGATCGCCTCCATAAAGTCGCCATTAGGGAGGTGGTCTGTCCACTGGCGTTGTCCCTGAAAGCCGCCCGCGATGCCGTTGAAGCCAAGGGCCTCCTCTTCATAGCCCATCTCCGTCAGTTTCGGATTGCCTACCAGCAGGTCGCGTGCAATCAGCGCCATCTGGATGCTCTGCTGCCATGTGCGCTCTTTCTGCTCACGGGTGAGCTGCTTGTCTGGGGGATTGTAATCCTTGCCCTCTTGGCAATAGGCTTTGACCCAGCGCAGGGCGCGTTCGTACTCTTCATGGTCATAGATGCCGCGCTCCATCCGGCGCACAAACTCCACCATGTCGATGGTCATCGTGCGCATGCCAAGATAGCGTTGCAGAAAGTCCTGGTCTACCAGTGACCCGACGATGCCCATCGACACATTGCCCATCGACACATAGGTTTTGCCCTGCATGGTGGCGACGGCGATGCCACAGCGTACGAATTGCAGGATGCGTTCGGCAACATCAGGCGGGATAGCAAAGTCGGTTGCATCTTGCACATCGCGCCCATAGATGCTGAAAGCGGGCAGGCGTTTGTTGGCATGGGCCGCCATCGCGGCGGCGAGGTAGACCGCGCCAGGGCGCTCCGTGCCGTTGAAGCCCCACACGGCTTTGGGGCGTGTGGGGTGCATGTCCATCGTTTCATAGCCGTAGCACCAGCTGCGTGCCACGGTTAGGCTGACGCCGACGCCCTCCCGCTCGAATTTCGCTTCGCAGGCAGCCGCTTCGGCAATACCGCCAATGCAGGTGTCGGCGATCACACATTCGACGGGCAGCCCACAGGCGTGGCGCAGATGCTCATGGATGAATCGGGCAACGCTCTGTGCCATCTGCATAGTAGCGGCTTCCATGCTCTCACGCACGCCTTGCCGCCGCCCGTCGATCACGGGGCGAATCCCCACTTTGGGCAGTGCGCCCTGAAGCCGATTCACTGGTGGGTTGACCGGAAACAGTTCTTGCGCCATAGTTTCGCCTCCCGTGCGAGAGAGGATTCGAGACGATGCGGAGACTTCCTCTTTGTCTCATGTGCCCAGATCACTGTATTGGCAGGCGTCGGACAATCCAGTGGAGCAGCCCCGGCGCAAGCCGTTTGAGATAGATGCCGAGCTTTTCGGGTCCGGCGATATAGGCTTCCGCCTTGCGCTTGTGGATCGCGTTGAGGATGCGGCGAGCGCAGACATTGGGATCCATCCCTTTGGCGATGGATGGGTCAACAATGCCATGCTCGCTACCGTCGCCCCGCAGGGCATGCATGGAGACTTCGGTACGCACCCAGCCAGGGCAGATAAGAGTGACCCGAATGCCTTGGTCATGCAGTTCCGCCCGCAACGCGTCGAAAAAGCCGTGCAGCGCATGTTTGGACGCGCAGTAGGCGGAGCGCAACGGGATGCCGAACTTACCCAGCAGGCTACTGATAACCACAAGATGCCCCCTGCCACGCTGCAACATGAAGGGCAACACGGCTTTGGTCAGCGAGATGACACCGAAGTAGTTCACTTCCATCAATCGCCGATCTACCTCCAGCAAGGTCTCCTGCGCGAGGGAGCGCTGTGAAATACCCGCATTATTAACCAGAATATCGACCTGCCCAAAATGCTCGATAACTGCTGCGACCATAGTGGAGTGGCAATCGGTCTGGGTGATGTCGAAGGGCAGCAGCAGGACCTTGCCGGGACCGGTGCAGTTGGCACGCACCTGTTCCAGACGCTCTGTTCGGCGTGCGGATAGCACCAGATGCGCGCCTTCGCGGCTGAAAGCGTAAGCCAGCGCTTCCCCAATGCCCGACGATGCGCCCGTAATCCACACTACCTTCTCGCGAAACCGCTCCATTCGTATTCACTGTTTGCGATGCGCTTTAAATCGCCTGCCGTGCTAATGCTGTTTCGGGCAGCGTTTCGCCCAGACGCGCTGCAATCTCCTCTGGGTTCTGCGCGACGCGGTACATCTCCTCGCGCGAGATTAACTTGTGCTGGTAGAGGAACAGCAGGTGGTTATCCAGCGTAATCATGCCGAGTTGATGCCCTGTCTGAATCGCCGATTCGATACTGTGAATTTTACGCTCGCGAATCATGTGTCCGATCGCCGGCGTGCAAATCATGATCTCGAAGGCAGCAACTCGTCCTGGGCGATCCGCGCGCGGCAACAATAACTGCGAGATGACCGCCACGAGGTTCGTGCTGAGCTGCACACGGATCTGCTCCTGCTGGTCCATCGGGAACACATCGACGATACGCTCTACTGTCCGCGCAGCTCCTGTGGTATGGACGGTGGAGAACACGAGGTGCCCCGTCTCGGCAGCGGTGATGGCGGCTTGGATGGTTCTCAAGTCGCGCATCTCGCCCACCAGGATCACATCGGGGTCCATGCGCAGAGCGCGGATGACACCTTCCTCAAAGCTGGGCACATCGACGCCGACCTCCCGCTGGCTCACCACCGACTTTTTCGGCTCATGGAAATATTCGATGGGGTCTTCAATCGTGACGATGTGCGTGTCGCGGTGGGTGTTGATATAGTCGATCATCGTCGCAAGGGTCGTGGTCTTGCCCGAACCGGTGGGACCCGTCACCAGGATCAGCCCGCGCGGCAGGTGCAGCAATCGTTTCACATGGTCGGGCAGCCCGATCTCCTCGAAACTGCGCAGTCGGTACGGGATCAAGCGGAAGTTGATGGCGATCGCACCTTTTTCATAATAGGCGGCAACGCGGAACCGCGCCTTCTCATGGGTATAGCCGAAGTCGGCGGTGCGCACGCGCTCCAGTTCATGAATCGCGCGTGGAGGGGCTACCTCGCGGAAAAGGCGTTCCGTATCTGCTGGGCTAAGTTCGCCAAACTCCTCCAGGCGCACCAGATGCCCATAGAGGCGCAAAGTGGGCGGCTCATTCGGCACGATATGGATGTCCGATGCATCCCGCTCGTAGCAAATATTCAGCAATTCGTTCGCCGTTGCATATTTTCGCATAGAGAGACCCTCCTGATAAAGAAGTCCATTCGAGCATGCATCCCAAGACTCCTGCCTGTTACCCTATTTCGAACAGTTTCTTCACCTTGATCCGAAAATCGGGCAGGAATTCTCCCCCTGTTAGCTCATCCTCCGCGTGCAGACGCACGGCGTCAAAGGGCGTGTGATAGACCACCACCTCGCACTGTTCAGGGAACAGGAGCCAGACCTGTTGGGCGCCAGAGGTGAAATATTCTGCCACTTTGCTCAACAGGTCAGGCATATCTTCAAAGGGCGAAACGATTTCGATGGCTAAGTCGGGCGCACCTTCGAAAAAACCCTTCGGGATGTCTGAGGTTGGAACACGCGCCCGTGCCACGACCGCGACATCAGGTGAGCGGATTCGCCCGTTCACCATTCGAAAACCTGTGCTGGAGTCGCATACATAGCCCCATGGACGGACAGAGGGAAGCAGTTGGGCAGCGAGATGGATTGCCAGAATGCCATGTTGAAAGCCAGCGGGCACTTCCTTTGCCTCCCCGTCCACCAGCTCATACTTACGCCCGTCATCAGGCAAGCGCAGGAACTCCGCTTCCGAGAGCGGCTTCTTGCACTTGCGTGTTGACCGTGCTGTGGCTGTTTTCGGCATGGTGTTCGATGCCCCGCCGTGCCGTGCGCCGTTGGGGTCGCGAACCCCACAGGTTCCTTTTGGGAGCTGAGACCAGCCTCGCGATTCGTCGGGATCACCGACGCTGCCACTCAGCGTGGTCATCGCCCCCTGCCATTATTCGGCGACGGTTCGACCCACCTCGGGCGTCACGCACACGGCAGGATGCCTTTATTATACCCCAAACGCCCACGATTCGGTAGAATCTGAGTAATGGACTGGCAGGCGATTCGGAACTGGGCAGGCAGTGCGGATGTGAACCTGCTGCTCGTAGCAGCCGTCGTGGGACTGCTTATCTGGAACCTGTGGCTGACATCGCGTTGGCACACGCTGCAAAAGCGCTGGCGTCAGCTGATGACGGGCAGCGAGGGCAACTCGCTGGAGCGACTGCTGTACGAAACCCTGCGCCGCGTCTCCCTGATGGATGAAACACTCAAAGCGCACGGGAACCATCTGCAGCAGTTGCAGAGTCAAACTGATCGATGCCTTCAGCAGGTGGGCATCCTGCGCTACGATGCTTTCCCCGACAGCGGGGGTCAGCAGAGCTTTGCGATTGCTTTGCTGAACCGCCATGGTGACGGGATTGTGCTGAGCGGGATCCACAGCCGGCAGGAGATGCGCGTCTACGCCAAACCTATCCAGCAGATGCGCTCCTCCATCGGCTTATCCGATGAAGAGCAGCTCGCCATTCGGGAAGCGGTCGTGCGTGGGGGCGAATGGGAGGCGCGAATGTGAATGGGCTGGATCGATTTGAACTAAGCGACGAGTGGCTCATCGAACGCTTCAAAGAGGGCGATGAGACCGCCTTCGACCAGCTGGTGCGTCGCTATGAGCAAAAAGTGTTTCAGCACGCCTACCGCCTCACTGGCAACACCGACGACGCCGCCGATGTCGCTGCAGAAGCCTTCCTGCGCATGTATACTGCCCTCAAACGCTTTCGAGGTGATGCACAGCTCTCCACTTGGCTCTACCGAATCGTGCAGAATGTCTACTTCGACTTCTACAAGCGGGAGCAACGCCATCAGCATCTCCCCCTGGAAATCTCTTCCGATGAAGATGACGAACCGATGGAGTTGCCCATCCCCGACGAAAGCGCGGACCTCCATGCGCAGCTGCTGGAGCGCGAGCGCGAGCGCGTGCTGCGTGAAGCCATCGATCAGCTGCCCGACTATCAGCGCGTGGTGATGATCCTGTTCCATGTGGAGCAGCTCTCCTACGAGGAGATTGCCGTCGCCACGGGCTTGCCATTAGGCACAATTAAGTCACGCCTGAACCGTGCGCGGGCGACCCTGCGCACCCTGCTCGAACCTTATCGGGAACTTTTTGAAGCGGGCGATAGTCCAACATACTCGGAGCCAAGCGATGCGGTGCGAACAGGTCAGAGTTCTGCTGAATGACTATCTGGAGGGCACACTTAGCCCCGCGATTGCGGAATCGCTACGGGCACATCTGAGCGCGTGTGCCCCCTGCCGACGCGAGTGGCAGTTCCAGCGGGGTATTTGGCGCACGATGGCGCAGCTGCCCGCCCCGGAAGCACCCACCGACCTGCATGCGCGTATCATGACCTATGTGCGCGGACATCAACGCGCACGAGTGCAGAGCCAGCGGGGGTTGATCTGGCGCTGGGTAGGGGCAGCCGCGGCTGCCGCCGCGTTGTTCCTGCTGGGCTTCTTCAGCGCGCGCCCCAGCGGCGTGATGGCAGGTTTCGAACTGCTCCTCCCAAAGAAGAAAGCGGTCGAGATTGGTCCCCCTCCACGCCTGATGCCATCCGGCATCCGTCTCGAATGGCGCGAGGTGGGCGGAGGCGAGCGCATTCCAGTTCTGCATGCCACCCTGAATCGCGAAGCGGGCGCGATACTTGCCTGGTCACCTGAGCCCGATTTGCCACCACGACTGGCGCAGCGTATCTGGCAGGGCAGGCTCCAACCAGGCAAAGCGATCGAAATCCCGCTGCCACTGCTTTTGCAACAAAGTAACTCACGCTATGCCACCACGCTCTGGTGGACCATCGATGACCAACATCGTGCTTTCTTCGTGCCCGAAGGCTATCCTCCTATGACGCGGGCAAACCTGCGCCTGCGTGCTCATCTTAGCGAGGCGCTCGCCATTCTGGCAGACGCCTACCAGACACCCATCGAATGGCTACCCGCCACGCATGACACAAACCCACTGGTCGTGCTGGATCTGCGCGATGCGACCCTATCAGACGCTCTGAACCAGTTGCTCATCGGCACAGGCTACACAGCGCGCTTAGAGAACGGTCACTGGCGCGTCCTACCCCGATAAACCAACGGGGCGCCCATGTGGGGCGGAGAAAATTTTTTACCAAAAACCCAAACGGAGGGCGAACCTATGGGCATGCAGGGGCAGACCTCCGTGTCTGCCCAATTGTGTAGGGGCAGACCTCCGTGTCTGCCCAGCTGAAGTCTGTGCGCCTTTCAGGGGCGATGGGGCGGCAGCAGGTGCGGTTCAGGGCAAGGGTGCCCTTGCCCTGTAAAGCTGCTCAGATGGTTCAAAAAGATGCGTGGGCAGTGAGCCATTTTTGGCGTCTTCTGGGTCTTGACAGCACTTTTTGAACTCAAAACCGACTTTGCAAGCCCTCCTTGACAAACCCCTGCAGGATGGGCTATAAATAGCAGCGAACCTTTTGGAACAAGGAGGCAACAACGATGCGACGAGGGAATTTGCGTTGGGTGCGCCAGATGTTGGCGCAGAAGGGAACGGCAAAGGCGTTTGCCGCTTTGTTGTGTGTGTGTCGCTCGTGTTGCCCCCGCAGTTGCGAGGGAGCCGATTGGCGGACCAGCGGCAGGGTTTCAGACGATTAATTAATGTGGAGGGGTGAAGCGAACACCCCTCTGAAGGAGGAACAGAACGATGAGCAAAAAGCCGATTGTTTGGCGAAACTTTGGCATCCTACCGGGTGCAGCTGTTGGACTAAGCCTGCTGACGACCGCCATCGTGTCAGGCTGGCAATGCGACCCGCGATTACCCCGCCGTTGCAACGACTCGCCCCCATCTATAGGAGCCAGATGCGCAGGTCTGAGTATGCCTTGCGTGTGGGATGGTCCTTATGGACCCAAGGAAGTTCGAAGGCAACTGCTTTGTCGTTTTAATACACCCCTGTGTCCCATGGTTCCCACTGGTCAGTGTAATCTCCGCGTTTATGCAATAGAGCGGTGTTGGGAATACAGATGTATATATCCCAGTGGTGCATCCTGTGGTACGCCTTCTAAGTGGGTCTTTCATAGTGTGGTTTACGAGAGTGCAGGCGAAGATTGCGGTGGTAATCCTTGCGGCCCACCCCCTGGGACGATTATCTGGGGTCCACCAGGAACACCTATACCTTTTCCCGTGACCCCGATAATCCCAACAGTTGCCAAACAGGAGGCGCGATGAGCAGGTCAAAACATATCGCACGGGCTGTGCTTCTTATGGCAGGGGCTATGCTCTATCTTTTCGCCTTAGCCTATCTCTATAGTCGTCCCGAAGTGAGAGTGCTAGTTGACCGCATAGCCCCTGTACCTGCCCTAACGGGCACCGAAAAGGCAGGATGTAAGCAGAACCAGACGAAGATAACAGAGGAAACCGTTCGGCGGCAGCTGGACAAAAATCGACAACGGATGCGGTCAGGAGGGAAGCGATGAGAGGCTATGGCTTTACGCTGAAGCAGTTGCTGGTAGTGTTGGTCATCATAGCGGCGTTAGCAGCGCTGCTATTTCCGGTGGTGCAGATAGTGCGCTATCGTGTGTTGGAGGCGAAGTGTCGTGCCAATCTGTGGACGATTTATATGAAGTACAAGTTAATAAGGATGCAAAATAACGATCGTTGGGATGAAGAGGCGATAAAAGAGTTTAGGATGTGGCGGCTCTCTCCAGAAGGTCTGAAAGTTATAAAATGCCCTTTGAGCGGAGAGTATTATGGGATTATAGCGAATGATCACGATCCTAGAAAGCCATACCTGATAGGTGGTGATGAAATTGCTCTTTATATGCGTGATAATCTTGTAGCAATGTGTTATTGTCACACTCGTCCGCCGCGTCCGCGTTGTGGCGTCCCCTATGTTGGGGGAGCTTGTGTGCTGATGGTGCTGGATATTGGTGATGGCAATATAGAGTATGGTTTTGATTTTTATACCAAAGACCAGCGGACCCAGAAGATTATCTGGCCTCGGGAGGGAGAGAAATGTCCCGATCCGCGCTGGTTTCCGGATGTCTCGAAGGGTTATTGAGCGCGTGTGGGGAAATGTCTTGAGGAGGGGTTCTCTCGCCTTCGGCTCGAAATGACAGAATGTATTGTGCCGTAAAATCGTTTACACGGATATTGTAAAGGAATTCTATACCCCCTTGACAAAGGTGTTATCGAGAATGTATAATACGTTTACAATCGT
>BEHR01000008.1 GCA_002898555.1 bacterium HR15
AGCGCAAAGTACAGTTCAGTACCTCCGCGCGCGTCTATTTGTGCCAACCACTGAATCGCTGCGAACTGACTGCGGTTATCGGCGCGGCTCCACTGGTGCGGAGCAAATGCCTCGACTGTATTGTCAAACGCCAGCAGTTGGAAGTGGGTCGTGGGAGCGAGCGAGTCGATCAATCGCCCTGCGGCGCGCCTCGTTGCGTCCATCTTCCACCCTTCCATACTGCCCGAACGGTCTACGAGGAACACCACATGGGAAAGCGTGGTGGCGGGTATCGTATCGGGGGCGCAGATGAGCGTGAGCAGCGTACCTTCGTTGGGGTTGTTGGGGTCGGGCGCCAGCAACGCACGCGAGGTCATCTCGTCGGACGCCGGTCGGAAGCGCAGGATGAAATCGCGGTCGGGGGAATAGCCCGGATCTAAGCGGACGGTGTAAAGACCGTTCCGATTGACAATCGCTACCGTGTGCAGGGAAGCGCGGAGATCTTGAACGGGGATGGTGCGTCCGTCGATTCGAACTTCGATGGACAGTTCCACGGGGTTAGGGAAGCCCGGGAGCAGCACGGGCGGGGTAATCCGCGAAGCGTCGGGCACCGCGTCGGTATCTGGAACGACGCCATAGCCCACCGAGTCGTCGTCGAGCGGTACGCCCGGAATGTAGCGCGGCGCAACGACCAGCGGGAATCGGAAGGTCGCCTCCCCAGCGTCCAGCTCCAGCAAGCCATTAAGTGTCAGGGTAATCTCAGCGGTTTCGCCGGGCATCAAGTTCCCCACGCTTATCGTGAACACATTGGGGCGCTCCTCTTCCAGCATCGACGCGCGATGCCCCTGTCGGATTGCCTGCTCGTATTCCTGACGCGCCTGCTCACGCTCTTGCAGCACGCCTTGAATCACGCGACTGCCGACGCGCATCGTGAAATCGGCAACGCCTGCGCGGTCGGGCAACGGAAAGATATAGACGGCTTCCAAGGGTTGCGTCGTGGGGTTCTTGAAGGTCTGACGCACAATCGTCTGCACGAACACACCGCAAACATCCGCCTCCACCGCCAACTTGGTCAGGGGCAGGTTGCCCACCGAAGTCTGTAGCGTCCCCAGCCCGTTCGACGACGAAGGTGCTGGCAAAGTTTGCAGGACCGGAACATTAATCGTCTTTGGCATTGTGTCTAGCCTCCGTGTTGGTAGTTAATCCTATCTCGGATAGAAGCCGCAGCAGGGGGCGTGCTGCATGCTCGATCTGGCGTACCGCTTCAGCGTCCAGCAGGGTCTCCACTGCCAGGTGGAGTTGTACGCGCGGTGCAAGCGCCATCACTTGCCATGTTTGGACTGCGGGTTGCTTAGGGAGCGCTTCGGGCATTGGTGGGGTGACCTCCCAGAAACGA
This sequence comes from bacterium HR15, assembly GCA_002898555.1. Classification (GTDB taxonomy): domain Bacteria; phylum Armatimonadota; class Fimbriimonadia; order Fimbriimonadales; family GBS-DC; genus HRBIN15. The sequence continues at coordinate 1,376 of BEHR01000008.1, forward strand.
CGGCGTCGACTGTGGGTCGTTTGCCCGTTGCCCCCGTTCAGGGTCGCTGGCAGGCGTGCAATCTGTTCCAGCGCGTCGTCCGTCAGCCCGTAGAGGCGCTGCTGGATTTCCACCAGCGGCAAGCCTTCCGCCTGTAGACGCTTGATTGCCACCAGTTGCGCTAAGTGTCGCTGCGTGTAGTAGGCAACACGCCCGCGCATGATGGGACGATCGAGCAATCCGAGCATCGTGTAGTAGCGAATCGCTCGGGGCGAGGGCAAATCCCGCGCCTGACGACTGGGTTGACCCCAGTAGTCAACGCGCAGCGCCTCTTGAGCTAACTGCGCTAACTCCTCGATTGTCCACATCGCTTGTGTGGCTTCCATCACTCCCTATTATACCACACTGTCATACATCAGTGTCAAGGTTTCAGGGGGGTTTAAGGGGCGAATTTGGGGATTTAAGGGGGAAATTGGTCTTTATAAAGACCCCCAGCCCTCTCCCACCGCGTGGGGGAGGGGTGTTTTGTTTTCCCTCACCCCCGTCCCCTCTCCCACGCCGTGGGAGAGGGGAGTGGAGGGCGAGCCTCCTGGCGAGCCGAAAAAAACATCCTCAAATGGAGGGCGAGCCTCCTGGCGAGCCGAAAAAAACATCCTCAAATGGAGGGCGAGCCTCCTGGCGAGCTGAACCCTCACCCCCGTCCCCTCTCCCGCTGGGAGAGGAGGCAAGGGGTGAGGGCAAAAGGGGCAAGGGGTGAGGGCAAAACAGGAAACCCCACAACCCCACCGAAATAAATCCCCCACTATGCAACTTGCAGACCTGTTGCCCAAGATTGTGAACCTTGCCGAAGTGGAACGCATCGTCGGCAAGCCGCTGCGCACGATGGACGCCATCCACAACAGCGGATACCACCTCGTCAAAGCCCGCGACCGCGACGAGTACTATCTGGCGAAAGAGACCGACCTGCAGCCGCTCTTGGTGCGACTGGGCGATGTGGCGGAGGTGCGTTTCGGTATCAAAACAGGCGCGAATGAGTTTTTCTATCTGGAGCCTGTGAACGGTCGCGTGGCGGATGTGATAGGGGGCAAGGTGGGCGCGACGGTTCTGGTGAAAAACGGCGCGGGTTGGCAAGGGGAGATTGAGGCTGAGTGGCTGCGTCCTGTGATTAAGTCGCCGCGCGAGTTGAAGACGCTGCGCGTGCGTCCCGAAGACTTGCGCTATTTGGTGTTTATGCCGCCCGATGCCCTGCGCGGGCAGCTGCACGCCCCGCATGCGTGGAAACAGCGCTACCCACTGGCGTGGTCATACATCCAGTGGGGCGAGAAGCGGGGGTATCAGCATAATCCGACTTGTGCTGCACGCGATGTTTGGTGGACTTTGCCTGCTAATCTTCCGAGTGACTTGCTTTGGACGATGACCTACCGTGAAAGGTATTTTGTGGTTGAAAATGCAGGATACTATGCTGATGCCCGTCTTTATGATAGCTACACAGATGATAGTATTGTGAAGACGCTTGTTAACTCGGCATGGTATATGCTTCAGTTGGAGATTCAAGCACGCACTTACGGGGGAGGGGGTGGGCCTGTAGATGTGAAAGTTTATGAAATCAAGGAGTCTCTCATCCCCAACCCCGCTGCCTTTACCGATGAACAGCGCGAGCGGTTGCTGAAGGCTTTTGAGCAGATGGCAGAGCGCGAGGTGAAGAGCATTTTTGAGGAATTGGGGCTGCCCAAGCCGAACCGAGACTATAGCAACATCCGCCCCGAAGAGGTATCGCTGGACAAAGTGCTGCCCGACCGCCGTGCGCTGGATGCGGTGGTGTTCGAGGTGCTGGGTCTGAGCGAGGCGGAGCAGTTGGAGGTCTATCGGGCGGTGGTGGAGTTGGTGCGCACTCGGTTGGTGCAGGCGCAGAATGTGTTGGGGGGAGGGTGAATTGGCAAAAGTAAGGGCAAAAGATTTTTTGCCATTACTACGGCTCGGCAGGCAGCCCCGCCCTCCAGATTCGGCTCGGCAGGCAGCCCCGCCCTCCAGATTCGGCTCGGCAGGCAGCCCCGCCCTCCAGATTCGGCTCGGCAGGCAGCCCCGCCCTCCAAGTTCGGTTCAAGTCATCTCTCGATCGCCAAGGTGCGCGGGATTGCCCCGCTCATTCCGCATCGCTTGCCACTCCGCGTGGAACCGCTCCAGCCCTTGAAGGAGCGATTCGTCGATGCGATAGGTCATGACTTCGCGCAGGTAGCGGGCGCAGAGCGATTGTGGCAGCCCGGTACGCCGCGCCTCGCTTTCGATGATCGCGTCCAGATGCGCCTCGCCCCACGCGAGCGCGGTCTGCATCAGGTCCGTGAGCAGGGGCATCGGCGCGTCGGCGTTCGCCAGCCATAATGCCCAGACGAACGGCAGCCCCGTCCACTTTTGCCATGCTTTGCCCAGGTCTATCTCATAAAGCCCCTCGCCGCTCGCGCTCATCCCCGCATCGCCAATCAACAGGGCGGCATCCGCCCGCTGTAGCATCGCGTGCAAATCGGGCGGATGGTTCTGATAACGCGGCTGGACACCGTACACCCGTGTTAGCAAGATTCGCACCAGCGCGGCGGAGGTCAGCGAGCTTTCGTCCAGTGCGACCGAACGCATTGCCTTCAGAGGGGTCTTGCTGAAGAGGCGCACGCTCAACGCCTCGCGCCGCGAGGCAATCGCCAGACCGGGCACAAACTGGGTATTGGGGCGACGAAATAGCTCCACGGACGAGACCAGCGCGACATCGACCTCGCCCGCCTCCAGCCAGCGCGCCAGCATCGAGGGCGCGGCGTAGCGCACCTCTGCCACCCGCCGACCCGACTCGGTTTCGAACCAGCGGGTGAGCGGTGCACCGTTCATATAGGGCACACTGCCAATGATCAAGCGTTCCATCGCTTTGGTGAGTAGAACCTACTCCCTGCTTGTCATCAACACCGTAAAATGACCATACGGCTCGGCGGGCAGCCCTGCCCTCCAGCACACCGAAAAAGCAACTGCCTACAAAAGCCGATCTAATAGGCTAAAAACAAATAGCCCGATACTTACATAGCCGTTCATCGTGAAAAAGGCGATGTCCAGTTTGCTCAGGTCGTCGGGTTTGACCAGCGACTGTTCATAGGCGAGCATCAGGGCAGCGAAGACGACCCCTGCATAGTAAAGCCATCCTGCCTGCAGTGTCCAGCCAGCCAACCCAAAGAGAACCACGCACAGCAGGTGCGAGAGGCGGGAGATGACAATTGCCCGCGCCTTGCCGAGTGTTTCCGGCAAACTGCGCAGTCCGTACTGCTTGTCGAATTCATAATCTTGCAGGCTATACAGGATATCGAATCCCGCCACCCAGAAGGCAACGGCGAGCGTCAACAGCATCGGTGGCAGCTCTAATGTGCCACGCACCGCAATCCATGTCGCGCTGGGCGCGATTCCCAGCGACAGCCCCAGCCAGTAGTGGGAGAGCGGGGTGAAGCGTTTGGAGTAGGAGTAGCCCAGAATGATGAGGAGGGCGATGGGGCTAAGCCAGAAGCAGAGCCAGTTCAGCTGATAGGCGGCGTAGACGAAAGCAATAATCGCGCCCACCATCAGCGCTGCCATCTGTCGCACGGTCAGCAGTCCCGCAGGCAGGGCGCGATTGCGCGTGCGTGGGTTGAGCGCGTCCACATCGCGGTCGGCGATGCGGTTGAATGCCATTGCGGCGGTGCGCGCCCCCACCATCGCGACCAGAATCCAGCCCAGCGTGCGAAGCGAGGGCGCCCCGTCGGCAGCGTACACCAGCCCCATTAATGCGAACGGCAGGGCGAAGAGGGTATGTTCGAACTTGATTGCCTCCAGCACGATGCGCACCTGCCGCCATGTCCGTTCGAATCGCCCAACCCGCTGCATCGTATCGGTTTACCCTGCGCTACTTGCCCGCTTCTTCCGCGCGACGCCGGATGCCCTCCATAATACCTTTCAGGTTCTGAATCACCAGATGGTGCACCACCTTCTGCACGATGGGTCCCAGCAGAGGCACATGCAGGTCATAGTCCAGTTCGCAATAGAAGCGCGTGCCCTCCGGGTGCGGCTCAAACCGCCAGACACCTTCCATACGGTCGTAATCGCCTTTCACTTGACGGAAGTGGCAGGTGTGTTCCGTATCGTTCCAGAGGTCTTCCTCGGTCCATCGCACCTGCAGACGCAGTTGTGAGGCGTAGGCGACCCATTCCGTAAGCGTGCGCCGGCCGTCCTCGCTCTTTTCGAGGATACGCACCGATTTCACATCGGGCATAAATTGGGGGAACGCCTCCACCTCACGCGCGACGGCGTAGACGCGCTCCACCGGCGCATGGATGATGAGTTCCAGTTCAACCTTCGCCATGCAACGCCTCCGCCCGCTGCTTGAAGCCGTTCAGCCAGCCTTCGATAATGTCGTCGACTGCTTTCTGGGCGATGGCAGCGAAGATGGGCGGCACTTTCGCCTCGTAATCGATCACGGCATGGAGGGTAGCCCCCGCCTCCGCAGGCTGCACGCGCCACTCGCCTGTCAGCTGCACCAGCGAGTCGCCATCAGGGCGGAAAGTGATGCGCTGCTCTTCGGGATAAACGGTCTGATGGGAGCGCCAGCGCACCTCGACGCCCACGCCCGGCGCAACGACCACCCAATCCAGCACAGCCGTGGGGGCAGTCTGCTCCACCACTTGCACGCTTTTCACATGGGGCAGAAACTGGTTGAACGCCTCGAACTGTTGCAACACTTGAAAGACCTGCTCCGGCGCCGCGTTGACCGCGACCTGTTTCTCGATCCTGGGCATGCGATTTCCTCCGTTGTAGGTTAATATACCCCACAATCGGTATCCATCACGGCAGGAGGTACAATTGACGAATCGAATCGTCTTCATGGAATGATAGGCGAGGGATGGATGCAATGTTTGCGTTGAACTTCTATACGGACCTGTATGCGGACATGTTGCGTTCACTGCGCAAGACCGCGACCATCCGTCTGGGCGATAAGTCGAACAAATACAAGACGGGGCAAATCGTCTGGATTACGGTGGGGCAGCGGTTCGGAAAGCGCAAGAAGCTGTTCACGGCGATTCTGGATCGGGTGGAGGTGAAGCCCATCTCCGACCTGACGCCGCGCGACATCGAGCGAGAGAACCCGGAGTTCCGCAGCATCGAGGATGTGATTGCGCTGCTGGAACGCATCTATGACCGCCCGATTAGCCCCGATGATCTGGTTACCGTGATCTACTTTTCACCTGTGGAGGAGTAGGGGGCGGATTTATCGCATCGCCCGCCCCCGCCGCCGATACATCGCTCCATGCGTTTTGCGAGCCGCCGCAACCATCTCCGGATACGGTGTGTCGGTAATGCTCACGAAGCCGATATTGTAGTTCTCGCCGTCGTACCATCGCCCCGTGAGCGGCTGATCGATATACTGGAACCAATGGCATCCAATAAACAGCGGATGGTCTAACACGCTGTTCACATACTCCTCGTACATGCGGGCGCGCTCGCGCTGATCAGCTGCTGCGACCAGCCCTGTATGGAACATGCCTCGATCCAGCGCGCCAAAATGGAACTCACCAATAATCACAGGCTTGTCGAACGTGTTCAGAAAGCGGTAGGCTTTATGGTCCAGCTTGGGCGCGTAGATGTTAAAGCTCAACACATCGCACAGCTCGGCGGCGACCGCGACGGCATCCAAAGAGTACCAAGCAAAGCGGCAACCCAGATAGAGGTGATGGGGAGCCAGCTCGCGTAAAATATCACGAATCGTCTGGAAATAGCGTCTGGCGAAGGCATGCACAAACTCGCTGAAGTCTTGCTGTCGGGCGCGGGTGGGCGCATGGGGTAACGGCACGGGCGGCTTCAGGGCGTCCCAGCACTCATAGCGTGCGCCCCACGCTTCGTTCAATCGTTCGATGCTCCCATACTTCCCACGGAGTTGCTCCAGAAAGGCGCGTTTGGCAGGCGATTCATCGGCGTGGAGACTGAGAGCGCCATAGGCTAACCCATAGCGCCCCCCTTCCTCACCTTGACCTGCCCAGCTCAGCTCGTTGTCGACAAAGAATCCGAGGCACCATGGGTCGTGGCGAACGCGCTCGGCAACAGGCGCGATACTGGCACGCACATTTGCAGCGAATTGGGGATCGAAGGGGTCGTGCATCTGTCCCCAATAGTCGCTGCCGCTGGGCACGCGCTTATGATTACCCCCGACGGAGGCTGTCGCCACATAAGGTATCTGACCATTCTGATGCCATTCCCAGAGCGACCAGTTCCCGATGGTGTTGAATCCCCAAGAGCGCAGGCGTCGCAGGGTCCGCTCACGCCAGTGCGCAGGATAGTTCTCGCCATATTTGCGTTCCAGGTTCGCTGTGTAGAAGTTGAAAGTTTTGCCTTCCTTGATCGGTCCCATCAATGCACCTGAAGCATGCCCATAATGCTTGGCAAGTGGCTCACCTTCACGCGGCAGCCATGTAAACATCGTCTCGCGCCCCGTGATGAAGGTGGGGTCACCGTAGTTAACGCAGTCCATGCCGGTGGAGAAGAACAGCTTGCCGTTTGGTGCGACGAACCACCATTTGCCATCCACCTTCTCCACCCGAAAATAGCCCGTCGCCCTTAGCTGCGGACCCGATTTCCATGCGCCATACTCGTCGAAATCGTCAGGTACAGGCATGCGTTCCAGCGTGCGCCGTTCCAGCGTCGCCACGCGACGCAAGTGGCTGATACTGCGCACTTTGCCGCGCCAGTCGGCGCGTGTGAACTGCCCAAACTCGTCCACGATGCCTTCCAGAGGCTCTTCGAACTTAATCAAGCGGATGTGATCGATGATCAGCGTGCGCGGTTTCTCATCGCGCCAGAGAAAAATCTGGAACGCCACGATATGGTCCAGGCGAACCTTGCCTTCGTTGGTGATTCCGATGCGAACCATGCCTTTCCCCAGCGGCGGCAGACCACGCATACCGAAATCCATCGAGTTGTGCTGTAAAGGGAATAGGCACGCGATTCGGCTGCACGGGCGAATGATGTGCGCCCCCTGACGGCAGAAACGCAGCCCATCAGCGCGTGGATCGTCATCCACACGCACGCCAAAGCGCACCGCCTCGCGTGTCGGATTGTAAAGGTCAAATGCCAAGCCCCCATAGCCGCGCCAATCCCATGTCGTCTCGGCACGAAACATCAGATTGGGCCAGTCGACATTGGGCAGGAACTCCACCTGCAGCGCACGCTTGCCATGCGTTGCCCCCTGCGAAACAAGCTGCAGGCGCACATTGTTTGCCGTTGCCTTCGCCAACTCCGCTGGCTCCTCAAAAGAGAACAAGAGCCGCATTGTCGTCTAATAGATAGTTTTTAGAGGGCGGCTTCACCGCGTTCGCCTGTGCGGATGCGTATCGCGTCCAGCACCTCCGCGATGAAGATTTTGCCATCGCCAATTTCGCCCGTGCGTGCCGCCTCCATCAGGGTGGCGACCACCTCCTCCACCCGTTCGTCAGGCACGACCACTTCCAGCTTGATTTTGGGCAGGAGATTAATCGTGTAGGTGCTGCCACGATACTTTTCGGTGTGCCCCTGCTGGCGTCCGAAGCCGCGCACATCGGTGACGGTCATCCCGTAGACGCCGATCTCGTTCAACGCCTCTTTGACCGCCTCGAACCGAATCGGTCGGATGATTGCCTCGATGCGTTTCATCGTGCTTTTAGGGAAGCATCGCCCAGAGTTTTTCGATGGCTTCTTCAGCAGTTTGCGCGGTCGGGATGTCGGGCGTCTGCCCCTCAATCTGGAGTTGCCAGCTGTCCAGCAGTACGAGCGGCTTGCCCAATCGGAGCGCCAGCGCGATTTCGGACAGCGTGCCGTAGCCACCCCCTATCGCGATGAGTCCGTCGCAGGCACAGGCGTTCACATAGTTGCGCCCCTCACGCAAGCCTGTGAAGAGCGCGATATCGATGTAAGGGTTTGGAGGCGATTCGTGGGCGTTGGCACCGGGCATAATGCCGATGGTCAGCCCGCCTGCCTCCTTTGCGCCCTGGGCAGCCGCGCTCATCACGCCCGTCATCCCGCCACAGAGCAGCACTGCCCCGCGCTCGGCAATTAGCTGCCCCACGCGCCGCGCCATCTGATACTGTGCCTCGCTACATTGCGAGCCGCCCATCACCCCAATCAGCCGCCGATAGGTGCGTTGCATGGCGACTCAAATCACCTCCCGCCGCGTCTCCGTCAGCGGGATTATACCCCCTTCCACCCGCGGCAGGCGACATGCACACCGCATATCCCGCTATCTTCATCAGGTAAACTACACGGGGGAGATATCCCATGTCGACAAGACGACCATCGGTGCAGCGGGAATATCAGCAGCAGATTGTGCTGCGCTGGATTACCACCATCACCTACCGCATGATTACGGTGGGGGTAATCCTGTTCGTGGTGGGGCTGGCGTATTTGCTCTATGCGCTGTTTGCGCTGGCTGATCAGGGAAGCTATAACGCGGCGGATGTTGCGCGAATCCAGGGCAATTTGACCCTGTTTGGACGGTTGGCGCTGCTGGGCGCGGGGATGGTGGTCATAGGGCTGGCTTGGAACTATCTGGAAGAGGAGGTCGTCGGCTTCGTTCTGGTGCTGCTCGCGCTCTTTTTCTACTGGGGTGTACCCTTCTTGCTGGGACAGATTGAGAACCTGCCACCGCCTGGGTCCCTGCGCGACTTCGCACTGAGCCAACTGCGCAATCTGATGTGGGTTCTGTTTCCTCCGGGCATTATTCTGGTGGTGTTTGTGGGGATTGCCCAAGGCATTCGGCGCATGCGCTATGGCGCCGCGCTGGATCAGACGCTGAAGCTCGGCTCAGGGGTCAGCAAGCAGGAGGTGCAGCAACGATTTCTGGGCAAGTGCTGGCAGTTGCCGTTTTGCCGTGATTATGTGCGCCAGCGCTGCCCCATCTACCATGCGCGGCGCACCTGCTGGCGCGAAGGTGTCGGCTGTATGTGTGAGGAAAAGACCATCGTGATGGCGCTCCAGAATGTGCGCCTCAGCGATGACCCTGAAAAGAACGCGAAATATATCCCGCACAATAAGACGCTGACCAAAGCAGAGCTGCGGGCGCGGTGCGCCGAATGCGTCATTTATAACGAACATCAGCGCCAGAAGTACCAGCTCTTTGCGCCGCTGACGGTGGGCACAATCATCGGTTGCGCCTATTTCTTCCGTGCCCCCCTGCAGGAGAGAGTGTTCAACCTCCTCTCGCTGTTGGATCAGCTGTTGGCGCGGTTCACCTTGATGCCCTCGGAGGCACAGAAAGGCGTGTTGGAAGCGGCAGCGCGCGCGAACGAGACCGCTGCGCTCATCCTCTATGTCTCGTTGGTGATCGTGGCGCTGAGCTATGCCCTGCGAATCGTGGAGACGGTGGTGTTCAAATGGAAGCTGTGACGGAGTGGTTGAAACAGCTGGAGCGGTTGGCGCGATTAATGAGCCAGCGTGGCGTCTCGTTGCTGGAGGTGCGTGTGAATGGGGCGCAGGTGCGCTTGAGCCGCGCACCCGTTGAGCCGGCACCGCACGAAGAACCCATGCCGCCCCTCTTTCTGGCAGGCTATCAGAACGCGGCTCCCCCAGAGCCAGAGGAGACACAAAGCCATTGGCAGCCCCCCGGACCAATCGAGGTGCGTTCCCCAATGGTCGGCTACTGCACCCTTTTACCGATTGAGATTGGCAGTCGCGTGGAGCGTGGGCAGCCCATCGCGACGGTGAATGTGCTGGGTATCCCCAACGAGGTGCCCGCTCCCGTTACGGGCACTCTCATTGGCTGGCAGGTGGGCAACGGGGAAGCGGTCGAGTACGGGCAGCCCATCGCCCTGATCCAGCCCCTCACCGAGGAGGAGTAGGAGCGCATTGTCCCCGATGGGTACAATCAAAATATGACCTTTCAGCAACTGCTGATGCGGCTGGAGCAGTTCTGGGCAGATTATGGTTGCCTGATTCTGCAACCGTATGACTTGGAGGTGGGTGCCGGCACGATGGCGCCTGCCACCGCCTTGCGCGCGCTGGGACCCGAACCGTGGAATGTTGCCTATGTGCAGCCCACACGCCGCCCCGCGGATGGACGCTACGCCCGCAACCCGATGCGCCTGCAACATTACTACCAATATCAGGTGATTCTGAAGCCTTCGCCCGACGATGTGGTCGATGTCTACTTGGAGAGCCTGCGGGCGCTGGGCATCCAGCCCGAGGAGCATGACATCCGCTTCGTGGAGGACGACTGGGAGGCGCCCACGCTGGGTGCGTCGGGCGTCGGTTGGGAGGTGTGGCTCAACGGCACCGAAATCACCCAGTTCACCTTCTTCCAACAGGTGGGCGGGATCGAATGCGACCCCGTATGCGCCGAGATTACCTACGGTCCCGAACGACTCGCTATGCTCATCCAGAAAAAGAACAGCGTGTGGGAGTTGGAGTGGGGGCAGGGCATCACCTATGCCGATGTGGACTATCAAGCCGAACTGGAGCATAACTACTACAATTTCGAGGAAGCCGACACCGAGATGCTGTTTCGGCTGTTCGAAATGTACGAGCAGGAGAGCCAGCGCATTGTGGAGCGCGGACTGGTGCATCCCGCGTTCGACCTCGCGCTCAAATGCTCGCATATTTTCAATCTGCTGGACGCGCGGGGCAGTATCTCCGTGACGGAACGAGCCAGCTATATTCACCGCATCCGCACCCTTGCCCGCGCCTGCTGCCTGAAGTATCTGGAACAGCGCGAAGCGGAAGGCTTCCCCTTGCTACAAAAGGACTGGCGCGTCTCAGGTACAATCCAGCCATGCCGAAGGCACGAGTCTACATCACGCTGAAACCGACGCTGCTCGACGCGCAGGGGCGCACCATCCAGAACGCGCTGCACCAATTGGGATTTGAGCGCGTGCAAAGCGTGCGCGTCGGCAAGTATCTTGAGATCGAACTGGCGCCCGACGGCGATCCACATGCCCAGCTTGAAGCCATGTGCCAGCAACTGCTCGCCAACCCTGTGATCGAGCAGTACCGCTACGAGGTGGTGGATGAATGAAGGCTGCGGTAGTGGTGTTTCCCGGCTCCAACTGCGATCGGGATGCCTATTATGCCCTGCGCGATGTGCTGGGCTACGAGGTGGACTATGTGTGGCATGCTGAACCGCGTCTGAATGGTTATGACCTTGTGGTGCTGCCCGGTGGCTTCTCCTATGGCGACTACCTGCGCCCGGGCGCGATTGCTCGCTTTGCCCCCATTATGGACGCGGTACGCGCCTTTGCAGAGCGCGGCGGGCGTGTGATCGGCATCTGCAACGGCTTTCAGATTCTTTGCGAAGCGGGACTACTGCCCGGCGCGCTCACGCGCAATATCGGGCTGAAGTTTATCTGCAAGCATGTCTATCTTCGCGTGGAGAATGACGAAACGCCCTTCACCCGCCTGTTCCGAAAGGGTGAGGTGTTGCGTATTCCGATTGCGCATGGGGACGGGCGTTATGTGTGCGACGAGGTGACCATGCATCAGCTGGAGGTGCGGGGGCAAATTGTTTTTCGCTATTGTGCGCCTGATGGCACGCTCAGCGAGGCGTGGAATCCGAACGGCTCGATGCAGGCGATTGCAGGCGTGGCGAACGCCACCTTCAATGTGCTGGGTCTGATGCCCCATCCTGAGCGTGCCTGCGAAGCGATTCTGGGCAGCAAAGATGGACGGCGTATCTTGCAACTATCGGGGTAATAAGGTGGAAAAGACCCCCCTTCCCCGCATGCAGGGAAGGGGAGGTCAAAGGACAAATCAGCAGCTGCTACCGAAGTTGAACAACACATTCAGCAGGTCCGCATCATCCACCACGCCGTCGAAGTTAGTGTCCACATCGGCGTTCGGCGCGGTATTGCCAAAGGCGAACAGGATCTCCAGCAGGTCCGCATCGTCCACCACACCATCGGTATTCACATCCGCCAGGTTGCACAGGGCGGGTGTGCCACTGCCGTAGGTGTGGACGAACACCACCTCAGTCGTGGCACCGGCTGCCAACGAGACCGGCACCTCCACACCGATATGCCCGTCACCAAACGCACCACTGCTGCTGCAACCAGGCCCCGTGCCGAAGTACGCCACGAAATTGCACCAGCAGGATGGTACACCGTAGGCGTTCCACTCCTGGAAGTCCGTGCCGTAGCCCATAACGGGACAGCTGGGGTCATTCGGATCCACGACATAGGTGCGCTTGGAACCCACATAACAGCTGATGGGATTCAGGCTGCTCAGGCTGAAGGTAATCTCTGGGATGCCCTCCTCGCCCTGCGAGGCATAGCCCTGACCACCGAAGGTGCCACCGCATACCTGGTCATTCTCAAAATTGAAGTCCCATACGAGGTCCATATCCCAGGTACGGTAGAGCTTAAAGTTTATCGAGGTGCTCGCGTTGTTTGTGATCCGGTAGACCTGCACGACATAGGCAGGGCGGCGCACAGCCGTGGTCAGGTCGATGTGCAGGTTCACCACGCCGTCACCACTGGTCACATCATAACCAGACTTCGCCGTGTCGGGAACGCCGTCATTATAGGCATAGTCAAACGCGGTTAACGAAGAGGTCACACTATGGGTCAGTGAAGTGTCGTCCCAGGATTGAGCCCAGGTTGGCTCTTCCACCAGCGCCTCGCGATAGCTCGTACCGACAAACAGGTAGGTACCAGTTGCAAAGGTTGGGGTTCCGGGTACAGTAAATCCCACAGGGTCATACAGGTCGCCGCCTGCGCCCGTGTTGAAGTTCACATACCAGGCGCCAAGCTCATCCACGGGAACAAGGAGAGAACCATCGCCGGTAACGCCGTTGCCGATGGTTGTCGTCACCTGCGCGTAGGTCCACGCGCTATACAAAGCCAACACCACTCCGACGCAAGCAACTCTCATCATTCTTGGACCTCCTTCCGCTGAATCCAGAAATGGATCAGACACCCTATTATAGCACATCTTAGGGCGTTCTGTCAAGGGAGCAGAAAGGCTTTTTGTCATTTCCGACAGGGAAACCACTTCGCATGCCGAACACAAAACTTGCCATGCCCACTCTGCTGGCAGTGGACATCGGGGCAGAAAGCGGGCGAGCGGTGCTGGGACATCTGAGCGAGCATCACTTGACCATTCAAGAGGTGCACCGCTTTCCCAACAAGCCTGTGCATGTTCGCGGCACGCTCTACTGGGACATTCTGAGGCTCTATGATGAGGTGCTGACAGGTCTGTGGCGTGCCGCGCGCGTAGCGGAGCAGCCCATCGAATCCATCGGCATCGATACTTGGGGCGTCGACTTCGCGCTGTTGGATCGGCAAGGGCAGCTGTTGGGCAATCCCGTGCACTATCGTGACCGCCGCACCGAAGGCATGATGGACGCGGTCTTTCAGCGCATCCCAAAAGAGGAGATCTATCAGCGCACGGGGATCCAGTTCATGCCTATCAACACCCTCTATCAGCTGTACGCGCTTGTGGTGCATCATGACCCCCAGTTGGAGCAGGCGCGCACCTTCTTGACCATTCCCGATTTGCTGCACTACTGGCTGACGGGCGAGGCTGTGTGTGAATTCACGAACGCGACCACTACCCAGTGCTATGACCCTCGCGCAGGCGACTGGGCACGCGAGATGCTTGCCCAGCTGGGTATTCCGACCTCCATCTTTACCGAGATACGCCCACCGGGCACGATCCTGGGTGTTCTGGAACCCGCAGTGGCGGATGCAACGGGACTCACAGGCGCGAAGGTGGTGCTACCTGCTGCGCACGACACAGGCTCCGCGGTGGCAGCCGTGCCGTTCTCAGACCCGAAAGCCGCCTATATCAGCTCAGGCACATGGTCGCTGGTCGGCGTGGAAACACCCGAACCCGTGATCAACGAGCAAGGGCTACAGCATAACTTCACCAACGAAGGGGGTGTCGATGGGCGGTTCCGCCTGCTCAAAAATGTGATGGGGCTATGGCTGTTGCAGGAGTGTCGGCGCACATGGGCAGCGCAGGGCAATGATTGGAGCTACGAGGCGCTGATGCAGAGAGTACAGGACGCGCCTCCCTTCCGCTCGCTGATTGATCCCGACGACGCGCGGTTCCTGCCACCGGGCGATATGCCCGCCCGCATACAGGCATTTTGCCAAGAGACAGGACAGCCCATGCCGCAATCGCCGGGCGAGATGGTGCGCTGCATTCTGGAGAGCCTTGCGCTGAAGTACCGACGCGTCATCGAATGGCTGGAACAGGTCTGCGGCTGGCAGATTCCTGAGGTGCATATCGTGGGGGGAGGCGTGCAGAATCGTTGGCTCTGTCAGGCGACCGCCAACGCCACGGGGCGTCCCGTGCTGGCAGGTCCCGTCGAAGCGACCGCCGTTGGCAACCTCCTGGTGCAGGCGATGGGATTAGGCTATTTGAACGGGCTGGACGAGGCACGGGAGCAGGTGCGCCGCGCCCTTCCTCCCACCCTTTATGAGCCGCGTGAGACCGCCATGTGGCAGGAAGCCTACGAACGATACAGAAGTATCCTCGCTTTCTGCAAGAGCGTTTGCTGAGGCTAAGCGGTGCTTCGATGACGCAGGCGGGCATTATACGCAAAGCCGATTGGCACAACGATTGCGCTGAGTGCCACAATCCAGTCGCCCCAGCGCACAGAGAGCGTTGGCTCCTCTATCAGGCGCACGGTCTGCAACGGCGTCGCCTCTTGAAAGGCGGGCACGCGCCACACCTGCCCGTTGGGGGCGATCCACGCGCTGATGCCCTCGGGCGCAGAGCGAATCAGCCAGCGGCGCGTCTCCACCGCACGCAACACACTGAACGCCAAATGCTGCTCTAAGGCTGCCGTGCGCCCGAACCACGACTCGTTGGACATCACGACCAGCAGGTTCGCCCCTCGCCGCGCCATCTCCCGTGCGATCCACGGGTAAGTGGACTCCATACAGATGACCACGCCGATGCGCAGCTTGCCCACGGGCAACGGCTTTAGCGAGCCACCCGACAGTAAATCTCGTTCCACCACCCCAAACGCTTGCAGAAAAGGCAGCTGCTCGCGGAACGGTACGGTCTCGCCCAGCGGCACGAGTTGCACCTTGTCGTGATAACGCCACGAGCCATCGGGCAAAAATAGATGGGCGGTGTTGGTGTACTGGCGCGTGAGGGGGTTGCCGATGCGATAGCCACCTATTAGTATCGGCACGCCCGATTCTTGTGCCAGACGACGCCAGAACTCGAACGCCTCCTCTGTATCGGGCAGTGGATATGGCTCCAACGATTCGGGCAGCACGATGAGATGTGGCTTCTGCGCCGCTGCTTGTCGCACTCGCTGTGCAATGCGCATCCGAATCGGTTCCCACTCTGCAGGGGTGTAGGCGCGTGCCAGGTTCAGGTTCGGCTGTATGAGCGCGACGACATAGTTGGGTATTCCATCGTGGGGATTGGGCAGCGAGCGTCTCGCCACCTCCACTCCGCGCATGACACCATACCCGAACCAGATTCCCCAGAGCAGCAATCCCGTCAACCCAAAAACCATTGCTTGCGCCCTCCATAGAGGACGAGGTTCCCGGGGTGTAGGGGCAGAGCCGTGTGTCTGCCCAAACTCCCGCCGAGCCAAAAACCCGACTCCCAACAGCGCGTTCCAGAACGCAATCAGAAACTCCAGCAGCCACGCTCCACCCAGATCAGCTACCTGCAGCAACAGAGGTGCGCGATAGAGGGAGACAGCAAGATGCCCCCACACGAACGCAAAGGGTCCCAGCCCGCGCAACCATTGGCATAGCGTCCACAACCCCGCCAAACCCAAGCACCCAAGCCACGACCGCGGCATCTGGGTTGCTAACATGCCAAACAGCCCCCAGAACAACGCGCTTAGCCCCACCACACCCATCCATCCGACCGCGGTCAACCAGAGGTTGCCCGTCTGCAACTTCACCAGATAGGTCAACGGAAAGCCCACGATCAGTCCATAAATAAAGCCCCACCACCAGCCATACAGGAAGCCGACACGCGCCCGCTGACCCGGCAAAAGACCGAACAGGGGCGCAGGCGCAATCAGCATCAGCCACCACCCGCCCAGCGGCGGATACGCCAACGCACTGAGCACGGCGGAAAGCGTCAATAACCCGAACCGCATGCCAGAAGTATATCCCCCTGGAAGGGTGTCGGAGTAGTTCAACCACTGAACACGATGCGAACGCCGGAGGAGTTCATAAGGTAGGCATGCAGGTCTGCCCCTCCATGCCGGGCAGCTTGCCCTTCACTCCCCTCGCCCTCTAAGAGAGGGGCTGGGGGTGAGGGTATGGGGCAGGCACGGAGGTCTGCCCCTACACGCCAGGAGGCTCGCCCTCCAAATGCTTGGTGGATTTTTCGAACGCCCTCGCCTCCCCTTGACAAACTACCCCTCACGGTGGGTATATTAATAGGCGGTTGTGCGGGCGTGGTGGAAATGGTAGACACGCTAGATTCAGGTTCTAGTGGGCGTTAGCCCGTGGGGGTTCGAGTCCCTCCGCCCGCACCATTGCTTGGCGGCGTAGCTCAGTTGGTGAGAGCGACCGGCTCATACCCGGTAGGTCGGCGGTTCGAATCCGCCCGCCGCTACCATTCCCTCCAGAGAACGAATCATCTGTGAAGTTGAAACCTGTCTGTAGGTTGTTCAACAATATGTCCAGCAGGCGTACCACCCATGTGAACAGCATTGAACACGAAGTTTACGCCCATCCTCGCAAATGTAGCGAACAGAACCGCGGCGACGCAGTTCGCCAAGGTCGCATGGATGCACCTCATCGCTAAATATCACTCACTTTCGAGATAGCTTATTAAGGATTGTTGAAGTGAACTTGAGTCCGTTCAAAATAGGACTTAAGTCCCTACCACCCTGTGAAAATTCGAGGTATAATGCAGTCGATCACAAGCAAAGGAGGTGTGCCGAATGAAGAAACGCACGATGACAACGGTACTTGCTTGGAACCTGCTGCTTGCGCTTGGATTCGCAGGTTCAGGCAACATTGATTGTTATGTGTACGACATGAAGACGGGCGCAGAGGTACGCAACTACACTGCCCGTCTTGTGGGCACAGGCGGTTATGACCAAACGGTGACCGTCGGCAATACCAACTATGGCGATTCAGCAATGTGCCCACCAACCAGCTCTACACGCTCACCGTGTCTAAAGACGGCTACTACAGCCGCTCAATCTACCGGATTATCGTCTCTCATGCCAACACGCGCGGCTTTAATTTAGGCTTGACCCCGACCGATGTTTCCACACGCTTTGCGATTAGCGGGCGTGTGGTGGACGCCGTGACAAATCAGCCGATCGCGAATGCCTATGTGGTAGGCTACCGTGGCGCCAGCGGCTACCTCACGCGATACATGTACGCCATCACCGACTCGCAAGGGCGCTTCACCTTTGAGAACTGTATCCCTGGCTCTTATGCAATCTGGGCGTGGCGCGAGGGTTATTATCAGTCCCCGACCTTGGTCAACAATATCGCTGCCGCTGTCAATGATGCGTTGCTGCCCTGCGCTCCGCACGGAACGCCACTTTGTGATTGGATACTGGGTAGATTCTATGACGCTCTCAGTGGCGGTGAGCTGCGCGTGGGCGAGGCGCTGCTCCAAAGCGAGTCGGGCTGGACAATGCGACTCAACTTTTGGAGCAGCATAGAACTGGAGCGACTCCCCGCCCTCTTGCGCTACAACATCACCGTGCGCTATGTGAATACCAATACCACCTACCACCCCTCCACTCGCGTCGGCTTTCGGTTCGTGCAAGGAGGGAATAACTATACTTCTCACTACCTTGTGCCTGGTGATGTGCAAGTGGGCACGCTGACCGGCGTCGTGCGCAACATGCTGAACGGTCAACCCGTGCCGAACGCTTGGGTCAACCTGCGCTATGGGAATCGCTCTATCGCCTCGATGTACACAGATAGCCAAGGGCGATACACTTTCGAAAATGTGCCGCGCGACTATCGCGGATTAGTGGTGGATATCTCTAAACCTGGCTGGGTGAGCTACTCGTGGCGTCTGCCTGCCCTAACTGCCAGTAGCGTGTCGAACGACCTGTTTATCCGCCCGAATGGAACGCCCACCGGTAATTTAAGCTTCTATATCTACGATGAGGCGGCAGGTTACTATGTGAATGGCGCGACATTGCAGATTACGCTCCCCAGCGGGCATAGTACCCGCGTGGATATGGGAGACGGGTATTCTGAATTCATTAGTGGTCTACCTGCTTGGCAGTTATACGATCTGACCGTGACCGCGCCTGGGTATCGGAGCGTTACCTATGTAGCGCAATCGGTTCCCTATAACTCGGAGCGCAGTGTTAGTTTCTCTCTGCGCCGTTCATCGCAGGCGGTGGGGCGTATTTTGGGCACCGTGCGCGACCTGTTCACAAACGCGCCTATTCCGAATGCTGTCGTCTCAAGCTATAGCTCCACACGCACTAACAGTCAAGGACGCTATACGCTTGACGAGCAGCCCATAGGAACCTACAACCTAACCGTCAGCGCTGCGGGCTACAACAGTCGTACGGTGCTGGTGCGCGTCTCCAGCGGCGATACCCTGATGGATCTGTTCCTAATACCTTTGGAGTACCCGGTGGGGCGCGTGTACGGTTATGTGAACGATGCGACCACCGGCTGGGGGATAGGGAATAGCACCGTGGTAGCCATCGCGCCCAATGGCTTGACGCTGACCTATCATACCGCGCCCGATTCGAACTATTATGACTTTCCTGGGCTGTCTGCGGAGATGCCGTTTACTTTCATCGCTTCGGCATCGGGCTATAACTCGGCGCAGGTGGAGAACTTCTGGCCCCGCTGGGGCGACACACACCAGATTGATTTTTCCCTCATGCCCTCTTGGGGCGGTCTGCGCATGGGGCGCTCTATCAAAGGCAGCGTGCGGCTGTCGGGGTATGAGGGCGATCTGAGCCAGGTATGGCTGACGGTAGAGGCGTACCAGCACGATGCGCTGGTGTGGCGGCAGGATGTGCGCCTCAATCCCGACGGCTCCTACGAGGTGCAGTGCCCTCTGGAGGAGGTCGCCGACCTGCGCCTGAAAGCCGACCGCTGGATGAGCCAATGGCTACCAGCCATCGATTTGGGCAGCGTGGGCACCCTACCTGAAGTGCGCTTCCAGACTATCGGCGATACGAACGACGATGACCGCATCGACGATGGCGACCTGATGGAGATTCTGTTCCGCTTCGGGCAGAAGGAGCCAAACGCGCCCGACCTGAACGGCGACGGCTATGTGGACGACGCCGACCTACTGCTCGCGCTCTTGAACTTCGGCGCGAGCGGACGCTAAGAAAGGAGGTGTCTGCTGATGAGAAAGTCGATTCTCACGCTTGCGAGTATTGGGCTATTGACCACGCTCTGGGCGCAAACGCCGCAGGGCACGCTGCGAGTGGAAGTGTATGACCTGATTACAGGCAACAGCCTAAGCCAAGCGACGGTGCGGCTGGTCAGCTCAGATAGCAGCATCGACCGCACAGCCAGTACGGGCAGTAGCAACTCTGTCTCGTTCAGCAACCTACCCATCAACTTGACCTACACGGTCACCGTTTCGCGTGCTGATTACCGCACACGCACCCTGCCTGGCATTGCCATCGTCCGTGATACCACGAAATATGTCTCCGCCTATCTGGTCAGTGCGCTCCAGACGGTAGGCAGCGTCGCGGGCACCGTGCGCGATGCAATGACCAATCAGCCGTTGGCGAACGCTTATGTCTACGCCACGCTCTCCAATCGCTCCGTATGGACGCTGACCGATCAGAACGGGCGGTACCAGATCGACGAGCTGCCTCGCGCCACCTATGCGATGTCCGCCGACAAGAGAGGCTATCACTCGCAGGGCGCTTCTTCCAGCGTCAGCCCCAACAGCACGACCACAACCGATATGGTGCTGGCACCGCTTAGCGAGCCTGTTGGGGATATATACGGTCGTATTTACGACATCCTTTCCGGCAATAATGTGAACAACGCGACTGTGACGCTGATTAGCGACTTGGGGTGGAGCCTGACGGTGAACACGGGCGGCGGAAACTCTTATGGATGGAACAATCTGCCTGTGCGTACGCGTTATCGACTTGCTGCTACCGCGGAGAACTACCGCACCACCAGCCGCGTGAACATCTTGCTATCGCCTAACTACGACACTGAAGTTAACCTATTTATCGCCTCCGTGCTGACTTCGGTGGGCAGCTTGAGCGGGCGCGTGTACGATATCCGCACAGGCAATCCCATTCCAAACGCCTTCGTGCAGGTCGCTACGCAAGGGCGTCCAATCAGCGTCTTCGCCGACAGCAACGGCGTGTTCCAGATCAACGATCTGCCCCCCGTGCTGTACGGGTTGTATGCCTCGCATCTCGATTACTACGATCAGGGATTGGATAATATTCCCATTCAGCAGGGCGCAAACAGCGCAAACATCTTACTGACCCCAATAGATATGCCTGTAGGCGCGTTCCGATTTTATGGGTACGACTTTGGCACAGGCGGAAATGTAAGCAACATGACTATCCGCATTACTGCGCCCAACGGGTTGTCGATGAGCAGTTCCAGTGGTCCTGGTGGCAACTCCGACACGATTGGTAACCTACCTGTGGGAATGCCGTTGCGTGTTGAAGCCTTCGCGCCTGGCTATCGCAGCCGTCGGTATGATAATCGTTATGTTCGCCTGGGGCAAACTGATGACTTCTATGTCTGGTTTGTCTCGGAGGATGTGACGGTCGGTCGGTTGCGCGGGCGCGTGACGAATCTGTTCACGGGCGCAGGTATTCCCAACGCTTATGTATCGCTTTCCCAGGTCAACACAGGGCGCTGGGCGCTCACCTACACCGACAGCAACGGGAATTTCGTCATCGACAACCTCTACCCGACAACCTACGATGTGTATGTGGGCGGGACAGGCTATTACGACTCGGTCGCCTATAACATTCCCGTTGCGGTAGGCGACAACCTGATGGAGTATTCCCTGACGCCGTTCAATTATCCTTCGGGGCGGCTCTATGGGGATGTGGTGAACGCCGCAAACAATCAGGGTATCTCGAACGCGTCGGTGCTCCTGATTGCCAGCACGGGCACCACGCGCCTCACCTACACAGGCGGCGGTAGCCAGTTCAACTTCTATAACCTGCCGTATGACCTGCGCTACACGGTGATTGGACGCGCCGCGGGGTTCCAGCCCGGTCAGGTGAGTGGGATTGAAGTACCCGCCTTCAATGAAGTCTATGTGCGATTACCTCTTAATGCGGGCAATCCTGGTCTCATCGGGCGACTGGTGCTGCAGGACTTCAACGAAAACCCTGCAGGGCGGGTGCAGGCACAAGTGCAAATTCGCAACCGGGACACGGGGCAGGTCGTGCGCGAAGAGACCGTCACATTGGGCGATTCAGGCGCGTTCACCGTGCCAAATGTGTCCAGCGGAACCTTCAAGGTCTGGATTAAAGCGCGCGGCTGGCTGGCTACCGAGACCGATGGTGTTACCATCCCGAACCTGTTGCCCATCGCCTTTAGCTCCGGCGCGCCTGGCGACGCCAACAACGATAACATCATCGACGACGCTGACCTGTTGGAGGTGCTGTTCAACTTCGGGCAATCCGACCCGAACTTGGGCGCAGACCTCAACCGTGACGGAATCGTCGATGACGCCGACCTGCTGATTGTGCTGTTCAACTTCGGGCAGCAAGGCGAGCCATAACCTCCTACGAAGGAGCTTCCATGCGTGGCACTGAGGCGGTAGCCTCAGTGCCACGGCTCCATTCAAATCCCGCAGGGGCTCAGTTCTTCACCCCCGCTGCGACCTTCGACTCGGTTTTGGTTTCGGTTTTGGGTGCGTCGTAGCGGCGCGGACGCGGCTTAATCAGGTGTGTGTCTACCGGCTCATACTCGATGGTCGGACCATCGGGCGTCCATTTTGCCAGCGTGGTCTTGAGGAACCGTTCGTCATCGCGCTGGGGGAACTCCGGCTTATAGTGTGCGCCGCGGCTCTCGTTGCGTGCCAGCGCACACGCGGTGATGCAGATCGCCAGCTCCAACTGGTGCTGCAGCGTGCGCACAAACGGGATGACCTGATTCGTCCAGCCCAGGTGGTCGCTGATGTTTGCCCGCTTGACCCGCTCGCGCAGCTCCTTGAGCCGTTCCAGCGTCTGCTGCAGGCGGGCGTTCTCGCGCACCACCGTTACATTCTCGTCCATCAGCGTGCGCATCTCATCGGCAAGCTTGTAGGGGTTTTCGGAACCGTTGCGCGAGCCGATTTCACGGAACTGCTCCTCGTGCCGACGCTGCTCCTGTTCAAACAGGCTGGATGGGAGGTCAAAGGCGGAGGTCTCCAGGCTCTTGAGATACTCCACAATGGCGGGTCCTGCCACCTCGCCCGCGAACAGGCAGCTCAGCAGCGAGTTCGCGCCCAGCCGGTTCGCCCCGTGATATTGATAGTCCACCTCGCCCACTGCGTACAGTCCGGGGATGTTCGTCATTTGGTTGCGCGGATGCACAGGCTCCATCAGCCCATCGCCGTTGGTGGCATAGTCAACCCACAGCCCGCCCATCGAGTAGTGCTGGGCAGGATAGACGCGCATCGGCACTTCGCACGGATCCTCGCCTACAAACTTCAGATAGATTTCCAGAATGCCCCACAGCTTGCGCTCGACCTGCTCGCGCGGCAGGTGCGTGATGTCCAGATAGACCTGGTTCTTGCCCTGAATGCCGCGCCGCTGGTTCACGCACACATCGAAAATCTCGCGTGAGGCGATATCGCGCGGCACGAGGTTGCCATAGGCGGGATACTTCTCCTCCAGAAAGTACCAGCGGTCATGTTCAGGGATGTCGCGGGGGTGGCGTTTATCGTAGGGGTCTTTGGGCACCCAGACGCGCCCGCCCTCACCGCGCACACCCTCCGAAATGAGGCGGCACTTGTCCTCGCCAGGGATGGCGGTCGGGTGAATCTGGATGAACTCGCCATTCGCGTAATACGCGCCCTGCTGATAGCAGATGCTCGCCGCGCTGCCCGTGCAGATGATGGAGTTGGTGGTGTTCTTGAACAGCATGCCGGGTCCGCCGGTGGCAATCACCACCGCCTCTTCAGGGAAGGCACGGATCTCCATCGTGTGCAGGTTCTGGGCGACCAGCCCGCGACAGACGCCTACATCGTCCAGCACCAGCCCGATGAATTCCCAGCCTTCGTATTTGGTGACGCGCCCTTCCACCTCCCAGCGGCGCACCTGCTCGTCCAGCGCGTAGAGCAGCTGTTGTCCCGTGGTGGAGCCGGCGAACGCCGTGCGGTGATGGCGTGTGCCTCCGAACCGACGGAAATCGAGCAGACCCTCCGGCGTGCGGTTGAACGGCACGCCCATCCGGTCCAACAGATAGATAATCGCAGGGGCACGCTCGCACATGCGCAGCACGGGTGGCTGATTCGCCAGGAAGTCGCCCCCGTAGATGGTGTCATCGAAGTGGATCCAGGGCGAATCGCCCTCACCTTTGGTGTTCACCGCACCGTTGATGCCACCCTGCGCACACACTGAGTGGGAGCGCTTCACCGGCACCAGCGAGAACAGATCGACATGCACGCCCGCTTCGGCTAACTTAATCACGGTCATCAGACCGCCCAATCCGCCACCTACGACTGCCACCTGTCGCTTCGCCATCGCTTGATGAACCTCCTTGCAGATTGTACCCCATCCGCAGGAATCTCCGTCCGCTCTCATGGAAAGCGTGAATGGGGTATCCTGATGGACGATGCGGAGTTTAGCGGAGATACAAGCCATTTTGCGAGCGCATCAGGCAGAGTTGCGCGAGCGGTACGGGGTGCGATCGATAAGCATCTTCGGTTCCTACGCCCGTGGCGAGCAAACTCCCGAAAGCGATGTTGATCTGCTGGTGGAGTTGGAAAAGCCCATCGGGTTGCGCTTTTTTGAATTGTGGGACCATCTGGAGTCGATTTTGGGGCTGCGGGTGGACTTACTGACGCCTAACGCCCTCCGCAGCAAACCCCGACTGCGGCAACTGGTGCAGGAGGACTTGGTGCATGTCTGAACGCACAAGCGTCTTGTTCCTGCGCGATATTTTGAATAGTATCGAGAAGATTGTACCTCGCCCCTGAGTTGATCCCTGGGCAAGCTGGCATTAACTACCGAGGCAACGGTCGGTGAAGAGAAAGCGGAGCCGACGCCTGGTGGGGGCGCCGACTTCAAGAATTCTAAAAACTTACACCCCTCTGCCCGGTCCATCTAAAATACGATTGTTATATCCTGTGGATTAACTCCAGCGGCCGAGACTAATGTATATACCGCCCGACATATCCAGTTAGCGCTCCCATGCGTTTCTACATAAATCGTCCCTTGTGAAGTTGAAACCTGAGCTGGTTGGCGCATTGGGTTCCCTGAAGCGTGTGTCGGGGTCGTATTGTACAAATAAGACTGCCCTTTCAGACCTACCGAAAAGGGTGCGGTTGGGAGTTTGCCTACTCTCACGAGATACCTAACGATCTCGATAAGCAAATCCTTCCATGTACGCACCGGGGCTGAGATGTTGTTGGGAAATATTACCTGCTTCGGCTGCTTGCCTGTAACAGGGTAGCCCTGTCGATGTAAATCTGCTAATGAAACGCCCTGCGAAGCCATGCTTGCCACCCCTGAGGTGGGTGTGGAAGGACTGATCGTTCCTGGGCTGGGCGATGAAGACACATATGGCGGCGACGCAGATATCGTTGAAGGCGAACCGATAGAACCTGATGGGAGAGTGGATTGACCAATTGCCGTAGCACTGGAAACTACCGCAGAAACATTTTGGGCAGGGAGTGGCATGAACGCACGATGCAAACGCATTAAGGCGTAAGCTGTTGGCCCCAAGGGTACCGCTTTGGTGATTTGGAGATTAAACAGTATATGTCCACCCTGTACAGTCATATCGTAGAGTTCCCAAGTATCACCATCGGAGATTAAATAGAAAGGAATCTGATTGTGCCAGCAGTACTGAAAGCCAGTATTCCGTGCGCCTGGTAGGTTACCTTGCCAAGCCTTTGCTTCTAATGCTATATACCTCTGATTGTCCCAGAAGAGTACATAATCCATACGCCCTGTTGGTGTGGTGTACTCTGGGACGACGATAGTTGGGTCTTCTGTATCCCAGCCCAGCGCGCGCAGCACAGGGTCAATCAGCGCGTAGCGCGTCAGCATCTCGTTTTGCTGGAGTGCTGCTCCATGCTGTGCGATTCGGTCTCGCACCTTCAGCAGTGTGTTCATCAATTCCATAGTGAACCTCCATGCGTTGATTCGCTGGAGTGGGCATTTTTCCTGCTATCTCAACGAAAGGACAGCACTTACTACTTGAGTGTTGGGGTATACCACAGGCTATGGAGACGCCTTCATCTGCATTTTGCGAGATTGTGTAGGAGTTCCATCGCTAACCGACGCCCCTACGGCTCATGGTACTGTATCATAAATTCGTTTACATCCTGATTGTAAACAATCAATGTGCCTATTGTCTGCCTTACCTGATCCCCATTTGCTAATCCTTACTGGCTAATGCCCAGGGGAGGGCACCGGTTCGTGCATGAAGAAGCCCGCCAGCGCAATTAGCCCCAGCACGGCAAGCAGAATGAAACCGACCATGCACCAGCGATGGAGCGCACGTTGCGCCCCTTCGCCCACCGTGATACCCCAGCGAATGCAGAAGTTCCACACGCCGTTGAACAGGTGATAGCTGCTGGCAATCACGCCCAGCGCATACACAGCCACAATCCAGGGGTTCTGAAACTGTGCCTGCATGCCCGCATAGTAGATGTCTGTGCCATACAACTTATGACTGATCGAGGTGGAGTAGACATGGTACAACAGGAAAAAGAAGATGTAAACCCCGCTGATACGCTGTAGCGTGTAGGCAAGGTTCTCACTGAAACGATAACGATAAATGTTTGCCTTGCCGTGATAGGTAATGACAAACCCGTACAACGCATGGAACAGCAGCGGCAAGATAACCAGCAACAGCTCCATCGCGTACAGCACCGGCTTGGGCAGAATCACATTGAAAAAGTAGACCACCGCGTTGAAATATTTAGGACCCATCGCGGCGAAGGAATTGAAAAAGAGGTGCTGCACAAGGTAGTAGCCAACGGGAAAGATGCCCGTCAGCGAATGGAGCTTGTGCAAGGTGTAGTTATCGCCCTTGAGCCATTCGCGCCAGCCTGCCTTTGGTGCCGTTTGAACACTCATTGCGTGCCCTCCAAAGGGGAATTATACCCCATTATTTATCTCGATGAGGGAACTTAGAAGGGACAGGTTCTATCGCGCGCCAAGCAGGAACGGTTCGTTCAGTTTTTGGGCGGGGTAAAATGAGAGGTGATGTCGCCTAACCCTGCAAGGCTGAAAGCGAAATTGGACGCGATTTGCGAGCGGTTTCGGGGCGTGATGGGCTATAGCCTCTATCACACGCGCTACCAGCACCGCCTGAACCGATTGGGCGACGAGATTTTCCCGACCGCCAGCACGATTAAAACCGCCGTGATGGCAAAAGCGTTTGAGGAGATCGAGGCAGGACGCCTGAACTATAACGAATCGATTCCCATCACGCCCGACGATATTCGCGACGGGGCGGGACTGCTCCAGTTCTTTCGCGAGAAGCAGTCGGTGCCCGTTAAAATGTTGCTCCATCTGATGATTACGGTCAGTGACAACACGGCTACGGTAATACTCGCGCGGCGGCTGGGCACGGTCGAAGTGAACCGTTATCTGGAGCGATTGGGATTGAAACATACGCGCCTGCTGATGCTGCACCCACCTGCAGATCTGGAGCTGAAAGAGTTGCGCGATCGCTGGGGGATGGGCATGTGCACACCGAACGAGATGGTGGAGCTGCTGGACGCGATTCGCACGGGCAAAGCAGGCACGCCTGCCGCATGCGATCGCATGCTGCGCATCCTATCGCACCAGTTCTATGACAATTTGATTGCCAGCAGCGTGCCCCCATGGGTCGTTGCTGCCACGAAATCGGGTGCGATTGAACGCTCGCGCTCCGACACAGGGATTGTGTTCAGCCCGTCAGGGGCGTATATTCTGGCGGTGTATACGAAGGAAGCGGAAGATACGCGCTGGTCGCCCGATAACGAGGGAGAAATCGCCATTCGGGAGGTGGCACGCGAGGTGTGGCGGTTCTATCACCCGCGCGAGCAATGGCAACCACCTATGGGCATGGAGCGCTACTCGCCCGATTAGGGGGAAATTACCATGCGCTATGATCTGGACAGCTCCATCGAACGCACCGCCAGCGAGAGCCTTAGCCAGCCAGCAGCGCAGCTCCCCAGCTGGCTTGGGCTGGAGTCGCACCGCCTGGTGCGCCTCTCAGTGCTGCTCATCATTTTGGGGATGCTCGCGCTGGTGTTCGTCACGAACTTTCGGATCGTCGTGGTCGATGGACACTCGATGGAGCCAACCTATTCCCATGGTCAGCGCGTGCTCATGACATGGAACTATTGGCTGTTCGGCCCCATTCGTAGGGGCGATGTGGTGGTCATCCAGCTGCCGGGTGGCACACGATTGATTAAGCGGGTTATCGCGCTGGGTGGGGAGGAGGTGCCGCGTCCCTACTGGGGTCCGATGATATGGCGGATGGGACGGCGCGTGCCTCCTGGCTATGTGTATGTGGTGGGCGACAACATGGAACGCTCGGAGGACAGCCGCCAACTGGGGCCGTTTCCGCTGACCCAGGTGCAGGGCAAGATTGTGGGAGGGTATAAACCGCTGCCATGAACAACTGGGCACAGTTGCAAGCTGAATGGGCAGGGCGACAGATGCGGTTTGTGCCCTCGCCGCCGCCCTCTACGGCAAAGGCGCGCTATGTGGTCGTGTTGATTATGCATGAGGACACGCCACCACGATTTCTGATCGCGAATATCGCAGGGCGCGGCTACTGTACACCCAGCGGGCGCATCGAGCCGAACGAATCGCCTGAACAAGCCGCCCGCCGAGAAGCCTATGAAGAAGCAGGGGCGGTGGTGGACGAGTTGGAGCTGCTCGGCTACTATCGGTTGCAGCCATGCTCTCCAGAGGAGCCTGACGAATGCGTCGCGCCTGTCTTTTTGACACGACTGAAGCGGCTGGAGCCTTTGCCGAGCGGCTCGGAATCGCAAGGAGTACGCTGGGCGACAATCAGCGAGATGTCCACCCTGTATTACCAGTGGTCGCCCCTTCTGGAGGCAATCTTCCGCTATGCGTGTGAGCGAATCGGGGAAGCGAGTGCGCAACGGCAGGATTAGGTTGCGCATGCAGTTGCCGCGCTGGCTTGCGCTTGCGGTCGGCTCGCAAGCATGCGCACTTGCGCTGGCACCCTGGTTCACAGGGGGGTTGTATCTTGGACCACGCCCTGTCGCCCCCGATCAGGTGCTAAACGGACTGCTCTGGACAGGTGATTTTCCATTGATGGGCATGTTTCTGGTGGGTGTCGCGGTGCTTATCGGGTTGCTCGCGTGCGGCTGGAATGTGGCGATGTGGCGATTACCCATCGGGCGTGTCGCGCTGCCGTTTGCGCTCCTACTGCTCTGGATGGGACTGTCGGCGCTCGTGAACGGGACAGGCTGGTATGGCTTGCGACGCTTGAGCGAATGGGGTGTGGCGTTCGTCCTAATGCTTGTGATCACAGCGATTGTGCGACGCGGAGCCAGCACATGGACATTACTCGTTGCCCTAACCACCACCGCCACCCTGCTTGCCTTACGAGCTTGCACCGAGTATCTCATCAATCGGCTGATCGGCATCCCGAACTGGCGCGTGTTCGCCAGCTTTTTTAATCCGAACCTGCTGGCGGGCTATCTGGTGATGAGTGCCCCGTTGACGATGGGCATTCTGCTTGCTCTGGAGCGGTGGGGGAAATCTGGGCAGACACAGAGAGCTGCCTTTTCACTTGCCCCTATTCAGGGGTGGACTGCGTTGCTGACCGTTGCGCTGTGGCTGCAGTTGAGTGCGCTGGTGCTGACCGGCTCGCGCATGGGTGTAGTCGCGTTTGTGGGCGCGTTCGGGGTCTTTCTGGGGCTTGCGCTCTGGTGGATGGTACTCACACGCGCGTTTTTATCGCGCCTTGCGCTGGTGGGGGTGTTATTGCTCGGCGTAGTGTGGCTGAGCCTGCCTGCAGCACAGCGACTGACCCCACAAGCGGCGACTCAGGAGGTGTACTCAGGCTCGTTTCGTTTTGAGACATGGAAGGGCACCCTGCGCATGGTGCTGGCGAACCCTGTGCTGGGGGTGGGGTTGGGCGCGTTCGAGTGGCGTTATCCACGCTATGCTTCGGTGGGCTTCACCCGCTTGGCACATAACAGCTATCTGGAGCTGGCAAGCGAGGCGGGCATTCCTGCGCTCCTGCTGTTGCTGGCGTTGGGGATTGGTTGGCTCACTCGCGCGTTGCAGCCTGAATTACCGCCCCCTGCCCATAGCGCAGGCTCCCCTCTCCCACAGCCTGGAAGAGGGGGCGGAGGCGAGGGTCAACCTCCGTTTACCACTCGCCATGCGCCGCCTTTCGACTGGCGCCCCATTCGGCTGGGTATTGTTGCCGGTGTATTGGCAGGCGTAGCGCACAATCTGGTCGATTCCGACCTTGCCTGTTTTGCCAACTTGCTGACGCTGGTGGGACTCCTGGCACTGGGACTGGCGCTGGCGATCGATGGGGTTTACACGATACCGCTAAGTGTCATTGAGCGGCGTGGGGCAGCCCTGGTGCTGAGCGCTGGATTGGGCATGAGTCTTGCCAGCATGGGGCTGGGCGAGCTGTATGCCAATCAGGCACGCTACGAGATGCTGGTGGGGCACGCGCCCCAAGCGGTGGAACAGCTCAGCATCGCCCGCTCGCTGGATGCCAATAACCCCGACTACCTGATGGACGCGGGCGAGCTTTACTATGCGCTGGGCAGGCGCGACACCGCTTTCACGCTGATGGAGCGTGCCGCTCAACTCAAGCCGTCGCCCCGATTCTGGTATCGGCTCGGATTATACTACGAGCGTGAAGGCAAAATCAACCAGGCAAAGATGGCATTTGAGCATGTGCTGCATATAGACCCGAATAACTTACCCGCTTTGCTCAAACTGGCTCAGATACATCAGCAGAACACTGCAACTACCCACCTGACGCCGGAATCTTTGAGGTACTATGAGCGGATTATCCAATTGGAGCGCAGCCCGTATGGGCAGATTCGCGCCGTGCCGGAGATGGTGGAAACGGCGTATGGCTTCGCGCACCTTGCACTGGCGCAGCACTATGAGGCGCAGGGCGACCTGGCTCGCGCCCGCGAAGAGTATGAAGCCGCGCTCGCTGTGTTCCGCGCCTATCGGGAACGCACGCTGCCTTTCAATCGGATGGGCAGGGAACTGGGGTTATATAATCCGGAGCGTGAGCAACAGATTTTAATGGCGCATCGCCGTACGCTGGAAGGGCTTATCCGCCTACTGGAGCAGGCGGGTGAGTCGGCTCAGACCGCTGCACTGCGTGCGGAGTATGCCAAGCTGAGCGATTTCTGATTCTCCGCGTAAACCGTATTATCTACCACACTGCTGGATAAACTTTGCCGTTTTGAACGGAGCGCGAAGGTTCTGGTAAATCTTCTTGATGGGTTCAAGCGCGACTTTTCGCTCCTCTAAAGTCTCCTTACGATAATGAAGTATGTCCTGTATCATGTCCTCAAGCGAGTTGATAATGAATAACGCATACCGCGTTTCCAAACATCGATCCGCATTAGCATCAGAGCAATAAGCGCCATCAGTGGCAGAATACCACCCTTTAACTTTTCTCTTTATGCTCTTTAACACTTTTATAAATCGTGATAGCTCTTGGAAAGGTTCCTTTGTGGGGATGCGAAAGTAAAGCGAATCCAGGCAGTAAACCGCCTGGAATGTCGCTTTAAGAGAATCAACCGATTCGGCCAATTCGATTGCTCGGTGAAGCCAGGCGTCTAACGGCTCGGGGGCTTTCTGAAGCGCATCCATAATGAAGCATGCGTGAAAAAAGCCTTCCAGATCATCTGGCATAATGCTGAAGGGTTGATGTTGTTCGACAGCTTGCACGATGCGTTGCGCAAGCTGCTCCCGAACTTCCTCCAGCAATCTATGCTGAAATTCCAGAATCCGATTTTTAGCATCAATGACTTTAATTTTATTCCGTAGTTTACAATCCTCGCGAAGCTGCTTCTCAAAATGCTCTGCAGGCACTCGATAGGCTTGGGTACGCCATGCTGGTACTTCGTCTAACTTCCCGTTTTGGACGATCCAGTCTGCATCCAGTAAGGCGTAGGCAGCTTTAGGCTTGTGAATATAGAGAAAGCACACATCTTTTTTAGGACCCTTCCTCGTGGTGACTTTCGAGACCTTAAAATCATAGAAGTCGAGCCTCTCCGCCTCAGCATACTGAAATTCGATTTGTTGCTGCTGACCATTTATCTGTGCTACAAAATCAGGCTCGCGAGTGACTCCACCGCCTCGCAGGAACCACAAGAATCTATCTCCACCAGATTTGGACACCACAACCTGCTTCCCTGGGTGCTGTTGCTGCAGGATAGCCTGAAGCCAGTCAACCACTTCCAGCTCGGCGATTGCTTTGCGCTTCATATCGCGTCGGTACTCAAGATAGGTACGCGACTTGATGTCGCTGGATTGTGCATAAACGATTCTGGGATCTTGCTTCATAATTCGCCGATGCTCATCTCCGTATCGAGATTGAGCTGATAGTTGCTCAGGCGAGCGAACGCCTCTGCAGCAATTTCCGGGTTGATCTCATAGCCGACCCCGTTGCGTCGAAGTTGCGCGGCGGCGAGCAGTGTGGTACCAGAGCCAACGAACGGGTCCAGTATCCGCTCGCCCACATAGCTGTATGCCTTGATCAAGCGGTATGGCAGCTCCACAGGGAACGGCGCTACATGGTCGCGGCGGTCGCCACTCCCCTCCGGTTTAATAGTCCAGACATCGCTTTTCTTAATCTGTATCCAAAACTCCCTTTCCAGTTTGGAGCGCTCCTTCTGCTCCTGGGTCAGATGAGCATACTTATTGTAGCCACGCGGAGCGGGCTTTTCGAACTCCAGAATAAACTCGTGCATGTGGTTAATCAATATCCCCCCCGGATAGGGATAGGTTCCGAAATGTGCCCGTACCGAGTTGGTCTTATGCCACACGATATCCCGTTTGAACACAAAACCTATCTGTTCGCAGAGGTCGATGGTCTTCCCTACCAGATTCAGCATTCGGAAGCTCCCGTCGCCTGTTCGGATAGGCAGGTTCATTATATTGATGAACAGTTTGCGTCCTGGTTGGAGCACGCGGAAGGTTTCGCGCCATACAAGACCTATCTGCTCCAACCACTCATGCAAGTCGTGGATTTCGCCCAGATCGCCCGGAATGGGTTCACGAGCGTACATTTTCGCATCGAAGTAGGGTGGTGAAGTGATTGCCAGATGGACACTGTCTGAAGCCAACTCGCCCATCTGTTGAGCATTCTTTACATAAATCTGCTGGGTGGTTCCATTGAGTGAAAGCACATACTCTAAGCGAGTTCCTTGTTGGCTCTTTAGAACATTTGAAGTGGTCAAGAAGCCGTTTTCTTGACGAAGCCGTTTTAGTTCGGCTAAATCGAACCGTTTCTGTCCACTAACAGCGGTAATGCACCGCAACTGTCCAGTTTCAACAAGATGGTGGATTGTTGAGACCGACACCCCAAGGAACTTCGCGGCTTCGATAGCCGAGAGATAGCACCGCTTGCGATAGTCAGATGCTTCCATAATCCCACCTTAGTCTAAATTATAGCATGTCAGCGCGAGCTGCATGTTTGTTTGCCCTGCGACTCAGGCAGGCATCCTCTGAAAAATAACTTTGTGGGTATAGTCTAAGCCAGTCATGCGCATTCTGGAGATTGTGTCGGGCAGGGATGCGTGTGGGGCGACGGTGCATACGCTCCAAATTGCGAAGGGACTTCACCGGCAAGGGCATCAGCTCTACCTATTGGGGCGACCGGGCGCGTGGGTGCTGCAACAGGCGCACGCTGCGGGCATTCCCACCCTTGAGTCGGAGCTGCGTCGCTTGCCCCTGCATGATCTCCGCACCGCTGCCCGTTTCTGCCGCGAACAGGGCATCGAGGTGATACTCGCACATATGTCGCGGGCGAACAACTTTGCGGTCTGGTTGCGCCGCCTGACAGGCATTCCTGCTGTATTGCGCGCCCATGCCCACACTCTTCACTTCCACTGGCGCATGGCAGACCATGTGATTGCCGTTTCGGAACAGACGCGGCGCTATCATATGCGTTATAACCGTGTGCCGCCTCACAGGATCAGCACCGTGCATGGGTTTATCGAACCAGAGCGGTTGCCGCTGCCCGACAAGAATGTACGCCAGCAAATGCGTGCTGAGCTGGCGCTGCCTCCGGAGGCGTTCGTGGTGGGCGTGGTGGGCAATATCATCCCGCGTAAGGGACAGTTCTATCTGGTGCGCGCCTTGCCCCAGGTGATTCGGGAAGCGCCGCAGGTGCAATTGCTGCTGGTCGGGCAGGTGCATCCACCGCGATATGGGGAACGGGTCAGACGCGAGATTGCCCGTTGGGGGCTGGAGCGACATGTGCGCTGGTTAGGCGTGCGCACGGATGTGCCGCGTCTTTTGCAGGTGATGGACCTCTATGCGCTGCCCACGCTGAACGATATGTTGCCGATGGCGATGCTGGAGGCGATGTGGATGGGGCTGCCTGTGTTGTCTACGCAGGTGGGTGGCATCCCGGAGGCGGTGCGCGATGGAGTCGAAGGCTGGCTTGTGCCTCCGCGCGACCCCGACGCGCTTGCTCGCGCCCTATTGGAGGCGATTCGCCAGCCAGAGGAGCGGCTGCGGCGTGCTCAAAACGCGCACCTACGCATCGCGGAAAGTTTCACCGCCGCTCAAAAAGTTTCCGAAATCGAGGCGATTCTGGAAAAGGTGCGCGCCCCTCAGCCTATTAGATAAATGAGCGGGCGATACCGCGGCGGCGGAATCGGCTTCCCTTCCACGCGAGCCACCTTCAGCCAAGCTCGATTCTGCAGGTTATTAAGTTCCATTGATGGAAAGCGAGTATACTTCCTTCTATGGCGAAGGCGTCTTTCGATCTCGATTCGCTAACGGCGGGCGTGTTGCGGGGTGAAACACGCGCGATTGCTCGCGCCATCAGCTATGTGGAGAATCCAAGTGCTGAACGGCTTATGCTGCTGGAACGGCTGTTCCCCCACACGGGTCGCGCAGTCAAGGTAGGCATCACGGGTGCGCCGGGTGCAGGCAAAAGCACGCTTGTCTTCCAGCTGATTCCCCACTTCCGCGAACTGGGCTATCGTGTTGGGGTGCTGGCAGTAGATCCAACCAGTCCATTCAGCGGCGGCGCGATTCTGGGCGACCGAGTCCGCATGGAGGACAGCCTGGCGGGCGTCTACATTCGTAGCCTTGCCAGCCGAGGCAGCCTGGGAGGGTTATCGCGTGGCGTGCCACCCGCTGTGCGCATCCTCGAAGCGGCAGGCTATGACCTCATCCTCATCGAAACGGTCGGTGCGGGGCAGCTGCAGATCGATGTGCGCTTCGTTGCCGATACGGTGGTGCTCACCCTTGTACCGGAAGCGGGTGATGTGATTCAGGCGATGAAGGCGGGCATCATCGAAATTGCCGACCTCTATGTGGTGAACAAGGCGGATCGAGAGGGTGCAACTCGCATGCGCCTGGAACTGCGTGCTGCGCTGGAGCTGGGCGGCAAACCGCAAGGTTGGAACCCGCCTATCTTGCTGACAGAGGCGTTGCACGGCAAGGGCGTCGATGAGGTGGTGCGCTTTATTCGCGAACATTGGGAGTACCAGCAGCGCACGGGCGAGTGGGAGCGAAGACGCCAGCAGCAGTTAGTGTGGGAGCTGCAAGCGCTGGTGCACGAGACGCTGGAGACGCGCGCCCGCGCTCTCACAGAGGAACTGTTCGATGAGGCGACCCTCCTACGCATCGCCCAGCGCGAGCAGAACCCCTATCCCCGCCTGCTCCAGCTCTGGCAGAGCGTGCATCCCGTTTAGGAAAAAATTGTTTCGGGGGTAAAGAACCGCGGCGCTGATGTTTTGTCTACTCTACCCCAATAAGAGCACTCACACCCTGATCGGCTCGCCCTCGGTGCGTTTCACATGCTCCAGCACGCTTTCCAGCACCTGATCGGGCGTGACATTATCCGCTTCGGCTTCAAAATTGAGCAGGATACGATGGCGCAGGGCGGGCTTAAGCGCACGCTGGATATCCTCACGCGACACATTGTAGCGCCCGTCGAGCAGTCCGTATACCTTGCCCGCCAGAATCAGCGATTGTGCCCCACGCGGACTGGAGCCATAACGCACATAGCGGTTTACCTCCGCCGGCGCATAGGGCGAGCCAGGATGCGTCGCCACCACGATTTTGAGCGCGAAATCCTGCACCGATTGCGCAATCGGCACTTCGCGCACTACTTGCTGCATGCGCAACAGCGTCGCTTTATCCGCCACCGCGCTCGCCCGGGGAAGTTCTGCGCCCGTCGTGCGATTCACGATCTCGCGCAGCTCCTCCAGCGTGGGGTAGCCGACCAGAATCTTGAAGAAGAAGCGGTCTAACTGGGCTTCGGGCAGGGGATAGGTGCCTTCTTGTTCGACGGGGTTTTGCGTTGCCAGCACCCAGAAGGGCGGTTCGATCGGATAGCGTTTGCCCGCGACCGTCACGGCATGCTCCTGCATCGCCTCCAGCAGTGCCGATTGCGTTTTGGGCGTGGCGCGGTTGATCTCATCTGCCAGGAGGATGTTGGTGAACACGGGTCCGGGGCGAAAGACGAAGGTGCGCGTGCCGGTCTCGCTCTCGGCTAAGATGTTGGTCCCTGTCACATCGGCGGGCATTAGGTCGGGTGTAAACTGGATGCGAGCAAATTGAAGGTTGAGCGATTGGGCCAGCGTGCGCACCAGCAGCGTCTTGCCTAAGCCGGGCACGCCTTCCAGCAGCGTGTGCCCCCCAGCAGCAACCGCCACCAGCACATTTTCGACAACCTCCTCCTGCCCCACGATGACCTTCGCGATCTCGGTGCGCAGCGCCTCAAAATGCGTTCGGAACCACTCCGCCACCTGCTTGCCATTCTCCATAGCACCAATTGTACCCCTATTTCAGAGAAAGCAGAAGCGGGAACTGCAGACGGCGCATGGGGGCGTTCGGGGTATCATCGGGTAGCTCTATGGTGAACTGGCAGCCCTGCACAAAAGGTATACCGGCTTCCCGAGCGACCTCGCTACTGAAGGAATACCATGCCCCCTGAAGCACTCCCTCATATGAGCGAAGTGTGAACAAGGACATAGGCAATTCAACGGGTTCCAAGCGCAGCTTGGCAAAGGGTACTGTCTGCACAGAGGCGTTCTCACGCATAAGCAAGCCCCCCAACTCACCTTGCTGAACAGAGTTTAGCTGTTCAAAGCGGATGGGCATGCCTCGCTTGAGGGTTGCCCGCTGAGCGGCGTTTAGATGTGCATAGAAGCGCAGCAGCCGCCTGGTACTGCTGGAAAGCAGCTCACCCAGCGAATTATAGAGAGGGTCTATCATGATGACACCCTCAATATAGCTCAACTGTTGTCCTAATTGAGGTGGTGGCTCCTTCAGCAGCAAGCGTTGCGCCAGCAAGGAGGCAGCACGTAGCCAGCGCAGCGCGTTAATCTGGGCATTGAGAAGCCGCTGATCCATCGCGATCGCCGATTCGATATCGATCAAACCCTCGTGTGCCAGCCACCGCTGGAATTCCATTTCGGAAATGTCCAGTGCACGCGCTAAGGCAGGCAAACGCGCCTGGATCATGAGCCATTGCTCGTCAAGGGTCAGTGTATATCCCCGTGCAAGGCATCGGAGAAGCCCGGCCCAGCTCGTATCCAGATACTGCCCCGCTGTCATCGCGAACCACAGTGGGGACCACTCGCCCACCAGGTTTATCTTGCAGGCATCCGCACCGCTCAGCAGTAAGTAAGCAGGTAGATGAAGCCAAGCCTGCAGAATCGCTGGCTCTATCGTGGATGGCAAACGGCAGTCCAGTGCAGGCAGTGGCTCCCTCACCTCGGATCTGAATGCTTCTAACGCATCGTCTAAAACCCGTTGTGCGCTGGACATCGATAAGTGCGCCGTACCTAACGCGATAGTGCCTCTATTGCGGGGTTGCTCGCCCCAACGTTGCTCCCATATCATAAAAATAGTGAGTGCCTCCTCGCTGCAAGTTAGTCTTAGTCGCTGGAGAGTGAGTTGGGACGCAATGCCTGCCTCTTCATAAGGTTTCAGCTGGGCTTCGCGATACTGTTCCAGCGCCTCTATAGGCAGGCGATCCGGCGAGAGCAAGAGCTGTTCATATCGACGGAATTGCTGCCATTCATCTTCGCTCAGGTTGCCTAATAGGTACAGCGCAGAATAATTCAGTAAAATCTCACGGGCGAGGCGGTTCAGGTAGCGATCATAGATCGCCTGCAGATCGCGGGGCAGTGGTGCCGACGCAGGTTTAAGCAACGGAAGCAAGCGCGGGTCAGGTTCTTTTGGCTGTGCTTCACCCTCTCGCGTCCGACCCGTGACACGCAGATACTCCTCATAGGAGAGCCGAAAAGCGAAATCGGGAATACGTGCCAGAGCCTCACGCAGAATATCGGCAGGCTCTTTCTCGCGCAGCACAGCTAAAAACTGGGTTAACCGCTCGCGCTCGGCACGCGCCTCGCGTGGCTCCAGCAACAGATAATACTCTTTGCCATCCCTCGTTTTCTGGCGTGTCCAGCGAAAACTAAAGGTATCCGCCAATCGCTGCAGCGTTTCGTGCAAAGGCCGCTCGTTGACCAGCAGGCAGGCACGAAAGTATCGGATGGAATCACCCACACGCAGGTCCAATCCAGTCTCGCGGGAGAGTTTACGCATCAGCTCATGCAACGAAATGGTAGGCTCGCGCAGTGACAGAGTAGTATTCAAACGCGGTTCGTGAGCGGAGTCAAGCACCAGTGACAACTGTTCACTGGGCTGTGTCATCCCCATTCTTATCGCTACCCCGATGCCCATCAGCCAGCTTATCCAACACCGTGTCATAGGGTTCACCTATGTCTCGATTCGGAAGCAAGCGGTATGTTCCTGCTTATAGCATCTAGAGGGGCACGATGAAAAGAGGAAAGGATATTGTTCGTTTCGAAGAGAGCCACGTCTGATACACAGCAGGAAGGAGCGCAGGCGCGTCAAACTGCATAAGGCGTGCTTCAATGCATGCGATTCTAACCACAAAGCAACCTTTGTAAGGAGGTCAAGTGATGGGAGATCGACGAAGGAATCATCGGCAAGGCTCCCGCCCAACAGGCGGTCGAGCGCGATCGCGGATGCAGAGGTGGCTGCGCAACATCGGAGCGGCTATCCTTTTGGCCAACGGCTTGGCTGCATTTGCTCAGCTAAACCTGCCGTTTAGCGGCAGTGGCAACTCGGCTTCCACCCTGTTTCAGGTTACCCAGACTGGTACCGGCGGTGTTGCGGCGTTCTTCTTGAACAACAGCGGCGCATCGTCGCCTGCACTTTCCGTACAGACGAACGCCCCAGGAATAGCCATCTTTGGCAAGTCACTGGCGACAAGTGGCTTCACTTATGGAGGGCGATTTGAAGCGACAGGGCCGAACGCACGCGGTGTGCTGGGCTATGCGCTCTCCACCACAGGCGATGCGTTGGGTGTGTACGGCTTATCAGACAGCGTTTCTGGGATAGGGGTGTATGGCTTGGCGCGAGCGTCCAGCGGCACCACTTATGGCGTGTTTGGTCGCAGCGTCAGCACGGCAGGAATAGGCGTCTTCGGACATGCCACCGCCACCAGCGGCACCACCTATGGGGTATCCGGGCGCAGTGATAGCTTGTCAGGCGTCGGGGTGCAAGGAGTGGCGACCGCCACCAGCGGCACCACCTATGGCGTCTATGGGCAAAGCGCCAGCATCAGTGGCAGGGGCGTGTTTGGCTATGCAACGGCAGCCAGCGGCACGAACTTTGGCGTGTATGGACAAAGTGCCAGCACCGCAGGCACCGGCGTATTCGGCTACGCCACCGCGACCGCTGGCACAACCTACGGCGTCTCCGGTCGAAGCAACAGCCCCGGTGGGACGGGTGTGTTCGGGCATGCCAGCGCTGCATCGGGACCCGCTTACGGGGTGTGGGGACGCAGCGACAGCACCTCAGGCAGAGGGCTGTTTGGCATCGCAACCGCGCCTACAGGAACCACCTATGGCGTGTATGGGCAAAGTGCCAGCAGTAGCGGCACGGGTGTCTATGGGCTGGCAAGCGCTGTCACCGGCACCACTTATGGTGTCTATGGGCAGAGCAATAGCCTCAACGGCTATGGCGTCTATGGGCTGGCTAACTCCATCAGCGGCACCACTTATGGTGTCTATGGGCAGAGCAATAGCCTCAACGGCTACGGCGTCTATGGGCTGGCAAGCGCGACCAGTGGCACTACCTATGGCGTCTACGGGCAAAGCAATAGCGCGGTAGGTACAGGTGTGTACGGGCTGGCAAACGCCTCCAGCGGTGCCAATTACGGCGGCTGGTTCCAAAGCAATAGTTCGCAAGGGAGGGGTGTGTACGGCTATGCCGCCGCGACCAGCGGCATAACCTACGGCGGCTGGTTCCAGAGTGATAGCCCCAGTGGACGCGGTGTGTTCGGCTACG
The DNA here is from genome assembly GCA_002898555.1 of bacterium HR15. Classification (GTDB taxonomy): domain Bacteria; phylum Armatimonadota; class Fimbriimonadia; order Fimbriimonadales; family GBS-DC; genus HRBIN15. The sequence goes on from BEHR01000008.1 coordinate 40,992, forward strand.
CCTTCGCTACTACAGGCGTGAACTACGGCGTGTTTGGACGCACCGATAGCACCGCTGGCACCGGCGTGTTCGGCTACGCTACCGCCACCACAGGTACCAGCGTGGGCGTTTCAGGTCAAAGCGACAGCACCGCTGGCACCGGCGTGTACGGCTATGCCACCGCCACCACAGGCACGAACTACGGTGTGTTCGGACGCACGGATAGCTCTTCAGGGCGAGGAATCTTCGGTTATGCGGCTGCCACCAGTGGGCTGACCTTTGGTGTCTACGGGCAGAGCGTTAGCTCAACGGGCACAGGTGTGTTCGGTCATGCCTCCGCTGCAAACGGCAACAACGCGGGCGTGCTGGGAATAAGTGACAGCACCGAGGGCGCCGGCGTGGCCGGCTATGCCACCGCCACCACCGGCACGAACTATGGGGTATTGGGACGCGCGGTAAGCCCCGATGGCTACGGCGTCTATGCCATCGGCAATATGGCGGCTACCGGTACCAAATCGTTCCTCATCGACCACCCACTCCATCCCGAAACGCACTACCTGAAACATTTCTGCACCGAAGGACCAGAACCCTATAACGCTTATAGCGGGAATGTCGTGACCGATGCCCAAGGGTATGCCGTGGTGCAGCTCCCAGACTATTTTGAGAGCATCAACCGCGACTTCCGCTACCAACTCACGGTGATTGACAGCAGCGATGATTTCGTGCTGGCGAAGGTTGTGCAGGAAATTCAGAACAATCGCTTCGTGATTCGCACCAGCAAGCCGTTTGTGAAGGTCTCCTGGCGGGTAGAAGCGGTGCGCAACGATCTATGGGTGCAACGCTATGGCTACCAGACCGAGCAGGTGAAGCCACAGGAGCATCAGGGCAAATACCTGCATCCGGAGCTGTACGGTCAGCCGAAAGAGCGGGGCATCCACTTCCAGCCCGCCCAGCCGCAGGAGACGGGTCAGCCCCGGTAGCACAGGGGCGAAATATACCCGTTGAAGCAGGGTGCAGGAGCCGTGCCCTTATTCAGTAGGGGTCAGGCTTCCTGACCCTGCTGCGTATCAAGCGTGGTTTGAAAGAGGTCTTTGAAAGGATAGCGGGTGCGGGGGCGTGGTCAGAGCGGTATACCCTCGGGCAAGCTTATTTATCCCATCCGTGTACCTCGTGTAGAAATCGTTTACGCAAGGCGTCGATCGGGCAGAGGCTGCCAGTCTTGCTGTCCCGATAGTACCACGCTTCCCAGCCATTACAGGATGCCCCTGTGATATGTCTTGCAACGGCGTGAATGGAACCCTCCATTCCGTCCTGATACCGAATCGAGCCGTTTGCCAGCACATGGGCGACCCGATTGGGATCGCCCTGAAAGTAAAGTGCATCGCCTGCGGACAGATAGCCACACTCCACCAACGCCCCAAACGGCAAGCGCAGATGCCGTCGTGACCGCTTTTCCATTCGCAGATACTTCATCGATAAGGGTGAGACGGCATCGATTCGTTTCTGTGCAAGTTCTACATATCTTCGGTCTTTCTCGATGCCTATCCAGTGTCGCCTTAGACGCTTTGCCACGGCGCCCGTCGTGCCTGTCCCAAAGAATGGATCCAGAATCACCTCGCCAGGTTGGGTGCTGGCTAAAATCACTCGGTACAGCAGTGCCTCCGGCTTTTGTGTGGGGTGCGCCTTCTCGCCATTGACCCTCAGTCGCTCGCTGCCTGTACACAGCGGGATATGCCAATCGCTGCGCATTTGCACACTCTCGTTTAATGCTTTCATGTCGTGATAATTGAAGGTGTACGGCTTGCCTTGTAGCTTCTGCGCCCAGATAAGCGTTTCATGCGCATTAGTAAAGCGTACACCCTTGAAATTCGGTGTCGGATTGACCTTAATCCATACAATATCATTCAAAATCCAGAATCCCAGATCTTGCATGATTTTGCCGACGCGAAAGATGTTGTGATAGGTGCCGATGACCCAGATAGTGCCCGTATCTTTCAGCACACGCCGCGCAGCAGTAAGCCACCGGGTGGTGAACTCGTCATAAGCCTGGAAGCTTTCGAACTGGTCCCACTCGTCGTCGACGGCATCGACTTTCGTCAGGTTGGGGCGAAACAGCTCCTGGCGCAATTGCAAGTTGTAGGGTGGATCCGCGAAGATGCAGTCCACGGACCTTTCCGGCAGTTGGTTCATCACTTCGATGCAATCGCCGTGTATCACCTGATCAATGGGCAGCTCGGTCATAGCACACCTCCTGTGCAATTTTTTCTCTGACCCAGTACACCAGAGTAAAAACTTTATCTATTGTGATCCATATCCCGTTTTGAAGGGCAAACTTAAGGTTGGCCTCTACATTCCTGCTTCCTTCGCCAGCGCGCTGGTAATCAGCGCGGTATATTGGTCCAGCAGGTGTTGGGCATCGGCTTCGGTGGGTGCCTCCGTGTAAAGGTGAATGAGGGGTTCGGCGGCGTCGGGCAGGATCAGCGTCCATCCGTGGTCTGCATAGACCTTCAGCCCGTCGAGGGTCTCCACGCGCCCTTTTACCGATTGGGCTACATAGCGCATGAGGTGTCCTTTTTGCTCCCACGGGCAGGGCAGGCTCCGATGCAGCAATACGAACGGGGGTATTTCATCGTAAATCTCGGCGAGACTGCAACCTGCCTGTTGCGCCATCTCCAGCAGTTTGACATAGGCGAACATCGCATCGAAACCGGGATGGAACTCTGGAAAGATGAAACCGCCTTGCAAATCGCCCGCAAGGAGCAGCTTCTCTGCCTGTTCCATCGCGGTGGCGGTCAGCGAACGCACATCGGCGCGCGTGCGCACCACTTCGATTCCAAACGGTGCCATTAGCTGCTCGATGACCGAGGGCGCGTGCACCGGCACGACCACGATGCCTTCCCGATATACCTGTGCCATCAAGCGCGTGAACACGGCGAGCAGCATCGCGCCCTCGATAGCTCGCCCCCGCTCATCGATGACCGCCAATCGCTCACCTTCATTCTCCATCAGCATGCCGCAGTCGGCGTTCAATGCCTGCACAATCTGGCGTAGGTTGGCGAGGAACGCCTCATGTTCGGTAAGTGTGCGGGGGGTGCGGGTGGGGTCAGGATAGGCGTTGAGCGAGATGACCTCGTAGCCCAGCTGACCCAGAATGGTTGGGTAGATAGCAGCGACACGGCTGAAAGCGAAATCCGTCACGAGGCGCAAGCGTCGCCCGCCCAGTGGTAGTCGCAGCAGCTGGAAGAAGCGATCCTGATACTCTTCGATCGCACGCGAGGCGAAGTGGATAGTGCCCACCGTGTCGGGGTCACTGCGAGTGAAATCCTCACGGAAAAAGAGATGCTCAATCTTGCGCTCGCTACGGCGCGGCAGGTAGACCCCACGCCGATCAAAGAACTCCAGCAGCGTCATGCGACGGTGATGGGGCGCAACGCGAATGTTCACCCCGCCCGCTACGCCCGCAGTGCGAATTGTGAAGCGCGTGATAGGGAGCGGCATCGCACGCAAATCCAGCACATCGACGCCTGTCGAAAGCACACCCGCGATAAATGCTCGCTTGATCATGCGCGATGCGCGGAAAGTATCGCGTGCTACAACCACCATCGAACCGTGTGTAAGGGATGAGCCATAGGCTGCGCCCAGCTTCGTTGCCAGATCGGGCGTTATTTCAATATTCGACAGCCCCTCGATGCCACGCTCACGAAAGAGCGTGCCACGCCACCCCGTGCCCCATACCAAGCTCATCGTCACGGTTGAGCCGCTTTCGATATGTTTCTCGGGCCAAAGTTTGACACGGGTGCGAATGATGCTATCCCGTTCGATACGGCAGTGGTCTGCGACGACCGAATCCTCCTGCAATTGCACATTTTCCTTGATGACGACGCCTGTGCCCACGATCGCGCCCTGCAGGTGGCTACCTGCGCCGATGTAAGCGCTGTCCCACACGATGCTGTGCGCCACCACCGCCTCCGGCTCTACAATGCAGTTATCGCCCAGCGTGGTGAACGGACCGATGGTCGCGCCGTTGCGGATACGGCAGTTGCTGCCGATGCAGACAGGGGGCACAAGCTGGGCGTGCGGTTCGATCTGCGTGTTCCCACCAACCCACACGCCGGGCATCTGCTCGGTGCCTGGCAGGCTTAGTTTCGCTTTGCCTGTAAGCAGGTCATGATGCGCGTCACGATACTGCTGTAGCGAGCCGATATCGCTCCAATAGTCGCTCATCACATAGCCATATAGCGGTTTGCCCTCACGCAACAGCAGTGGGAACAGGTCTTGGCTGAAGTCATAGGGCTTGCCCGGCTCCATATAGTCAAAAATGGCTGGCTCCAGGATATACATGCCCGTGTTCACCGTGTCGGAGAACACCTCCCCCCACGAGGGCTTTTCCAGAAAGCGGGTGATGCGCCCCGTTTCGTCGGTAATGACCACGCCGAACTCCAGTGGATTGGGCACACGGGACAAAATGAGGGTCGCCAGCGCGCCTCGCTCCCGATGGAACTCCAGCGCGGGCTGCAGATGGACATCTGTCAGCGCGTCGCCACTGATAATGAGGAAAGTGCCCTCGCGTAGCAGCGATTCGGCTTGCTTCACACTGCCCGCTGTGCCCAGAGGCGTGTCCTCGACAGAGTAGGTCAGCACGAGATCCCACTCGCTGCCATCGCCAAAGTAGCCTTGAATGGCATCCGCCAGGTAATGGAGCGTGGCGACCACCTGCGTAATGCCCTGCGCCCGTAGCAGCAACAAGATATGTTCCATAATGGGGCGATTACACACGGGCACGAGCGGCTTGGGATGGTTCGCCGTGATAGGGCGCAAACGCGAGCCTTCGCCCCCTGCCATCACTACCGCTTTCATCGCTGGAAAGCAATTCACTCTGGCAGCGACGATTCCTGCATCCCCAACGCTTCATCCCTTGCGAAAAACAGGTAAAATCGAGGTGTGGACCAGCTCTTTATCGAGGGGATCGAGTTCTATGGCTATCATGGCGTGCCCGATGCCGAGCAGCAGATTGGGCATCGCTATCGCGTCGATGTGGTGCTGGAGCTGGACATGGCGCGGGCAGGGCGCACCGACCAGCTGGAAGATACGGTCAACTATGGTGAGGTGGCGCGTCTGATCCTGCAACTGGGCACGGAGCAGCCAGTGCGCCTGATGGAAACACTTGCCGAGCGGTTCTGCACGGCGATTCTGGAGCGATTTCCTATGGTTCAGCGCGTGCGGGTGCGCATCGCCAAACGCCTGCCCCCAACGGGTATCATCGTCGAGCAGGCAGGCGTGGAAATTAGTCGAGAGCGAAGGAGTCGGGATTAGAGCAGTGCGCCCGAATCTCTTGGTTCTCTTCCTGCAATCCCCCGTTCTTGAAACCGAGGAGGAACATGCCTATCGAAACCCAGCGATTGATCCTGACCGGCGACCTGGTCCAGGACGCGCCCTTGATCGAGCAAGCGGGCGCGGTCATCCGAGCAGGTGGACTGGTTGCCTTTCCGACCGAGACGGTGTATGGGTTGGGTGCGGACGCGCTCAATCCCGATGCGGTACGCCGTATCTTCGAGGCAAAAGAGCGACCTGCTTGGGATCCGCTGATTGTGCATGGAGCCGATTTAGAGCAACTGCGCCTGCTGGTGCAGGAACTACCCCCTGTTGCCGAGACGCTCGCGCAAGCATTCATGCCCGGTCCGCTGACTCTGGTACTGCCCAAGTCGGAGCGCGTGCCCGACATCGTGACGGCAGGTCGCCCGACCGTCGCTGTGCGCATCCCGGCCCATCCGGTGGCGCAGGCTTTGATACGAGCCAGTGGCACGCCGATTGCTGCCCCCAGCGCGAACCGCTTCGGTCGCCCCAGCCCCACAAATGCCGATCATGTCATGGCGGACTTAGCCGGGCGCATCGAGCTGGTGCTGGATGCTGGCCCCACACCTGTTGGCGTGGAGTCCACCGTTTTGGATTTGACCACCCAACCTCCGACCGTCCTGCGCCCCGGAGGCATATCCCGCGAGGCGATAGAGCAACTTATCGGGCATGTATGCCTATTGGGGGAGGCACTGCCTGGAGGTCAGCCGTTGCCTGCGCCCGGCACCTCGCCACGACACTATGCTCCACGCGTGCCCATGCTGTTATGCCCACCAGAGCCAGCCGCATTTGTCCAGGCAGTGCAGGACGCCTTGAACCTGTATGAGCGGGTGGGTGCCATGACCCCTGAAGGCTGGCAAGTGCCTCATAGCCAGCGCGTCGTCTCGTATGAGTGGGGTGTCTGGAGGGATTGGCAAGTGCTGGCGAAACGGCTCTTCGAAGGCATGCGCTGGTTAGAGCAGCAGGCGGTGCAAGCGATTGTGTGTCCATTGCCCCCTGCGGAGCAGCTGGCGCTCACCATTCGCGATCGCCTCTTGCGTGCGGCACATCCACCGTTATAGATGAGAGAAATTCCCCCATTTATCGTGAGGATTTTCCCCAAAACCGTTGGGGTATAATCCCGCACAATGCTTTTCCAGCGCCATTTGCGGGAGCGTGTGGAGCGGCTTCTACAGATGATGCCTGCCGTATTTTTGCAAGGAGCACGGCAGGTTGGCAAAACCACGCTGGCAAAGCGGCTTATCGAGGCGGGCATACTGAACGACTATGTGAACTTAGATGATCCTCTGATTGCGAGCGCGGTGCAACAGGATGTGATTGGCTTTGTGCGCTCGCTTTCCAAAGGCACCGTAATCGACGAGGTACAGCGCATACCCGCTCTATTGCCTGCGATAAAAATGCGCATCGATGAGCGGCGTGAAACAGGAACCTTTTTGCTCACAGGCTCTGCCAACCCGCTGGCACTGCCTCAGATCGCTGATGCCTTGGTGGGGCGTGTGGGATTAGCGACCTTAATGCCCCTTTCGCAAGGCGAGATTGAGGGCGTACGCGAGACATGGTTGGAGCGGATTTTTGAGGAAGAGCCTTCGATAGCGATATACCCGCGTGTGGACGATCTGCCCGAGCGCTTGATACGCGGTGGCTATCCCGAAGCCGTTTTGCGTACCGATCCCGATTCGCGCCGTGAATGGCTCATCGCCTACCTGGACACCCTTATCGCGCGGGATGTGCGCGCTTTGGCTGAGGTGGAGCGACTCACTGCCCTCCCGTCTCTCCTAAAACTATTGGCGGCTGCCCCGTGTCAAATACTCAATATTACCAACCTGTCGCGTGAGTTGGGAATTGCGCAGCCAACTTTACAGAAGTATCTAAGCCTGTTCGAAGCCTTATTTATCGTGGTGCGTGTCCCCGCATGGTACGCCAACATTGGGACGCGGCTGCTGAAATCACCCAAGATCCTGCTCAGCGACACAGGACTTGCTGCCGCACTCGTTGCGGTTAGCACTCAGCGTATGCAGCAGGAGCCTCTGCTGTTTGGCAGGATGCTGGAAAACTTTGTTGGGATGGAACTGCTTAAACAGATTCAGTTTGCAGGTGCGCGGGTACAACTCCACCATTTCCGCACAGATAAAGGGATGGAGGTGGATTTTGTGCTGGAGAACGAGACGGGGCAATTGGTAGGCGTGGAAGTGAAGGCGGGAGCCACGCCTAACGCGGGCGATTTTCGCGGATTACGGGTGTTGCAGCAAGCGACAGGAGAACGGTTCGCGCGGGGGATTCTGTTCTATTGGGGTGAACGCTCTTTGCCTTTTGGGGAACGGCTTTGGGCGATGCCGATCAGCGCACTCTGGTCGCCACCCCTTTAGCGCACCCCTGTCAACCGATCCAGGCGTTGCAGCAAGGGGCGACGCTCAATCCATTCGGTCAGCGAGTATCGCTCTGCCCAGAGGTGGAACAGTATCAGCCCCAGCGTCAGCAGCCCCTGTGCCCAAAATGGGGCGATGATTGCCAGCAGAGTGCCCATCACACCCCCTAATAGGTTGCTGCCAGTGTCGCCCAGCATGCCGCGTCCTGCCCGATCCACGGGCAGTACCAGCAGCAACCCAAGCAAGATGCCCGACGGCATCCGCGCGTCGCCTGTAGCACCCCGTAGAAAAAGCGCAATTAGACATGGCAACGCGAGCAGCCCGAAGAGCGTTCCCGCCCGCCCAGGACGCGCGTCCAGTAAGTTGAAAAAGTTTGCCCAAAGGGCTATCATGAGACCACTCAGGAGCGCGTGAGGAGTGGTGAAGGGGACACGGTGCAGCAACGAACCGATGGTGATGCCCAAAATCGTCCCCCCGATGAACTTGAGCAGCCCTGTGGTGGGGCGACCGGCAAGGAGCGCTCGTAGATGCCCACGCAAGCCTTTGGGTGCCTGCTGACCCCACTGGTCATCCACAAAGCCCAGAACCCCATAGCCCAGCACCAGCAGCCAATAAAGCGGCTCTCGTGCCACAAAGAGCCACACTATCAATCCAGCAAGCCACGGCACCAGCCCCAGTCGGTCGGGCACAAGTTCGCCCCGAAAGTTCGTTCGTTGCCAGCCCCACCGTGCATAGAGCCTGCCCATCTGCCCTACTGCCTATTGTACCTTCCTCTAAGAGTTGGCAGGAATCCCATCCTGGCGGGCGAATCCCAAGACGGGTGATGACGATGGAAAACAATAACCAGCTCACACGGCGTGAATTTCTGAAGGCGTCCGCAGGTGTGACGATTGGGGCGATTGCCACGGGTTTGCCTGTACACGCTTTTGCGCATGCACAGGGGTCGGACAAATTGCGTGTCGGGCTGATTGGGTGTGGCGGACGAGGCACGGGGGCGGCGCGCGACGCCGCTTTTGCCGATAAAGGCGTTGAAATCTACGCGCTGGGCGACCTGTTCCGCGACAAGCTGGATGCCTGCCGCCAGAACCTGCAATCGCTGGGTGAAGCGTTCAATGTGAGCGACGACCGCTGCTTCACCGGCTTTGATAACTATAAGGGCGTTATCGAAAGTGGCGTGCATATTGTCATTCTGGCGACGCCGCCCGCCTTCCGACCCGTGCACTTTCAAGCCGCTATTGAGGCGGGCAAGCATGTGTTTATGGAAAAGCCCGTTGCGGTCTGCCCTGCGGGAGTGCGCGCGATTATCGAAGCGGGCGAGATGGCGAAGCAGAAGAGGCTCACCGTTGTGGCGGGCACGCAGCGACGACACGACTTCGGCTATCGCGAGACCATCAAACGCATTCAGGAAGGCGCCATCGGGCGCATCGTCGCCGGTTATTGCTACTGGAACCAGGGCGGGCTGTGGGCTGTGCCCAAACAGGAAGGCTGGAGCGACACCGAATGGCAAATCCGCAACTGGCTCTACTTCACCTGGCTCTCCGGCGACCATATTGTGGAGCAGCATATCCACAATATCGATGTCATCAACTGGGTGCTGGGAACGCACCCTATCAAGGCGCTGGCGATGGGTGGGCGACAGGTGCGTACCGACCCCCTTTACGGGCACATCTATGACCACTTCGCGGTCGAGTTCGAGTACCCCGGCGGGGTCAAGGTGCTAAGTATGTGTCGCCAGATCGATAACTGCGCGAACTTTGTGGGCGAGCGCGTGGTCGGCACAGGAGGCGTCGCCGATCCATCGGGCTGGATTCAGGGCATCACCGAATGGCGCTATGACGGTCCGCGCACCAACCCCTATATGCAGGAGCATGTGCACCTGATCCAGAGCATTCGCAAGGGGGAAGCGCTGAACGAGGCGCGCCAGGTAGCCGAAAGCACACTGAGCGCAATCATGGGGCGCATGTCCGCCTATACAGGCAAGGAGGTCGCCTGGGAGCAGGCGATGAACTCTCAGCTGAACTTGCTGGAGCGTGTGCAGAAGCTGCACGAGTTCGGTCCGATGGCGGTTGACCCCGTTGCGATGCCAGGGAAGACACCGCTGGTGTGAAAAGAGAAGGTAAAATTTTGCTGAGAGGCTATTTAAAAACTGGAGTTCAAGGAGATGGACAGGCATTCACGCTGGAGCATTTTGGAGGGCGAGGCTCCTGCCGAGCCGAATCTGGAGGGCGAGGCTCCCGCCGAGCCGTTCCAACCGACGCCGCACTAAGACAGGACTGTCTTAGCCACGCATGTCGGCTCGCGGGGACGCTCGCCCTCCACTGTGAGTTTCGGGCAGATGCACCAGTCTGTCCCTACCATTCTTAAAAAACAGTCTCTGATAAGCCCAATAGTCGAACAGATCCGTGAGGTTGCAGCATCGCTGCCTGATACTTTCGCTTCTCACATGGTACACTCTCTCTTAGCATGCCGGTGCTGGAGAGCCATATCAACCCGAACGATGCGGAGTTTCGGGCGAATCGGGCGCATTACGAGGAGCTATTGAAGCAGTATCGCGACGCGCTGGAGTGGGCGCGGGCAGGGGGCGGACCCGACGCGCTTGCCAAGCATCGTGCCCGCAACAAACTCACCGCACGCGAGCGTATCGACGCGCTGATCGACCCCAACACGCCCTTTCTGGAACTCGCGCCCTTAGCCGCCTATCAAATGTATAATAACGAAGCGCCATGCGCGGGCATCGTGTGTGGCGTGGGGGTCATTCACGGCAAGGAGTGCATGATTATCGCGAATGACGCCACCGTCAAAGGCGGCACCTACTTCCCCATCACGGTCAAGAAGCACCTGCGTGCGCAGGAGATTGCGCTGGAGAACCGTTTACCGTGCATCTATATGGTCGATTCGGGGGGCGCGTTCCTGCCGTTGCAGGCAGAGGTATTTCCCGACCGCGACCACTTCGGGCGCATCTTTTACAATCAGGCGCGTATGTCCGCGCTGGGCATCCCGCAAATCGCGATTGTTATGGGATCCTGCACGGCGGGCGGCGCGTATGTGCCCGCGATGAGCGACCAGACCATCATCGTGAAGGAACAAGGCACGATCTTCCTGGGCGGTCCGCCTCTGGTCAAAGCCGCCACGGGCGAGGTGGTCAGTGCGGAGGAACTGGGCGGAGCCGATGTGCATACCCGCATTTCGGGCGTAGCGGACTACTTCGCGGACAGCGACCTCCACGCCATCCAGATAGCCCGCGACATCATCCAACACCTGAACATCCGCAAGAGTATCCCTGCCGAGCTGCAACCGCCTGAAGATCCCCTGTATGACCCTGCCGAGATTTACGGCATTATCCCGCGCGACTTGCGCCAGCCGTTTGAAGTGCGCGAGGTGATTGCTCGCATCGTGGATGGCAGCCGCTTTCTGGAGTTCAAGGCACGCTATGGGCAGACACTGGTGTGCGGGTTCGCGCATATCTATGGCTTCCCAGTGGGCATCATCGCCAATAATGGCATCCTGTTCTCGGAGAGCGCGCTGAAAGGGGCGCATTTTATCGAACTCTGCTGCCAACGGCACATCCCTATCGTGTTTCTGCAGAACATCACGGGCTTCATGGTGGGTAAGAGGTACGAGAATGAGGGCATCGCCAAGCATGGCGCGAAAATGGTGATGGCGGTGGCGAACGCCGAAGTGCCCAAATTCACCGTCATTATCGGCGGCTCCTACGGTGCGGGCAACTATGCGATGTGCGGGCGCGCCTATCAACCGCGCTGGCTCTGGATGTATCCCAACGCACGCATCGCGGTGATGGGTGGCGAGCAGGCTGCCAATGTGCTGCTTACGGTGAAGTTAGACCAGCTCGCTGCCAAAGGGCAAACCATGAGCGAGGAAGAGCAGCAGGCGTTCAAACAGCCCATTTTAGAGAAATATGCCGAGGAGAGCAGTGCGTTCTACAGCACCGCCCGTCTATGGGATGACGGCATTATCGACCCGGTGGACACGCGAACAGTGCTGGCGCTTGCCCTCTCCGCCGCCTATAACGCTCCCTTTCCCGACACCCGGTTCGGTGTGTTCCGGATGTGAGGGTCTTCTGATGGAGATGCCTATTGGCGCGTGAGCTGCTCGTAGGTGTAGCCGATGCGCAGCACGGTCGGCTCATCGAAGGGCTTGCCAATAATCTGCAAGCCGACAGGTAGCCCATCCACCGAGCCACAGGGCACAGAGAGCGCAGGCAGTCCTGTCAGGTTCACTGGAATGGTCAGCACATCCATCAGCTTCATCGCCAATGGGTCGCTTATCAGCTCGCCGATTTTGAAAGCGGGCGTGGGGGCTGTGGGGCAGAGGAGCGCGTCGAACTGTGCCATCGCGCGGTCAAACTCCTGTCTAAGCAGCGTGCGTGCCTTTTGCGCCTTCAAATAGTAGGCGTCATAATAACCTGCCGAGAGCGCGTAGGTGCCGATCATAATCCGCTGGATGACCTCATCTCCAAATCCCTCGGCGCGAGTGCGCTCCATCATGCCAATATGTCCCAGCTCCGCGCCCACTCGCAGCCCGTAGCGTACCCCATCATATCGTGCGAGGTTGGATGAGCATTCTGCAGGCGCGAGGATGTAGTAAATAGGCAAGCCATATTCCACCATCGGGATCGAGGTCTCCTCCACGATGGCGCCTGCATCGGCGAGCTGGTCGATAGCACGGCGCACGGTTTGTGCCACTTCGGGTTGCACGCCTTGCGCGAAGAACTCGCGCGGCACGCCTAATCGCAAGCCTTGCACATCGGCGCGCAACGCCTCGCGATAGTCGGGCACAGGCACCTCCACGCTGGTCGCATCGAGCGGGTCCTTGCCGGCAATCACATTCATCATCAGGGCGCAGTCGGCAACGGTCTTCGTCATCGGTCCAATTTGATCCAGCGAGGAGGCGTAGGCGATCAGTCCGTAGCGGCTGACGCGCCCGTAGGTGGGTTTCAGCCCGACCACCCCGCAATAGGCGGCAGGCTGGCGAATGGAGCCGCCCGTGTCGGAGCCGAGCGCAGCGATTGCCATGTGCGCCGCCACGGCTGCTGCCGAACCGCCCGAAGAGCCGCCCGGCACACGGGAGAGATCGCGCGGGTTGCGCGTCGGGTGGAACGCGGAATACTCGGTGGAGCTGCCCATCGCGAACTCGTCCATGTTCGTCTTGCCGAGAATCACCGCGCCCGCCTGCTTCAGCCGCGCCGTCACGGTGGCATCGTAAGGCGGGATATAGTTCTGTAGAATGCGTGAGGCACAAGTGGTGCGGATCCCGCGCGTGCTGATGTTGTCCTTAATCGCGACCGGGATGCCCAGCAGTGGGTTCCATTCCCCGGCGTCCAGTCGCGCTTGTGCCTGACGCGCCATCTCGCGCGCCAGGTCAGGAGTCAGCGTGATATATGCTTGAATCTGCGGTTCCAGTCGTTCAATCTGCTGGATGACCGCTTCGGTCAGCTCGATGGCGGAGATTTCGCGCCGTCGCAACCGCTCGCTCAGCTCAAGCAGGCTGTATTCATGCAGCTCCATTTAGTCCTCCACGATTCGGGGCACGATGAACAGACCGTCGCGTGCTTGCGGCGCGTTGGCTAACGCCTCCTCGCGGGGTAGCGGGGTGCCGGGCACATCTTCGCGAAAAGCGTTATAGACGGGGATAGAATGGGAGGTCGGCTCCACGGACTCGGTCGGCAGCGACTGGAGCCGCTCGAAGTGTGCCATGAGGGCATTGATGTGCCCCATAAACTGCGCCAGTTTCTCGTCCGACAGTTCCAGTCGCGCCAGCTTCGCCACATGCCGCATCTGCTCTATCGTCAGCGCCATGCCCGGTTCCCTCCAGACGCCGAGATTATACCTCGCGGTGCTAACCTGTAGGGGAAGACCTGCATGTCTGTCCTGTAAGCTTCTCTGCCACGAATGCGCCATCCGTAATCGGGGCGCATACACGACGCGCTTCAGCGCTCAGGCTCCGCTTCGGCTAAGTAAGCCTTCAGAAGAGCCTTGAACAAAGGACCGTGATTGGGCACTTTGAGATGAAGCAGCTCATGGACAATCACCTCGCGTCGGAAAGTGGCAGGTTGGTGCAGGAGCGCGGTGTCGAAGGTCAACCGTCCGCGCGAGGAGCAGCTTGCCCACTTGCGTTTCATGGGGCGGATGTGGATGTCGCGAATGCGATCCGCCACGCCTATGCGACGCGCCCACGCCCACACCTCCGCGATTAAAGTGTCGCGTGCCACCGCCTCGGCTAACGGGGAAACGCCAGGTTTCTTCATGCCACTCTCCTAAGCCAGTCCAGAATTTCGTTGGTCAATGATACGAAGTCGCCCACCGCGGCTTTACACAGGGCTAAGTACAAAGCTTTACGCATCTCGCTTTCCTGCCGCGCGATCGTTTTCCAATGGGGATATTGCTGGAAAATCGGTTCCAAATTGTTGGCGATGGCTGAGGCGTTCTCGGCGGGGAGTTGCTTGTGGATGCGCAGCCACCACTCGATGGCAAACGCCTCTTGGGAGAGCTGGCTCTGTTTGCGCTCCTCTTCGGCTTCCTGCAGCTGACGCACCAGCTCGTTCAACTCGCGCAGGGCTTCCTCGCTGGAGAGCTGCTGCTCTTCGAAGCGGAGGCGGATGGCTTCGGCACGCTCGCCAATCGGGATGAGGTGGGGCTGCTCGTTGCCTTTGGCTTCCACCAGCCGATACAGCGCCTTGAGCAAATTGAACACCTTCACGGTATCGGAGCTTTGCTCGTGCAGCAGCGCCAACAACGCACTCGCACCGATTTCGTAGGTGACTTTCGGCTCGTGGACTGCCTGCGTTGCCGTGTGGCGTTGCACGATTTCGGCGGTCTTGCGCAGGAACGACTTATCCACGGGCACATGCGGCTCGTATGCCTCGCGAAGCAAGCGATACATTTCTACCAGCCGCTGGTAATCGTCTAAGAAGGGGCGCAGGAACGCATCGGGTGAGAGAATCTCATACAGTTCCTCCAACTCGCGGAAATAGGCATAGAACTTCTCGCGTTGCTCGCGGTCGCGGAAGTGGAGCAGAATCGCTTCTGCCGCCTTATCGCCTTCCAACCCACGCGATAGGTTCAGAAACTCCGCCCGTCCCTGCTCCATCAGTTGCTCGAATCGCTCCTTGAGGACCTCCAGCCCCTCCACGACGCCCTGCACCTCTTTGGAGTCGAAGGACAAGGCGCGTTCCAGGTTGTCGAAGATGCCCACGAAGTCAACGATCAGCCCGTTGGTTTTGCGGCGTCCGTCGGCATCTTCGTAGGGGCGGTTCACACGGGCGATGGCTTGCAGCAGCACATGGTCGCGCATGGGTTTGTCTAAATACATCGCGTAGAGGATGGGCGCGTCGTAGCCTGTGAGGAGTTTTTCCGTGACGATGAGGATTTCGGGCTGCTCGCCCGGCTTGCGGAAGGCTTTGCGCACCGCCGTCTCTTCCTCGTCGCTCAGGTGATAGCGTTTGAGCTTAGGCGGGTCGTTATGTCCAGGACTGATGACTACTCGGCTCATTTCGGAGGGCAGCAGCTGATCCAGCGCCTCTTTGTAAAGGCAGCACGCCTCGCGATCCACCGCCACCAGAAACGCCTTGTAGCCCATCGGGCGGATATACCGCTGAAAGTGATCTGCCACAAACTCCGCCACGCGCTTCACCCGCTCCGGGTTTTTCAGCATATTCTTGAGATTGACCGCGCGGTCTAAGACACGGTTCAGCTCCTCGATATCGGATACGCCCTCCAGCTCTGCCGCTTCCCAAAACTCGCGCTCCATCGCATCGCGATCCACCAGCAGGTCGTTGGGTGCCATCTGGTAGTGGAGGGGAACCGTTGTGCCGTCCTGAATGGAGTCGCGAATGGAGTATTTGTCCAAGTAGCTCTCCGCGTCGTCGCTGCCGAAGACCTTGAAAGTGCCTTTGCCATGCGCGGTTTTATCGATGGGAGTTCCCGTGAAGCCGATGAAGGTGGCGTTCGGCAGCGCGCCCATCAGGTAGTTGCCCAAATCGCCCCCCGTAGTGCGGTGCGCCTCGTCAACCAGCACGAAGATGTTCGCTCGCGTGTTCAGGTTCGCATCCGCGTCATCGAACTTGTGTATCATCGAAACGATCAGCCCGCGCGTGTCTTGGCGCAGCAACTCGCGCAGGTGGCGTTTGCTCTGCGCCACATGCATCCGCTCGAATCCCACCGACGCAAGGTTCTGGAACAGTTGCTGCTGCAGTTCGTTGCGGTCGACAATCATCAGCACGGTCGGGTTTTGGAAGTAGGGGTCTTCCAGCAGCCGCTTGGCGACGGTAATCATCGTGTAGGTTTTGCCGGAGCCTTGCGTGTGCCAGATTAGCCCGCGCTTTTTGGTGGGGTCTTTAGCACGCGCCAGCACCTTCTCAGCAGCCCGCATCTGGTGGGGGCGCAGGATGACCTTCGATAGCTCGCCATCCTTGCGCACGAACAGGATGTAGTCGGTCAGCATCTGCAGCACGCGCCGGGGCGCCACGAAATGCTTGACCAGATCCTCGAAGTTCCGTTCGGGCGCCATCTCCTCGCGCCAGTTGAACAGCATCTTGCGCGATAGGTTCCAAGTGGGACCGTAGAAGAACTGCACCAAGTGGGTCAGCGCATGGAGTTGGGCGTGCACCATCAGCTCGGGCGCCTCCTCGTGATAGCGACGGATTTGGTCGAACGCCTCGGCAATCCCTTCCAAGCGCGTGGCAGCTTTGGTCTCCACCACCAGCACGGGGATCCCGTTGACCAGAAAGACCACATCGGCGCGAATGCGAAAGCGACCATTGCGAAAGGCGAACTCGTCGGTGACCTGGAAGGTGTTGGCATCGATGCAGTGCGTCTCCAGCAGGCGCACATTGCGCTCGCGCCGCTCGGCTTCCACGAAGACCGTTTTAAGACCTTTCAGGTACTCCCACGCTTCGAGGTTGCCTTCGATAGTCGGGCGCACGCCGAGCAGCTTGTCAGCGAGCTCCTCCGCCTTTTCTGTGTCCACCACCCCTGGATTGAGTCGCTCCAGTTGCTGTATCAGCACCGTGCGCAGGATCGGGCACTCCTCACCGCCCCGCCGTTTCAGCGCATCCTCTGGGTTCAGGTAGGTCCAGCCCGCTTCTTCGGCATAGCGGATGAGTGGGTTTTGAACAATGTTGCGTTCTGACGCCAGAGTCATAGTCTCACTTCCTCAAACTCTCGAATCCTCTTCGGATAATTTCCGCCATCCGACAGCGGCGTTCTTTTAAAAAGTCTTCATACTTCATTTGATACCATCCTTCGGGGAGGGCATGATACTCGTACATCTCTTTCAGCGAGTCGGGATCGAACAAACTTTCATATTCGGGCGCGTATTCGGCTGGCGGCCGGTCGCTGATATCGATATTGTCGCGCCATTCTACCAGCGCAAAGTTAGCCACCTGATTGATTTCACGGGTATCTGTGATGCCTTGGCGATGGAGAAACTTGCGTGGGAAGAGGTGATGCCGTTCCAGAGCCGATTTTTGCTCTCGCGAGGTGGGGTCCAGCAGGTCGCGCACCTTCATGGAGGAGTAGAGCACCGGCGCGTCCAGCAGGCAGAGGGAGGCGAAGAAGGCTGCTTGACCGGGGTTGTGTGCAGATGCCTTGGCTAAGTCATTGGGCAAGGTGACCTTCCAATAGCCCGACGTAAGCACCGCGGCCATTTCCTGCTCCAGCACCTGCACGAATTCCTCAGGGCGGGAACGGCTCCGCAACAGAGCCAAATCCTGGTCCATGCGGGTTTCTGGGGAACTGGTGTACCGTCCGGTGAGGGAACTCATGAAGAACCAGCGTGCCATCAGGTTGCGCAGGGTGTGCGGATGCAGCCCAAAATCCCACTTGCCGATGAGCCAGAGGGCGTAGGTATAGACCAGAGCCGTTTCGGAAGTGATCAGGCTGGGATGAATGTAGCCGGCCCGCTTGATGACTTTCAGAAAATCGCGCCAGTTTTGCGGGTTGAGGACTTTATTCTGCGCTTCCCGCAGCTTATCAAACTGCTCATCCCGGCGCTCCGGGGAGAACTCGCCCGTTTGCAGGTCTTTGCCCCTCAAGATGGAATAGACATGTTCCAGCCGCGCGCGGCGGAAGGCAACCGCCACATCCACCCGCAGCAACTGCTCCGGCTGAGGCTGGAAGTAAGGATTGTAGGGCGAAGAGCAGTTGTTCGTCGGGGGGTGCTTGGCATGGCGACAAAAATCTTCCAGTTCCTTTCGTCCCTCATCCCAGAATACGGACATCAGCGTGAGGATGAAATCGGCCTGGTTCAGGGCGCGCCCCTGACTGTTGATGCGCACGAAGATTTCGGAGACTTGCTCTTCCGTGGCGCTGACGGAAATTTCCAGGGCGGTCAAGGGGTAGTTGATGAGGTTGACCAGCCGCTGGATGGCCTGAGGAATGCGTTTGCGTTCTTCCTCAGTTAGCCCACGGCGCTCATTCAGGCGTTCCAGGAAGGCGTAGACGAACGCGTACTGGTCGAAATCGGGTTGCCATAGGACGCTAATGTCGGCAATCCAGGCGGGGTCGCGCTCGATGGCGGTGTTGGTGACCTCAAACTTTTCTTTCAGTGGGTTAAAGGCGATGCGCAGGCGGCGCTGTTGGAAGTGCTTGTCAATGATAGGAATGCCCTTCATCACGGCGTAGAGAGCCGTAAGCCGCTGCTGACCGTCCACGATGAGCAGGTTGGGTACCTTTTGTTTGCGGTCCACGCCGATGGTGCGGTGATCGCCAGGATAGCCGTTCTCCCAGAAAAGCAGCGTACCGATGGGGTAGCCACGATACATGGAATCAAACAGGTCGCGCACATGGGCCTTATCCCAGACGAAGGGTCGCTGAATATCAGGAAGACCGATCTCGCCGATGGCGATGTCTTCCAGCAGTTTACCCAAGTTATAGTCCACTTTTTTAAAGAGCAGAGTGCTCATTGATGGTTTACCTCCTCCGAACAGATTACAGTCCTCACACTACACACCAGCAGGTCATGGCTGGTGTTATTAGTATTATACCTGCAGTTTGCACTCATTTGCAACCCCTCTCCCAGACACCCTCACCCCCACCCCCTCTCCCAGCGGGAGAGGGGAGCCGCGGTTCAGTCGTCTTTGTTGATCACATCTGCTTTCTCTACTCGCTTGAAAATGTAACTAATAATCGCAAGCTGGTCTAATGCTTCAAAAGCATCTAATTGTTGCATAGCAGGCGCATCCATTGGCTCGTGCCCTTTGGGATTACGAACTGCGGCACAGATACCCTCTGCTATGAGTCGTAGACCTTCCTGTTCACTCTTTTCCGATCTTGACTGAAGTTTGTTGAACCTAATGCGCGGCGATTGTACTTTAAAACTTTCTTGAACTAAACGACGGCAATTCTCATCAATTTGAGTTAATTCCTTCAGATACTTTTCAAAAGCTTTCGCTGCTTCAAGGACGGCGTGAACATAGTTCCCCTCTTGGAAGGGTTTCCGAGCAATTTCTTTTACCCGTGGATGCAGTGGATAGAGCTCAAACAACAGATTGGGATCAGGTTTATCAGTCTCACGAGTTAGTGCCTCGTACAGCAAAGCCATCTCCGAAGGCGAAATAATTCGTGCTGATTCGTCTGCTGCCTGTTGTTCAAAGGACAAACAGCCCCTCACACTTTCAAAGGTTTTCCACCATTTTGCTCTCTGACCCGACACCTCGTATCGCTCCCAAAACCACACCAGAGAGATGGCATCTCCAGGATCGTCTACATCCAGTATGGATGTAGGTGGGCTAACTGTTTCGTCTAACTCTCGCCATGCAGCTAAATAAAGAATCTGACGCTTGAGTGGTCCTTGTATCCTTTCTTGCGCCACCTTTTTTAAAAAATCCTTGATACTCTGAGGCGCTTCATCCAACATGCCAACCAGCAGAGCCATTGGAAAAACTTGCTCTGGATCATTTTTCGGCGAAAATTTGGGGCTTTCGTCCCTCTCTAACCCTTCGATCTGCTCCAATAAACGATTTGTAAAGTCTGGAGATTCTTCACCCATTTTGCGCAAGAAATATCCCAGAAAACATAGCGCTCCAAGATTTCGGCGAACAGCCCAAACTTCATCTTTCTCGGCCCAGAGCCTCAGTCTTTCAATTAGATCGAACAATGGCTTGTTCGATTCAAAGCCCTCTTGACTGCACGCATAGGCTAACCATGATGCCACAAAGGGATCCCATTCAGAATCAAGGCGCGCGATCTGCTGGAGAATCGCCCGCCTAACTTCTTCTCGGTACCGGTAAAAGTCCAACTTTACAGAAACCATGCTTTGTCCCTCAACTTGCCGTTGCTGATAACTTGGTTCCAGTTATTTGCACCGATCTCCACAATGAGACGGGCAATAAGGTAAGAATAGTTGAGCGTCACAGGAACCGCACGGGCGTTAAATCCGCGCCAGTTGACTCGGGCAGAATTGTAGATTTGGCGAACCAGACGGGGGAATTGATCAATAGGCATTGTCGATCGCTTGTCCATTGAAATATGCAACACTCGCGGAACACCTCTGCTAGAGCGCCCATCATCCCTACGTCCACCAAGCAAGAGCAACGCTTCTCTGTTGCTTAGATCTACTTGTAGTCCAGTCTGGGGAACATACGAGGGATGGCTTGCATCAAACAACCGCAAATTGCTGTCGTCGTTGAGGTGCACCAAAGCATAGGGCACATCAATACTCAGCTGTTGAATGGCTTTCTGAACCGCTTCAACCTCCCGAAAGCGACCTGGTCGCTTGCAAAGGTGCAATATGATAGCGTCAGGTCTGCCTTTAATTCGGCTGTATTCGGCGTAGGCATCTACGAGTAAATTGGTCAATCCTTTCACATATTCCTCCTCCTTCCACTTCAGGACAGGCGCCGACGAGTGAAGCAAAAGAAAATCTCCATCTTGTGTAAAAAGAGTGACAAATCCAACGACAAATTCCTTGCTGCGGTCTTGAGCTCGGCTAATGCCAATCACCAGTTCACGCCGATTGTCTTCAGAAGCAACGACCCAGGGCGTTCCACCGATTTTAGCGTAGCAACTTAGGGCGATGTTCTCTAACACCCAAGGTATTTGTTCTCTGTTCTGCAATGTCCCCACAGTGACCACTTGGTTTGGAATACCGTTGCCCAAGAGCTCTCGCTTAGCAGTCTGATAAATACTCTCATACTGGGAAGAAACAATGACCAGCGCCAGGTCTACATCACCCCGACTTGCCAGGTCTCGAACCTTCTGCTGGACTTCCCTCTCGTTCTCTGTGAGGAGTGCTACCTCCACAATATATAACGGGATCCGAAACAGCTTCTGAAAGCCTTCAAAGGGGTGGTGACCGTTCATCAAACCCTTTATCAGCACATCTTTCTCTTGCTGGTGTTGAGAAGGGAAGATTATAGTGACGCTAACACGGTCTTTGCCTAAGATAGCAGAATCGTAAGGACCGTACAACTTGAGCCCACGCCGCGCATCAAAATTTTGAGCAGAGGCAGATGAGTAATTGAACCGCAACTTCGGAGGGTTAAGTAATGTGCCTGTGAAGAAGTTCATCGCTCATCACCTTCCAGTACAACCCGAACTGGTTCGGGTGAGAGGTTTGCTTCTTTACCACAAGGCAAATCAAAGCTGGAATACTTCCGAACGAAAGGCAGGATATGCTCCTGGAATCGCTGGCGGGCAACCTCAGTATTGATCTTAGAACTATCAGGTAAGTACTCACCTTGAACTTGACCGATAGCAATTATAGTTTTAGATCCATATTGCTTTCGTATCTCCTGAAGACTAAACGGTCTATCCTCATGATCTCGCAGAGCCCAATCAATGTCCACAATCAGCCCGAAAGCAAGTTTACTGGAACTACTCCTCCAGTAAAAGACTCGCAGATCGTAACCTTGGTATACCCGAACTTGACCATCAGCTACTTCTGAGCATTGATTTGGATGGACACGCCATCGCCCTTTGTAAGGGAGAACACTAAAGCCTTCTGAGCGAAACTGATTTAGGAGTCCCTCGATGATTAGACGGGATGCAAGTTTGGGCACCTCCGAAAGTCGCAACTGTGCTTGTTGGAATCCGAATGTTTCCAGATCCGATGCATTTGGACCGTAACCGTATAAACAATTGTCCTCAGGATATACCCAAGCCTGTATCCGTTTTTGCTCAAGATCTTGACGGAGTGAACGCAAATCTTGAAATAACGATCTGTCTGCCCTCATCAGGAGTATCGGTTCCTCCGGGATACTCACAGGAAAAATATTCAAGTAAATCCCTGGATCGAGATGTATACGCTCCATCATTGCACCTCCGGATTAGTATTCAAATATCTATTATACCCTACTCTCTCGTCAATGTCTGCGGTTCGGAAAACCGTGCGATCAATTCTCTCGGCAATCGCCGTTTCGCCGTCATCAACTCGTGCAGCAGGGTCTTGAACAGCGTCTCCAAAGCGCGAACCGATGCCTCTTCCGCTTCGATGCGCTGATCCACCGTCCGCAGGATGCGAGCGATTTCGCGCTGTTCTGGGAGGGGTGGGAGGGGGATGGGAAACGCTGCAAGTCGTGACTGCGACAGATTCGGGATAGTGGTTTTGTTTCCTAAACCACCGTATAAGGCCAAAAGAGTCCACGCTGCTTGCATCCAGTACATGTAAAAAAGCGGAAAAACATCTTCCCTCAGGCTTCTAAGCCGATGTAAATGGTTCTGATAAAGACATAACGGCAACTGGTCTTCCCACATAGCAGTGCGTCCAATTTCTCCGCCCTCACAAACAAGAATATCGCCGTGCCTGAGCGATAATCGCCTTTCCTCAGGTTCATCAAAGTGCATTTTATCAACTTTGGTCACATCGATACGCCCCCACAAGACATTTGCAGTTCGCAGAAATGGTCTCATCCGTGGACCAGTGCGGGACCTTGGTGAAAGGGATTTCCCTTGCTGAATTTCAAAAATCTCCCCCAACCTGACCACCTGCCAATGCGCGGGGAGGGCGCCGATTTCGGTTTCCTGTAGTAGGGGCGCAAAGCATTGCGCCCCTACGGGCACGGGTCCGTAGGTGAACAGGTGCTGCATTAGGCTCTTTTTGAGCTGCTTGAGCGCGGCGGCGACTCGCTCGCCAGCCTCCTTCGCTTGCTGCACCGTGCGCAACACATGGGCAATGGCGCGCTGTTCGGGGAGCGGGGGGAGGGGGATGGGCAACTGCCTCAGTTTTCCTTGGTTTATAGATGCTTGACCCACTGCTCGAGCTGCAAGTCCAATGAAAACGCCCTTCTCTCGATACACATTAAACAAATAATTGAGAAATTGATAATCAAGCGACTCTGGTCGAGGGCGGATCAGCAGGAGGTTCATTCCATGCACAAGATATTGAGGCTCTCCTGTATAAATGGCAGTTTTCCCTAAGTGGGGTTCGCTGTTGATATGGCTGAAAAGTATATCCCCTTTGATAAGCCTGTAGCTTTCTATGCTCTGTAGACTAATGTCTCGAAGGTAACCTACTTTTGCGGGATTGATTCTTCCCTCGGATATGGTTTCAATACGGCTCACTGGAATACCTGGGGGAATCCTGTATTGTCTATAGGTAAGTCCGTTCCGAATTAAAGCCACCACCTCCCCCAACCGCACTACCTGCCACTCTTCGGGCAGGGGTCCGAGTTCGGTCATTTTATAGCCGTCGGTTCGCATTGCGCTATCGTCTTGCACCATTTTGCCCAATTCTTGCCCAATCATTGCCCAATTTGCTCTATTGACCTTGCGAATTCTACCGTTTGACCTTCCGTCGGAACCTGTGCCGTCATCGCTATACCTCAAACCCTAAGGTTTTCAGCACCTCTCGCAGTGCGTGGTCGGCTTGGGCGCGCTCCTCTTCCGCTTCGCGCAGCAGCACAATAGCCTCTTCCAAGGGCAGCGCCTGTTCCGTGTGGTTCGCGCTCACATACCGACTGGGGGAGAGGTTGTAGTCGTTTTGGGCGGCTTCGTCTTGGGTGATGATGGCGGATAGCCCCTCGCGTGCCTCCCAGCAGCGATATAAGTCGACAATCGTGTTAATATGTGTCTCGTCGAGGTAGTTTTTGGGTCTGCCCTTTGCGAAGAGTTGGCTGGCGTTGATGAGCAGGATTTCGCCCGGGTGTCGCTTGCGGCGATTGACGAGGATAATCACACCCGGCGCGGTGGTGTTGTAGAAGAGGTTTTCGGGCAGCAGGATCACTGCTTCGATGAGGTCGCGTTCCACGAAGGCTTTGCGGATGTCGCGCTCGCGGTTGGAGCCTTGATTCCCGCTGCCGCGGCTCACGGCGCCTGTGTCCAGCACCACTGCCATGCGTCCCGTGTCGCTGAGCGAGGCGAGCATGTGCTGCATCCAGCCCCAGTCCGCGCTTGAGGAGGGCGGCGCGCCGAATGGGAAGCGTTCGTATGGGTCGTTTTCATAAATTTCCGTCAGGAAGCTCTGGTTCCACATCGGGTTCGCCACGACGAGGTCAAATCGCTCCAAGCGTCCGCTGTGATCGCGGAAGGCGGGGTTGCGCATCGTGTCGCCTAATCGAATTTCCGCCTCCATATCGTGGATGATGGCGTTCATGCGCGCCATGGCGAAGGTGGCAGGGTTAATCTCTTGTCCATAGAGTTTCAGCGGGGCGTATTGGGAGGGCAGTGTACGGTGCCCGTTTTGCGAAACGCCGTGGGTCTCCAGCAGGCGCAGGTGGCACTTGATGAGCAGCCCTCCGGAGCCGCAGGTGGGGTCGTAGACCGTGTTGCTCGGTTGAGGCTCCAACAGGCGCGCCATTAGGATTGCCACTTCGCGCGGGGTGTAGAACTCGCCTGCGCTCTGCCCTTGCCCCTCGGCGAACTTGCGCAGCAGGTACTCGTAGGCGCGCCCCAGAATATCAGGCTCCACATCGTTCAAGCCCAGCCGATGACGCGAGAGGACATCGATGAGCCGAGTCAGATACTCATCGGGCACGATGCGTTGCCCTGCGGTGGTGGCGTTGAAGTCGACCACATCGATGACGCCCGACAGGCGAGGGTTCCATTTGACAACTGCCCGCACGGCGTCGGTGAGATACTGTCCCAGCCCCGTTGTTTGCTTGCGGATGTTCGCCCAGCGCGCCTCATCAGGGATGTAGAAACGAACCACGCCTCTTCCCCCAGCAATCGCGCCATTCTCGAGTTCACCCTGAAGAATCGCATTCACGGTGTCCCTATCCCCGTAATCATCGGTGAGGCGTTGCAGCTCATCTTCAAACACATCAGATAACCGCTTGAGGAACACCAGCGGGAGGATGTAGTCTTTGAACTTGGGCGCGTCCACAGGTCCGCGAATGGCGCAGGCAGCGTCCCACAGCCAGTTTTCCAGCGTCTGAATATCTAAGAACAGTCCCATCGCTGCTTCTCCTTGACAACACCGAATCGTAGGGTCGTTTGTGTCTCTACTATGTGATTATACCATGAAGCGATTTGTAAATAGCAACTGGCGTCAGCAAACTGTGACGAAATCTCTCAATCCTCAAAAACGGCTTGCGGGGTGAGTTGCAGCTCAGGCAACACTTTCGAGGGGATAGGCTCCTCTCCAGTAAACCAGCCCAGCGAGCGGTAGCTGCGCTCCTCGCGGACGAGTACCTCTACTTCGTGCGTTTCGGGATCGACCAACCACACCTCGGGCACCCCCAGCGCGTGGTAATCGTGGAGTTTATCGCGCCACGCGCTGTAGGTGTCGGAGGGAGAAAGCACCTCAATTACGAGGTCTGGTGGGATTTCTAAGCGTGGCTGCTCCATCAAGGCGTTCAAATCCCCCACACGCTGATAGGAGATATAGAACAAATCAGGTTGGCGGGTGCGCAACGGCTGACGCCGAATGACGAAATCGTAGGGGGCAGGAAAGACCTTACCCAGGGATTTTGCTTTTGTGTACTGGTTCAGCGTCGCTAACAACTTACTCACGGTATCTTGATGTTTCAAAGTAGGTGTGGGCAATTCTATCACCTCGCCATCCACAATCTCGTAGCGCGTGAGCGGCAGGTTGAGATACTCGTCCCAGCTTATTTCCTTCTGCTTTATCGGTTGCGCAACCGCTGCCATCGATGATCACCCCCTGTATTATACCTACTGGGCTGTCATGCTGAGCGGCACAGGGCATCTCGGCTCGCCGGGAGGCTCGCCCGCCAGTTGGTTTTTTTTCGGCTCGTCGGGAGGCTCGCCCTTCAGGTGGGGGTCGCTACCGGCGGGGTGCGAGTTTGGCGAGGGCGAGGCGCATCAGGGTCTGTTCATCCGCATCGGGGTTTTCTTGCAAAGCGGCTTGCAGTGCGCTGCTGGCGTCGCGCCGCGAGTAGCCCAGTTGCACCAGCCCGGCGAGCAGCGCGTCCAGATCCATCTCGGCAGCGCGCGAGACCGCTTTCAGCCGCTCGACGCGCTGTTCAAACGCCAGCTCCGCCACTTTGTCGGAGAGTTCCAGCACGAGCCGCTCCGCCAACTTCGCGCCGACGCCCGGCAAAGTGCGCAACATGCGTGTGTCTTTGAGGGCAATCGCGCGGGCAAGCGTTTCGGGCTCCGTTGCGCTCATCAGGTTCAACGCCAGTTTTGGACCGACCCCGCTCACAGTAATGAGCAGGTCGAACAGCCGTCGTTGCCAGGGGTTCGGGAAGCCGTAGAGCAGGATGCCATCTTCCTCGCTGAACAGGGTGCGGATGTAGAGGCTAATGGTTTCGCCAAGGGTGGGAAGTTGCTGGCGCAGGCTCGTGGGGATGCGCACCTCGTAGCCGACGCCTTGCGTCTCCACCAGGATCCGCTCGTTGTCCGCATCCCGTAAAACACCGCTCAGCCAGCCAATCATCATCAAGGGATAACCTTATTCAGGGGATACTCCACCAGCCCTTCCGCGCCGGCTTTGCGCAAGCGCGGGATTAGGTCGCGTGCCACCGATTCATCGATAATGGTCTCCACCGCATACCAGCCCTTGTCGCTCAGAGGGGAGAGGGTTGGCTTGCGCAGAGCGGGCAGGACCTGCAGCACCGCGTCCAGACAGCTTTCATGGACATTCATCTTTAGCCCGACGAGGCGATCCGCGTTCAGCGCGCCCTGCAGCATGAGCGCGATGCTTTCGATCTTTTCGCGTTTGAACGGCTCCCGCCATGCCTGGTGATTGGCAATCAGGCGTGTGGTGGAGACCAGGATGACCTCCAGAATACGCAGGTTGTGCGCCTTGAGGGAGCTGCCCGTCTCGGTGTTGACCACAATTGCATCCACCAGGTGGGGTACTTTGACCTCGCACGCGCCCCAGGAGAACTCCACCTGGGCTTGCACGCCCCGCTCGCGCAGGTAGCGCTCGGTGAGGCGCACATACTCGGTGGCGATGCGCTTGCCTTGCAAATCTTCCAGGCGTTGGAACGGCGCGTCGTTGTGGACGGCAATCACGACGCGAATGGGGTTGCGCGTCTGCTTGGAGTAGTGCAGCTCCAGCACATGGTGCACATCGGCGTTGCAGTCTTGCACCCAGTCGTAGCCCGTGATGCCCGCGTCCAGAATGCCATCCTGCACATAGAGCGGGATCTCCTGCGGGCGGAGCAGCACGGCTTCCAGCTCCGCATCGTCCGAGATGGGTTCATAGGAGCGACCCGACGGGATGCGAAAGTCCCAGCCTGCCTTGCGAAACAGAGCAAGGGTCGCCTCTTGCAGGCTGCCTTTGGGTAAGCCCAGTTTGAGTTTGTTCACTCCCATCGCTCAATCCTCAAAAATGGCTCGCGGTGTGAGCTGCAGCTCTGGCAACACTTTCGATTGAATAGGTTCATCTCCGGTGAACCAGCCAAGCGAGCTGTAGCTTCGTTCCTCGCGGATGAGCACCTCCACTTCCTGCTTTTCGATATCGACCGCCCACACCTCTGGCACACCCAGCGCGTGGTAATCGTGTAGTTTATCGCGCCACGCGCTGAAGGTGTCGGAGGGAGAAAGCACCTCAATTACGAGGTCTGGTGGGATTTCTAAGCGTGGCTGCTCCATCAAGGCGTTTAAATCACCCACGCGCTGATAGGAGATATAGAACAAATCAGGTTGGCGGGTGCGCAACGGCTGACGCCGAATGACGAAATCGTAAGGGGCAGGAAACAACTCACCCAACTGCTTCGCTGTAAGAAAATCGCCAATTTTCAAGCTCAGTCGCATGACTATGCGCTGATGTTTCAAAGTAGGTGTGGGTAATTCTATCACCTCGCCATCCACAATCTCGTAGCGCGTGAGCGGCAGGCTGAGATATTCGTCCCAGCTTATTTCCTTCTGCTTTATCGGTTGCGCAACCGCTGCCATCGATGATCACCCCCTGTATTGTACCTACTGGGCTGTCATGCTGAGCGGCACAAGGCATCTCGGCTCGCCGGGAGGCTCGCCCTCCAGTTTGTTTTTTTTCGGCTCGGCGGGAGCCTCGCCCTCCAATTTCGGCTCGGCAGGAGCCTCGCCCTCCAATTTCGGCTCGGCAGGAGGCTTGCCCTCCAAGGTTCAGCGCACGCCCATCAGCAGCTCCATCGTCAGTTGGTCTAACTTCTCGTACTGATACCCCTTGCGCCCTAACGCCTCGCGGTCGAAAGGCTGCGCCTTGAGCCATGCGGCGTTCTCGCGCGAGTATTGCATCCGTTCCTGCAGTTCCACATCCCACTGGCGGATTTCGGCGAGTAGCCCCTGAATCTCGGGGTCCTGATTGAACTGTTCCACCTTCTCCTTGAGGATGAGGTAGGTACGCATGCAGCCCTTGGCGAACTCCCACACACCTTCCTCGTCTTCGGTGCGGTAGGCGTGCGCGTCGAAGTGGCGCGGCCCGCCATAGCCGTTATCTTCCAGTAGCTTCACCAGGAAGAACGCGCCCTTGATGTCCTCCGCGCCGAAGCGGTAGTCCTGATCATAGCGACAGAATTTTTGCGCGTTCAGGTCGATGTGGAACAGCTTGTTGCGTTCGATGGCTTGCGCGACGGCGTGCACGAAGTTCAGTCCGACCATGTTCTCGTGCGCCACTTCGGGGTTCACCCCACACATACTGGGGTCGTCAAGTGTTTCGATGAACGCCAGCATGGAGCCAACGGTGGGCAGAAAGATGTCGCCACGCGGCTCGTTCGGCTTTGGCTCCAGCGCGAACCGCAGGGGGTAGCCCTGGTCCTTGACATAGTGGATGAGGAAGTTCATGCATTCGCGATACCACTGCAATGCTTGAATGGGGTCTTTGGCGGCGTCGGTCTCGGTGCCTTCGCGTCCACCCCAGAACACATAGATTTCCGCGCCCAGCTCCACCGCGAGGTCAATCGCGTGCATGCTCTTTTGCAGGGCATAGGCGCGCACTTTGGGATCGTTGCTGGTAAATGCGCCATCCTTGAAGACGGGGTCATAGAACAGATTGGTTGTGCCCATCACTAAGCGCATGTTGTGGTCTTCAAGGGCTTTTTTGAACTCGCGCACGATGCGGTCGCGTTCGGCAGGTGTGGCGTCTATGGGCACGAGGTCGTTATCGTGCAGGTTCACGCCCCACGCGCCCAGTTCCGAGAGTTTCTGCACGATGCGCACAGGTGAGATGGGGGGACGCACGAAGTCGCCAAACGGGTCGCGCCCACGATTGCCGACTGTCCACAGCCCGAAAGTGAACTTATGCTCCGGCTTCGGTGTATAATCTGCCATGTCGGGAACACCTCCCGCAAGATAGTTCGACGGGGCAAGCACGCCTCCTGCCGACGAGCAGCCACAGAGCGGATGCTGGGCAGACAAGGGAACCTGCTGCGAGCGATGCCGTTCTTACTCCATCGGAGGTATGACCGATGCGATGGCGGAGTGTACTGAATCGGTTCAGACGATGGGAGCGTGTATTCCGAAGTGGGCGCGTTGTGCTGCTCCTGATCGGGATAGCAGCACGGTTGCCAATTGCGTCTGCCCAGTATGTCTGGATTCAGCATGCGCCCACTTTTGTCGAGGACCTCTATGGCGTGGCGTTTCCAACCCCCTCGCATGGGTTCGTGTGCGGCACCCGCTTGCTGCTAATGGAGACCTTCGACGGCGGGCAGACTTGGCGGTTCCGCAGTGGAGTGGGCGTCCTCACGCCCAGTGTCGACCCCTTCTATGCCGTGCATTTCTATGACACTCAGAACGGTTGGGTGATAGGCAACAACAACTACGCGTTCCGCACGACGGATGGCGGTCTCACCTGGAGCCGTATGCTGTCGGTGCCTGCAGGTTCGTGGAGCCATATCGACTTTCTCTCGCCCACGACAGGGTTCATCGGTGCGAATGGTGGATGCGCTTTCACCAGTGATGGCGGTCAAACATGGCAATTACGCTCTGGCTATCCGACCTGCCCGGTGATGTACGGAATGGATTTCCGTGATGTCAATGTGGGGTTGGTGGCAGGCGACCAGATTTCGGGCGGTGGTACAGGTATCTATCGTACCGCGGACGGCGGACGCACATGGAGCAAACGACTTTCGGGCACCTTCAACGATGTAATCTTTCTCGACAGCAACACGGCGCTGGCGGCTCATAGCGACGGCTCCATCTATCGCTCGACCGACGCAGGCAACTCATGGGTGCAGATTGCTCCCGCTCGGACGAACGGGCTTGGCGATTTGGCGCGTGTAGACAACACGACCGTGGTAGGCGTGTCGGTATTGGGCGATATCTGGCGCAGTGCCGACGGCGGATTTAACTGGACACGCGTGTTGGAAGCAAGGGGGACTTTGCCTGGCATTTGGAACGCCTATTTTCGTGACCCGCAGCACGGCTGGGTGGTAGGGCCGAAGGGCACACTGCTGGCTTCCGACGATGGCGGGCACACATGGCGATTCGTCAGCAACGGGGTTGCTGACAACATCACGGACATCAAGATGGTTTCCAGCACCTTTGGCTATGCGGTCACGCGCAATGCCTATGTGTTGCGCACCACCGACGGCGGGCGACGCTGGGATGTGCGCCATCTGCAGGTGACGGGCAATACCTTTGGACACCCGGAAGGCTTGCTCGCGATCGATGTGGTGGACGACCAGTTCGCGGTCGCTGCGGGAATCGGTGGCATCGTGTTCAAGACGGAGGATGGTGGCGCGACATGGCAGCCGATCGGCTACCCCACGCTGCCGGGCTCCTTCGACATCAACGATGTGCGCTTCACCAGTCGCCAAACGGGCTGGGTGGTAGGAGTAGACAACGATCTGGGACACTATCGCAACATTTACCGCACCACCGACGGCGGACAAACATGGCAACTGGTCGTGCCCGTTCAGGCAGCAGTGAGTTATCATGCAGTCGACTTTGTGGGCAACAGCGGCTGGATTGTGGGGCCCCGTTCTTACCTGTTGCGCACCACTGACGGCGGGCAAACATGGCAACAGGTGAACTTGCCGTATGGCAATGTGACGAACCTGCAGTTCGTGGATGTGGGGTTTGCCACAGAGCAAGTAGGCTGGATGATTGGCACGCTGGGCTATGTGCTGCGCACAACCAACGGCGGTCAGAGTTGGCAGCTCCAGAATCTCGGCACCGATGAGGATATCGCTGCGCTCTATGTAGTGAGTGAGAACGAGGCATGGATCGCCGGCGCGCTTGGCAGCGTGTTCCATACGACGAACGGCGGTCAAACATGGGTGCGTGAGAACACGGGCTACCCATCCTCGCTGGGACTCAGTGCGCTGCATGGCACGCCGGATGGACACCTGGTGGGTGGCGGCTATCAAGGCTTTCTGATTGTGCGCCATCAAGGTGCGCTGGGGCGCGCCAGTAGCTTCTCGGTACCGTTTGGGCGTATCTTTTCGGGCAATCTCAGCGGCATTCAGAATAGCGATGACACCTATCTTATCCTTGAGAGCCGTGCGCCGGCACAGGCAGGCAATCCCTACGCACAACTGGTCGTGGAAGGCACTGTCACCCTGCCCAACCCAGGACCGCTTTACTTTCGCTTCGAAGGGCGCACCAACGCCAGTCCCACCATCGCGGTCAAACAGGTCATGGAGCTGTTCAATTTCGCCACGAATCAGTGGGAGTGGCGTGAGGAACGCCTCTCGGATAACTCCTTGGATAGCGGATGGGAGACCGTTGTGCAGGACGCTTCGCCCTATATCCAGCCGGGCACGGGGCGTGTGCGCGCTCGCATCAGCTGGTACAAGGTGGGCGATCTCATTATGGAGCCGTGGGTGATGTGGGTCGATTATGTTCAGTGGAGCGTGTTGCCTGCGCTCATTACGGGCGATGTGGATGGCAACGGTTGTGTCGATGATGCTGACCTGCTCCGGGTGTTGTTCGCCTTCGGGCAGACCGGAAGCGGTATGCCTGAAGATGTGAACCGTGACAACACTGTAGACGACGCCGACCTGCTCATTGTGTTGTTCAACTTCGGCAGTGGCTGTTGAAAGGGCGCACGGCGGGATGCGTTAAAGAGAGCAGATACGCAGCTCTCCCCTATATAGGGAGAGCCAAAGGAACCTGTTGATAGATGAGTTCGTTCAAGGGATACAGGGGTTGAATACGCGATCCGACACGGAACTGGTGCAGCGTGCCAAAGAGGGCGATGCGGGGGCGTTCGAAATGCTCTATGCGCGCTATCACCCGCGTGTCTATCGCCTCTTGTATGGCATGCTCGGCAACCGTGACGATGCCGTTGATCTCACCCAGGAGGTCTTTGTCCGCGCCTGGATCGAACTGCCGCGCCTGCAGATCGAAAAGACTCTGTACGGCTGGTTGCGTCGCACCGCTATCAATCTGGGCATCGATCACTTGCGGCGCAGTCAACTCGTGCGGTTCCAATCGCTCGATACCCCTTTTGATGATGAGGAGGGTGAACCGCTCGAATGGCAGATACCCGACGAGACGCAGGATGTACAGGCGGCGGTGGAGCTGAACGAACTTCAGGAGTGCCTGCACCGCGCCCTGCAACAGTTATCCGCCATTCATCGAGTGGTGGTCGTGCTGCACTATATCGAGGAGGTGCCCGTCGAAGAGATTGCTCAACAGCTCTCGATTCCTGTGGGCACGGTCAAATCGCGGTTGGCGCGGGCGCGCGAAGCGCTGCGTCGCCACCTGGAACCATTACTGAACAAGGGGAACGAAGAGCATGACATGTACTGAGATAAGGCGGTATCTATCGGACTATCTGGAGGGCACGCTTGCACCCGAACAGGCGCAGCAGGTGGAGAGGCACCTGCAGACCTGCATAACCTGTGCGCAGGAGTGTCGTGCGCTGGAGTGGGTGCCGTTGCTGCTTGGACAGTGGTCGCCGCCGGTGCCCTCGGAGCAGATATGGGCGGGTATTGAGGCACGCCTGCGGGCAGGTAGCGCGTGGCAAGTCGCGCCCACTGAGAGAACCAGCCGCCTGCCATGGCGAGTGTTCACGCGCTGGCTGCCTGCAGCGACCTTGGCAGCCGTAGCCGTGAGCGCGCTCATCGCACTCTTTGTCTGGCGTGCCCAGCCTACCTACCTGCCACTCAACGGCTCTTATTCGAGCTACTGGCAGGCGCATCGCCAGTGGGCACGGAGTGGAGGTACAAGCGAGCTGTATCCCTATGTGGAGGCGCAATAACCGATGCAGACCATGAAGGCGCGCTGGTTGGCATGGGTGATGGTGTGGTTGGTGCTCAGTTTGAGCGGCTGCCATCGGCAGACCACTCTAACGCACGCACCCGCCATCTGGAAGCAAGCCATCCTAAGCGACGCGAACCGCACCTGCCAGATGGAGGTGCAGGTGCAAATCCCACATTCCGAGCAGCTGCCTGCCCTGCTCAAAGTGTACCGCCCTCATCCCGATTATACGGAGATTATTGAACAGGGCGCTGAGTCGTGCCTGATTGGGGGCAGGGAATATCGCCCTGCTACCTATCTCACTGAGAGTGAACGAATCCGCTGGCTGCCTCTGGAACGCCGATGCATCGTCATCCCGCGCCTGCCTGGCAAATCCATCGAGGCATATATTCAGCAACTTTTTGAGCGCAATGTGCGTCTGCGCGAGGTGGAGCGCGCCGAATGGCAAGGGAAACAGTGGACGGTGGTCGAAGCGTGGGTCGAAGGCGGCTACCTACGCAAACGCTACTGGATTACAACAAGCAGTGCACCCTATGTGGGACGCATCCAGACCTACAATCCGCAGGGCACACTCCTCTGCGACGAACAACGGTTCCGTTATCAGCCCCTCCCCATCAGCGCCACACCACCCGCACCCCCGATGCCGCCATCCGACTGGAAGATTGAGCGACCGGTGCAACTTGGGCCCTTCGATCCAAAACTGGGCTTCAAACTGAGCCGATATCAGCCCCCGAAAGGCTATGAGCGTGTGGAGGTGTTGAAGCGCTCCTGCCCATGTGGTGGCGAGCACTTTGCCGTTGGTGCCCTTTATTCCAATGGGCTGGACAGCTTTACTCTATTCCTGTTGCCTGCTGAATGTCCCGATGCACAGCGTGCCGACCGCCGATTGCGCCTGAGCGAGCAACCTGAAGGCGTCGTGGCAACGATTCGACTGGCTGATGGGCGCGCGTTGCTGCTCGTGGGTGAGATCCAGCCTCAGTATGCCGCGCAGATGATGAGTGGCGAGTAGAGTAGGTAAGCCTTAGGTACAATTTCCCTCGCATGAACCCGATTCAAGTGATGGCAATCGTGGGCACACGCCCGGACGCCATCAAAATGGCGCCGGTGGTGCTTATCCTGCGTGATGATCCCCGCTTTCGAGTGCGTGTCATCGCGACGGGTCAGCATCGCGAGATGCTCGACCAAGTGCTGAAACTGTTTCAGATCGTGCCCGACGAGGACCTGCAGGTGATGACACCCTATCAGACACTCGCACAGATTACTACGCGCGTGCTGGAGGGATTGGACAAGGCGTTGCAGCGTTATCGCCCCGATGTGGTGTTGGCGCAAGGCGACACGACCACCACCTTTGTCGCTGCCCTCGCAGCGTTCTATCACCAAATCCCGTTCGGACATGTGGAGGCAGGACTGCGTACCTATGACAAGTACCATCCCTTCCCGGAGGAAATCAACCGCCGGCTGACTGCCCCGATTGCCGATTTCCACTTCGCACCGACGGAGCGGGCACGCCAGAATCTACTGCGTGAAGCGATTCCCGCGGAGTGCATCTGGGTAACAGGCAATACAGGCATCGATGCCGTGCTGTGGGTGGCGCAACAGCCGTTTGAGCCGCAAGACCCTGCTTTGAAGCGTTTCTTTGCTCATACGGGGCGTACTTTGCTGATTACCACCCATCGGCGGGAGAACTGGGGCGAGCCGATGGAGGGGATTGCCTTGTCGATTCGTGACCTGTTGGACGCTTTGCCCGACCTGCTGGCGCTGCTGCCAATGCACCGTAACCCGCGCGTGCGCGAGGTGATCCAGCGCGTGTTGGGGGATCACCCGCGCATGATACTTACCGAACCGCTGGATTACGCGCCCTTCGTACACGCGATGCGCCATGCTACGCTTATTTTGACCGATTCGGGCGGCGTGCAGGAGGAGGCGCCCGCCTTTGGCAAGCCGATTCTGGTGCTGCGCACCACCACGGAACGCCCGGAGGGTGTGGAGGCAGGTACGGCAAAGCTGGTGGGCACCGAGCGCGCATGCATCCGTGAGGAGGCTCTGCGCCTGCTCACCGATGCCGATGCCTATGCCCGGATGGCGCACGCTATCAATCCCTATGGCGACGGACACGCCGCCGAACGCATTCGGGAGATACTGGCATCCCGTTTGGTATAATTGCCTCCCATGAGATGGGCAGAGATTATTGAGGCGATTCTGCGCGAGAATAAGGGGGTTGCTTCTTTGGAGTCGCTTTATCAAGGCGTCTCAAAATACCGCTCCCCGCTGCCCGCTGGCGATTGGCAGAAAACCCTGCGCGGCGTGCTTTATCGCGAGGTACGGCGCGGACGCTTTATCAAGGTGGGGCTGGGGGTTTATGCCCTGCCAGAGCGACCCCCAGCAAAAACCAGTGCCTATACCTACGCACTGGAAGGCAAATCCGCAAAAGCATATCTGTCTCAGTTGAGCGATCCCCACAGCGCCATCGAGGGAATGCTGATCGAGATAGGCAATTTCATGGAATACCTCACCTATACTTGCGACCAGAATCGCTTCTTTGACGGCAAGCGGCTGGGCGACCTTTGTCGTCTGCAGCAAGTCCCCCCCTTTACCTATCCCGATCTGCAATCGCTGGTTGCCCGCTGCGATGTGGTCTGGTTCGGTCGCACACAGCAGCCGTTCCCGAAGTTTATCTACGAGGTGGAAGCGACTACGGATTTCACGAACTCCTTGCTCAAAATGTATCAATTGCTGGATTTTAATGCCCGATTTATACTGGTGGCTCCTGAAAAGCGGCGTGCCCTGTTCGAACAGCGACTTCAGCAAGCGCCGTTTGCACAGGTGCGCCAACGATTTGCTTTTCGTCCCTTTGAACAGGTTGCGCGCTTCTACTTCAGCTGTGTCGAGCATTATGAGCTTCGTGCAGATTTTCTGAGTGATTAATGGCTACCCCCACAGCAGTTCCATTAAAATCGGCTCCAGGGTTTGGCGTAAGGTGGCGTTAGCATAGCCGAGCCAGCCTACCGGCTCCCGAATATCCAGCGGTACACTCAGCGGATTGCCTCGCAGGTCTGTAATCTGCACGCCCAGCTCCTGGGCGATGAGTGCCGTGCAGATGTCGTAGGGATGGCAGGTCAGAGGGGAATACTCGACGCCTAACTTTCGAAATGCCCACGGACGCACATCTGCCACGAACCGGTCGTGCCCGCACATCAACTCGAAAATCTGCCCGCCGGTGGTCATATATTGATCTTCGAACACGAGCGGATTCACACTGGGTTGGTCTCCAAAGAGTCGTTGCCAGAAGCGCGATTCCAGCTCGGCAATAATCGCCTTGCCTTCGGGAAAGAACTTGACGAAGGAGGCGAAACCATGTTCCAGCGAAGTGGCTCGACTGGGCTGCAAGTGGGTAGGGCTGACAGTACCCCTCAACAGGTCATGCTTTTCGGCATGTACCCCCCCATCCCGTATCGCCCATACTTGATAGCCGATGTGCTGACGCGAGGTCGGTAGCTCGGTCTGCATTGCGATCACGATATGTCCCAGCTCGGTCTCTCTGCCGAAGTTGGGCGCGATGCCACTCAAAATCCACGCGCTGCGTTTATCATACATTAGCGAGCGGGTGCCATCCACCGGGTCGATAATGAGCAGAAACTCGGCATCCTGAGCGGGTGTGCCTTCTGGCAGGGGAAGCCAACCGTCTGCACCCAACCCTTCCGCAATCAGCACGAATGGCACCTCCTGCGCCCATTCGCGACATAAATCGATCAGCAGCCGCTCGATCTGCGTGTCTAAATAGTATTGGGTATCGCCGCCAGCCTCCTCGCTGACCGCAGCGAGCGTGGCAGGGTCCTGTAGGTGCAGGAAGCGATGCAGATGATCGCGCAGGCGCAGATGGATCTGGCGCAGGCGATTCACATAGTAACTTTCCTCCCGACTCAAGAGCAGGCTCATCAAATGGAGATTGTACCTTAGGCGGTTCGGCTGCGGTATAATATTCTCGGATGAGTCGAGGCGAGAGACCAACCAGTCGGCGTGATTTTTTGCGTGAGGGGCTGCGCTCGCTGGTACGCACCGGATTTGGGGGCATCTTTGAGCAACTGGAGCGCGTGTCGGAGCTGATGGAGAGCCGCGAGCCGAAGCCCATGCCCTTACAGCCTGTACTCAGTTGCGAGACCCGCAGCCTGCACGCGCTCATCAGCACGGGGCAGCTGCCATTAGAGAGCCTACCGCCCCTGCTGCACGAGCTGGACATCCGGGGCGTGAGCCTGAGCGACCGCCACCTATCCAGTTTGCAGCCGCGCGTTCTGGAGCCACTGCGCGAGACGCTCACCCGCAGTGGGTTGGTTATTACGGGGCTGATGGTTTCCACGCCCATCGATATCCATGATGAGGTCAACCTCAGCCGCCGCTTAGATGAGTGCATCGAGCGTTTGCATGTCGCGGCGTGGCTGGGCGCTCCGCTAATTCGTCTCCATCTGGGTGGTAGCGGCAACGAGCGCGAGGACGATACGGTGAATCTGGAGCGTGCCGCGCTCTTCCTGCAGCGACTGCTGCCGGAGGCACGCAAACGGCAAGTGCGAATTACTCTGGAGAATCGGGAGGGAGTGGCTCGTCGCGCTGAGAACCTGCTGACCCTGGTGCGTAGCTTGGACCCGCGTTGGGTGGGCATCTGCCTCGATTTTGGCAACTGGCAACCCGAGCGCCTCTACGATTCGTGTCGCATGCTCGCGCCCTATGCGATGCATGTCCACGCCAAGAGCCGTGCTTTTGACCATCGCGGTGAGGAAAGCCATCTGGAGTTCGGGCGACTCATCAGCTACCTGCGCTTAGCAGATTACAGGGGCGCGCTCTCCATCGAGTATATGGGCGAAGATGACCCGGTGGAGGGCATCCGCAAGACGCGAGACCTTATCCGTCGCTACTGGCGCACCTATTGACACTTTCATGGAGGGCATGTGGAGCCTCTGCTGAGAGTACGGACCACTATTATAGAGCGACAGATGATACCCCCCGAAGGAGGCACGGTTATTGTGGGCTATTCGGGGGGCGCCGATTCGACCGCCCTGCTCCATATCTTGACACGCCTGCAGAACGACTTGATGATCCGCGTGCATGCCGCGCATCTCCATCACGGAATCCGTCCCGAAGCCGACGAGGATGTGGTGGTCTGCCAGTCGGTGTGCGAATCGCTCGGTGTGCCGTTGCATGTGGAGCGTGTCGATGTGCCGCGTCTGGCGCAGGAGCAGGGGCTAACCATCGAGGAGGCGGGTCGGCAAGCGCGATACGCCTTCTTTGAGCGGCTGGCAGATGAACTCGGCGCGGTGGCTATTGCTACCGCCCACACACGCGACGACCAGATCGAGACCATCCTCATTAACCTGCTGCGCGGTACCGGTCCACGCGGCTTGCGCGGTATGCCCTATCAACGCGGGCGCGTTATCCGACCCTTGCTCGATGTCTCGCGCGAGCAGACCCACACTTACTGTCGGGAACAGCACCTGCCCACATGCTTCGACCGCACCAATCTTGATCCAGATCAGCTGCGCTATCGGGTGCGCACGGAACTGTTGCCTGTGTTGTATGCGCTGTCGCCCACTTTTGATCGCCACCTGCTACGCCTCGCCCAGATTATCGAGAATGAGGAGGCGTGGTGGGATGCGCAGATTCGCGAGCTGTTGAGGGAGCGCGACGCTTTTACGCTACGCATCGAGTTTCTGCGCTGGTTGCACCCTGCGGTGCAGCGACGCCTGCTACGCGAGTGGTTGCGCCCGCATCTGGGCACAACCAACCTGCCCCCATTTGAGGTTCTGGAAGGCATTCGGCACGCGATGCTTGCCCAACGCCCCTCTTCATGGCAGCTCTCAGACACCGTGCGGTTGGTCATCACTCAAGAACATCTGCAGATTCGGCGCGATGAACCGCCGCCTACCGATTATGCATATCCTGTTGTGCTGGGATCGCCGTTGCTGCTGCCTGAACTGGGTATGTGGTTGGAGGTGGAGGTGCGTCCATGCCCTGAAGATCCACGCACATCCGACCGCGATGAGGCATGGCTCTGCCTCGATACGGTTCACGGGCAACTCATCGTGCGCAACTGGCGACATGGCGACCGTTTCCTGCCGTTGGGCATGGCAGCTGGGCACGAGTCCCTGTCCTCCATCGCGGGCGCGCCCCATGGCAAAAAGGTCAGCCGGATTTTTATCGACCTCAAAATTCCCCCCGCGCAGCGACGACGCTTGCCCCTCCTGTGTGATGACGCAGGCATCCTCTGGATTCCGGGCTACACCATTGCTGAACGCGCCCGCGTCGCGCCCGGCTGCACCCGATGCCTCTATGCTCGCCTGCACCGAAACGAGAACGGCTCTTGTGCGTCAGACACATGAGATGGAACCAGCGGGTACGCTGCGTATGGACGAGTTCGTTGAAGGACTTGCCGAACGCTTTTTGAGCGATGAGCAGCTGGTGCTGAGAGCGCGCGAAGGCGACAGCGCCGCGCTGGAGGAGCTGTTCCTGCGTTATCGGCAGCCCGTATTCCGCTTGGTCTACCGCTCCGTGCGGAATCTGGACGACGCGGAAGACATCACCCAAGAGGTGTTCATCAAAGCCTTCGAGCGATTACACACCTTCCGCGAGCAGAGCCGATTTAGCACATGGCTGATGCGCATCGCGCTCAATCTCTGCACCGACCATGCACGCACGCAGAAGCGTCGGCAGGAACTTGTGCAGAAAGAGGCAGCGGGCAAACTCGCCTGGATGACCCATCCGGAGCCGCTCGACCCCGATGAGGTGGTGCATGAAGGCGTAATCCAGGAGGTGTTCCATCAAGCATTGCAGCAGCTGCCTGAGGCGCAACGCCAATTGATTGTGATGCGCGACCTTGAGGAAATGGAATATGAACAGATGGCGCAGATTCTGGGTTGCACGGTGGGTGGAGTGAAGCTGCGTGTTTTACGCGCCCGACGCGCCCTCAAAGCCAAGCTGGAACCCTTATTGCGAGCGATAGGTGAGATCGAATGAGCATGCATAGAGAATGCAACCGGGTCAGGGA
This sequence comes from bacterium HR15, assembly GCA_002898555.1. Classification (GTDB taxonomy): domain Bacteria; phylum Armatimonadota; class Fimbriimonadia; order Fimbriimonadales; family GBS-DC; genus HRBIN15. Next base: position 81,212 of record BEHR01000008.1, read on the forward strand.
GCAGATGGAGGTGTGGGACCACTCCCCGCCGGAGTGGGTGCAGGCACACTTGCGGCAGTGCCGCGCCTGCGGCGAGGAGTGGCAGCGTGAACAGCAGTATCGTCGCGTTGTGCAAGCTGCGCGCCGTGAGCCGATGCCTGCCTGTCAGCTCCGTTGGGAACAGGTGCAGGCGCAATTGACCGCCCGTGCTATCCGCCAGCGCACCTTCCGATGGCGGCTCGCTCTGACAGGCGCGTTCGCGAGCCTCCTCGCCCTCGTCGCGCTCGGCAGCCTCTGGCTGATTTATTCGAGCCAAAACAACTCAGCAGCGCAACCCCTGCACCCATTGCATGCAATGACAAATGCGTCGGCTCCTCCCAGGTATGAGCCGAGCCACACGACGAAGGTTCCACATGATGGACAGCTGGGTGGCAATCAACCCGCCACGCTACCTGCTGAGGGCAAGCAAGCACTTGCGCCTGAACCAAGCAAGCCTGCTGCGCTCCCTCTCGCTGCCCATAGCGAGAATTCCTCCTCACCGAAGGCGGTCGAGTGGAAATTCGTTGCGCAGGCTCCTCCTGCGAAGGGGCAATCCCTCCATCGAGAATTCGCGAGGACGAAGGGGGATAAGCCGCTCAGCGAACAGAGTCATTTAAGCAAGGCGGTGAGTGAACCGTTTGTGAAGGGCGAATCGGATGCGACGGTTGCTCTGCTGCTGCCCGATTTGCGTCCCGAGAATGGCGGGAACGCCGACTATTTGCCTGTTCAGTATGGATCGGAGGAGAGCCATGTCTACTCGTTCTAATCGGGTCATCGCCGGATGGATGGGATGGTTTTGCCTGCTGCTAAGCGTTGGCTGGGTTCAAACGCCCTCGCTATTGGAGCGTGCCGATGCGGAAATTGCGCGCGTAGTGGAGCGTGCCCGACCTGCGGTGGTCACGGTGCAGGTGCGCCGCGCGAATATGCCCACGCGCCCCTTGCAAAGCAGTGGCTTCATTATCGATTCAGCGGGCTATATCGTAGGCTCGGCGGATGGCGTGCAAAACGCGCGTGAACTGCAGGTACTACTTTCGAACAGTGAGGTTTACCCAGCACGGCTCATCGGGAGCGACGCCATCACTGGTATCGCCCTGCTGAAGATCGATCCGCCGCGCCCGCTGCACGCACTCCGATTCGGAGACTCCGATAGTGTGCCGATTGGCGCGACTGCCGTATTGATTGGTAATCGGGGTGGGCTGGAGGGCAGCGTGACGGTGGGCACAATCGGCGGCAAGGATCGGGTGGGGGTGCGCCCGCAGAGTCAGCGTGTCGTGCCCGTGCTGCAGTTCAACGGTACGGTGGGCGCGGGCGAACCGGGTGCGCCACTTCTTAACACGCGCGGCGAGGTCATCGGGGTAGTGATTGGTGCGCTCAGCTCGGTCGAGGGAGTGCCTACCACACCCCCAGCGGGTATGCGTGCTGCGTTTGCCGTGACGGGATTCGCCGTGCCCTCGAAAGTGGCACAGCGTGTGGTGGAGGAACTCCGTACCAAAGGGCGCGCGGAGCATCCCTGGTTAGGGGTTGATTACCGAAGCGTGCCAGGTGGTGCGCAGGTGATGCGTGTCGCACCAAACGGCCCCGCCGCGCGGGCAGGGGTGGTTCAGGGTGATGTGATTGTAGGCTACAATGGTCAGCCTATTGATAGTGCCGCGTCGCTGACCCGCGCCCTCTATAACTCGCGCCCGCACCAGCAGGTGGAACTGGTGCTGCTGCGCGAGGGACAAACACTCAAAGTGAAGGTCACGCTGGGCGTGCAGTCCCTATAGTTTTTGTTGCCACTTGGGCAGCTCGCGGATACACGGTTTCATCCCTGGCGAATGCATCCACCTGCCATAATCTCCTTCCGCAGAGTTTGCATCCAGCGTGCATAATAGGCCAAGTTATGATAGGATGCCAGCCGATAGCCCAGCATCTCGCCGGCGCGGAACAGGTGATGAATATAGGCAAGGCTATAACGCTGGCACACGGTGCAGTCGCATTCAGGATCGATCGGTTCCGTGCATTCGGCGAATCGGGCGTTGCGCAGGTTCAACCTGCCCCGTGAGGTGAAGACCGCGCCATGCCTGCCCAGTCGCGTGGGCAGCACGCAATCGAACAGGTCCACACCGCAAGCGACAGCGTGGCGGATGTCCTCCGGAGTGCCCACACCCATCAGATAGCGTGGGCGGTCGGGGGGCAGGCGTGGCGTGGTGAATTCCACGATCGCGCGCATCCGCTCGACTGGCTCGCCCACCGAAACGCCCCCAATCGCGTAGCCGGGCAGATCCAAAGAGGTGATTTGATCGATGCTCACCTTCCGAAGGTCTTCGTAGATCCCACCCTGCACGATACCGAATAGCGCACCCCCATCAGAGGGGCAGAGTCGAGTGGTTTCCTTCGCCTGCCATGCCTGCTTGCAACGGATTGCCCAGCGATAGGTGCGCTCCACCGCATGGGCAACTGTGTCATACTCGGCTGGATAGGGCGGACACTCGTCCAGTGCCATCATGATGTCGCTGCCCAGCAGCTGCTGCACTTCGATGGCGCGTTCGGGAGTGAGGCGGTGGAGCGAGCCGTCGATATGGGAACGGAAAGTGACACCTTCATCATCAATCTGGCGCAGCGGGGCAAGACTGAACACCTGATAGCCTCCGCTGTCGGTCAGAATCGCCCCTCGCCAGCTCATAAAGGCGTGCAGTCCTCCCAGCCGTGCAATGCGTTCCGCGCCCGGACGCAGATAGAGGTGGTAAGTGTTCGCCAGAATCAGCCGATAGCCCAGCTGTTCCAGCTCCTCTTGGCTGAGCGTTTTGACGCTCGCCTGCGTGCCGATAGGCATAAAAGCAGGGGTTTCGATGACCCCATGCGCAGTATGTAATCGTCCTGCCCGTGCCTGGCTGCCTTTCGATACGGCAACTATCTCAAATCTGAGGTTGTGTGTCATTCAGGAGTTCATTTTTTACTCATAGACGCCTGCGTAGACCGCTTGGATGACCTCGTGTGGAGTGGTCATGCCGCGCAGCACCTTGTCGCGCCCGTCGTCCAGCATGGTGCGGAAGCCCTCTTTCGTAGCGATTTGCATGATCTGGTCGCCTGTGGCACGGTTCACAATCGCCTCGCGAATGGCGGGGCTGATACGCAGCAGCTCGAAAATCCCCGTGCGTCCGCGAAAGCCCGTGCCGCGACATTGTTGGCAGCCTTTCCCCACATAGAAGGTGAACTGTGCCGCAGCTTCTGTTGGGATGCGCAACGCTGCCAGCTCGTCTGCTGTTGGCTGATAGGGCACGCGGCAGTCGGGGCAAATGAGGCGCACCAGTCGCTGCGCCATCGCGCACTGCAGCGTCGCCGCGATGAGGTAATCCTCCGCGCCCATATCGATCATACGGCTGATGGTCTCGATAGCGTTATTCGTGTGCAGCGTGGTCAGCACTAAGTGTCCTGTGAGCGCGGCTTGAATACCGATCTGTAGCGATTCGCGGTCGCGAATCTCACCGATCATAATCACATCGGGGTCGTGGCGCAGCATTGCCCGCAACGCGCGTGGAAAAGTAATCTTTTCGCTGACCTGCACCTGCATCACATTATCGGGGAACTCATACTCTACAGGGTCTTCCACCGTCACGATGTTGCGATGCACTCTATCGAGGGTGTGGAGCGAGGCATAGAGAGTAGAGGTTTTGCCCGATCCGGTGGGACCGGTGACGACCAGCATGCCGTAGGCGACCTGCAAAGCGCGTCGCCAGTTCGCCAAGACATCTTGGGGCATGCCGAGCGTGTCGAGTTTGACCTGCATCTTGGCGGGATCCAAGATGCGCATCACGATGCGCTCGCCATTCAGCGACGGGATGCAGGAGACGCGCGCGCTGAGCCGTCGATCCAAGTATTCCATGTCAATACGCCCGTCTTGCGTGTCGCGCTTCTCATCTAAATGCATGTTCGCTGCCAGCTTCACCCGGGCAATCATCGCCTGCCACAGGTCTGGCTCCGTAATGGTCTCATGCTCGTGCAACACACCATCGATGCGGAAGCGGATGCGCAACATGTTGCGTTCAGGATGCATGTGAATATCGGACGCGCCCGCTTCGAGCGCCTCGATGAACATGCGGTCTACGCGCTGGACAGCAAGCGAGAGTTCCTCGCCCCCCATCTCGCGCGTCACGCCCGCATGGCGCATCAGTAAGCGAAACATTCGCCCGGAACCACGCATGCCACCGTACATCATTTTTTCTCACCTGTCGATGTTGAAGTGCGGCACCCACCAATGCCTGGTTAGGGACCTCACGATGGGACTATTTTACCCCAGCCAAGGCGAGTTGGCATGCGGTATAATCCACAGCGAGGGAGGACGCAATGGCGCAACGGATCGAAAAGGACGCTTTAGGCGAGCGGGAGATACCTGCCGAGGTCTACTGGGGTCTGCAGACCTTGCGCGCTCAGGAGAACTTTCCCATTAGTGGAATCACCGAGCCGCCCTTGATGATCGACGCCTATGTGCTGCTCAAAAAAGCCTGCGCCCAGGCGAATATGGAACTCCAATTGATTCCTGAATCGGTTGGGCGAGCGATTATGCAAGCGGCTGACGAAGTGCTGGCGGGCAAGCTGCGCGACCAGTTCCCAACCGATATTTTCCATCAGGGGGCAGGCACTTCGTTCCATATGAATGTGAACGAGGTCTTGGCGAACCGCGCTATCGAGATTCTTGGGGGACAGAAGGGCGATTATCAACTTGTTCACCCTAACGACCATGTGAACTTCGGGCAATCGACCAACGACACTTTCCCGACCGCCATGCGCATCGCGACGCGCATGGCGATGGCGCGTCTCTTCCCGGCGCTGGATCAACTCGCGGAGGGGTTTGCCATCAAGGCGCGCGAGTTTGACCATGTGCTGAAATCGGGGCGCACGCATCTGCAAGACGCCGTGCCCATTCGGCTGGGGCAGGAGTTTGCCGCCTATGCCGCTACGGTACGCAAGTGCAAGCGCATTTTGGAGCAGGCAGCCTACGAGGTGGAGGAGCTGGGCATTGGCGGGAGCGCGGTCGGCACGGGGCTGAACACGCACCCGAAGTACCGTTTCCGTGTGGTGGAGCTGCTGCGCGAATGGACGGGACTGCCCTTCCGCCCTGCCGAAGACCTGCGGGAGGCGATGCAGAGCCAGATGCCCATCGCCTATGTCGGTGCAGCGCTGCGACTGCTCGCCCTCGAAATCACGCGCATCGCCAATGACCTGCGCCTGCTGGCATCAGGACCCCTCACGGGTTTTGCCGAGATCGTGCTGCCTGCCGTGCAACCTGGCAGCAGCATCATGCCCGGCAAGGTGAACCCCAGCATCCCCGAAATGGTCAACATGGTCTGCTTTCAGGTGATTGGCTGCGCCACCACCATCGATTACGCGGTGCAAGCGGGGCAGCTGGAGCTGAATGTGATGATGCCCGTGATGGCGTATAATGTGCTGTTCGCCCTGCAGATTACCACGAACGCACTGCGCGTGTTCGATGAGAAGTGCGTGCGTGGCATCGTTGCCAACGAGGAGAAGTGTCGCTGGTACGCGGAGACCAGCCCCAGCCTGGCAACCGCTCTGAACCCCTATGTCGGCTATGCAACTGCAGCGGAGGTGGTCAAGCAAGCATTACGCGAGAACCGTAGCATTGTGGATGTGGTGCGTGAGCGCGGCTTGCTCACAGAAGAACAGATCCGCGCGGTGTTCGATCCTTATAAAATGACCGAGCCGAACCTGTAAGGAGGGGCAAAAAATTTTTGCCCGTACGAGGATGAACATGTATCTATTGGGCATCGATGTAGGCACAACGGGTGTGAAGGCGGTGCTGATCGACCTGCAGGGGCGCGTGCTCGCCAGCGGCGCCGATACTTATCCGCTGCACACGCCGCAGCCGCTATGGGCAGAGCAGGACCCCCACGACTGGTGGCGGGCAACCCGTCAGGCGATTCAGCAAGTGCTGCGCGAGAGCGGAGTCTCAGCCAGCCAGGTTCGAGGCATAGGGCTGAGTGGGCAGATGCATGGTTCCGTCTTTCTGGATGAGCAGAATCGGGTTATTCGCCCTGCGCTGCTCTGGTGTGATCAACGCACCGCGGAGGAATGCGCGTGGATTACCGAGCGCGTTGGGCAGGAGAAGGTGTTGCAGACGACCCTGAACCCTGTCCTGACAGGCTTTCAGGCGGGCAAGATTATTTGGTTGCGTCGCCACGAACCCGAAAATTACGCCCGGGTGCGCCATGTGCTGCTGCCCAAGGACTATATCCGCTTCATGCTCACGGGCGAGTATGCGACCGAAGCTTCTGATGCATCGGGTACAGCGCTGTTTGAGGTGCCGAAACGGGATTGGGCGTATGAGATTTTGGATACCCTGGAGTTGCCGCGTGAATGGTTTCCCCGTGTGTACGAATCACCGGAGATAACGGGGCGTGTTCACGCGTCGGCCGCGGCGGCGACGGGTTTGGTGGAAGGCACGCCGGTGGTGGGCGGTGCGGGCGATCAGGCGGCAGGGGCGGTCGGCACAGGCATCGTGCAAGCGGGACGCGTTTCGGTGTCGGTTGGTACCAGCGGGGTGGTGTTCGCGCATTTAGACCAGCCGCGTGTCGACCCGCACTATCGCACGCACACCTTCTGCCACGCGGTGCCCGGTAGCTGGCATGTGATGGGCGTGATGTTGATGGCAGGGGGCGCGCTGCGCTGGTATCGCGACACCTTCGCGCAGGCAGAGATGTATGCGGCGCACGCGGCGGGCGAAGACCCCTATGACCGCCTGTTGAAAGAGGCGGAGCCGATCCCGCCCGGTGCTGAAGGGCTTCTCTTTTTGCCCTATCTATCGGGTGAGCGCACTCCCCATGCCGATCCGAAGGCGCGCGGCGCGTTCGTCGGCGCGACCTTGTCCCACCAACGCGCCCATTTCACCCGTGCCGTGCTGGAAGGGGTCGTTTTCGGGCTGCGCGACTCGTTCGAGATTCTGCAGGCGATGGGCATCGAGATTCGGGAGGTGCGCATGACGGGCGGAGGGGCACGCAGCGCCCTCTGGCGGCAGATCCTGTCGGATGTGACGGGCTATCCGTTGTACACACTGCAGGCGGAGGAGGGGCCCGCCTTCGGGGTTGCCCTGCTGGCAGGTGTGGGTACTGGCGTCTGGAGTAGCGTGCCCGAAGCGTGCGAGGCGGTGGTGCGTCTTGCCGAGCGCACGGAGCCGAACCCACGCTATCGGGAGACATACGAGCGTGTCTACACATGGTACCGCCAGCTCTATCCCGCCTTGCGTCCCCTGTTCGAACAGCTATAGCAGGGATTCGCACCTATTCCACACCGGGCAGCCGGCGATTGCGTGCGGCTGCGCTGAGTGGCGCGTCGATAACAGAATAGAGCCACACGAAGAACAGCACAATGACCAGCAGCAGGTGAAACTGGCTGATGCCGCCTCGCATGCGGGCGGGGTTAACCAGAAATGCCAGCATGTTCTGTAACGCCTCCTGACCCCCACGCACCACCACGAATAGGGTCAGCCCGATGAGGGTGATCCCAAGCAGGATGCCACCCTTGATGAATTGCCCGGTGTAGATTTGCCCCAGTCCGGGCATCACGAAGGAGAGCAGGAACGCCAGTCCTGGTCGGCGCGGCATCCCTGCCTCCTCTTCAGGCAGTTTGCCTTCCAACGCTTGCTGCCAAAGCTGGAACTGTTCCTGCTGGGTGGTGATTTGCAGCACGGTTTGCGCATATTTGCGTTCGATGGTGGCGTTGTCGGGCGCGAGTTCGTGAGCGCGTTTATAGGCGTCGTGTGCGCCTTGCCAGTCGCCTACTTGCTGGCGCAGGTCGCCCAGCATTTCCCACACGCTCGCATCGTTGGGCATCAGTTCCAGCGCGTGCTGCACCGATGCGCTGGCATCCTCCAGCTGTCCGCGCAGCTTGTGCAGATGCGCCTGACGCAGCAGGCGTTCAACTTCCTCCCGCTTCGGGTCCAGCTCCTGATCGGGTGCCATGTTTTCGCTCACGCAAGCTTTCAATCAGCGGGGCATTCTGCCAGAAGGTTTCCAGCCCGTAGTATTCGCGTTGCTCCTGGCGCATCACATGGGCGATTACATCGCCGTAATCGAGCAGCACCCAGGTCGCCTCGCGATAGCCCTCCACGCGCTCAGCAAGTTCACCTAATTCGCGCAGCGATTCCTGAATTTTATCGGCGATGGAACGGATATGCACATCCGAGTTGCCACTGCAGACGACGAAGTAGTCGGCAATCAGCGTTTTGCCACGCAGGTCGAGCGTATTAATCCGCTCGGCTTTGGCATCTTCTGCCGCGCGGATGACTGCCTGCAACTTCTGTTCGGTTGTCATGCGTGTCGCTCCCGTGTTTTTATGCTTCCTGTGATTTCGGCTCGGCGGGAGCCTCGCCCTCCAAGGGTTTCGGCTCGGCAGGCGCCTCGCCCTCCAAGTAGAGTTGATGGTTTCGAATATATTCTATCACATTGTCGGGCGTTAGGTAGCGTAAGGAGCGCCCTTCCCGCACGAAAGCGCGAAGCTGGCTCGCGCTAATATCCAGCGGCACCGAGGGAACCAGATGCACGGCGTTTCGGATGGCTTCGGGCAGCATCGCAAGGATTGGCTCGGGGGCGTAGCCCGGTCGGATGCCCACCAGCAGTCGGCAGTGCTGGATAATCTGGAGTGGTTTACGCCACTGAGGGAACTCGGCGAGGCTGTCCAGCCCCATGATGAGAAAAAGCTGGGCGTGGGGCATTTGTGCGGCGAGCTGGCGCACGGTGTCGATGGTATAGGAGATACCCCCGCGCTGAATCTCGATATCGGAGGGAGTAAACGCGGGATTGGGCGCGGTGGCGAGCAGGAGCATCTGGTAGCGATGGTGCGCGTCGGTGAGGAGGCGATGGGATTTGAAGGGGGAGCGAGCGGCCGGGATAAAAATCACCCGGCTCAGGGCAGCAGCCTCGCGCGCCTCCTCCGCCAGGCGCAAATGCCCGAAATGCACGGGGTCAAAAGTGCCCCCAAACAATCCGATTCGCTCGCCAGCCATTCAACCTTATTTTACCTATCAGCCTAATCGGTCGAGCCATGCGCGGCTGCGTCCGTCCAGCGCGTTCAGGTCGCGTATCTCGTAGCGACCGCCGTCCACCGCCACGATGAGATAACGCACCGGGGATAGCTCATGCACATTGTCGCGCCAGTTGCGCACATAGAAGACGCGCCGCCCCCGATCGGTCTCCACATCCCAACGCAGCTGCCCATACTCTTCAGTCAATGAGTAGACCTTCTGGATAATAGGAATGAAGTAGCGGCGTTCCAGCTCCTCCTGCAAGATGCGCTGCGATTCGGGCGACATGCCGTCCAGCGAGCGGAACATGCCTATCTCCTTGCCCTCGCGCGTCTGCACGCTGATGTAGTGGTCGGGGTCGGAAAAGGGGAAGGCGCGAGCGAACTGGACATCTTCATGCACCTCGCCGCTGGGCAAGCGAACGCGCACCTGCCGCCCCTGCGGCACCCGCTCAATCAGCACACTGGCTGGGTCTAACCAGCGAATCTCGAGCTGAGCCATTCCTCGCTTGAGTGCTGTTCTGCATTATACCCGCCCACACGGACGGCGATTCTTCCGCGAGGGTGCGTGGAATCTATGGAAGCAACACCGCAGCGCCTTGGATTTTGCCCGTGCGTAAGGCTTCTAAGGCATCGTTTGCCTGCTCCAAAGGAAAGGCTTGCGTATGGGTCTGGATGTGGAACTGACTTGCTTTTCTGAAGAACTCCTCGCCGTCCCATCGGGTGAGGTTTGCCACCGAACGGACGATGCGTTCCTCCCATAGCAATCGGTAGGGGAAGGAGGGGATGTCGCTCATGTGGATGCCGCCGCAGACCACGATACCGCCCTTTGCGACGGCGCGCAGCGCAGCAGGTATCAAGTCGCCCACGGGGGCAAAGATAATCGCGGCGTCCAGCGGTTCTGGCGGCATCTGATCGGAGCCGCTTGCCCACCATGCGCCAAGCCGCCGTGCGAAATCCTGGGTGTCATAGTCGCCTGGGCGGGTGAAGGCGAACACCCGCACCCCTTCCCGAACAGCGATTTGCACCAGGATATGGGCTGCCGCACCGAACCCATAGATGCCCAGACGATTGCCCTGCATCGCTTCACGCGCCAATCGGTACGAGCGGTAGCCGATTAGCCCTGCGCACAGCAGCGGAGCCACCTCCACCTCGTCATAGTGGGAGGGCAGGGGAAACACATAGCGTGCGTCCGCCACTGTGTACTCAGCATAGCCCCCGTCCAGGGTGTAGCCCGTGAACTGCGCCCGGTCGCACAAGTTCTCGCGCCCGGCACGGCAATAGCGACACTCACCGCAGGTGTAGCCAAGCCAGGGAATGCCCACGCGCTGTCCAATGGATAGATGCTGCACGGCAGCACCACACTGTACCACCTCACCCACGATTTCATGCCCCAGGATGAGCGGTAGTTTCGGGTTCGGCAGCTCGCCGTCGAACACATGCAGGTCCGTGCGACACACGCCGCACGCCCGCACGCGCACCAGCACCTGATGGGGTTCAGGCCGGGGAACAGGCAACTCGCGCATCTGCAGCGGCTGCCCAGCCTGTTCCAGCACCATCGCTCTCATAGCGGCACCAACACAGCGGAGAAAATCGCCTCATGCGCTCGAATCGCATTGAGCGTATTGGGGGGCGGCTCGTTGTCCAGCTGGATCCGGGCGACGGCAGCTTCCGCACCTTCAAAAATCACATTCTCTGTCTCCTGCACATTGATGCCCGCCTCGCGCAGGCAGTCGAACACATGCGCTAACACGCCGACCCGATCCAGATGGCGCACGATAAGGAGATATCTGGCGGGTGTGCGTGTCGCAAGGTTCACCACATTCGGCACATGCCCTGTCTCGATATAGGTCCGCACGATATACACCACTTCCGCCGCGATGGCTTCTTGTGCCTGGCGTGTGGAGGCTCCGATATGGTGCGTGCCGTACACATTGGGCAGTTGCACGAGTGGGTTTTCGAACACCCCTTCCGCGCTGGGCGGCTCGCCCTCGAACACATCCAGCCCGGCGCGGATGCCCTTCTCGCGAATCGCCCATGCGAGCGATTCCTCGTCCACCACCTCGGCGCGGGAGGTGTTGATGAAGTACGCGCCAGGCTTCATCGCCTCGAAGAAGGCACGATTGCACAGGTGGCGCGTGTCCGAGGTAAGCGCGACATGGATACTAACGATGTCCGCCTCGCGTGCCACATCGAGGGGGTGGGTTCGGTAGCCGATGCCCATCAACTCGGCGCGTTCGGGAGTTAGCGAGCGGCTCCATCCAATGACGCGCATGCCGAACGCCTTCGCGCGGGGGATCATCTCGCGCCCAATATTGCCCAGCCCGATCAGCCCTAAGGTGCAGCCGTAGATACCGCGCGCCTCGCTGAACTCTTTTTTGTTCCAACGACCTGCGCGCAACTGCTGCACATTATCGGGGATACGCCGATCCAGCGCGAGAATCAGCCCGAACGCCAGTTCCGCGACGGCAATCGCATTTTTGCCGGGGCAATTCGCCACATAGATGCCGCGCTTGGAGGCGGTCGCCACATCGATGGTGTTGACCCCCGCACCGGCACGAATGACCAGGCTCAGTTTGGGGCTTGCTTCCAGCATCGGCGCGGTGACTTGGGTGGAGCGTACAATCAGCACATCGGGGTCATGCTGTCGGAGGGCATCTACCAGTGCCGCCTCTTTGAGGGTGGGGTCATAAATCAGGGTGCAGCCGAGCGCACTTAGCCCGTCGATGCCGCTCTGCTCGAACTTGTCCGCGATCAATATCTTGAGCGACTGCATCGCAAGTTCCCATTTCGCGCTCCATTATGGGAATCCTGCTTAATCCAGCACGGGGAGCGCTTCCATTTCGCGGGTGGCGTCGCGCGGATGCGCAACGAGTTCATCGGCAATCACCTTGCCGTCGCGGAAGCGCACGATTCGCTTCGCATGCTCGGCAATCTCCTGCTCGTGGGTCACAAGAAGGATGGTACGCCCCTGGCGATTAAGTTGCTGGAAGATTGCCATAATCTCCTCGCTGGAGCGCGAGTCGAGATTGCCCGTTGGCTCGTCGGCTAAGATGAGCAGCGGGTTTGTGACAATCGCGCGGGCAATCGCCACGCGCTGCTGTTGACCACCAGAGAGTTCGTTCGGGCGATGGTGCAGGCGGTCGCCCAGTCCGACCAGTTCCAGCGCGCGTTTCGCCCGCTCCGTGCGGTCGCGCACACCGGCATAGAGCAACGGCAGCTCCACATTGCGTAATGCCGTCATGCGTGGCAACAGGTTGAAAGTCTGGAACACGAAGCCGATGTAGCGGTTGCGAATCTGTGCCAGCTGGGCGTCGCTCATCGCGCTGACCAGCTCGCCGTTCAGATAGTATTCCCCGCTGGTGGGTCGGTCCAGGCAGCCGATGATATTCATGAAGGTGGACTTACCCGACCCCGATGGTCCCATGATAGCCACAAATTCGCCGGGCATCACGGTCAAGCTGACCCCACGCAGCGCGTGCACGATTACCTTGCCCAGCCGATAGTCCTTGGTGATATTCCGCACTTCAATTACGGGTCTCATCGCCGTTCCGAGTATACCATTAGCGGGTGCGCAGGGCAACTCGTGCGGGCGCGCCATCCGCGCCACGGAGCTTGAGCGGCATGCAGAGCAGCTCGTACTCGCCCTCTGGCACCTCGCTGAGATTCAAACCTTCTATTATGACGATGCCCGCGCCACAAAGTTTGCGATGTACCACCGGTTCGGGCGCACCGAATTGCTCCACCGATAGATAATCCAGCCCGACGACCGTGATGGTATGCGCAATGAGCCAGTCGGCGGCATCGGCGGTGAGGTAAACGAACTCCTTCTGGAACTCGCGTCGCTGCCAGAGCGCGCTATTGTCGGTCTTGAGAAGCAAGCGAGTCGTAAGCGGGATATTGGCTTTCTGAAGGGCGTCGGCATCGATGGCTTTGTACCCGCGTAGATCCGCCACCCACACCAACCCGATCAGCCGATCGAGGGGGATTTGCTCCACGCGCTTGCCATTCTCGTTGAAGTGCCAAGGCGCGTCGATGTGTGTACCCGTATGTGTGCCCATCGCCAGGCGCGACAGGTTGCATACGGCGCCGTCGGCGATGCGCAGCATCGGCTCCAACTGGTAGGGTGCGTCGCCCGGATAGATAGGCATCTCCGGCTCCACAGTTAGGCTGATGTCGTATATCATGGTTTTTATGGCAAGCCGTTATGGCGTTAGTCCGAAATAAGAATTATACCCGCGAGCGGGTGAATGGTGCGTCGATGCTCGCTACTCGCCCCACGGCTCCTCTCCCGTTCCACTCGCCGAGCGGAGCAGGGCAATCAGTTGTTTGAAATCGTCGGGCAGTGGGGCGGTCAGGCGAATAGGTTCGCCTGTGAGGGGGTGGTGAAAGGCAAGCGCGTAGGCGTGCAGCAGCTGCGCGGGCAAAGTGTCTAATGCCGCTTGGATTCGGGCATGCATCGCGGGTGGATAGAGGGAAGCGGGCAAAGGTCGCCTGCCGCCGTAAAGGGGATCGCCCACCACCGGGTGCCCTATGGCGCTCAAATGCACGCGCACCTGGTGTGTGCGCCCCGTCTCCAGCTTGGCTTCCAGCAGAGCGAACCCACGCCAGCGCTGGCGCACAGTCAGATGAGTGCGAGCAGGACGCGCTGTTGCCGCACCTGGTTGCTTGGGATGAGAGAAGGCAATCATGCGCTTACGCTCCACGGGGTGGCGTCCGATGGGCAGATCGACGCTGTGCTGTTCCCACTTCGGTTCGCCCCATACCAGCGCGAGGTAGCGTCGCTCGATGGCGCGTTGCTGCAGGTCAGCGGCGAGACGCGCATGGGCGTGATCGGTCTTGGCGACGATTAACAGCCCCGTGGTGTCCTTATCGAGCCGATGCACAATCCCCGGGCGGAAGGGCGCGCTGCCCTGCGCCAGGCGCGGCGCATACGCTAACAGCGCGTTCACCAGCGTACCGTGCGGATGACCGGGCGCGGGATGAACAGTTAGCCCGCGCGGTTTGTTGACCACCAAGAGCTGGTCATCCTCATAGACAATCTCGATAGGGATAGGCTCCGGGCGCAGGTCGATAGCGGGTGGACGCTCAGGTGGCAAGGTATACTCCACGCGGTCGCCTGTGCGCAGTTTATAGGCGGGCTTCACGCGCTCGCCGTTGACCTGCACGCCACCCGCTTCGATCCACTCCTGCCATCGCTGGCGGCTCACCTGTGGGAATCGCTCCGCCAGCCATTTGTCCAGTCGGCTGCCGCCCTGTTCAACGATGCCCTCCATTCGCTATTCGCCAAAATTGCGGCTTGAGGGAGGTTCGCTCCAATCTACCACCCCAGCCCTCTCTGTCGATGGGGAGGGGGTTTTCGGCTCGGCGGGAGCCTCGCCCTCCAAGGGTTTCGGCTCGGCGGGAGCCTCGCCCTCCAGGATGGTTATCGCTGTGCAACCTGAGGCTGCGCTTTGCGCTGGCAGTTGGGGCAAAGCGGACGCCCGAACTTGGCGATGCTGAGGTCATACTGCGCTCGGCGCAACGCGCGTCCACAATCGGCACAGGTCATCGCCTCGGCAGAGGTCGACTCCCCACGAAGGGGCAACGGTGTATCGGCAAACGCTGCTCTGCCCTCTTCCAGCTCGCCTTCACTCAATTCAGGTGCGAACTGCGTGCCGTAGCCGCACAGGGCGAGGGCACGCCCGATACTGCCTGTTTCGGCTTTTTCCAAGTAGTCCGCGAAGTCGCCGCCGGTCTCCATCTTGGTCGCGGTGGCGATGATGCGCCCGTTGGGGTCTTTTACGACCGCGCGAAACACCACCACTTGCCGCTCAACATCCAGATGGATGGGTTCGGTCTCGATGCTCCAGTCGGGATGCTCATCCCGGAACCACGCCAGTCGCGCCGCGACGGGCAGGTACTCCTGCCCTCCGCGCACCCGAATCAGATACCGCCTCACATTGAATGCCATCGTTTAACCTCCTATGGTATACATCTGTATACCATTTTACCCCTTACGGCGCAAGAAAGTCA
Source organism: bacterium HR15 (assembly GCA_002898555.1). Classification (GTDB taxonomy): domain Bacteria; phylum Armatimonadota; class Fimbriimonadia; order Fimbriimonadales; family GBS-DC; genus HRBIN15. Next base: position 96,263 of record BEHR01000008.1, read on the forward strand.
AGGGGTGAAGAGGGTGTTCGGAAATTCGCCAAGCGTATGGAGGGTGTGTAGGGGCAGACCCGCGTGCACAATTTGCTTTTCCGACCCAGACGCAAAATTTTTTCTCTGACCCAGACGGGTACCCCGGAAAAGAAAATTTTGGGGTACCCGGAAAAAATTTTGCCTGCCCAAAAAACAACCCCAATCCCACCCCAAACCGTTGCAATTTCGATTCCGAAAGTGCCAAACGCTCCCACCTTGGACTATAATGCAACAGGTGGGCTTTGCAATTTCGATTCCGAAAGTGCCAAACGCCCCCACCTTGGACTATAATCCCATCGGAGGACAACCATGCGAACCTATCGGTTTGGGATATGGGGAACGCTCCTGGCGCTCACCGCCAGTTTGGCTTGCGCCCAGCCGTTTACTTATCAAGGGATGCTCAAACAGAACGGCGCGCCCGTCAACGCGACGCTGTCTATGACCTTCAAACTCTACGACGCGCTTACGGGGGGCAATCAAGTAGGCTCCTCGATCACCCAGAATGTTGCGGTTCAGAACGGTCTGTTCACCGTGCAGTTGGACTTTGGTACTGTGTGGACGGGTTCAGACCGTTATCTGGAGATTGCGGTCGGTTCCACGGTGTTATCGCCTCGTGTTCGGATTACGGCTGCGCCTTATGCGTCGTATGCAGGGCGTCCGTGGGTGCGCAGTGGGAGCAGTATTTTTTACACGGATGGGAATGTTGGGATAGGCACGAGCAGTCCGAGTGTGCGTTTGTCGCTGGGAGGCGATAACGCGAATACCAAACTTGCCCTCTGGGATGATGGCGGGTCGGGCGTGTTGGGTTTGGGGGTTGGTGCGAGCCAGTTTCGTTTGCACTTGGCTAACTCCAGCAATCGCTTCTCGTTTTTGAATGCCCCGAATGGGAACGAGATAATGACCATTCTGGGCAGTGGGAATGTTGGGATAGGCACGAGCAGTCCGAGTGAGCGGTTGCATGTGAACGGCAACATTCGGTTAGCGGATGACCGTAGTATCTTTGGGCTGGATTC
>BEHR01000009.1 GCA_002898555.1 bacterium HR15
TTCGTGGTTAGGGCGTCGGGGGCGCATCAACTGGCAACCGGGTGGTGCTTACACGATCCTGTTGCGGAATGGGGATGTGGTGAAGGACAACGCGGTGGACATGGTGGACTTTGCGGCGGTGCTGACGCAGTTGGGAGTGCAAGGTGTTTGCGAGGCGGATGTGAACTGCGACGGCATCGTGGACACGGCGGATGTGGAGTTAGTGGCGACGAACACGGGCACTGAAGGCGACGAGTGAGAAGCAAGGTGGGGAGGGGTGTTTTTGCCCTCTTCCCCGCCTCAGCAGATGGGGAGGTCAAAAAAATGGCAAAGATAGGTACGGTTTGGGTTGTGCTGGTAAGTCTAATGGCTCTTGGCTATGGGCAGCGGCTCATCTGGCTCGGCGACGAGGGATTCGGTCCATTCCCGCGTTTGTCGGCTGATGGGCGTGTGGTGGTGAGTGACTATGATGATCGTTTGACGGACAGAACTCATCCTGTGCTATGGACTTATCAGGATGGCTGGTGGTATCTGAAGGCGGATGGAGGGCTGACACGCGACCCGCGCGAGGCGCTTGTGGGCTATGCCAACGCGGTTTCGTATGATGGTAGCATCGTGACGGTGCGTGAGCCTCTCCAAGATCGCCTCCTGCTTTGGAAGCGGGGTATCGGGATAGAGGAAATTCCTCGTCCCGCAGGGACGCTCAACTGGGCACAGTTTCCTGGTCTGTCGTGGGATGGCAATTGGCTGGCGGGCGAGCTGGATTATCCCCCGCGTCCTGGCGGCATTGGCCCGCGCCGCGGAACGGTACGCATCTCGCCCACCAGGCAGGCGGAGTTCATTATTTGGTGTTTTTGTCACGATATGTCCGCCAGTGGGCGCGAGATTGTAGGAAACTGCTATTTCTTTGGTTATCACTGGCGGGAAGGGGAAGGGCTCCGCTTTCTGCCTTGGGAGGGACTGAACGCAGTCTCCGCCGATGGGCGGGTTGCGACCGGCGGAAGGGTACGCTGGCTTGTGGACGAGAACAGAGTGGAGCAGCTGTTTGAAGGGAGTGCGTATCTGGTGGAAGCCACGGATATCTCCGCGGATGGGCGCGTGATTGTGGGATATTTCGAGTTTGAATTTGGTGAAACAGAGATCTTTCTGTGGATAGAGGGAAGAGGTTTTGCCACGCTGAGGGACCTGTATCCTTCCGTGTTCCGCCATGTTGACCTCGGTGAAATGTATCCTTCGATGTCGGCAGACGGGCGGTATATTCTGCTGTTGACCAGTAGGAATCAGTCTCTTAAGATGGCGATTTTTGACCGGTTTGGGTATCAAGGGGATGTGGATGTGAACGGTTGTGTGGATGACGGGGATCTGTTGCGGGTGCTATTTGCCTTTGGGCAAACTGGCAGCACGCTTGCGGAAGATGTGAACTACGACTATGTGGTGGATGAACAAGATTTGCTGTTGGTGTTGGAGCAGTTCGGTCAGGGGTGTGGCGGTTAGCTTGATAGGAGGAGCCAGGCGATGCGCGCGATGATAGGTATCGGGTTGTTGTGGTTCGGATTGGGGCTGTCGGTGCAAGGGCAGCAGTTGCGCTGGTTGACGCATTCCAGCGGACGCCCTGTGATAGCTTATGCCGTTTCCGGTAATGGACAAGTGGTGGTGGGCAGTTTGCCTTTTTGCGAGATAGACCCTGAGGAGTATCGCTGTCATTATTTCGACCATCCCTTCCGCTGGATAGTGCCCCGCAACGAGGTGTACGACTTGAGCGAAGGCGGCGAGGTTGACGGAGTGGCTTTTGGCACTTCCTTTTGGGGCGATGTGATCGTTGGCAGGCTTGATGGCGGCGGGTTTCGCTGGGGGGCAGGGGGCTATTATTATGCGGGTCCTGCCATGAATGTTTCGGGGGATGGGCGCGTGGTGGTGGGGAGGTGGGGTTCTCGTGCTTTTCGCCATGTCTGGGGTCAGCCGATAGAGACATTGGGCACCTTGGGGGGCAGCCAGAGCGAGGCGTGGGACACCTCGTGGGACGGCTCTGTGGTTGTGGGGCGTGCTCAAGATCCTCAGGGCAACTGGCGCGCCTTCCGCTGGACTACCGAGACAGGAATACGGGATCTGGGAACCCTCCCTGGCGGAGGACAGGAAAGTGGAGCCACCGCTGTGTCTGCCGATGGGCAGGTGATTGTAGGTTGGTCGCTTGTTTGGTGGGGTGAAAGCCGCGCGGTACGCTGGAGAGACACATCGGGCATTCAGGAGTTAGGTACGCTATGGGGAGGTGGCGACAGCGTGGCGCAGGATGTGTCTGCCGATGGGCAAGTGATAGTAGGCTGGGCCCATACACGCGATGGGAATCAGGCGGTGCGCTGGCGAGCAGGGTCTGACATAGAGAACTTGAACCTGACTTATCAAGCCTTCCTGCAGTCGGACGAGGTGCTGCGTCGGGCGACAGGGGTCTCGGCAGATGGGCGTTATATTGTGGGCTGGGGCGAGCGTGGTGGTGTGGTGTCCGCGTTCTGGCTGGATACCCGCCTGACGGGTGATGTGGATGGGGATGAGTGCGTGGATGATCAGGATTTGTTGCGGGTGTTATTTGCGTTTGGGCAAGTGGGTTCGGAATTGCCGGAGGATCTGGATGAGGATGGGATGGTGTGGGACAGTGATTTGGTGCTGGTGCTGACTCACTTTGGTCGGGGATGTAATCGGTGAATCAGCCGCGGTTAAGCCATTGCTGAAGGGGTTGGCAGCGCGCCCCGTACTGAACCTGCAGCAGGAGGTCGCAGCCGCCGCCCGTGAGCAGCGGACGCACATCGCCCGTCGGCAGGTGATCGGTTAACTCGATATCGGGGCAGGTCTCGTCATCGACACCGAGTTGGTGAAGCGCGTTCAGAACCTGTTCGTACGCCTCCGCTGGGTTCGCCCCGTTCAGCGAGCCGGCATAGAGAAGGAGCGTCGCTCGGCTCTGTTGGGTCAGGTGGCACTGCAACGCGGGCAGCCAGGTCTGGGGTTGGTTCCAATCGGGCAGAAGCAGCCAGCGGTCAGGCATCGCCAACGCGAGTTCATACGCATAGGCGGTGCGCTCGGCGGCTTGTTGCCAAGTATAATGGTGCAACACATGCTGGCGTCGTGCTTCACGCCGTGCGGGGTCGGTATCGTCCCACGCTTGCCGCACCGCTTCATGGATGCTTCGCACATCGCCTGGATCGCAAACATGCGCCCATTCGCCCAGATATTCCTGCTCCGCGCCGCGATTGCCCACTACCAGCGAGCAGCCCACTAACGCGGCTTCCAAGTTCACCAGTCCGGGCGTTTCGGACCAGGAAGGCAGCGCATGTACACGCGCTGCGGCATACGCGCTTGCCAGCATCTCAGGGCTGAGTTCACCGACGAAATGCACCTTCGTCCCTGCCCAGCGTCGGCACAGCGCGGCATACTCCGAATCGCCCTCCTTGCCTGCCAGCACCAGCGGTAGTCCCGTCTCGCGTAACGCCCAGATGAGCATCAATTGATTCTTGTTCGGCTCGATCCGCGCCGCGCACAAAACGAAATCACGCAGCCCATGCCGCTCTACAAAAGGTGCAGGATTCGCCTTCAGAAACTGTTCGGGGCGAATGGCGTTCGGCACCAGCACCACATGCTGCTCCTTCACCCCGAAGACGCGCTTGAGTGCTTCATGCTCCCGTTGAGCGTTTGGCATGAGCACCCGCGCAAGTTGCAGCACCCGCCGCAGCGGGGAGGTATCGAGTGGAGGCACCTGAGGCAAAGCCATCTGACGGGTGCGCCATGCATCGAGCATCCGCTGCACCGCGTGAGCATCCGTCTGCGAGAAAATCGCCTTTATGATAAGCCCTGCCTGCAGCAGCTCCGTGTAGTCCCAGAAAATAGGGGATGCGACAAAAGGCTTCTGACAGCGCTCCAGCTGTTCCAGCCGGTCGGCATGATAGAGCGAGAAGAGGTGATTTAACGCGTAGTTCGTTTCAGGCAAGCGGAGCGCGATCGACACATCCGCCACGACGCCAAACTGTCGCAGGGCATAAAGGGTCTCCAACAACTGGGTCTCGCCGCCGCCCATCATCTGCAGAGCGCGTCGGTGCGGAATCATGCGCACGCGCCACTTGATCCTCGGTACTTGCTGCCCCTTCCAGCCAAAAGCCATCAACCAGTCGGCTTCCGGTTCAGGGTCCAGCAGATGCACGGTGGAGTTCAGCTCCGTTTCAAGCGATTCACGCCAGCGTTCCGGTGAATCGGGCATGCCCGAATGGGCAACGAGAAACGCGCTCCCGTCGGGCAACTGCTTCGCGAAATGTACAGTGGGTTCGACGGGCAGTCCCGCATCCAAGCCCCTCTCCCTTAGCAGACAAGAGGTGGTGGTGAAGGCGTTCGGCAGTCGCTGCCACAGCCGTTGCCACCGCTCAGAGGGGCAGAAACGCTCGCCTGTCCCTCTTTCCATGTCAGCATTCGGTTGTCGGTTCATCATTTGCCACATGCTCAAAGAAGCTTCGATAGCCCATGAGATGGGGGCATGCTTGGGTAAGCCGTAGCGCATCGCGGCAAAGCGCGTGCAGCCGCGCGGTGTACCCTGCTTCATGCAGGAGGGAGGCGAGTTTCACATAGTACTCTATATTGAGCGGCTCGCGCTCGATGGCGCGTTCCAGCCATGCAATCGCTTCCTCGCGCCGATTCAACCGCCAGAGCATGTCCGCCAGCGGTTGTGCCAGCTGGGGATGCAGTTCGAAAGCCTGCCGATACATGTGAATCGCGGAGTGCAAGGCGTCGCGATGGGCATAAAGCTCACCTAAAATGAAACAGAGCTTCTGCGCGTAGAAGCCCCTTAACTTGTGGGCGAAGGCGTCCGGGTTATGCCCCATTTCGGCAAAGGCACTTTCGCTTTCCACACGGAACCAGTCATAGCCGGGCGACCATGGCAGCGCGTCGCGCAGCAGCGTGGGCGCGCATTCGGGCAGCGATTTCAGGGCACGATGCGCCCAGCCCTCCATCTCAGCATGGCGACCCGTGGCATAGAGCATAAGCGTGTAATTCATCATCGCGACGGCGTGTGCAGGTTCAAGTGCCATCGCTCGCTGCAAGCACTGCTCTGCACGCTGGAGACACTCCACCTGCACGGTGGGGGTTGAGTTTTCACTGGCGAGCATCAGGCATAGCACCGCCTCATCGTTCAGCAACACGGGGTCACTTTCTATCGCAGGGCAACGGTTTAGAATATCGAGCGCGGCTTCCACCCGTCCCACAAAGGAGCTTTGCAGATACTGATGCACACGGGCACGAGTCTGCTCGGAAACGCTTAGCTTGCCAAAGGTGCGTGCTTTGCCAATCGCCTCTTCGGGCACGGCTTCCATCGCTTGCTGAATCAGGCGAGAATATTGCCCGGCATAGCTGTAGTGTTGCACATGGTGCCACGCCATTTCCACGATGTGGGCACGCTGCTCTTCATGCGTCAGATAGTGGTCGATAATCTGCTCAAGGGTCTGCTCATCATAGAGCGCGCAATGAAGCCCATCGCGATACAGGTCATGCACCTCCAGATTGTTCGCCTCATAGAGCAACAAGCTCCCGCATGCGAGCGCTTCATAGGCACGCATGTTCATCTCGCCGCGAATGCTGCGATTGAAGGTGATTTTGCATCGGTTCAGGAAGCGTACATAATCATCGCCGTACAATCCCGTGGCGATACAGATTTTATACTTTTCGCTTAGTCGAGCTAATCGGAGTAGCCAGCGCGCGCGCTCGCCCTGCACCGCGTGGTTCAGATTGCCCACGAAGCCCACATCATAAAGTTTTGGCTCGTCGGGCAACCGACGGTGAAGGTCGGGATCAAAGCCGTAGAGCTTCGAATGGCTCACATTTTGAAAGCCGAGCCTTTGTAGCACCTGCACGCCGCGTTTGTCGGTCAAAATATGGTCAAACATCCGCAGCGCATCAAAGATCTTCCACAGCCCCAGATTCCAGTCGCCCAGTGCAGCGACCAGGCGATAGGGGCATCGTTCCAGCCCTGTGGGGATGGGATGGTATTCGGGACTCCAGAACAGCACTATTTCGGGCTCCCAAGCGGGAGGAAGTTGCGCAAGAATTTGTTCAAAAGTTGTATTTTGTGGGTCATACTGAATGTTGGCGCCGGGCATGTAGGAAAAGAGGAGCGTATCGTGCGCGGATAGGGCGCGACGGAAGCGTTCGGCTTCGCCGCTGGTGACCGGACCGAACAGCACCCTGCGCCTTTGCATGTCAACCCTCGAGCAGATTATCGGCTGTGGTGCGGAGGTTATGCAGGGTAAAATCGGGGCGTATGCGTGTGGTGGCACAGAACCGTTCTAAAGAGGGTTTGAACTTGTTATCGGAGCAGTCGGTGGCGCGCACGGTGTGGGCGCTCGCGCTCCCATCGATGGTGGCAGCGCTGGTACAAACGGTCAACAGTTTTCTGGATCGGATGTTTGTGGGGTCGCTGGGTTCCCATGCGCTGGCGGCGGCAGGGGTTGGTGGGCAGCTCCTCTTTCTGGTCATGGCGCTGGCGATGGCGGTTTCGATGGGTGCCACGGCAATCGTTGCACGGATGGTCGGCGCGGATGACCGAGTAAACCTTCAGCACGCAGCCCGTCAATCGCTGGGGATTGCGCTGGTGCTGGGAGTGGGAATGACGGGGTTTGGATATTGGTTGCTCCCCCTGATTTTGAACTGGTATCGCTTGGAGGCAAGCGCGTTTGCACAGGCGAAACAGTTCCTTATGCCTGCCCTGTTGGGTGTGCCCGGGCTGTTTCTGATGATGGGGTTGATGGGCACCTTTCGCGGGCTGGGTGATACGCGCTCGCCGATGATTGCCAGCATCACAGCGACCCTGGTACATCTGGCCGGGGACTGGGTGCTAATTTTTGGACGATATGGCTTTCCCCAGATGGGCATTCAAGGCGCCGGTGTGGCAATGGCTTGCTCAATGTGGGTAGGTGCGGGGGTATTGTGGGGTCTTCAGGCAGCGCGTTCTGGCCAACTGGCGATCCCCGAGGCACCGCGTTGGGGCTGGGTCTGGCGTATTCTGCGGATTGGCATTCCTGCCTCGATGCGCACGCTCATCTACTCCACCAGCTCGATGGTGTTCACAATCATTCTCTCGGCAACGGTGGCAGGCACTGCTGCGGTAGCAGCGTTGCCTATCGGGCTGACAGCGGAATCGATCGCTTTTATGCCCGGTTTTGCTTTTGCGATCGCGGCGTCCGCGCTGGTGGGGCAGGCACTGGGGGCAAAAAACGAACGATTGGCGGAGCGGTTCGGCTGGACCGCATCATGGCAGGCATGCGCTATCATGAGCGCGATGGCACTCGTGTTCTTCCTCTTTGCGGAATCGTTTGCCCGCTGGTTCACGCGTGACCCACAGGTCATTGCGCTGGCAGTGGCTTATTTACGCATTAATGCTCTCTCGGAGCCGTTGCTGGCGTTCGGGTTGGTGCTGGCAGGTGCACTGCAGGGGGCGGGCGATTCGCTCAAGGCGATGCTGGGGACTTTCCTTACCCAGTGGGCGGTGCGTCTGCCGCTTGCCTGGCTGCTGGCGTTCGGACTTGGGCTGGATGCGACGGGTGCGTGGTGGGCGATGGCGCTCAGTTCGATGTTTAGCGGGTTGCTCTTTATCGCCCTGTTCAGGCGTGGTGGCTGGAAGCGTGTGCGTGTGTAGAATTACACGCGCGCCACATAGACCGTTTTGATGTTGGTGAACTCGCGGATGCCAAACAAACCCAGTTCGCGACCGTAGCCGCTTTGCTTGATCCCACCGAAAGGAAGGCGCGGATCCGAAAAGACAAAACTGTTCACGAAGCAGTTTCCCGCTTCCAGCGCGTGCGCCGCGATTTGCTCACCCAGTACAAGGTCACGCGTGTAAACGCTGGCGCCCAGCCCGTAGGGAGTATCGTTTGCCATCCGAATCGCCTCCGCCCGATTGGGCGCGGCAACGATGGGTGCCACCGGTCCAAAGGTCTCCTCGTCCCACACGGGCATCCCACGCCGCACATCCACCAGCACGGTGGGCGGATAGAAGAAGCCGCGCCCCGCCGGGATTTCACCACCCAGCAGGCAGCGTGCTCCTTGCTGAACACTCTGCTGCACCTGGCGGTGCAGGTTCGCCCGCAAATCTTCGCGCGCCATGGGACCGATGGTGGTGCTTTCGTCGAAAGGATCACCCATCTTCTGCCCCCGCATCTGCTCCAGAAAGCCTTCCACGAACGCTTCGTAGAGGGGCTGCTCCACGATGAATCGCTTCGCCGCGATACAGCTCTGCCCGGAGTTGATCAGGCGTCCTGTGGCACACTGGTTCAGCGTGTGTGTCAGGTCTGCATCGGCTAAAATCACCGCCGGGTCGCTGCCGCCCAGTTCCAGCACGCACTTCTTGAGTTCCTCTCCTGCTACTCGGGCGACGGTGCGCCCCGCGCGCGGGCTACCTGTGAGCGTGACGGCTGCGATCCGCGGATGGCGGATGATCGGCTCCACCTGCTCATTCTCCACCAGCACGGCACGAAGCAAATGGGCGGGGAAGCCTGCCTCGCGCATTAGCGATTCGATCGCGAGGGCACATGCGGGTGTGCTGGGGGCATGCTTTAGCACCACACTGTTGCCTGCCATCATCGCTGGCGCCGCGAAGCGGAACACTTGCCAGAAGGGAAAATTCCACGGCATAATTGCCAGAATCGCGCCCAGCGGTTGGAAGGTCACATAGCTTTTCTGTGCCTCCGTGGGCACTTCCAACGGCGCCAACATCGATTCGGCATGCTCCGCGAAATAGTCGCAACCCCAAGCGCACTTTTCGATTTCCGCGCGTGCTTGCACGATAGGCTTGCCCATCTCTTCGGTGATGAGGCGGGCGTATTCCTCCTTGCGTTCACGCAGAAGCTGGGCGACACGGTGCATAGGCGCGGCGCGTTCCGCGAAAGAGGTCGTGCGCCATTCCAGATAGGCGCGATGCACATCCTGCACGATTGCGTCCACCGTGTCCGCATCCATGGGCGAGTATACGCGCAGCGTCTCGCCAGTCGCAGGGTTCACACTGGCAATCATTGCGCTATTATCATACCCGAAGCTTGTAGGAGCCGACGCAGGGACGATGGGTATAATTTAGGATTAAGATGGAAAGGCAATCAGGTACTCAGCATTATGTGGTGATTGATGGTGCCTATGGCGAGGGCGGCGGGCAAATTGTCCGCACAGGGCTTGCATTGTCGGTGATCACGGGTCAGCCCGTGGAGTTTCGTAACATCCGTGCGCGGCGTCCCAACCCCGGCTTACAGCCACAGCATTTGACGGCAGTGCATGCGGCAGCGACCATCAGTCAAGCACGGGTAGAGGGAGCGATCTTGGGTTCGTCCACGCTGCGCTTCGAGCCGGGTGAGGTGGAGGGTGGCGAGTTTCTGTTTAATGTGGAGGAGATCTCTGGCATGGGGTCGGCTGGCTCGGTGATGCTGATTGCGCAAACGATCCTGGTGCCGTTAGCTTTGCGCGGTCAGAGCGCCCGCATTACTCTGATGGGTGGTACTCATGTCGGCTGGAGTCCCGGTGCGGACTACATTCGCTATGTCTATCTGCCTGCACTCCGCCATTTCGGCATCGAGGCGGAGCTGGAAGTGGAGGCGGCGGGTTTCTATCCCAAAGGAGGCGGACGCTGTGTTCTCACAGTTCACCCTGCGGAAACACCCCTGCGCCCCATCGAATGGGTGGAGCGTGGCAGCCTCAAAAAGATCTGGGCGCTCTTCACGATGTCGAACCTGCCCGAAGAGATTCTGCCACGAGGCGATCAGGTGGTAGATACCTTCGTGCGCCTGACCGGGCTGACGCCCAGCATCGTGCATCAGGTGTTGCCATCGCGTGGCTTCGGACTGTCCGTGACGCTCGCGGCGGAGGCGGAACACGGCTACGCAGGTTTCATTCGGCTCGGGCGCCGTGGTGTGGCAATTGAGCAAGTGGTGGAGGAGGCGTGGAACGAGTTCGTCGCATGGGCGCGCACGCGCACCGCGGTGGACCACTTCTTAGCGGATCAGCTGCTGCTCCCTGCCCTGTTTGCCGAGGGGAGTAGCGCGTGGACCGCACCGCGCGCTTCCAGCCACCTGCGCACCTCGCTCTGGCTGGCAGGACACTTCGTGCAACTGGGTATAGAGCTTGCGCCCTATAATGAGCAGGGTGTGCTGATTCGGATTACGCCCGGCGGGGAGGGCATCGTCAATCTGCTCAACCACTCAGCCACTCAAACATCCACATAGAAGCGCAGGAACCAGCGCTCGCCCCGTTGTTGGAGGGTTAGCCCGTGATAGGTCACCGATTTGACGGGCGCACCCTCCCACTCCAAGGCTTCGGGCGTGATGGGGCGATAGCCTACCCGCGCTTGCAATCGCCACTCGTCGCCCTGCTGCACTACCGCCTCCACCTCGAACTGGCTGAAGAGCCGATGATGCACCTCGAACTGATAGAGCAGCTCATTCAGCCAGCGCACCATCAACATCTCCAGGTCAGGCGCGCGGATGGTCAGCTCGGTCTGCTCGGTTGCGGGGTAGCGGTCGGGGTCAATCATCAAGTGGAATAGTCCTCTCGCCGCCGTCGCGAACAGCTCAGGCAAAGTGGCTGCTTCCGCCTCCAACCCTTTATCCGCTGTATGCTCCACAATCCGAAACGCGCCCATAGCCATTTTTTACCCGAAAATCCCTTCTGACCTGTCGGAAAGGGCAGCGATTCGTAGGAAAATCATCGTGCAAAGCGAACCCTCCCCTTTACGGAGGTGGCTCATGGTCATTACAACGATGGCAGAAGTGCCCGGCTATCGCATCGCGCGGGTGCTGGGCATCGTGAAGGGCAATACGGTGCGGGCAACCCATTTCGGCAAAGACATCCTTGCCAGCTTGCGACAGATTGTGGGCGGTGAACTTAAAGAGTATACCGAGATGCTCTCCAACGCGCGTGCGGAAGCGGAGCGACGCATGATCGAGGAAGCAACGCGCCTCGGCGCAAACGCGATTGTGAATGTGCGCTATGCCACCGGGCATGTCACCCAGAATTCCGCCGAGATCTTGGTCTACGGCACGGCAGTGCAGATAGAACCTGCAGGTCTATGAGGTTGGCAAATCGAGTGGCTTGGATTACCGGGGCGGCACAGGGGTTAGGCGAGGCAATAGCCCACCGCCTCGCCCGAGAAGGTTGCCTCGGCTTGACCTTAACCGATCTGCAACACGAGAAGCTACAGGTGGTCGCCCAAGCGATTGAGCGCGAATCACCTGCATGTCGTGTGCTTGCGCTCTATGGCGATGTGACGGACGAGGCCCATGTGGCGGACGCCGTGCGCCAGACGGTGCAGACCTTCGGCAAGCTGGACATTCTGGTCGCGAACGCGGGCGTTATCCACGCCGCTGAAGTGACCGAAATGACCCTCGCACAGTGGCGCTGGCAAATCGAGGTGAACCTCACCGGCTATTTTCTTTGTGCGCGGGAAGCTGCCAAGGTGATGAAGCAACAAGGCAGCGGAGTCATCTTGCAAATCAACTCCAAGTCGGGGCTGAAAGGCAGTTATAAAAACTGCGCCTATGCTGCCAGCAAGTTCGGTGGCATCGGGCTAACCCAAAGCCTCGCGCTGGATCTCGCGCCTTACGGCATCCGCGTGAACGCCATCTGCCCCGGCAACCTGTTCGAATCGCCCATGTGGCAAGAAACGCTGTTCGAGCAGTATGCCCGCAAATGGGGGCTGCCCGAAGAAGCGATTCGCCGTTACTACGAGGCGCAGGTGCCCCTCGGACGCGGTTGCACCTACGACGATGTGTGCCATCTGGTGGTCTTTCTGGCTTCCGACGAGGCCAGCTATATCACAGGTGAGGCGATTCGCGTGGCAGGCGGGCAGCTGTAAGCGAAAGAGGGTATAATATTTTCCAGCGGAGGTAGGTGGTATGCGACTGGTAGAGCGTTTGAAAAGCAAAATTCATATGGCACGGGTGACGGAAGCGCGATTGGACTATATCGGTAGCATCGCCATCGATGAGGAACTGCTGGACGCGGTTGGCATCGAGCCAGGCGAGATGGTGCATGTATGGGTGATGGATAATGGGGAGCGGTTCCAGACCTATGTGGTGCCCGCACCGCCGGGTTCAGGCGAGATAGCCGTTTACGGCGCCGCCGCTCATCGCGCCCAAAAAGGACACCGACTGATCATCGCGGCGACCTGTTGGACCGATGAATGGATCGAACCCCGTATGGTGCTGGTTAACGAGAAGAACCAAATCGTGCAGTACTTGCCCTTCCAAGCGCAGGCAATTCCCGTCGAGCTATCCTGAACCCCCTTTGGAGGGCGAGGCTCCTGCCGAGCCGAAACAACCTCAAAATGGAGGGCGAGGCTCCTGGCGAGCCGAACTATCCCTGATGAACGCGCTCTTAGCCACCACTCCGACTCCCCGCGTGGGTCGCGTAAACATTTCAAGCGAAGTTGCAAGGGCGGCAAGCCAGAGCGCACGGAAGGCAGCCGCCAGATAGTAATAATGCATCAGCGGAATCACAGGGGCAAGCGGTAAGTAAGCCAGCATAGAGCCAAATAGTCCCAACCAGACCAACAGATTCCGCCTTACCCGCGCCAACACCGCCACATAAACCCCCAGCACCAACCATGCCTGCCAGAACGCAGGCATTAAAATCGCTGCGGGTGCATCGACCAGCAAATCCAGCTGCACCAGCACCTCAGGCAGGGGCGGAAGCAACCAGTACAGCAGCGATGTGTTCAGCGCGTAGAATCGACGCAGACGCTGCTGATGATACTCCGTCTCAGAGGGGATGGTGGCAAGATAGAACCACAGATACAGCTCCAGCAGAATGAGACTCAGAGCGATGGGCAGCCAGTGGAATCGTCCACCTTTTGCGCGAATGACTATCCCGCACGCCGCCATCAGCAACGGTAGTACAATCGCCTGTTCGTAGCTGGCTAACGCCCCCGCGAAGCCAACGAGGCTCAGCACCGCCCAGCCCCAGTCGCCTCGCCAGCAGAGACGACAGTATGCCCAGAGCGTAAACAACGCAAAGAGGGTCATTAGCGTTGCGGTACGCCCCGGAATCCAGCCCATTGCACGATAAGCAAACGATGCCTGATGCAGGTCAGGTAGATTCGGAATGAAGCCCAGCTCCAATCCCAGCACCAGCATCAAGCAGCCGACCATCAGCGCGATGGAGCGGTCGCCGCTGAATCGCCAGCTCAATCCCACGCCGACCAGCGCACCACCCCAGAGCAACCACTCTGGCACCCCCTGCAGCAGACCAGTTTGCCAGCCTGTGAAAATCAACCCCGTCCACAGCGCGAGTGAGCGGGAGCGGCTCAGCTCCGCGACCCAAACGACCAGTAGCAAGGCGCACCCCAAGCTGAGCAGCCCATTCAGCCATTTGTAGTGGAGCAGCTCGCGTCCCCAAAGGCGATAGTCTATTTCATAAAGCAGACTGGGCAGCGGACGATAGAAGCCGTTGCCCAGCACCCAGTCTCCCGTGAACCAGGTCAGTGGTTGGTGAGGCTGCTCTAATCGGGCAAGAATGGTCCGCACATCGAGGTTCTCGAAACTACTCCACAGCCCGTCGTCCCGATGCCAATAGAGGACAGCGCCCCCGTTCAGGACAACGATCAGCGCAAGCCCAATCCCGAACTGTTTCCCCCAGATGGCACGCCATGCCCGCTGAACACTCCGCGAGAGAAGCCCCTTTGCCAGCCACCCATGCACAGAAGGTAGATTCGCGGCCAAGCGTGGGTATCCCTCTCACTTCACCACCAGCACATGGCAAGGCGCATGGTTGACCAGTCTCCGCGTGTTCGGGTACACTTCCTGCCATGCGAAGGCGTGCGCAGGAAACGCGGCTCTATCGTCTGGAGATGAACGAGCGCATCTTAAAGAGCGGGTTCAAACCGTTTCAGCGATTTTTTGCGCTGGATGCCGCCGCGTATGAAGAGGGTGCTATCCCCACCAAATACAAGGAGATGATGGGGTTGGTCGGCTCGATGGTGCTGCGTTGCAACGATTGTATCTTCTATCATCTGGACCGATGTGTGCAGGAAGGGGCAACACGCGAGGAGCTGCACGAGGCGATGAACATCGCGCTCGTTATCGGTGGTTCCATCGTCATTCCCCACTTGCGCTACGCCTACGAGGTCATGGACGAGCTGTTCGAGGAGAAAAATCGGCAGGGAGGATAGAAAATGGCTACCGTGCATATGAAAATTGCAACCGTTGCGCGCGATCAGGTAAAGGTGCCGTGGCTGTGGCGATTGGGGCGCGATTTCGACCTGCAGGTGAACATCCTGAAGGCGAACATCGACGAAGATTTCGGCTGGGCACTGGTGGAGCTGCAAGGACCGGTGGAAGAGATTCAGCGAGCGACCGCTTGGCTCCATACGACAGGTCTGCATGTGGAGCCGATTGAACGGTCGGTGTCGGAGTAGCGATGCCTGCGGTTTTGCTCAAGCAGCCTGCACCGCCGCCCGATTTCGAAGCGTTCTGGCAAGCCGTGGTCGCTGAGAGCGACGCGCTGCCGCTGATTTATGAGCGCGTGCATCAGCCTGAAGACGACACGCCCAGTCATCACATCTATCGCTTGCGTTGGCGTGGCGCGGACGGGAAGGGGCGCGAGGGCTGGTACGCCGTGCCCGCTGCCTTTCAGAACAAGCCGCTGCCGGGACTGCTCTATCTGCCCGGCTATGGCATTAACGCGGTATCTATCAATGAGAACACTGCTTTCTCCCGCTTTATCACGCTTGCGCCCAACCTGCACGGCTACGCGGTGGAGCCGAGCATTCCTTACAGCCCCGAATATGGCTACTTCACTCAGGGCATCGAATCGCCCCAGACCTATGTATACCGAAGGCTGATGCTCGACAGCATCCTCGCCGCGCGGGTTTTAGCCGCCCAACCAGAGGTCGATTCACACCGCCTGATCGCCGCTGGTCTCAGTCAAGGGGGTGGGTTGGCAGTGATGTTGGGCGCATGGTGTTCGCTGGTGCGGGTGGTGGTGGCAGAGCTGCCTGCCCTGACCTACTGGGAATATCTGCTGGATGCCACGGTCTGGCGCTACCCCATCAAGGAGTTTGCCGACTACATGCAAGCAACAGGGCACAGTAAAGAAGCCCTATTAGCCACGCTGCAATATTTCGATACGGTCAACCATGCGCCTCTGGTGCGTGTCCCTGTGCAGCTAAGCCTGGCACTGAAAGACCCCGGCATTCGTCCCCCCGTGGTTTTTTCGCTCTATGACGCGCTGCCCCGCCCCAAGCGACTGCTCATCTATGAGGATTTGGGGCACGACTGGTCGCCCGAAATGCACATCCGCCTGCAGGAGTGGGTGGAGCAGCACCTCTAAAGGCGACGGCTGGAAAAATACCCCGAATCGCCCTTAAAATCGGGCAAAATCCCCCCAAATCCCCCGAATCGATGTCCGGTTTTGGGCGGTTCTTGAGTCTATTAAGGGTGGCTGACCCCTTTCAGGGGTCAGCCAACAGGGCGAAGAGTTTAGAGACATCGGCGGCGCTGGGCTTTGATCCTCCTTTCGACAGCGTCGCCCATTTTTTTAACTAAAAGGGGCAACCCCGCTGGGCTGCCCCTTCGAATAGCCGATAAAGGGGGCTGTTTTTAGACACCAACTAACTCTTCAGCAAGTGTTTCGGAGGCTTGGGTGGTGGTCAGTACGGAGCCAGCGAATAGTTTGTGCAACACAGTCATCGTGATTTGCTCCACTTGCTCGGTCGTAATAGCCATCTGCTCAGCGACTTGTTCAGGGGTCAGACCCTCAGCGAACAATCGAATCGCGCTCCGCTCGCGCTCAGTCAGTTTGTATTGCGTCTCCATAGTGTACCTCCTTTGGTTGTTTCCAGAGGGGATTATACCTACTGCATGGCAACGGAGTCAAGCGTTTTCGCGTGTAGGCGAAAAACTGGCAGAAATACTGGGTCGCCGGGCGCGTGAGCCGTTGCGCGGCAGGGGTGTGACGACCGTCTCGTAACCGTTGCCCTTGCGTCGGATGTAGCCGCGCGCCTCCAGCTCCTGCAAATAGTTATAGAGGGTTTGACGCGAGCAGCCCAGCTCCGCCGCCAGTTGCGTCCGAGTCAGCGTCGGGCGCTCGTACAACAGGTAAAGCAGCCGCTCCAGGGCGGCTTCCCTGTTACCAGGCAGGTGATTGCGCTCGTTGGCAGATGTCAGGGCGACCACCGCCTGTGACGGCTCCGAGGTCGCCACATTGCCTGCAGCTTGCTCTTCGCCATTTGCCATCCGCTCATCGCTGCCTGCAACCTGCAACGCATAGTTGCGATCCTCGCCGATGATCTCGATGAGCGCGAACATAATAATTGGCAGCGTGACGGAAAGCAGGAACGGGCGCAGGAAGACCACCGCGCTGTCGAACGCGCTGGTGGTTGCCAGCGGCTGCTGGTGCATAATGCCATAGAGGTAGTTCGCATACGCGCTGATAAAGGTTACCAGGCTCAACACTGCCCACAGGGGTGCGGTGGAGCGGCTCTGACGCTTGCGCAGTTGAATGCCATACGCCAGCCCCAAAATGCCCAAATCGATTCCCAGCGCTTGTACATAGCCCCAAAGCAGATGACCGCCCTCCAATGTGCTGAAGGTGTACGCCACATGGTGCACGCTGCCCGCCAGCACGAACAGCGTGACCAGCACCAGCAGCGCGGTCGACAACGGCATGTCTTTCAGCTGATATCGCATCGGTTGCAACCTCCCTGTCGTTTTTCTTAAGCGCGAAAGCGGATTAGGCACGCCCTCTTTGCCCGTTTCAAAGTTGAATATCCTTAATTCAAGGGGGCGATATCGAATCCTGCTCGATGTTAAGCAGGATGTCGGTGCATTTCGACCGCCGCTGCGGGCTGTGGCTGGGCTGTTAGCACGCCGGCGGCGAAAATCACCAGCATTATCCACAAAAGGTCGGTCATAGCAAGGTGCGCGAGCTGCATCCATACGGGGGCTTTGAGCCACACATTGAGCGCACCCAGCAGCAGTTGCCCCACATAGAGCAAATTGAACGCTACGGCAAGGCGTAGCGTCATGCGCGTCGGTCGCTGCAGCGCCAGCGTTGTCAGCACAAGAATCATATAGACACTTACCAGAATCGCCATCCATGGATGGTAGAGGCGTAGGGCAAGCAGGGTCTGCCCGACCACGGGCGATTGCTGAATCGCGCCCAGCTGGAGCAGGGTGTCACCCAATGCCGTGACGGCCCCCCCCATGCCCACCACCATTAGGAGCAGCAATGCGCCCAGCACACCGGCTCCCACCCAGCCTTGTCCTCGCAGGCGGAATCGCGCTCCACCCGACGCCCAATATGCCGTTAGCGTGAAAGCACCCAGCAAAAGCAGCGTGTTGGCTAAATGCACCGCCATGACGATTGCCCGCTCGTAGGACACATTGCGCGCCACCCACTCATAACGCACCAGGCTCATGCCAACCAGTGCTTCGGTAATGATAAAGAAGAGGCTCCATAATACGCCCCGTCGCACGATATGCCCGCGAGGATAAATACGGAACGCCCAGAGGACCATTATCAGCACCAGCAGCCCGGACAGCCCGCTCGTCAATCGATGGGTGAACTCGATGAGGGTCTCTATGGCAGGGGCGCGGGGAATAATCTCGCCATTGCAGAGGGGCCAGTGGCTGCCGCAGCCCGCCCCACTGCCCGTCGCTCGCACAAACGCGCCCCACAGGATGACCAACACATTGTAGCCCAGCACCAGCCAGCAAAACTTCGCAAAGCGAGTCATCGCATCCCCATGATACCTCCTTTTCCGCCCCTGTCCCCTCGCCTGAGGTAAAATAGCCCTGCCATGTCCATGCAGTTGCCGACCGTCAATCTGCACCATCTGGATCGGTTGCTGACCCCGTTGGGCATCTGGCAGCACACGCATTATGGGGAGCCGTGGATAGAACACGGCTTCTCTATTGACGATCAGGCTCGTGGGTTAATCGTGGGCGCATGGCTGCACTGGTTCCAACCGCATCAGCCTGCATGGCTGGAGATTCATGACCCGCAGTTGCCCACACGCTTGATAGAAGTTTGCTTGCGCTATATTGAGGAGGCGCAGCTACCCAGTGGGCGATTTCATAACTTCCGTGATGCCGAAGGTGGCTGGCGTGACGAGGTGGGCAGCGATGATTCCTTTGGGCGTACCATCTGGTCGCTTTATACGCTCAAAAAGTTGTTCCCTCAGAGTGAGTGGGCAAGTCGCGCAGATGCCCTGCTGCGCCCTGCTCGCAAGCACTTCTATCAAATTGGCGCGTTCCGCGCGGTGGCGTTCTTATGCTTGGAAGAGGAGGAACCGGAACGCCTGCGTCGGCTGGGCGGCTATCTCGTAGAGCAGTACCGAATCACGCGCGAACCCGATTGGCGCTGGTTTGAACCCTATCTCACTTATGAGAATCCCCGCTTGCCCCAGGCGGTGTTGTTGGCGGGGGCACGCTTGCAACAGCCCGATTGGCTCAAAGTTGCCCGCGAGGCGTTGCTTTTCCTTGCCGAGACCACCTTCGCGCCCACCGGCTACTTCAGTGCCATCGGCACGGAGGGCTGGTACTTCCGAGGCAGGAGCCGTGCCCTGTTCGATCAGCAGCCCGTCTGTGCAGGTGCGACCGTCGAAGCCTTTCTGGATGCATGGCAGGTATTTGACCGCTACGAGCCATTCCGGGAATATGCGGCACGCGCATTGATGTGGTATCACGGCGATAACATTCACCAACTTCCCCTCTACGACCCGGCGACCGGCATCGTGTACGATGGACTGACACCGCTGGGTTTAAATCTCAATCGCGGCGCCGAATCGGTGTTGAGCTACCTGATGGCGCGCATCAAGTGGGAAGTTTATACGGGGATGAGGGATTAGCAAGGCGGGTACACTATGCAGGAGGTTACGCGATGGATTTCACACTGACGGAAGAGCATCGGATGGTACGCGAGATGGTGCGCCGCTTCGTGGAAAACGAGGTCAAGCCCTTCCTTCACGACTGGGATCGGCACGGCGCTGACCCGAAAGTGTACGCCCGCATGGCGGAGTTGGGCTTACTGGGCATCTGCATTCCACGCAAGTGGGGCGGTGCAGGACTGGACTATATTAGCCTTGGGATTGCCTGCGAGGAGCTGGAATATGGGGACACTTTCTTGCGCGTGATTATGTCGGTGCATGTCGGGCTGACCGCGCTGACCATCCTCTCTTGGGGCACAGAGGCACAAAAAGAGCGGTTCTTGCGCCCTCAGGCAACAGGGCAACGACTGGGCGCGTTCTGCCTGACCGAGCCGAACGCGGGCAGCGATGTGGCTGGCATGCAAAGCACTGCCCGGCGCGAGGGCGACCACTATGTGCTCAATGGCGAAAAGATATGGATTTCGCTGGCGGAAGTGGCGGACCAGTACCTCGTCGTCGCATGGACCGATTTGGACAAGAAGGCGCGGCGTGATCATTCGGGCATGAGCGCGTTTATTGTGGAGCGCGAACGCGAGGGGGTCAAGCCCTACACGCTGCACGGGAAGCTGGGCGTGCGCGCCGGCAACACAGGGGGCGTGGTGTTCGAAAATGTCGCCGTGCCCATCGAAAATCGCCTCGGAGAGGAAGGCGAGGGCTTCAAAATCGCCATGTTCGCTCTGGATCAGGGACGCTATACCGTCGCCGCGGGCGCAGCCGGACTGATACGAGCCTGCCTCGATGAATCGGTGCGCTATGCCAAAGAGCGCCACACCTTTGGCAGACCCATCGCCGAGCACCAGCTTATCAAACAGAAAATCGCGCAGATGGCAGCAGACTACGAGATTAGCGTGTTGCTCTATCAAAAAGTGGGCTGGATGAAGAATCAGGGCATGCGCAACACACGGGAGACCTCCCTGGCGAAATGGTACGCGACCGAAGCGGCACAACGCGCTGCCAATACCGCCGTACAACTTTTTGGCGCGTATGGCTTCATCGACGAGTATCCTGTGGAACGGTTCTATCGCAATAGCAAAGGCGCCACTATCTACGAAGGCACTTCCGAGATACATACCCTGCTCCAAGCCGACTACGCACTGGGCTACCGCGTCGACAAACCGCTGCGTGTAACCTTACCACCTTATCCCTTTGCCGAGGACCGGTAAGAGGAACCCTACCTTAGGGCGCGAATTTCTGTCCAGGAGGAGAGATCGATGAGACCGCTGGACGGTTTTGAAGGGTCGGGTCCCCTGGCGCGGTTGATTTATCGGCGGGAAGGACGCTCTCGGCGTATTTCGAGCTGGGATCGCACCGGGGGCAATCGCGATTTTTTGACCATTCCTGCCGGGCAAACGGCGACGCTTGCCGAGATTCAAGGCGCAGGCTGTATCCGCCATATCTGGATCACAGTTGGCTGTCGAGATCGTCTCTACCTGCGCAAGGTGGTGCTGCGCATGTTCTGGGACGGCGAACTGGAGCCGAGCGTGCTTGCCCCGCTGGGCGACTTTTTCGGGCTGGGGCACGGCATTGCACGCTCCTTTATGTCGTTGCCGTTGGCAACCGTCACGCACGAGAACAACGAAGGCAACTATGGGGGTGGTATCGCGCTCAATTGCTATTTCCCGATGCCTTTCTCGCAGGGCGCACGCATCGAGGTCGTCAACGAGTGCGAGGTGGAGGTCAGTTCGTTTTACTATTACATCGACTATGAGCAGTACGATGCCCCGCTGCCCGATCATGTGCTGCGCTTTCATGCGCACTATCGGCAGGAGTATCCCACACGCGGCGTGCAAGGCAACCTGTTCGAGCAGCGACGCAATTACTGGGAGCTGGGCGACACACCCAATCTGAGTGATGCCGAGAACTATCTGATTTTAGAGGCGGAAGGCGCAGGGCACTATGTGGGCTGCGTGTTGTCGGTGGACAACATCGACCCGCTGCCTGTGATTCGCAAGCTCGGCTCGCAGGAACAACTCATCAAGGAGTACACTTGGTGGGGCGAGGGCGACGATATGATTTTCATCGACGGCGAGCCGTGGCCACCCTCGCTGCACGGCACCGGCTCCGAAGATTATTTCTCGCAGGCGTGGGGCATGCATCCGAAAGCGTATCTCTACTCGGGCGCGTCCATCTATGAACATGACCCGAAGTTCCCCGACCGCCGCCAGTGCACCTCCTATCGCTTCCATATCGAGGACCCCATCCTTTTTACCCGTTCAATACGGGTGAGCATCGAGCATGGTCACGCGAACTTGCAGGAGAACGACTACTCCAGCGTGGCGTACTGGTATCAAACGGAACCGCACAAGCCGCTGCCACCATTACCCCCCGTGCATGAGCGGCTGCCTCGCAACATGCGGGAAGCGAAATGAGTTCCCTCTGGATATTTCTGGTGGCGTTAGGCGCAGGGGCATTCGGCTCGATGCTGGGGCTGGGCGGTGGCATTATTCTGGTGCCTGCGCTCACGCTGCTTTTTAATGTGCCCATCAAGCAGGCAGTTGGTGCCAGCCTGGTCGGGGTCGTAGCGACCTCGTGTGCCGGGGTGCAGGGCTACCTACGAGCAGGGCTGGTCGATTGGCAGATCGCGGTGCGCCTGCTGATTCCCACAGTGCTGGGCGCGATTGTGGGCGGATTGCTTGTGGGCATAATCCCGCCTAAAATGGTAGCGGGCCTGTTTATCTTGCTGGTGCTGTATGTGCTGGGACAGATGCTGTGGGCAGGTCGCCATGCGACGCCTGCAGAAACGGCAAGCGACACCTGCTATGCGACATGGGGTAATGCTCGTCAAAAAGGGCTCGCAGCCGCCTTGTCGGCAATGGGTGGCGTCATCTCGGCATTGCTGGGCGTGGGCGGCGGGCTGATCCAGGTGCCCGTGCTGCATACCCTGCTCCATGCGCCCTTGCGCTGCGCGATTGGCACCAGCTCGTTTTTAATCGGCACAACCGCCTCCACCAGCGCACTGCTCTATTTCGTTCAGGGTAAACTTCAGCCCGATATCGTGGTGCCTGCTGCGCTGGGAGTGTTGATCGGTGCGAAGCTCGGCATGCGCCTTGCTCACCGAACCCCAGCAGGTGTGCTGCGAGGTATCTTCATGATGGTGATGATTTACACCATCATCCGAATATATATTAAGTGGTTCGCAGGCGGTTGACCGTCTTATTTACTCACCCATGAAGAACCTGCCAGCGGGCAGAGCGTCAAAAACAAGGAGGACACAGGCAATGAGAAAACAGGAGCTAATTGCTGGCGTAGGGGTATTGAGTCTGCTACTGCTGCTTATCGTCGGTTGCGGTGGTGGCGGTAACGGCGGTGGTAACGGTGGCGGTACAGGCACTTCCGTCACGGCAACGATCACGGGCGCAGCTTTTGTGGCGGTGCAGGACGGCAAAACAGGCGCGTGGCAACGACTTAGCGGTTCCGGACCGGACTACAACTTTAATGTGACAGCGACCGACGGGCGCTACTCGATCGCCTGGGTCTGCGAGGGCACGAAGCTGCAGGTCAACATCATCCACACCACGACAGCTGAAACCACCAGCATCGCGGCACGCTGCCCCACCTCTGCCACAACCATTACCGCCTCCGGCACGGTGCAGGGGCTGAACAGTGGACAGACAGCACTGGTCTCTATCGGTTCTCAGACACAGACGGTCTCGACGAATGGCGGGAGCTTTAACCTCACGCTACTCCCTGGCACGCATGATATTATCGCGGTGCGATTTGGTGCCTCGGGTCCGAACAAGGTCTGGCTGCGGCGGAATGTAACCATCAACAGCAATACCTCCGGGTTGTCTATCGATTTCAACCAGCCTGACGGCACTGTAGTGCGCGTGTTTGATGTATCTGCTGGCACTTTGACCGTGGCAGGTGCAGATCCGTCGGAAACGGTGAGTAGCCAAATATCGCTGCAGAGCAGCGGGCGGTTCTCGCTGCTGGGATTAGGTAGTTTCACCGCGACCTATCCTCTTTTCCCTGCAGGCATCTTGGAAGCGGGTGAAAACTTTCGCATTGTAGCGGACACGGATGCGCAGCGTGGCGAAGTGCGCGGGCTGAACAGCTTGCCCAACTCGCTCAGTATCACGCTGCCCACCCTTTTCAATTCACTCTTCGACTTCACCAGCGCGGGTGCGCTGACCTTCACGGTGCGGTGGAGCGCGTATACCGAAAATCCCGTGCGCGGTTATCGGCTGACTCTGGGCGGCGACCAGCAGCAGCGCAACTGGCACATCCTGATTACCACAGGCTGGTTGGGCAGCGACACGCAATATACTACGCCCGTGCTGAACACGCTCAACGGCTGGAACAGCACCGCGTGGGACATCCAGCGCGGTCGCCCAGTAAATGCCAGCTTCACCGTGCTGGTCAGCTCCAATTCGGTGCAGCAGCTGCTGGAGTACGAGCGCACGGGCATCGCGCCAACAGGGTTCCAGCTGCGCTTTGCTACCCGCTCTGTAATACTGACGCCATAGAGGCAAGGGGCGAGTAGCGAGTAGCGAGTGATGGGCGGTAGGGGTATCTTGCAGGGCGTCCTCCCTTTCCCACACAATGGGAGAGGGGTAGGAGGTGAGAGCATCTTGCTCACCCTCAGAGGGCAGAGAGCGTTTCTGACAGGAATCGCACTCGGCTGGATGCTTGCTCTCGCCTCAGCGCAAGGTTGGTCGCTACGCGTGCGTGGCACGATTCTGGAGATTTTCTACGGTGCGGGTGGCTCCACACCTCAATACGGTGCGCTCCATCTCGACAGCAGCTACTTCCGCATGAACTACGGACCTAACTCCAGCTGGGGCACTTCGGTGATTCTGATGCCCGCCTTCTGGTCGAATGGACGCTACTATCAGGGCGCGCCTGTAAGCTGGAGCCACCGCATCGAAGGTGCCGATCTGGTGCTGTTGCTTTCTGGCAGCATCGCCTCGTTGCAGGTCAACTTGCAGGTGCGCTTGCTGCCCCCGCGCCCGAATGAGCTGGTCGCTTATGTGAGCGCGTCGGTCAATGGCTCTGTGCCCATCGACAACCGCCCCGGCGAGGCATTTAAGCCCGTGATGCTTTCCTCGATGCATGTGTCCAGCACCTTGTGGGACGCGCAATCGGCATATGCCGAATGCAGCAGCTATGCCATCCCATCCAGCGGGTGGATTGTCTACCCTGCGACCAGCGGAAGGCTATTTGGGCTGCTGGGCGGCACTTCTGCATGGAAGCCGAACGCGCCCACGATTGAGGTGCTGCTGCCGCAACCGCTGCAAATCACAGGCTGGGTCACCTATAGCACGAACCCGAACGACGACAATGTGGGCTTCTGGGCGGCGTCCAACCAGTTGATGCACTCATGGAGCTATACGCTGCGCGCCGCGCCCGACCGCACCTATCGACTGTCGGGCTATATCACGCTGGAGCAGTACCGCGGAAATGTGATAGGACAGCCCATTACGGTGGAACTGCGCCTGCCGGGCAGTACGACACCTTTGCGTACCGAGTCGGTTGCCCTGCAGCTGAATGGCTACTACACCCTTTATCAGGTCGCGCCTGGCACCTACGATGTGGCGTTCCAAGGCGCACACTGGCTGCGCAAGGTTGTGCGCAATGTGGCGGTCAGCGGCTGCCTATCGGGTGTCAACGCCTCGTTGGTGAATGGCGATGTGGATCATGACAACCGCATCGACGACGCGGACCTGCTTGCGGTGCTATTCGCCTTCGGGCAGACAGGTCAGAACCTGCCCGCAGACCTGAATGGCGACGGACATGTGGACGACGCCGATCTGCTCATCGTGCTGTTCAATTTCGGGCGCGAGGGGGAATAACCACAGGAACCCTGCCTTACCGCGCTGAAATTTTTTTAAGGCAGGAGGGAAGCGATGCGCAGCTACGGTGTATTTATCGACGGCGAGTGGCAGGTGACTGCCGAGCAGTATGAGGTGCGCAACCCTGCGAATGGAGAAGTGATTGCTCTGTGCGCGGTCGCAGGTGCGCAGGGGGTCGAGCAGGCGGTTCAAGCGGCGCAGCAAGCGTTTCCCGATTGGTCTGCCCGCTCTTACGAGGAGCGGGGCGAGATTCTGCGCGCGGTGGCAGCAGGCATCCAGAAGCGCTTCGATGAGTTCGCCTTCACCGAGAGCCAGCAGACGGGACGATGCATCCGCGAGACAATGGCGCACGACATCCCCGCGACCATCAGTGTGTTCGAATATTTCGCGGGGATTGCGCCTGCCATCCATGGTGAAACCTTGCCCATTCCGGGCAACTATCTGAACTACACGCGGCGCGAACCCTACGGTGTTGTTGCGGCGATAACCCCGTGGAACTTTCCTCTGTGGCTGGCAGCGATCAAGATTGCCCCTGCCCTTGTGGCGGGCAACACGATGGTCATCAAGCCCGCACCTACCACACCCATCACCACCCTGATGCTGGCAGAGGTGATGACGGAGGCGGGTTTGCCACGAGGTGTGTTCAATGTGCTGACCGACCCGACACCGGGTACCTTAGGCGACCTACTAACTGCGCATCCCAAAGTGAACAAAATCGCCTTTACGGGCTCAACCGCCGTCGGTATTCGGGTCATGCAGCGCGCCGCGATGAATGTGACGCCCGTGTCGCTGGAGCTGGGCGGCAAGTCGCCCTTTATCGTGTTTGCCGATTGCGATTTTGAACGCGCACTTGCCTATGCGCTGTTGGCGAACTTCTTTGCGCAGGGTCAAATGTGCACCGCGGCAACGCGCATCTTGGTGGAGCGACCGCTGTATGAGCGATTTAAAGAGGCGTTCGTGGCACGGGCAGCACGCCTGCAGATTGGCGACCCGCTGGACCCTGCCACCGAGTTTGCCACGCTGCACAAGCACGAGCAATTGGAAAAAACCATGCGCTATGTGCAGATCGCCCGTCAGGATGGTGCGACGGTGTTGACAGGGGGCAACCGCCTAACAGAACCCCCGTTCGATAAGGGCTTTTACTTTCAACCCACCGTGCTGGAGGGTGTGCCTGTCGATTCGCGTGTCGCCTGCGAAGAGATTTTCGGTCCTGTGGTGATGCTGTTTCCCTTCGAGGGCGAGGCGGAAGCAGTTCAACGCGCCAATGCAACCGAGTATGGGCTGGCGGCAGGCATCTGGACACAGGACATCGGCAAAGCCCATCGAGTGGCGCACCAGCTGCAAGCAGGTAAGGTATGGATCAACTGCTACAATATGATCCCGCCCGGCGCGCCCTATGGGGGCTACAAAAAGAGCGGCTTCGGACGCGAACTGGGCTTACACTGTTTACTGGAACTGTATACCCAAGTCAAGGACATCCAAGTGGATCTCAGCCCGGATTACTTTGAGTGGTTCGGTTAAGGTGGGGATCGGCTTTTCCCGCAAGGTATAATCTCAGGCACAGATGACACCGAGCGAGTTGGGCTGGGCGCTGTTGCGTGTGGCAATTGTGCTGGGTTTCTTGTTAGGCACGCTGCCGCTGGTTATCTGGTTCGAAAGGCGGGCGATTGCATGGTTTCAGGATCGAATCGGTCCGAACCGTTTGGGCCCGTTCGGTTTGTTCCAGCCGATTGCCGACGCGGTAAAGCTTTTTTTCAAAGAGGAGATTGTGCCGGCGAATGCCGACCGATTCATCTGGTCGCTGGCGCCTGCGCTCTCCTTGTTTCCTGCGTTGGTGGCTGCCGCTACCATCCCGTGGGGACCGAATCGTCTGCTGACCCCCGTGGCCGATGTGGAGATTGGCATCCTCTACTTTCTGGCGATGTCGTCGCTGGCGGCATATGGCGTGCTGCTGGCGGGCTGGTCGTCCAACAACAAATACTCGCTGCTGGGTGGTCTGCGAGCGTCCGCACAGGTGATTAGCTATGAGTTGGGCATGGGGCTGGCGCTGGCAACGGCTATCGTGGCGAGCGGCAGCCTACGCATGACCGAGATGGTGGCGATTCAGGCGGAGCCACTGTGGGGTGTCGTGCCCTTTCTTCATAACTGGCTGGTGTTTACCCCATGGGGGCTGGTGGGCGCTGCGCTCTTTTTTATCTGCATGCTGGCGGAGACCAACCGCGCCCCCTTCGACCTGCCGGAAGCCGAGAGCGAGCTGGTCGCCGGCTACCAGACCGAGTACAGCAGCATGAAGTTCGCTGCCTTCTTCATGGGCGAGTATATGGCAGTGCTCACCATCAGCGGCATTATGACGACCTGCTTTTTGGGTGGCTATCTGGCACCTGTGAACTGGTCGCCCCTGCAGTCGCTGGCGGAGACGGGGGGCGGAATCTTTGTGCCGCTGGCGACGCTCACGGGTGCGCTTGCGCCACCGTTCTGGTTCCTGCTCAAAGTAGCAGCGTTGGTATTTGTCTTTGTGTGGGTGCGGGCAACGCTCTTGCGTTTGCGTTATGACCAGCTGATGAACCTCGGCTGGCGCGTGCTGATTCCCGTTGGGCTAATGAATCTTGCGCTGCTGACGGTCTATCTGCTCTATGGCTGGCTGCCTGCTTTAGTCGGGTATGTGTTGGCGATCGCCCTTTATGCGATTTGGGCAGGTGAGCGTGCGCGCAGGGTGGAGCGGCGCCAAGTGATTTTGTATGCGGAAGCGCGCCCCTATCGACGAGCAGAAAGTTCCCCGTCCTCAACGCCTCTTTCAGAAGGCAAAGGGCTTCCACAGGAGGTGCTGCATGGCTGAACGGCTGTTTTTCTTTCTGTGCGCGCTCGTGGCGATTAGCACCGCGGTGGGGATGGTCGCCTCGCGCAATCCGGTGCGTAGCGCACTCCTGCTTGTGGCGAACTTCTTCTGCCTCGCCATGCTCTATTTCACGCTGAGCGCCCAGTTTGTGGGCATCATCCAGATTATCGTCTACGCCGGCGCGATTATGGTGCTGTTTTTGTTCGTGATTATGCTGCTTAATCTCGGCTCGCCCGAAGCGCAGTTGCAAGAGCGCGAGTTGCGTCGCCCCCTCGCATGGCTATTGGCAATAGGGCTATTTCTGGTGTTAGTCAGCCAGGTGTTCCTCGTGGTAAACGCGCAGCCTCAGCCGCATGGGGCAGCGGGCACGGCACGCATGATCGGCAGTGCGATGTTCACGCAGTGGTCGTTCCCGCTGCTGATTGTGGCGGTGCTGCTGACGGTGGGGGTGATTGGTTCCATCTTGCTTGCACGGAGGAGGTCGGCATGACGGCGGTTCCAGCAAGCGCGTATCTCACACTGGCGGCATTTCTGTTCGCGATTGGCGCGGCAGGCGTGCTGATCAAGCGCAATCCTATCGTGATTTTTATGTGCATCGAGTTGATGTTGAACGCGGTCAATCTGACTTTTCTGACCTTCGCGCTGCATCAGCCCAATTTGCAGGCGCAGGTGGCAGGGCATGTGTTCGTGCTGTTCGTGATTGGCGTGGCCGCGGCGGAAGTGGCGGTCGGATTGGGCATTATCGTGGTCATCTTCCGCCTGCGCGAAACAATCGATGTCGACTCGGTCAGCCTGCTGCGTGAGTAGACATAAGAAAGGTATAATCCCCTTAGGTGAAACCATGCTGACGGACTATATTCAGACCTATGCATACGGCTACCCGCGATTAGGGGAGCAGCGTGAATTCAAGCGGTTGATTGAGGGCTACTGGCAGGGCAAGGTCTCCGAGCAGGAGCTGCTTCAGGGCATCGCGACGCTGGAAGCAGACCGCATAGCGACTTATGCCCAGTTCGTGGATACACATCCTGTTGGTGAGATGACTCTGTATGACCACATGCTCGATACCGCGCTTATGCTGGGCGTGTACGAGATAGATCCGAATGACCTGAACGCCTATTTTGAGCTGGCGCGTGGAGCAAACGCTCTGCCCATGACCAAATGGTTCAACACCAACTATCATTATCTGGTGCCGCATATCACGCGGGCAACTCGGTTTCAGCTGGGTTGGGTCAAACCTCTACCGGAGCGGGCCCTTTACTCACCGCGTCAAACCCTTCCCTACTTAATCGGTCCTTACACCTTTGTGCGGTTGAGCAAAGGCTACGCTCCTGAAGATGTTCCTTATCTGCTGCAGGCGGTGGCGGAGCCTTATCAAGAGTTATTGCGGATTTTGAACGAGACGGGTGCGCCCTATGTGCATATGGACGAACCGGCATTTGTGCTGGATATGCCTGCGGAACATCTGTCAGCCATCCAGCAGGTCTATCTACTGCTGGGTCAGGAAGCGAACTTGCTGCTCATGACCTATTATGACAGCGTGGACTTCCTGCCCCTGCTGTACGAGCTACCGATTGCGGGCATCGGGCTGGATTTGGTGCATGGCAAGCGCAACCTGCAGCATATTGGGCAGTTCGGCTTCCCCAGCGATAAGATTCTGGTCGCAGGCGTGGTTGACGGGCGCAATGTGTGGCGCTCCGATTTTGCAGCGATTATCGAGTTGATTCGCAACCTGCAAAGCCGCACCGAAGCAACCCTCTGGCTCTCCAACGGCTCGCCCCTGATGCACCTGCCGGTCACCGTCGAGCCAGAGGAGAAGCTGGACCCCGCGTTGAAGGAGCGTATCGCCTTCGCGAAGGAACGCCTGGAGGAGCTCCTGATCCTGGGCAAACTCCTATCGGATCAGTCCGATGAGTGGGACATGAGCAGTCTGGATGATTTTCAGCCCACCCACCGAATCGACCACTGGTACTCGGCGGAGGTGCAGCAGTGCGTGGCGCGCCTGCACCCAGAGGATTTTGAACGCGCCCTGCCCTACAGCGAGCGCGATTGCCTCCAGCGCGAGCGATTACAACTGCCCCTGTTCCCCACCACCACCATCGGCAGTTTTCCACAAACGCCCGAAGTGCGTCAAATGCGCACCGCCTACCGCAACGGCAAAATCAGCCAAGCCGAGTATGAAGCGTTCATCCAAGACCAGATTAGACGATGCATCCAGCTGCAAGAGGAGATTGGTCTGGATGTGCTGGTGCATGGTGAGTTTGAGCGCACTGACATGGTGGAGTTCTTCGCCGAGAAGATGGAAGGCATCGCCTTCACGCAGCAGGGCTGGGTGCTCTCTTACGGTACGCGCGTGTATCGCCCGCCCATCATCTATGGTGATGTGCGGCGACGCGAGCCGATGACCCTCAAGGAAATCACCTTCGCTCAATCGCTCACGCAAAAGCCCGTGAAGGGGATGCTGACGGGCCCCGTCACGATTGTGGCGTGGAGCTTCGTGCGCGAGGACATCCCCATCGAGCAGGTCGCGTTCCAGATTGCGCTGGCGTTGCAAGAGGAAGTGCGCGATCTGGAGGCAGCGGGCATCAAGATGATACAAATCGATGAGCCTGCCTACCGCGAGAAGGCGCCGCTCAAACGCGCCGACTGGGAGCCGTACTTCCGCTGGGCGGCGCAGGCGTTCCGACTGGCGGCACGCGCCAAACCCGAAACGCAGGTACATACCCACATGTGCTATTCCGAGTTCAGCGAAGTGTTGCCCTTTATCGACTGGATGGACGCCGATGTGATTACCATCGAGGCGACGCGCAGCAAGGGCGAGGTCATCAGCGCGTTCGAACATTACAACTATGCCCGGCAGATTGGTCCAGGCGTGTTCGATGTGCATTCGCCCGTGGTGCCGAGCGTCGAATCGATAGAGTCCATTATCGAGCGGGCGATTCGGGTCATTCCGCGCGAGCGGTTCTGGATTAATCCTGACTGCGGGCTGAAGACGCGCCGTTGGGAGGAGGTCATCCCTGCGCTGCACCACATGGTGCAAGCGGCACGCAACCTGCGGGCACGCTACGGCGCAACGGGATAAGCACTAACACCCACTGCCGAAGTTGAACAGCACGATGAGCAAGTCTGCGTCGTCTACCGTGGCGTCGCAGTTCACATCGGCGATGTTGAACCCCGTCGCACCGAAGTTGAACAGCACAACCAGCAGATCGGCGTCGTCCACACAGCCGTTGCCGTCCACATCCCCATTCGTCGGGATGCAGGCAGGTGTGAACCAGAAGCCACCCGTGAGGGTAAACGCGCCCCCTGTGAGCGTGTTGCTTGCATCGGGCTGTCCGATGGTGCCGCCCAAGTTGAAACTGCCACCTGTGGCGAAGGTGATGCCGCCCCCGTCGATTGTCCACCAAGTCAGGTCGTAACCACCGCCCGATTGGGCATTGGCAAGCATCAGACTGAGCAGCGCAATAGCTGCAATGCTTACCCGTTTCGTCAGTTTGCTCATTATTTGCCTCCTTCTTGGTGGTGGATTCCCTTCCCCATGGGGTGGGAGCGGAGTTTCCCGCCTTGTGACAGCCTATTTAGAGCGCTCGGGGGCACGGGAGCGATTGAGATCGGGATGATAGAAAATCCCTCGCTCCTTTGGTTGCCCATAGAGTTCCGGGTGCAGGTACTTGCCCTGTTGCTCCCTCGGTTTCTCCTGCTCGGTCTGGTAGCCATAGTGTTGCACCCACCGGTCGTTGCGGATTGCCTCCACACGCCAAGACACCTTTTTACCAGGAACACCTCCAGCAATTTTGAATCGGTTACCTTGAACCTCCTGTGCAATATGCAGATTAGGCATGGGCGCTCCTATAGGGGTTAGCAAGTAGCGCGGGGAGCGATTGATAAGTTCAAAGTAATCAGGTAGCTGTACCCACGCCTCTCCGTTTGCATCCAGCTCCACGACGCCACTATAGGCGTTATAGGGTTCTGGACCTTCAGTGCAGAAGTGGTTGAGGTAATAGGTTTCGGGATGGATAGGATGATCAATTATCCAGCTTTTGGTACCAGATGCTGCAAACCGTCCTAAAGAAAATACGCCATATCCATCGCGGCTCTCAGCCTGCCCCACTACTCCTTGAGAAGATCCCGTCAAATCCCAGGCATAGCCGAAAACGCCGTATTGCGGCGCCATGCCGAGTACCCCGCGCCCGTCAAGGCTATCAGCCCGACCTATCACACCGCATCCGTTACCTTCAGAACTAATGTTCCAGCCATAAACGCCAGCACTGTATCGATCGGTACCCCTTGCAACGCCTTGTACACCGACGCCGTAGTCGTTACTAAGGCTTTCAAACTGACCACCAACTCCTCCACCAGAAGAGGCATAAGCATATCCACGCACACCGACTCCTGCGTTGGACATGGTGGTACCGGTCACCCCGGCAGCAGTCCCAGTGGTGCTTTCGGAAGTACCATATATTGCAGCGCCCATATTCAGGCTGTTGTAAGCGACAACAGCCCTTCCTATACTGGACCGGACTTCGAGAGGACTGTTAGGATTATTTGTACCAATTCCAACGAAGCCCGAGGTGTAGTAAATCGTACCCGCTCCTACTCCACGCTGCCACAGTTCGTTACTCGGTGCCCACTGGGTTCCATCCCACTTCAGTACCTGACCAGTAGCAGGAGATGCATTAGAGACGGGAAGCCCCTGTATCTTAGCTACCGTGGGATTGGGGTAATTACCACTCAGATCACCTCCCGCTACACCCCCAGGTGGGATACCTGAAATTGTCACATTACTTGCCGAAGTAATACGCCCCTACGGGTCTACTGTGAACACACCCACCTGCGTTGGGCTACCGTAAGTGCCTGCAACAACTCCCGTGGTTGAAAGCTTAGCACTTGTCACGGCACCGTCAGCAATCTTGGGCGTGGTTACCACACCATCTGCCAGCATCGGTGTAGAGATTCTGCCAGTGGCCACGCTAAAGGTCGTGCCTGTGAGTGTAAGCCCTGCACCTGCTGAGTAGGTCGTGTCGTTGTCGACCCCGTCGGCAAATCCACCCGGCATACCTGTAATCCCACTCCATGGTACTTGCAGCGCAGATTGTGCTTGTCGGGCGAATATCGCGTAAGGTGTATGGGTGATTGCCACTAAAGGGGAAAGCACCGTGTAGCTCCCTGTGCCCGCACGACGGACGCTAATTTCCAGATAACGCGGCTCTCCTGTCCACACATTGCCGAAATCCAGCGAGACAGTGAACAGTCCATTTTGGACGGCAACATTGGCACGAAAGATCGCAGAGCCGACCTGATTACTCCCGTCAGGGTCGCTGTAGAGACGAAAACGGAAGTCGTAGTTGCCGTTTGCTGGGTTTGTACCCTCCCTCAGGAAACCCTGATAGGTAAAGGTTTGGGCGCGAGTCGCTGTTAGCAGCCCTATCAGCCCTACTATCAGCCATGTCGCTTTGACCATTTGGGATTACCTCCTCCACTGATGATAGAAATAAGCACTTAGCACCTTGGGCTACGGTAAGCTGCGGTACCGACCTACTCGCTCTCGCAACCATGACCAAAGTCTGCGAGAACCGCAAGAAGGTCTTCATCGTCCACAATCCCGTTCCAATCAATGTCTGCAGCGGCATCATCACTGGTACCTAAAGCCTGTAGCACTCGGAGCAGGTCTTGGTCGTCCACACAACCATCACCATTCACATCTGATAAGTAGATAATGAGGTCTTCTGGTGAATACAAGCAGCGTCCATCTTCGCCTGGTGGGGTCAATCCATCACCACAGTTCGCAGGACATTCGCCGCTTCTGAACTGACCAGGTTCACCAACCATCGGAGTGCCTCTTAACGGTGGTCCGAGATAGCCACGCGCGTCTCTGCAACCGTAATCTATTGAAACTATTTGACCACTCAGTCGTACAGGCTTATCGTCAGGCGGGTTGATAATCTGGTAAGGCCGCGTAAAGGTTATGGTACTCCCCCTTTTAGTGAATTCTCCAACTTGAAAGTGGAGGTGAGGCCCAGTAACATCGCCTGAGGCTCCGACCTTAGCGATCGGCTGCCCTCGGCTTACCTGATCACCATTACTACCTAGGAACCCACTCAAGTGGAGATAAATGGTACCAAGGTACACTTCCGTACCATCAAGTTTCCTAGCAATCCACGAAGCTACAAGATATATATAGTTTCCATTTGTTTCGCATTTACTACCTGTTATAATCTTGCCATCATGAGATGCCAAAACGACTTCATTGCAGTCATTAGGTAGACCAGTATGATATCGACACTCCGCTTGAGCGCCATTGACTAAGTTAAAATCAACCGCGTAATCTCGCCCCCCTCGAGGATGGTCATCATAAGTCGAAGGCTGCCAGAGCTGACCCTGTTGCCACGGTGCAGCAAGGTTAAGCAGAAACTCTCTGACGCGATCTGGTTGATTCCCACCCTGCGTGGTTATCGTATAAACCGCCGTAAAGGTGTCGTTGGCATTTACAGTAAACGAAATCGTTTGACTGGTGGAGAAGTCCACCCCATTCCGCTGCCACTTCTGGAAGCGGTTCCCATTCGGAGCCGTTGCCGGGGCTGTCAGCGACACCGAAGTCCCCTGATTGTAGGTACGAGTAAACGGCGTTGTACCACTGCCCTGACCAGAGTTGTCAGGAGGCGAAACCGTTATCGAAACCCCACTACTCGGATTAGACGATTGAATAGTAATGGTGTTGGTCGGCACACCATAAACCGCCGTAAAGGTGTCGTTGGCATTTACAGTAAACGAAATCGTTTGACTGGTGGAGAAGTCCACCCCATTCCGCTGCCACTTCTGGAAGCGGTTCCCATTCGGAGCCGTTGCCGGGGCTGTCAGCGACACCGAAGTCCCCTGATTGTAGGTACGAGTAAACGGCGTTGTACCACTGCCCTGACCAGAGTTGTCAGGAGGCGAAACCGTTATCGAAACCCCACTACTCGGATTAGACGATTGAATAGTAATGGTGTTGGTCGGCACACCATAAACCGCCGTAAAGGTGTCGTTGGCGGTTATATTAAATTCTATGTATTGGCTTGAAGAGTAAAAACTACCATTCCGTAGCCAGCGCTGAAACGGAGCCCCATTAGGCGCAGTCGGAGGCGCGGTCAACCTGAGACGGTCCCCAGAAACATACCGCAGCGTCGTCGGAGTTGAAACGGTAAAGTTCGCAGGAACCACCGCATCTAAGTCGGGAGTATCTACACGAATACCTACACTACCGCCACTGCCAGACGCCTCAAGCCGAAGCTGAACTACCGTGTACCCTGAAGGGGCACCGGTTTTGATTAGGTAGACCCCATACGGTATTTGCGAGTCCGCAGACCACCCTATATCCCCATTCGACCATCGGATTCGCCACCAGACCAAGTTGTTGCCTATGCGTACCGCATAAGCGGTTCCCGTTGCCCCTGCAAAACGCGGGTTCGCTACTTCCGGGTAATTAGTGCTGGGACCCAAACGCACACGTAAACCAGCACTTCCTACATCGTCATAGACTCGCACAGGGTATGCGCCTAAGTTCGCGGTTACATTCGGGTAATAGCCTTCGCCTGGCATTGGAACCAGCCAGCGTGTGGAGCCACTGCCTTGGGCAATCCAGCCGTGCGGGTTGACACGCCAAAATCGGTAAGTGGTCCCCCCAATCGAACAGTCTTGCCAACAAGACGAGGAGGCAATTTGACCTTCGTTGCCAGCACGAATTGTGCCGATGACAGAGCCGCATGCAGTAGAGCGTACATTAACACCATCTCCAGCGTAGGTCACGCCGACGCGGTCGCCGCAATTGAGGGTCTGCGTCCAGGCAGTTAGCATTACTATCCACCCAATGATGCCCAATCCAACAGCGCGGACGACCCTGTTCTTCATGTCCGTCACCTCAAATGCGATTTTTGCACTGTAACAAGTGCTACCCATCCCACACTTGACCTTCGCCATCATGCTCACCGTCCTTCTGCTTGATGTTGGCGAGACAGGTAAGCCTGCCTACGCCAGTGCTATTATACATCGCTGGGATAGCCCCTCCTGCAACGGGTTTTGGCGCGTAACTGATAGAAATCTATCGGAAATTTCGAATCGGACCCCCTGCACGCGAAGCAAGAGCAGGAATCGGACAGACTCAAAGGCAAAAGCAGGAATCGGACAGCAGGAGGTGTATCATGTAAGCGGAGGTGTAAAGGATGATGCCATACCGAATGCGCTTTACCGTTCCAGAGGATGTTCCTATGTGCGTGGCGATGGAACCCACGCATTTCGGATGTTCTGACGCCAACCAAGAGGAAGCGTGCCGATGGTTGGGAACGCTCCTTGCAAAGGGACGCGCGCTCTCGGCGGTCGTGGTGAACGAGCAGGATGAACCCGTCGCCTTCGGCTTGACGCTCTTTATCTCCGACGAGTTCCGCCAGTTTCTGCTCAGCGAGCACAACCAGCAGCTGATAGGGCAGCGGCTTCGACAGTTCTGCACCCCACGCACTATCTTGGCATTGCTCGGGATTGAGCGCGGGCATCGGGGCGAAGGGTTGAACATGGTGGGCTTCTACGGCTGGCGCGAGGAGTTGCCCGAAGCCGACCTCGCTGCGGTGCGGTCGCTGCTTTATGCGAGCTTCCCCTATCTGCATGCGGGCTACCATCTGAAGTCGTTCCTGAAAGAGGTGTATGGGGCGCAGGAGGCGGCGATGTATACCCAGATGGGTTTCACGGTGCATAAGCAGCCGTCGGACTATCCACTGCCGCGTCGCGCTTTGGAGCCGTATCTAATGGGCGTGGTGCGCGGTGAGGTGTCCTTTCCTGCGCGGGCAGCGGACCTCTTTCAGGGGACATCACCCCCAATCGAGCTGAAGCGGCGTTATCGGGAAGTGGGACAGCTGGCGTACATGATGCGATTGGACGACGGAGAGATTACGCAGTGCTTGGGTCTTACCGACAATGCCCTGTATAACCTTTGGTCTCGACTTGGGCGGAGGCTGAACGGCAATAGTGAGCATCCCAACAGTCGTTTCGGGCGACGCGGCTGCTTGCGCGTGATTGCGGAGTGCCCTGCAATCATCTACCCGTTGTCGGTTCATACCCGGTTTTATCATTGTCCTGAGCGGGCGCGTCGGTATCCGCTGCCGTTGCAGGAGCGTGTGTTGTCGCCGCCTGCGGCGAGGTGGGCTAATGCCCATGAGAGGGGCTTGGAGGGCGTACAGGTGGTGCAGGGTGCGTGATCGGGGTGCGCTCTTTGCTTTACCGTGAACTTATAGGGCGGTCATCCTGAGTGTTTTCAACTTGCTGTGTTCACGAGCGGTTCCTCTATCAAGCGCAGGAACTCGGCGAAAAAGGGGCGGCTGTCCCATGGTCCTGGCGCCGCTTCCGGGTGGAATTGCAGCGTGATGAGTTTCAGGTCGGGATGGCGCACCCCTTCAATCGTGCCGTCGTTCAGCTGCAGATGGGTGATCTCCAGTCCGGTGTTTGCTAAGCTCTCTGGCACGACGGCGTAGCCGTGATTGTGCGAGGTAATCGCCACTTGTCCTGTCAGCAGGTTCTTGACGGGATGATTGCAGCCCCGATGTCCGAACTTGAGTTTGTAGGTGCTTGCGCCCAGTGCCAAGCAGAGCAATTGATGTCCCAGGCAGATCCCCGCGATGGGTTTTTTGCCGATTAGTTCGCGGATGGTTGTCACGACGCTGCTCAATCGCGCGGGGTCGCCTGGTCCGGGCGAGAGCAGGATGCCGTCTGGGTTCAGCGCGAGGATTTCGTGCGCGGGCGTGGTCGCGGGCAAGATGAGGGAGCGCACGCCCAGGCTTGCCAGTCGTCGTGGGATGTTCCACTTCACCCCACAATCGAGGATTGCCACGCGGTAGCGATAGCGGTCATCGGGTGCGCTCATCGGCTCCAGCCCGTTATAGCCCCACTTATACGGCTCCGGCGTGGTGACGCGGAAGACGAAATCGCCTTCCTCGTAGCGCGGGGTGTTCTGGAGCCGTTCGAAGGCGTCGGCGGGCGTCTCGTCGGTGGTGAGAGTGCCCATCATCACGCCGCGCTCACGGATACGGCGGGTAATGGCGCGTGTATCCACGCCTGCGATGCCCACCACGCCGTGCATCGCGAGATAGTCGTGCAGGGCGAGCCGCGCCCGCCAATTGGAAGGCGAATCGCACGCTTCGCGCACCACGAAGCCCGCCACCTGCACGCGGAACGATTCCTGATCTTCAGGGTTCAGCCCGTAGTTGCCCACCAGGGGATAGGTCATCAGCACGATTTGCCCGGCGTAGGAGGGGTCGGTCAGCACTTCCTGATAGCCCGTCATGCCGGTGTTGAACACCAGTTCGCCGGTGGTGTGCCCCTCCGCGCCGATGGCTTCGCCCTCGTACCAGCTCCCATCTTCCAGCACCAGATAGGCTCGCATCGGTCAACAGGAAGTATACCTGAAGGCATACCTTTCACCTACCCTCTTGGAACCTGAATGCGCCAGAGAGTTTGGCGTTGCGAATTTTCGAACACCCTCAGAGGTTCCGTGTTCGGAAAAGGGTTTTGGGCAGAGACAGGGGCCTGCTCCTACACACCCTCCATTCGCCTGGCGAATTTTTCGAACACCCTACCCCCCCTTGACAAAGCTGTCATCGATTGGGTATAATGGATGGCGTCATTAGACCAAATCGGTCTAATGAATTCGGAGACAGAGAGATGGGAGGAGATACGATGAGAAGCTGGATGCGATACCTGATTGCAGGCGTGGTGTTGATTGTGTTCGTCGCGATCGTTGTGATCGTGCGCAACGCGCGTCAATCGGCTCTACCGGCTGGCTTACCCAGCGATGCGCTCGCACTTGCGCGAGAACGCGGTCTAACGCCTGACGATGTGTATGCCGCCCTGGCGACCTATGTGCCAGGAGGCAAATCCGACGAGTATGTGATGTTCGCCTCCGGCGGACACAGCGGGCAAGTCATCGCTATCGGCATCCCCTCGATGCGCATTCTGAAAGTCATCGCCGTGTTCGCTCCGGAGCCGTGGCAGGGCTATGGGTATGGCGTGGAGGAGAACCCGCTGAACGAACTCTACGGACGCGGTCCTTATCCCGCTGCCGATACTCATCACCCTGCGTTGAGCGAGACCAACGGCGAGTACGATGGGCAGTTCCTGTTCATTGGTGACAAGGCGAACGGGCGCGTGGCGGTGATCGACCTGCGCGACTGGGAGACCAAGCAGATTGTGAAGAACCCCGTGTTTGAGAACAACCATGGCGCAGCGTTCGTCACGCCCAATACCGAGTATGTGGTGGAGGTCTCACAATA
This sequence comes from bacterium HR15, assembly GCA_002898555.1. Taxonomy (GTDB): domain Bacteria; phylum Armatimonadota; class Fimbriimonadia; order Fimbriimonadales; family GBS-DC; genus HRBIN15. The sequence continues at coordinate 38,827 of BEHR01000009.1, forward strand.
CGGTTTGCCGCTGGGCAACAAGTATGCGCCCCTGGAGCGCTACAAGGAGGATTATCGCGGGCTGATTACCTTCTGGAAGTTCGACCGCAAGAAGGGGCGCATCGTGCCGGAGCAGTCTTTCGGCATCGAGGTGCCTCCTTACTGGCAGGATTTGGCGGACTGCGGCAAGGCTGCCAGCGACGGCTGGGTGTTTGTGAACTCCTTCAACACTGAGCTGGCGACAGGCGGCATCGAGAAAGGCAAGCCCCCATTTGAAGCGGGTGTTTCCCAGAACGACATGGACTACCTGCACATCATCAACTGGAGGCAGGCGGAGAAGCTGGTGCAGCAGGGTAAGTTCATCACCATTAACGGCTTCAAAGTGCTGCCGCTGAAAGAGGCGATTGCAGGGGGCGTACTCTACTTCACGCCGGAGCCGAAAAGCCCTCACGGCGTCGATGTATGCCCATGCGGCAAGCACATCGTAGTCGGTGGCAAGCTTGATCCGCATGTGACTATCTACAACATCGAGAAGATCAAGCAAGCGATTGCCAACAAGGACTACGAGAAGACCGATCCCTACGGCGTGCCTGTGCTGCGCTTCGACGCCACCAAAGAGGCGCAGGTGGAGGTCGGGCTGGGACCGCTGCACACGCAGTTCGACGATCAAGGCTATGCTTACACCAGCCTCTTCCTGGACACCGCGGTTGCCCGCTGGACACTGGGCGGCTGCAAATACAAGGCGCCCGAGGAGCCGTGGAAGCTGGTGGGCAAGATTCAGACCCACTACAATATCGGGCACCTGGCAGTGACCGAAGGCGACACAGTGAACCCGCAGAGCAAGTACCTCGTTGCGCTCAACAAGTGGTCGGTTGACCGCTTCACCAACACTGGTCCGCTGCTGCCCCAGAACTTACAGCTGATCGATATCAGCAACACGGGCGAGCGGATGCGCCTACTATACGACATGCCCTTGGGCATCGGCGAGCCGCACTATGCCCAGATTATCCGCGCCGACCGTCTGAAGAGCTGGGAGGTCTATCCAGAGATAGGTTGGGACGCGCATAAGCAGGCGAAAAGCCCCTATGCCGCCACCAAAGGGCGCATCGAGGTCAGCGGCAACACCGTCACGATCTACTCCACGCTGATCCGCAGCCACTTTGAGCCAGAGCATATCAAGGTGAAGAAGGGTCAGCGTGTGGTATGGCATCTTACCAACCTGGAGCGCACGCGCGACGCCACTCACGGCTTCACCGTGCCCGGCTACGGGTTGAGCGCGAGCCTTGAACCGGGCGAAACCGTCACGGTGGAATTCGTGGCGGATAAGGAAGGGGTTTACTCCTTCTATTGCTCCGAGTTCTGCTCCGCGCTTCACCTGGAGATGATGGGCTATCTGCTGGTGGAGCCGTGAGACCTCTCCACTGGGGGCAGGGGTTGCCCCCCTGCCCCATTTTTTAGAGCGCGTGTTGCGTGGACAGCTTGTCCACGAGGCTCCAGAGAAAAGAAAAGTCGCCCGAGCATCCTGCTCGGAACAACGGAAGGAGGTCTAATGATGAGAACGACGGTCAATTGCCCTGGAGAGGGTCGGAACAAAGTGATGTTGCTGGTCGCGGCGCTCCTGGTGTTTGCTTCGATCTGGCTGCCCTACTGGCAGATTCACATCGTTGCGCCGCAGTACCCGAAGGGACTGAATGTCATTGTGTATGTCACGGGTGCGGGCGGCGATGTGCGCGAGGTGGATGGGTTGAACCACTACATCGGCATGCGCCCGCTGGGTGAGGCAGCACCGTTTGAGCGCAAAATCTCCATCCCTGGTTTGAGCGCGATCGCGCTCGCCCTCCTGCTGCTGATGCTGCTGCCCCGACCACGCTGGCTGCAAATTCTACTCGCGTTGCCTGTGTGGGCAGTCCCATTTGTGTTTGCAGGCGACCTCTACTACTGGCTGCGTGAATACGGCTTGAACTTGGATCCCAAAGCACCTCTCAGCGCGATGATCAAGCCCTTCATCCCACCACTAATAGGACCGGGCAAAGTGGGGCAGTTTCAGGTCTATGCCTGGTTCCATATTGGCTACTTCATCGTGCTGATCGCAGGGGTTTTGACCTTCGTAGCGGTCTATCGCCGGCTCACCTGCAAACAACTGCAGCAGGCAGTGCCCGCTGTTACCAGAGTGGCGACCACGGTGGCATTCCTACTGGTGATGGGTCTGGCGCTGTATGGACAGGAACAGACTACCTGGGTTGTCGGTCCTCAAAGCGGTTTGAGCCTGCAGCAGGCGATTCGGCAGGCGCGCCCGGGCGACACTATTCGCGTGATCGGCGGCGAACACCGGGGCAACTTCATCGTGGATAAAACGCTCACGCTCGTGGGCGAAGGCTCCCCCGTCCTCAACGGCGAGGGGCGGGGGAGCGTCATCCGTCTGAAAGCGCCCCGATGCGTTTTGCGGGGATTCGTTATTCGCAATAGCGGGATTGTGCTCAGCACCCAGGACAGTGGCGTGCAGGTTTCCGCACCCGATTGTATCGTGGAAAATAATCGCCTCGAAAAAGTGCTTTTTGGGGTGCATTTACAGCGTGCCCATCGAACAATCATTCGTCATAATAAAATCTATTCACACCATTTGCCTGTTGCGCGGCGCGGCGACCAGATTCGCATCTGGTACAGCCACCATACCCGCGTTGAAGCCAATCAGGTGGTGGGTGGGCGCGACCTCGTGTTCTGGTATTCAGAGGGGTTGATCATCCGTAATAATCGCGTGCGCAACTGTCGCTATGGTGTGCATTTTATGTACTGCAACGATAGCCTCGTGGAGGGCAACGATTTAGAGGGCAACTCGGTGGGGGTTTATGTCATGTACAGCGAGGGGGTTCAGGTGCGTGCCAACCAGATACTGCGCTCGCGCGGTCCGAGCGGAATGGGGTTAGGAGTCAAAGATGGCTATCGCTTACAGATTGAGCGGAACCTTATCGCGGGCAATCGTACGGGGCTGTTCATCGATAGCGGGGAGGGGGTCTATCGGGAGAACTGGTTTATTCGCAATGATGTGGGCATCCATCTGGTGCTGGCGGTCAAGCCGAATCTGTTTCAGGGCAATCGGATGGTGGAGAATATCGAGCAGGTGCAGATGGATCGTGCCGATTCGGTGGCGGGCGTGCGCTGGGCAGGCAACTTCTGGAGCGACTACTCCGGCTACGATGCAGATGGGGATGGTATCGGCGAGGTGCCTTATCGCGCCATGAAAGTCTTCGATCAGATTGCAGCGAGCAACAGTGCGCTTCGCTTACTAACATATAGTCCCTCCGCCCAAGCGCTCGATTTCGGAGCGCGATTGTTCCCCCTCTTCGCACCGCAGACGATGGTGACCGACGAGAAGCCCTTGACCCGTGCAGGCACACCGCCTTCCCTGCCTTTTGAGCAGCCGTTTCCCATGCGCAGCCGATGGCTACTGACCGCTCTGGGATTGCTCATGGCGGGTGTACTAAGCATGCAGGCTCCCAAGTCCTCTCGTCAAGGAAGACACCTTCGATTGCAGAAACTAATTCAACTGTCCAAGCGGTCGGACAAATCAGCAAAGTCCGAAATGAAGCCAATGGTGATTCGGGTGGAGAGGTTAACGCGCCGCTTCGGCACGCTGACGGCGGTGGATAACCTGAGTTTTATCGTGCGCGAGGGCGAAACTCTTGCTCTTTGGGGCGCGAACGGCGCAGGGAAGACGACCATCCTGCGCTGCCTGCTGGGGCTGCTGCGCTTTGAGGGCGAGGCGCAGATCCTGGGACACTCTGTCAAGCGGGAGGGCGTCATCGTGCGTCAGCAGGTCGGATATGTGCCGCAGCTGGTCTCATTGCATTCCGACCTGAGCGTGCAGGAAACCGTTTCCTTCTATGCCCAGTTGCGCGGCGTGCCGATGGAGCGCGCGGATGCCTTGCTCAATGAATGGGAACTGCAAGCCCATCGGGAGAAGCCTATTAGCGCGCTTTCGGGTGGAATGAAGCAGAAGCTTGCGTTGGTCTTGGCGTTGCTTTCCGATCCACCTGTGCTGCTGCTGGACGAACCGACCGCCCACCTGGACGCTGCCTCCCGTGCCGAATGGCTGGAGTTGCTCCGACGGCTGAAAGCACAGGGCAAGACCCTGCTTTTTTGCACGCACCAGCTCAACGAGGTGCGCGCCTTAGCCGACCGGGTGATCGTGTTGGAGCGTGGGCGCAAAGTGGCGGAGCTGACAGGCGCGCAGTTCACTCGACTCTGGCAACAGCATGGCAGTTTGCGCCTCTCGGTGCCGCCCGATCAGGTGGAACAAGCCCATCGGGTTCTGCAGGAAGCAGGCTACGACCCTGAAAGCACCGATGGATTGATTCTGGTGCGCCATTTAGAGGCGAAGCAGGTGGAACCGCTCCGCCTGCTGCTGCAGGCAGGCGTCGAAGTGCTGGACTATGAGTGGCGACCACCCAGCGAACCGCCCGACTGGACCCTTTTAGATGAAGCGACACGCTTCATGGCTCTGACCTCCTCACCAACAAGCGACGCACACCCTAACACCCCCACTAAAGGAGAGGGCAGCCCCCTACTGGCTAACAGTGAAGCATGGGGGCGATGGGGGCGGGTTTATTTGCTTGTTAGCAAAGAGGTGCGTGATGCGCGGCGCAACCGCTGGTTTCTGATGCTGATGGGTATTTTTGTGGCACTCTCGCTGCTGCTGACCCTGTTCGGGTTAACGGGCATGGGGCAGAGTGGCGCATCGGGTTTCGGGCGCACCTTCGCCAGCCTGCTGAACCTATCGCTGTTGATTGTACCGCTGATGGGGCTGCTGCTGGGCGCACTGAGCATTGCGGTGGAGCGCGATCAGCAAACGCTGCACACCTTGCTGGCGCAACCGCTGACACCTGCGACCCTCGTGTTCGGCAAGTTTCTGGGCACGATGCTGACCCTGGGCGCGGCGGTGCTGATCGGCTTCGGCAGTAGCGGGCTGATCATTTATATGTCAGGCGCGAATGTGCCGCTTGCGCCGTTCCTGGGGCAGCTGGGGCTAACCCTGCTGCTGGGCTGGAGCTGCCTCGCGCTGGGTTTGTTGGTCTCCGTGCTGGTGAAACGCGGCCCCACAGCGGTCGGCGTCGCCTTGTTGCTGTGGCTTTTCCTGACCTTTATTAGTGACTTGGGCATTATCGGCACAGCCATCGCGCTCCAACTACGGGCATCCACGCTGTTGTGGCTGACCCTGCTGAACCCGTTGCAAGTGTTCAAGGTAGCGGTCATCCAGCTGATGGAGGGCAATCTGGAGGTGCTTGGCTCGGCAGGGTTGTATGCTCGCGATGTGCTGGGCGACGCTGTGCTACCCATCTTATCAGGTATACTTGTGGCATGGGTTGCAGTTCCGTTTCTGCTCGCTCTGGGCTGGTTCACCCGCAGGGGGGCAATCGAATGAGAGGGTTCTGGCTGCTGGTGCTGCTCGCAGGCTGCCAGCAAGCCGCTCCGCCACCTACTATTCGCTATGGCGAGGATGCCTGCGCTCACTGCCGCATGATTATCAATGAAGCGCCCTACGCCTGTGCCGTTGAAACGCAGCAGGGCGAGATCCGCAAGTACGATGACTTCAATTGCATGTTTTTAGACAGTGGGCAGAGCAAACCCAAACGCTACTGGGTGCATGATTACAACAAGCCTGACCGATGGCTCGACGGCGTCAAAGCCTACTATGTGCGGGCAGAGGAGCTGCAAACACCGATGGGTAGCCGCACGCTGGCTGTGGCTACACGCGAGGAAGCGGAGCACAAAGCGCAATTGCTCAAGGGCAAAGTGTTCACTTTCGAACAGATTCGGCAGGAGTTCCTGCCGAGCAAACAACCAACAGACAGGAGGTAGATCGCTTATGCGCAAATGGACGCTTGTATCGACGGGTTTTGTCATCGCGCTGACGCTCTGGAGTTGCAAAGGTGGTCAGCAGCAACAGACACAGCAACCGCCCTCTCAACCCCCTGCAACCACAACGGAGCATCCGACCACTCCACCGGCGGGACCACCACCTGCCCCGACCGATGGCACGGCGACCATCTATGGCATGGTCAAGTTCGAGGGCACACCCCCGAAACCGGAGCCGATCAACATGGGCGCGGAGCTGCAGTGTGCTGCCATGCATCCCCAACCGCCCACCCGTGAAGACCTGGTAGTGAACAATAATGGCACGCTGCGCTGGACGCTGGTCTATGTCAAATCGGGGCTGCCTGCCAACTATAAGCCGACCGTCCCGTCCGAACCCGTGGTGCTGGATCAACAGGGCTGCGTGTTTCACCCCCATGTGGTGGGGGTTGTAGCAGGGCAGAAAATCATCTTTCGCAACAGCGACCCTGTGCTGCATAACACGCGCGGCACCTCCAAGAACAACGGCTCCTTCAACTACACACAGCCCCAGAAAGGGCAGGAGAGCGAGCATGTCTTCAAAAATCCCGAACTGGGGATCAAGACGGTGTGCGATGTGCATCCATGGATGCTGAGTTATATCCATGTGCTGCCGCACCCCTTCTTTGCCGTGACGGGCGAGGACGGGAGCTTCACCATCAAGGGGTTGCCACCGGGCAAGTACACGCTGGAGTTCGTGCATGAGAAGCTCGGTACCAAGACCGTCGAGGTGGAGGCGAAGGCAAATGCGGTGACGCAGACGGAGGTCGTGTTTAAACAATAACAACCTTGTCGGATACTCGCCTACAGAGGCATCCTTGCGATTGCGCAGGGATGGAAGCGGGTATGATTCTGTTGATGAGTTCGTGGAAAAGAACCCACTTCTGTGGCGAGTTGCGTTCGGAGCATGTCGGGCAGGCGGTGCGCTTGAACGGTTGGGTGCATCGCCTGCGCGACTTGGGTGGGTTAATCTTTATCGATATGCGCGACCGCAGCGGGTTAGTGCAGATTGTATTTGACCCGGCGGTCGATCGCGAGTTGCATGCGCGTGCAGGCGATTTGCGCGTGGAGTATTGCATCGGGATTGAAGGCGAGGTGCGCCGTCGGCGCCCCGGTGCCGAGAACCCGAAACTGCCGACGGGCGAGATCGAGGTGTTCGCGCAACGCATGATCGTGTTCAACCCGTCGCGCACGCCCCCATTCCCCCTCAATGAGGAGCGGCTGGAAGTGGACGAGAACCTGCGCCTCAAATATCGCTATCTGGACCTGCGTCGCCCCGCGATGTATCGCCGCCTGGAGTTGCGCCACCGCGTGGTCAAGTATATTCGCGATTTTCTCTCGGCACGTGGCTTCCTGGAGGTGGAGACACCTATTCTTATCAAAAGCACACCGGAAGGGGCACGCGACTACCTTGTGCCCAGCCGGCTCTATCCGGGCAAGTTCTACGCGCTACCTCAATCGCCCCAGCAACTCAAGCAGCTGCTCATGGTTGCCGGCGTGGAACGCTATTTCCAGATTGCTCGTTGCTTCCGCGACGAGGACCCGCGTGCGGACCGTCAACCCGAATTCACCCAGCTTGACCTGGAAATGTCCTTTGTGGAGCGTGAAGATATTCTTAATCTCATCGAGGAGCTATTCACGGGTGCGGTGGAGGAATGTACCGATAAGCGTGTGTTGAAACCCTTTCCACGGTTGACCTATGAAGAGGCGATTGCCCGCTATGGCACGGACAAGCCCGACCTACGCTTCGGAATGGAACTTATCGATCTCACGGACCTGCTGCGCGAGACGGGGTTTCAAGCGTTCCGCGCCGTCATCGAAAGCGGGGGTATTGTCAAAGCGATCGTGATGCCTAACTGTGCCGGTTACTCCCGTAAAGAGTGGGACGAACTCAGCGAGTTCGTCAAGCGGTTCGGGGCGAAGGGGTTGGCGCCTATCGCGCTGACCGATGGGGGCATTCGCTCACCTATCGCCAAGTTTCTGAGCGAGGTAGAAGTGCAGGGTATCCTGGCACGCACAGGCGCGCAGGTGGGCGATCTGATCGGCATCGTCGCAGATGAGCCAAAGGTGGTGCATGATGCGCTCGGACACCTGCGCCAGCAGATGGGTGAGCGATTGCAGCTAATTGACCCGAACTTAATGGCGTTCGCATGGATTTTGGACTTTCCGTTGCTGGAGTGGAACGAGAAGGAGAACCGCTGGGACCCGACACACCATCCCTTCACCGCACCCCGTGAGGAAGATATCCCCTTGCTGGACAGCGATCCTGGCAGAGTGCGGGCTCAGTGCTATGACCTGGTGTGCAACGGCAACGAACTCGCCAGCGGCAGCATCCGAATCCATCGGCGTGACCTGCAGGACAAAATCTTTCACCTGCTGGGCTACACCGATGAGGAAATCAAAGAACGCTTTGGACATCTATTGGAGGCGTTCGAGTTTGGCGCGCCACCGCACGGGGGAATCGCGCCCGGCATCGACCGCTTCGTGATGCTGCTGACCAACGATGAGACCATCCGCAATGTCATCGCCTTCCCCAAGAACACCGCGATGGTCGATGTGATGTTTGGTGCGCCCGCCCCCGTGAGCGAGGAGCAGCTGCGCGAATTGCATATCCGCATCGTGCTGAATGAGGAATGATCCAGCTCACCGCGCCCGCCAAGATGAACCTCACCTTGGAGGTGCTTGGGCGTCGCGAGGATGGGTATCACACCATCGCGAGCCTGATGCATAGGCTGAGCCTGCACGATACCCTGGTCCTAACCCCCATCCCGACGCGGGCGGGTCAAATACATATCGAGGTGGAGGGCTTTCCTGTCCCGACTGATGAGCGCAACCTGGTCTGGCGCGCGCTAAAATGGGTGGGCGCAACGGCACAATCGGGTTGGCATGTGCGCCTGATAAAACACATTCCACCCCAAGCAGGGCTGGGTGGTGGCAGCAGCGATGCAGCAGCCATTTTGAAGCACTTCTCCCCATCGCTTGAGATAGCTCTCCAGCTTGGCTCCGATGTGCCGTTCTTTCTGAATGGGTGCTGCGCTCGCGTGGAGGGGCGTGGCGAGCAGGTGAAGCCATTACCCTCTATGCCACCGTTCTGGTGGGTGCTTGCTAAACCGCAAGCAGTAAGCGTTTCCACCGCATGGGCGTATGCGCAGCTCAATCGCCCCCACGGTCGAACCTGCCCGTCTTATCGGACCAGCGCAACTGATGTCATAGAAAAAGCCCTTCTGCAAGGCACGATTCGGACCCCTGAGGAGCTTGCGCCGCTCTTGCACAACGATTTTGAGGCGGTGGTGTTGCCCATGTATGAACCGCTGCAACGATTGCGCACTCGCATGGAAAGGCTGGGCGCGTTGCGAGTGCTCCTGTGCGGTAGTGGCGCAGCCCAGGCAGCACTCTGCCTCTCCCAAACCGAGGCGGAACAGATGGCAGCTACTCTCCGCTGTGAGGGCTACTGGGCGGAAGCGGTCCACCTCGAGAGATAATCGCCCCCATCGTGCCCATGGTACAGCAACCACCTCAAGCTCACTGCATGACCCCGCACAGGTCTATCGCCCCCACCGCCTCTATCCCCCTGCCACCTAACAAGTGTGCCCGCGTCTGTGGCAAAACACCGCTCTGAAAATCTTGCTCGCACACAGGCATCTGCAAAATTTCAGTTGGCTTGATTCATCCCTCTGGCATTGGTGCTATCCACCCGGTGGGCGACAACCGCGCTTTGCATGCCATCAGCTTTTCGCAAGCCATAGGCTCAACCCTGCCATGAGGATGGCGACGCACCAGGCACCTACCACTAAGCTTAGCATACCGATCTGAAAGTCGCCCGTGAGGCTGACTAATGTGCCCGGCACCAGGGAGCCACCCACTCCACCGAATAGCACGGTCAGCCCATTATACAGCCCTGTGCCTGCGCCCACGCGGTCGGGTGGAAGCAGTTGTTGCAGCGTGGCAAACTCTTGCGCATTATAGGTGCTTTGCAGGAATACGGCTATGGCAAACAGCCCGACAACCGCTATAGGTGAATGGGCATATGCTGTGCCCCAGACCGCACCGCCTGCCAGCAAAAGCCCTGCACTGGCAAGCTCCACGCGTCGCCCGGTTCGATCACCCACTACCGCCCAGCTTAGAATCCCTACAATGCCCGCGAGGAACACCACGAAGAGCGGGAGGCTCAACGAGGAGAAGGCAATTCCCTTTGTGTGGGTGAGATAGGTGGGTAGCCAGTTCAGCACACCGAACACGCAGAAGGCGTTAAAGATGCCCGCTGAAATATAGAGCCAGAGCCGTCCATCACGGATGAAGGGCATGTGCCTGAACTGTTTTGTGGTGCGCCAATCGGGCGGTTGATCATTGATGAAGCGTGCTACCAGTGGCAACGAGAGAATCAAACCGGCCAACCCCAGTAATGCGAACGCCAATCGCCAACCGAATCGTTCCGTCAACGGCACGATCAACCATGGCGCTGCCATCAACGCGAGAAGGATGCCTGCGCCATAGATGGCGTTCGCGCGTCCCCGTTCATGGGGAGCAAACCAGCGACTGACAATTGCGCTGTTCATCGGCATATGTACACTTTCTGCTGCGCCCAGCAAGAGACGCAGCCCGATTAACGCCAGCAACGAGCCGCCGAGTGGGTGCATGAGGATGGTGCAGAGCGAGAATCCCACGATGGCGAGCATCAGGCTGCGCTTTGGGCCAAACTGTTCAGCAAGCGGGCTAAGCACGATTTGCATCAGTCCGAAGGTAAGATAGAACGCGCCCATCAGGAGTTGCCCTTGCGCCCCAATTTCACGCTCGTTCCAGCCGAAATCGGTGGCAATTTGTGGTAGGGCAATCGCCATGTTGTTGCGGTCGATGTAATGTACGAACACCGTCACCGCCAGCACGCACGGAATCACCCAGCGATTGCGTGTTGCCGCCGTGCTCATTCTGCTTGGGTCAGGCGGGCGAAACGGTGCTTGCCCACGCGCAGTAGGCGTCCGGCGAGCTGGTCAGGTGTCAGGTGGGCGTTCGGATCGCGGATGCGCTGTCCGTCCAGCTCCACGCCACCCCCTTGGATAATGCGTCGCGCCTCTGAGTTGCTGGATGCCAACCCAATTGCGGCGATGAGCGCTGCCAGTGGAATGGTGCCATCCTCGCGCATTAGGTGGGTTGGGATAGGTGCTTCGGGCGCTTCGGTGGGCAGTTCACGCTGTGAAAAGATGCGCATAAACTGCTCATCCGCGCGTTGTGCGGCGTCTTTTCCATGATAGAGAGTGACGATCTCGCGCGCCAGCCGCCGCTTCACATCACGAGGATTGACCCGTCCTTCACGCCAGTCGCGTTCTAACGCTTGCACCTCCTCCAGGGGCACTTCGGTGCAAAGCACAAAGTAATGCGTCATCAATTCATCGGGCAGGCTCATCACCTTGCCGAACATCTGGTCTGGGGGTTCGTTGATGCCGATATAATTGCCCAGCGACTGGCTCATCTTCTCCTTGCCATCCAACCCGATGAGCAGGGGCATGAGGAACACCACCTGTGGCTCCTGTCCGAATTCGCGCTGCAGGTCGCGTCCCACCAGATTGTTAAATCGCTGGTCGCTGCCACCCAGCTCCACATCCGCTTCGATGGCTACGGAGTCGTAGCCCTGGCACAGGGGATAGAGTATCTCGTGCATGCCTAATGGCTGTCCCGTTGCCAATCGGGTGGCGAAATCCTCGCGCTCCAGCATGCGGGCGACAGTGTATTTGCTGGCGAGCTGGATCACCTCGGCGAAGCTCATCTTGCCCAACCAGTCGGCATTATAGAAAAGCTCGGTGCGGTTGGGGTCTAAGATACGGAACAGTTGCGGTTTGAGTTTTTCGACATACGCCATTACTTCCTCGCGTGGCAGTTGGCGTCGTGTGCGCGATTTGCCTGTTGGGTCGCCAATCATTGCGGTGAAATCGCCCACAATTAGGCACGCGATATGCCCGAAGTCTTGAAACTGGCGTAATTTGCGCAACACAACTGCCCAGCCCAGATGCACATCGGGCGCGGTCGGGTCGATGCCCAGCTTCACGCGCAGCGGTTTGCCGCGTGCAAGCTTTTCCAGCAGCTCCTGCTCGGTGATAATCTCTTCCGCCCCGCGTTTGAGAACCGCCAGTTGCTGTTCGGTCGCCTCCATCGAGGGCTATTGTACCCCCAAATTTTTTCCTCCAACCCAAACGGGTTTGCACAGGAAGAAATTTTGAGGGGTATCATGCGGGCAGCGTTCAGGGACGGGTGCACGGATGGCAGTCAGGCTTTTGCACATGGCAGATGTGCATTTGGGGCGCGCATTTGGCTATTTGGCAGAACGCGCTCACGACCATCAGCAACGCCTGTTCCAGGCATTCATGAGGGCGACCGAAGTGGCTCGCCAGCACGAGTGCCACGCGATACTGATTGCGGGCGACCTGTTCGATTCGCCGCGCGTTGCGCGTCAGTGGGTAGACCGTGCCCTTGATGCCCTGAGTGCTGTCCACCTGCCTGTGTTGGTTATTCCCGGTAATCATGACCCTGCGGAACACCATCCTTTTCGCGAGCGCAACTTGCCTGCGAATCTCCACTTTTTGCCACGCGCGGAGCGTCATGAGTTACCTGCGTTGGGGTTGAGCGTGGTTGCCTGTCCTGCGGGCACCGCACGCGAGTGGGGACGCTTGCTGGTGCGCGAGCCAGACGGTGCCCCTTATCAGGTTGCTCTGCTGCACGGTTCCATGCCGACCCCTGACGGGCCCGGCGATTTAAATCCCTCCCTGATCGCCCATAGCCAGTTAGACTACATTGCGTTGGGCGACTGGCATTCGCCTCAGGACTTTTCGGCAGGCAACACCGCCTGCTGGTACAGCGGTGCGCCGGAGATGATCTTGCCCGATCAGCGATTGCCTGGTTGTGTGTTGATAGTGGAGGTGGAGCATGGTCAGCCTGCGCGGGTGCAGCCTATTCCTGTTGGCTACGCCTGCTATCCCAGTAGTGGTGCAGAAATCACGATGGACATCACCTCATTCAATGACAGCCAGCAGTTAATAGAAGCCATTCTGCCCCTTCTCACCCCTGAAACTGTGGTGCAGATTCGCTTGATAGGACGCTGGGGTGGTGCGGAGCCGCTGGAGCCGTTTCAGATACAGCGGCGATTGCAACCCTTCTGTCTCTGGATTCGGGTGGTTCCCGCCTTTCAGATGGGTGTGCTGGAACCTGATAACCCCTTCGAGCGGGTGTTCGCCTCTGTTGTGACGGAGTGCAAGGCACAAGCAGGCTCGTCCGCAGAATTACTGGACGAAGCATTTCAACTGGGGCTGTATCTGCTGCGAGGAGGGCGGTTATGATTCGCTTCCGACGCCTACATCTGCGGGGCTATCGGCGGTTCCACCAATTCAGCTGTAGCTTCGGCGAGGGGCTTAATATCATCGTCGGTCCCAACGAGTCGGGCAAAAGCACCCTACTCGATGCTATCCTTAATGCGCTCTACGCGAATCCGTTCAGCACCGCGCAGGAGCTGCGCGAGCGTGTCCGCTGGGGGCATGCAGGCGGCTGGGAACTGGAGCTGGAACTCTGCGAAGATGGGCAAACGCTCTCCATTCGCAAGCGCTACTGTCCCGACGATCCCGTGCGCCGCTCCGAGTGTGCCATTCTTGAAAAATCACTGGAGGGCAAGGAGGCGCTGCAATATTGGGAGCAATATTGGGGTGTGCCACGCGAGGTCTACCTTGCCACCGCCTGCATTCGTCAGCGCGAACTGAACGCGATTGCCTCGAACAAAAAGAGCCTCGCAGCTCTGCAGCAGCAACTGCGCGAGAGCGCCCTCATGACCGACTTGGAACGCATCTTGAAACAACTTCAGGAGCAGGTGCGCAAACTTCAGGAGCAGCGCGACATATTTCAGCAGCAGCGTCAATCGCTGCTCGTCCAGCTGCGGGAAGCAGAAGCGACCCAAGCGCGTCAGCAAGAATATCGCTTGCGCCTGCACACACTCGCCGAGCAGATTGAACAATATCAACACCATATTGCGCAGGAGCAGGCGATATTAGAGCGGTGGCAATCGCTGACGAGAACCCAATCGGAACTAAAACGAGTGCGCACCGAAGTGGAGGTTCGGCGTCGCCTGTTGGATACCCTTGAACGCATCGAGCGTGACTTGCAACGGCTTCAGGTGGAGAGCGGGCACACAGGGTCGTGGGAGCAGTTGCGCACCGCTCTGCGGGAACAATACGAAGCTGCCTGGCACGAAGAGCAGGCTACCCACCGCGCTGTGGAAGACCTTGTATCTGCCCATCAACCAAAATCTTCTCCGACCCAGCCTCTAACAGAGCGGCAGCGACTGCGCCTTGGGATAGGCATAGCAGGAGTTGCTCTTGTGCTGACCGGCGTCTCCCTTATCCCGCTGAATGGCTTCCTCGGAGGTATCATCGCGGGGTTGGGTGGCGTAACGCTGCTTATTGCCTTACTCTGGCGCCCATCAAGCACGCACGAAATAGAATCCCAGCAGCAACACCTTCAACAGCAACCAACATTTTCTTCTCCGACCCACGAGCGTGCCCAGCAGCGACGCATGCAAGCGGAGCGGCGACTGCGCGAGTGTGAAGATTTGCTGAACCAGCGTGCCGGGCTGCTCCAAGCCCATGACCCAGACGAGCTGCGTCAACAATTTGCTCAACTTGCCGTGCGACAGCATGCGCTGGAGACCGAGCTGCACAGTGACCCTGTGGCACAGCAACTGCTTGCACGCCCCGCAGAGGAGTGGCTACAGCGTGAGCGACAGCTGCAAGTTTTGCAACAGGAACTGGAACAGGCGGTTCAGGAGAAGTTGCGTATAGAAGGCGCGTTGCAACAGTTCATTTTGGAACATGATCCTGACGAACTGCGCTTGCAGTTGCAGTTGCTGAATGAGCAAGACGCTTACTTACAGAGGCGAATCGAACTGCTACAGACGACACGCGAGTTGTTGATGGAGGCGAATCGTCGATATCTGAGCGATCTTCGCCCTCTATTGCAGCCACGCATCGCTGCCCTTTTGCCGATGCTTACTTGCGGGCGATACACACAAGTTCGGTTAGGTGACGGGCTACTCTTCCAGGTTTATCATCCTGATGCGGACGAATGGCTCGATGCGGAGCCGCGCGAAGCAGGCTGGAGTGCGGGCACGCTGGATCAGATATTTTTCGCGTGTCGGCTGGGGCTGTCTGACGCGCTGACCGGTGACCGACGCTTGCCCCTGTTGCTGGACGAACCGTTTCTCGCGTTTGATGATGCGCGTTTGCAGGCGGCAATGGAACTGCTAACTCGTGTTGCCGAGCACACGCAAGTGCTGCTGTTCACTTGTCGCCTGCCCGATTCACTGGTGCCCATGCGGGTCGGAGGAGAAATTTTTGCTACTGGATCGGAGAAGAAAACTTTGAATGTCACATGGATCGAGCTGGATGGTTCACGGTGAGGCATAGCGTTTGATGGGGATGTTCTTTTTGATACTCGCGCTGAGTTGGGGGTTGCGGCGTACAGCGTGTTGAAAGAGCGATATATTGGCTAATGTGGTGACCTCAGCTATTGGTGTGCTCATCGTGCTTCCGCTCTGGCTCCGATGGTTTTTGTGATGGGCAGGGTAGTAGGGTATAATCTCTTTGAGAAGGAGGTGGAGCTGATGGCAAGTAAGAAAGCAGGTGGTAGCACGCGCAACGGTCGGGATAGCAATCCCAAGTTTCTGGGCGTGAAGGAGTTTGGTGGGGAGTTCGTGCGCGTGGGGCATATCATTGTGCGTCAGCGAGGCACGCGCTTCCATCCGGGTCTGAATGTGGGGCGTGGCAAGGATGACACCCTGTTCGCCCTCGTGGACGGCTATGTGCGCTTCGAGGGTCCACGCCACCGCCGTCGGGTAAGCGTTATTCCTGCCTGAGCGAATGGCTCGACGCACCGTGGATTACGATAGTCCGTGGAAGGAGGCGCTGGAGCATTTTCTGGAGCCGTGTATTGCACTGTGCTTCCCAGACCTTCATGCTCTCATCGATTGGTCGCGCGGCTTCACTTTCCTTGAGAACGAGCTTCAGCGCCTCCTGCCTGACAGTCGCACCCGACGCCAGTTCGTAGATAAGTTGGTGCAGGTTTATCTGAAAGATGGTAGCGAGCAATGGATTCTCATCCATCTGGAGGTTCAAGCACAGCCCGAAACGGAATTCGGCGAGCGCGTATTTGCCTACCATGTGCGCATCTGGATCCACTTTCGCCGTCCTGTAGTGACTGCGGCTATCCTTGCGGATGATGACCCGAACTGGCGTCCGCAAGAGTATCGTTACGAGCTGGCGGGCTGCGAAGTACGGTTTCGCTTCCCTATCTTCAAGCTGATCGACCTGGACGAGAGCGCGTTGGAAACCAGTTCAAATCCTTTCGCATTGGTGGTTCTGGCATATCTCCGTGCGTTGCGCACACGCGGTACTCCAGAGTTGCGGCTGGGCGATAAGATACGCTTGACTCGGCTGCTTGCCGATCGAGGGTATAATACGGATGTAGCCGTTCAACTATTTCGGCTTCTGGACTGGTTTATGAAACTGCCCGAAGGTTTAGAAGAGGTCTATCAGCAGTATTTGCGCGAGCTGCGCGAAGAGGGTCAGGTCGGCTACCTGACCAGTTTCGAACGCGCAGCTATTTTGCGCGGCTTACAGCAAGGCTTGGAAGAAGGAAGGGAACAAGGTTTACAACAAGGTTTACAACAGGGTTTACAACAGGGTTTACAACAGGGTTTACAACAGGGTTTGCAGGAGGCGGTTATCGGATTCCTGGAAGGGCGGTTCGGACAGATAGATGAATCACTTCAGCAAAAGGTGCGTCAGGTAGGCTCAAATGAGGCACTGCGCGCTCTATGCCATTTAGCTGCTGTGGTGGAGAGTCTTGCCTCGTTTGAGGAGCAGCTGAACCGCTTGCTGCAGTCCCCATCGGCAGAGTCGCGAATGCCTGATTCCGACGGTCAGCGATAGGTGTATTCCAAATCCTATTCTTTCCGGGACAAAAAACTTAGATGGTGTATTCCCGCAACTCATATTTGCCCGGCTGTAGGCGCACTAAAACGCAGAGACAATCGGAATCACTGTCATAGAACACATGGAACGGTTCCTGCTCCAGCTCCGCCTGCAGCAGGGCTTCCTCAACGGGCATTGGCTTCAAAGCAACGCGGCGTGTACGCACGATGGTAGGGTTCGATTCCATCGCTTCGGTGCTGGTTTCCGGTGGCGGTGTACTTAGTATCTCGCGTGTGAGGCGGTTCGTGCCGCGCTGCAACCGCTCTTTGTAGCGGGCAAGTTGATGCTCTAATCCCTGCACCGCGGCGTCCACCGCCGTGCGCAACTCGGCCGCGCGCTCCTCATAGTGGAAGCGGTGTCCATCGGCACTTTCCAGATGAATTGAGATGATATGCTGCCCGCGTTGCCACTCGTGGGTCACCTCAATCCAGAGGATGCGAGGGAAAAAGCGGGTGAGCTTCTGTAATTTGCGCTCGATATAGGCTTTGGCGTCCGCAGGGAGTTCGTCGTGCGGGCTGCGGATAGTAATCTCACCGATTTCGGTTGCTTTACGCTTGCGCTTTGCCATTGGGTTCCTCCTTGTTAAGGATTGGGTGTTCGAGATTTAGGAATCAAGGGAGGGCAGGGCGCAGAATGGTTGCCAGGGCAAAGCAGGCAATCGCGCGTTGCTCTCCAACTGCATCCATGCCCTCGTTCGTGGTTGCCTTCAGGCCAATCTGTTCTTGTAGAATGCCCAGTGTTTCGGCTATTCTTGCGCGCATGGCAGGCACATAGGGCGCGAGCTTGGGTGCCTCCGCCAGGATGGTGGCGTCGAGATGCGCAATCTGCCAGCCCTGCTGCTTCAGCATCTGATGGACCTGTCGCAGCAGTTCGAGGCTGCTGACATCCTGCCAGCGCGGGTCGGTGTCGGGAAAGTGTTGCCCAATATCACCGAGCGCCGCAGCACCCAGCAGCGCATCGCAGATGGCATGCAGCACCACATCTGCGTCCGAATGTCCCTTTAGCCCCAGCGTGTGTTCGATTTTCAAACCTCCCAAAATTAGTTTGCGTCCCGCCACAAGGAGATGTATATCATACCCGATTCCAGTGCGGATTTGCATCGGCATCTCAGTCAGGCGCAGGAGCATCGCGTAGTCCTCCGGGGTGGTGATTTTAATATTGAAAGGTTCGCCGGGCACGGTATAAACAGGATAACCTATCCATTCCAGCAGGCTGGCGTCGTCGGTGGCAGCCTCGTAGCCGGCGTCGGTGGCGCGCTGATGTGCCGCACGGAGCCAGTCGGCACGGAAGACTTGAGGTGTCTGAACTCGGTAGAGTGGTTCGCGCGGGATTGTTCGCTCCACCTGTCCATCGGGCATGAGCCGTTTCAGGGTGTCATAGATGGGCAAGACCGGCACGGCAGCCCCATGGCTGCGGGCGCAGGCGAAGAGGCGGTCAAGAAGCGCGTGCGAGATGAGCGGGCGCGCGGCGTCATGCACGGCCACCCATTCCACATCGGGCGGCACTAAATTTAGCCCATTGCGCACGCTTTGCTGGCGTGTTATGCCCCCAACGCCTACAATCTGTATCTTTTTGCCTTTCTCTCCCCCTTGATGGGATGGGAGAAGGGGAGCAAGGCTTCCGCCCGGTGGAATGCTTTCAAGCTCTGCCTGAAAGCGCGGCTCATCTCCAGGAGCGACCACGATGGTTGCCCCGGATACCTCTGGATGTGTCAGCAGCGGTTGCACGGCGTGCCACCAGAGTGGCTTGCCCTGCAAAGGTTGCCAAAGCTTGTCGGGACTACCGTATCGGTCGCCCTTTCCTGCTGCCACGATAAGCGCGTGTACCGTACTCAACGCCACTCTCCGTCGATTCTGCCCACGCTTTCGGCTCGGCAAACAGCATTTTGCCCCGGGCCGACTGTAAGACGCTGGTGACGACCACATCGATCGCCTGATTGAGGTAGGCACGCCCACCTTCCACGACAACCATCGTGCCATCTTCCAGATAGGCGACCCCCTGATCGGGTTCCTGCCCCTCGCGGATGGGGGTTACCGTCAGCTCCTCACCTGGCAGCACATGGATACGCACCGCTTCCGCCAACTCATTGATATTCAGCACACGCACGCCCTGCAACTCCGCTACCCGATTCAAATTGTAATCGTTGGTGATGATGTCTGCTCGCAGCGCTTTGGCAAGGCGCACCAGTCGTCCATCCACTCCGTCGCTGGCGGGGGGTGCAAGACGATCATGGGTGCGCACTTCGAGTTCGGCTTCCTGCTGGAGCTGCTTCAGCACATCGAGTCCGCGCCTGCCACGCGCACGACGCAGCGGGTCCTCCGAATCGGCAATATGTTGCAGCTCGTCCAGCACGAAGCCGGGCACATAGAGCCGCCCCTCCAGAAAGCCCGAACGCCAGATGTCGCGGATGCGCCCATCAATAATCACGCTGGTGTCCAGCACCTTGATCCCACGCGAGCGACGCGCCATCTGTGCGGTGATGGGCAGATACTCCTTCATGCTGAGGAAACTGACCACGCTGAGATAAACCAGCACCACAAAAGCAAGCAAGGTGAGCGTCCAGCCCAGTCGACTACCACCTATAGCGAACAGCAGGGGATAAAGCGCGAAGGTGATAACGGCAGCGGAGAGCAACCCCAGCCCAATAGCGAGCTTCTCATCCGGTTCCGCCTCCTCCAGGTGCTGCGCCACTCGCGAAAGCAGTTCAAACCCGTGATTGCCCACCAGAATGCCCAGCAGCAGCCCCGCCGTGGTGAAGCCGATGCGTGTCCACAACGGCGAAAGCATCACATCTTCACCCCAACGCTGGCTCACCGCTCGCAGGAAAGGGTCGGTCAGCAAGAAGCCGACGGTGGCAAACAACACCATCCCAACCGCCACGAATAGCCAGTACATCAAGCGATGAATCGTCATCCCGTAGCCTCCATAAAGATTATACGCTCCAACCCCCTAAAAAGTGGCGGTTAATCCCATCGATGATAGGCAGGATGGTCGGGTGGCACTGCTACGAACACGCCCCGGCAGGTGGCGCACACCTGGCCCTTCGCAAGCAACTCGCCTTCCACCACCACGCGATTGCCCTTAACTTCCACGGGGCGTGCCACAAGGCGCACAGGCGCGTCAGTCGGTGTGGGACGTAGTAAACGAATGTGATACTCCGCTGTGACGGTCGCCGGTGGGTGATCCAGTCCCTGCATTTTCATTAAATGATAGGCAGCTGCCCAGTTGCAGTGGCAGTCGAGCAACGTGCCAATCACGCCGCCATTCAGGACGCCCGGAAATGCCTCATGGTGCGGCTCCGGTTGCCATTCCGCAACTACTTGGTCGTTTTCCACAAAGCTGCGAATGTGCAACCCTTTCGGGTTCGCAGGTCCGCATCCGTAGCAGGTGCTGTGGGGTGCGTAGGTCTCTTGCAAACTCTTTTGGGTGTTCATAATCTTTTGCTTCGCCCTTTCCTGCAGGAATCCTGCCCGCCACATGGTATACAAATGTCTACTATTTGTCCTTGAGTCATGGAGGTTTTGGCGATGGAACAGAAGGAGCCGATGGATCGGGACTTTGTCATTGCGTCGGAGCGTAACGGGGAGTACCCGTTCACGCGCGAGGATTCGTTCGAGCGCAAGTTGCGCCGTCACCGTCGTCGCCATACGGAGCTGGGCGAACACATCGCGCTGCCTGATACTGCCGTCGAATATTTCGAACGGGTGGAGATTGAGGCGATGCTCGACTGCGCCGATCTGACCCCGCGTCAGCGGTATGTGTGCGAGCAGTATCTGCGTGGTTGGACACTGCAAGAGATTGGCAAGCAGTTGCGCATCTCGAAGCAGGCGGTCGCGAAAACGCTCAAATTCGCCGTCGCGAAACTTAAACGCGCCTGGGAACTCAACCCCTATCGGGGCCTGGCGGAGGTCTATCGCTACGAGGTCAGCCGCTGTGGAGGGGTCCGAAGATGACGGAACATGGTATACTCATAAAGCGTCTAATTGAAATGAGGAGGGAAGCAGAGCCGCGGATGGGAACTTCTCGCTATCCACCGCCGTATAACTCAACTGACGGAGGCGAGAATGGTCTATACGGCGGCTGCGAAATACATGGAAGACGAGATCCAGCGCGAGTTCGATGAACTGGTGCGTCGCTATTACCGCCAGGCATATAACCTCGCCTACCGCCTCACCGGAAATGCGGCCGACGCGGAAGATCTTGTGCAGGATGCGTTCCTGCGGGCCTATCGTTTCTTCGATCGCTATGACCGCAGCATGCCTTTCATGAACTGGTTCAGCCGTATTATGACGAACCTCTACATCGACGAGTATCGTCGGCGTGGACGGCTGAAAACAGTTTCCCTGGACGAACCGCTGCAGACCGAGGAGGGTGAGGAAGGTACCGCCTTAGATATCCCTGATCCAGGGCTTAGCCCACTGGAGATCGCGCTCGACAAGGAGTATGTTGATGCGATCAACGAAGGTCTGCAGCATCTGGCACCCGATTTTCGCACCGCCGTTGTGCTGGCGGATATTCAGGGACATTCCTACGAAGAGATTGCCGAGATTATGGGCACTTCCATCGGCACGGTGCGCTCGCGTATCCATCGCGGACGCAAGCAATTGCGGGACTACCTGATGAAACGCCATCCAGAACTCTTCGAGCGAGGTGATTTGAAATGAATTGTCGATATGTTCAGTCTCATCTTTCAGCATACATCGATATGGAATTGACAGGCATCGAACAGCAACGATTTCGCGCTCATCTGGAGTGTTGCCTGGAGTGTTCCGCCGAGTATGAAACGCTGTTACGCGTGAAGCATCTGATGCGGCATTTGCCGACCGTAGCGCCTCTCAGAAGCGGCGAGGAGGTGATGTTGCAGCGTATTCAGGAGTATCGCATGGCGCAGCGTGCGCCACGGCGAACGCTCTTTCATACGCGCTGGTGGCGCTACGCGTGGGGTGCCGCCGCCGTGGCACTGGCTATATGGCTCACTCCACGCGAGGAAAATAAGCAGCTGCGCCCTATCCAAAGCGATGCCTTAACGACCTCATTGACCAGCCCTTATTCGAAACGAACCTTCTCCTTCCCTCCCTTGAGACGCTCTGAATCTAATCCTTTAGTATCTTCCTCCAATATGTCCCCACATACCCCTGTGATTCTTCTCTCACCGGAGCCATTCGGCCCGATTCCACCGAACCCGGTGATAATGCCTGTCGTCGAGAATCGCTGGGGCACCACGGGCACGCTGCAGCCCACCTTTGAACTGCAACCCCGGTGAGAACCAGCCATGTCCTGCAAGTGAGACAATGCCGACAAGGAGGTAGAGACGATGAAACGATGGTGGTTAATAGTGAGTGCTGTGGGCATACTGGGTATTGGCATCGTGTTGGCGCTGCGCTCGCCGTTAGGGGCGATTGCGCAGGAGCGTTTAGCGACGGTCGCCTTCACGCCCCAGGAGCGCACCACATTGGTGAGCCTCGAATCGGCACTTTCGCGCCTCGTCGAAACCGTTCAACCAACGGTGGTGCATATCAAAGTAAAAAAGCGATTGCCTCAGGTGCAAGCCCCCGATGACAGTAGGATGCGCCAATTCTTCCGCCGATTTGGCATCCCTGATGACGAACTACCCCGATGGTTCGAGTTTCCTTCCCCCCGTTTCATTGAGGGAGAAGGCTCCGGGGTAATTATCCGCAGCGATGGCTATATCCTGACCAATGACCATGTGGTCAGTGGTGCAGACGAGGTGGAAGTCACTTTTGCGGACGGCAGCAAGGCGAACGGCACTGTGCTACGCGCCCCGAATATGGACATCGCCCTGGTCAAGGTCGATCGCGAGAACCTACCTGCTGCCGTACTGGGCGACTCGTCCACCGTCAAACCCGGTCAGATTGTGTTTGCCTTCGGCAGCCCGTTCGGTCTGGAAAAGACGGTGACGATGGGCATCGTGAGCGCGGTGGGTCGTCGGGAGGTCATTCGCGGCGCAGACATGCCCCGCTTCTATCCCGATCTTATTCAGACCGACGCGGCGATTAATGGCGGCAACTCTGGTGGTCCGCTGGTCAACACGCGCGGCGAAGTGATTGGCATCAACACCGCCATCGTAAGCGGGCTGACAGGGGGCAATGTGGGCGTCGGGTTCGCCATCCCGGTCAATCGGGTGAAGAGTGTCATCCGCCGACTCATTGAGAAAGGCTCCTATGTGCGCGGCTACCTGGGTGTGGCACTGGATGACCTAACCCCCGAAATGAAAGAGGAGCTGAAGGTGGAGCGCGGCGCGTTAGTCGTGCAGGTGGAACGCAACTCGCCTGCCGATAAAGCCGGCATTCAAGCGGGCGATGTGATCGTCGAGATGGATGGCAAGCCCATCGAAGATCAGGTCGCCCTGCGCGACATGATTGCCGAAAAGGGACCCGAAGCCGAAGCGCGCTTCAAGATCGTGCGCGGTGGACGCACGCTGACCGTCTCCGCCAAGCTGACCACCCATCCGGAGGATGTGAAAGCACCTCCTGTGCGCGGCAAAGCGGAAGTGGGCGCACAAACCGCCTTGGAGAAACTGGGTATCCGCGTAGGCTCCATCCCCGACGATATGCGGAAGGTTTTTGACCGCCAGCAGGGCGCGTTCGTAACGGAAATCGATCGGGATAGCCCTGCCGCAGAAGGCGGCTTGCAAGTGGGCGATCTGATTATCGCCCTCAACGACAAGCCCATCAACTCGCCCAGTGAGTTCGAGCAAGCCGCAGGCAGCCTCAAGAGCGGTCAGCGAGTGCGCCTGCGCGTGCTACGCCAGGTGGACGACAAGGTCTTCGAAACGCTCGTGATGTTCCGCGTACCTTGAACACCGCGGGGTGACGGCAAACAGCCGTCGCCCCACACCACCGCCTCCTTACAACGCTTCAGCAATTCCTGACAAACTTTCTCCAACGCCGATCACAGGGTCAGGTACAATCGCACTGTGCCCAGGAAAGGGTGGCTGAGTGCAGGGATGCTGTTTGGGGTGGCATTGGGGATACGGCTGATTGGTATCGGCTGGGGACTACCCAATGCCCAACACCACTTCTCTTATCACCCAGACGAGTGGCTGGTGTTGGCGGTGAGCTATTTGAATCTGAACCCTTATGCGGGCGATTGGCTGCCTCATTTTTACAACTACGGCTCATTGCCGCTTTATTTGTGGAGTGTCTGGTTGCATTGGCTGACGGCGGTAGGTGTGCTGCCTGTGCTGCCCGATAATCCCGATGCTCTACAGGTTGCCGAATGGCGTGCCGCGTCGCATTTCTGGGCGCGGGTACTGGTTGCGCTGATGGGCGCGGGTGCGTCGCTCATTGTGGCGCGAGCGATGGCACGCTTGGCGGGCAAGTGGGCGGGCTGGGTGGCAGGGTTGGCGATGGCGTTCGCGCCCGCCTTTGTGGTGCATTCCCGCTTTCAGACGGTCGATGTGCCCGCGACCTTCTTTGTGGCGCTAACGCTCTGGTCATCGGTCGTGCTGTTTAGTTCCGCGCGTCCCATGCGAACGCTGATGTGGGGGGCGGTTTGGGCAGGGTGTGCTGCAGGTTGCAAATATAACGCGGGGTTGGCTCTGCTTGCACCGCTGGTAAGCCTCTGGTTGCAGGCACGCACGGAGCGATGGATCAGCGGTCGCCTGCTGGGTTGGACGGCAGGCGCAATAGCCGTCGCGATGGGCGCGTTTTTGCTGACCTGCCCGGGCGCATGGGCAGAGCCACAGGTATTCTGGCGGGACTTTCGTTACGAGCTGTTCCATGTGCAACGCGGACACGGCGAAATCTTTACCCAGACGGGACCGGGTTGGTTGTTCCATCTCCATCCGAACATGACAACAGGCTTTGGGATGCTGCCGCTGGTACTCAGTTTGCTGGGGTGGTTGATAGTGGGCATACGCCATCGTGAGGGGGTGGGTATTCTTGTCGCTTCTCTTGCCTACTTTGCACTGATTGGCGCGGCGGAGGTGCGTTTTATGCGCTACACTTTCCCACTGTTTCCGATGCTGGCGATGGGGCTGGGATGGCTGGCTTCTCCTGCGCTCGCGAAGTACCACCCGGTATTTGTCAAGAGCGTGGTGGGAGCGTCCTTCGTTGCGCTGGGGTGGCAGCTGGTATGGACAGCGGCTCTCACTGCCTGCATGTTGCGCCCCGATCCGCGCGAGCAGGCGCTGCGATGGTTTGAATCGCATGTGCCTGCAGGGCGCACGATTGCCTTCCCGACGGTGCCGTGGTTCTACACGCCACCTTTTTATCCCGACACGGGCGAGTTGCGCTGGCAAGATCGGCTGCGATTAATGCAAGAGGCACACTCGCCCTATCGCTTGATTGCCCTGGCACCGCCTGAATGGGATGCGGAGGCGTTGCAGCGTGTGCAGCCAGACTATGTGGTGATAAGCGACTTTGAGGAGCGCGATGTGAAGCGTATTGGGCGAGCGGACTATCGTGCCTTTACGGCGATACTGCGGCGCGATTATCGCCTTGTGCGCGTGTTCCGCAATGATCTGCACCCGCTGATTCGCGCTGATGCCCTCCCACACGACCTGCTCTACATTTGCCCAGCGGTACGGGTGTATGCTGCTAAGTAGCCGATGCTCCTCGGTCATTTACCGCCGGCAATCATCGTCAGAGTGGCGAGTTCCTGGTGCCACCTCCTGAACCGCCGTTCTGAACCTTCTAAGGGAGGACTCAGAACCCGTACTCTGCGGGGTTCACAGGATCGCCATTGATACGCACTTCGAAGTGGAGATGGGGTCCAGTGGAGTAGCCGGTGCTGCCGACTCGCGCGATGACCTGCCCACGCTGCACCGTTTGCCCCTCCTGCACCAAGAGGGCAGAGCAGTGCGCGTAGAGGGTGGCAACACCGCCCCCATGGTCGATAATCACGGTGTTGCCGTAGCCGCGGATATAGCGGGCTTCGACCACCACCCCGGAATCGGCAGCAACGATAGGCGCACCATGGGGTGCAGAGAAGTCGATGCCCGTGTGCATGCGGCGCACCTTAAAAATTGGGTGAACGCGCATGCCGTAGCGTGAGGAGACGCTACCGTGCACAGGTCGAATAAATCGCCCTGACCAGCGCTGGTCGGCACGGGCGCGTCCCGCAGGGGTTTCCATCATGGCACGCAAGCGTCGCGCAATCGCCTGCGACTCGGCTTCCAGCTCCGCCAGTTGGCGTTCATACAAGGCGCGCTCGCTGGCAATCTGTTTGAGAGTGAGCTGTTTCTCCTGCTGCGCTGCGTGCAGCTCCTGTGCCTGCTGGCTTAGGTCGCGTTCCCACCCCGCAATTTGCGCGACAAGGGCATCCATCCGTGCCTTCGCCTGCGCCACGGCTTGCTGATCGGCACGCACCGCATCGAGCAGCGCGCGGTCCGTTTTCACAATTTGGCGCAACACATAGCTGCGGCTGGTCAACTCGCGCATCGAACTCGCCCCCATCAGTACATTGAGATAGGAGATGCTGCGGTGCTTATAGGCAGCGCGCAATCGCTGGGCGAGCAATACCTGACGCTGTTTAAGTCGCGCCGTTAGGATTTGCAGCCGTTTCGCCAACTCTTTTTGTTCCTTGCGGGCAGACGCTAATTGGGCGCGTGTAGCGCGCAGGCGCTGGGTCGTGCGGTCGATTTGGGCGTCGATCTCGGCAATATCACGACGCACCTGTCGCTCTTGATGCTTCTTTTCTCGAATCTGGGTGCGTAGCTGCCCGATCTGCCCCTGTAGGCTTTGCAACTGCTGTTGCAATCGCTGTTTCTGCTGGTGCTTATCCGATTGCGTGTTGACAGGGGAGAGCAGCATTAGCCCTCCTATGCATAGCACCAGCCACCATCCTTGCCCTTTACCGCACATTGCTCTTACTATACCCATTTCGCCCATGCCGAGCAAACTCCTGCCTGTTGCAGTGGGCTCATCCAGCTGGTCCGCCATGCCCGACTTGATAGGCATCTCTAAAAAACAAAAGAACACTCCCTGCACACTTGCATTTTATGATACGCGCGGGGTATAATAGGGCTACTATGAGACTCATCGACATACTGAAACAGTACCGGCAACAGGAGTACTTTACTATCGAGGAACTGGTGGCGGTTGCCAACAGTTTGCTGGAACAGTGGGCTCCTGTTCAACCGCGCTATAAGGTGGTCACTTTTCCCGATGTGCGCACAGTGCGTTTCTATGCGGCGCATCGGTTGATTGACCCGCCTGCGAAGCGCAAGGGCAATCGCGTGCTGTATGATTACCACCATCTCCTGCAACTCGTTGCGCTCAAGCTGCTGCAGTCGCAGTATATCCCGCTGCGAGCGGTGCACCACCTGATTGAGGGCAAGAGCGCAGAGGAGATAGAGAGCCTAATTGAGTCGGTGCTGGAAAGCCGCTCCGAGAAGGAGCTACTCAAGCGAATGAGCGAGGCGACCAAATCGCTGGTTGCTGAGGCGCCTGCACCGGCTTACGCGATTGCCGCGCCACGCTCGGCTGGCTCGCCCTACCCCTCGCCCGAAGAGTGGCATCGATTTATGGTCACTCCGTGGCTGGAGGTGGCGGTGCGTCCCGAAGCGGCGCGTCAAGCCAGCGCAACCGAACTCAATCGGGTGGCGGAGCTGGTGCGCCTGAGCATCCAGAAAGCCTACGAGGCACAGGCACAGGCGCAGGCGGAACAGCCGAAAGCGGAAGCGACCACTCGCGGGCGCGGACGCAAGCGCGGCTGATGCGCGGGTAACGCCCGCCCGAACAGTATGAAAGCTGCCATTATCGGTGGCACGGGCGTGCAGCAGCTGCCGGGTTTCGATCTACAGCATGAGCATGGGGTAGCAGAGGATACCTATCTGCTGGAGGGCACTTTGGAGGGATACCCGGTGCTGCTGCTGCCCCGCCACAGCAAAGGGCATCGCGTACCACCGCACCAGATCGACCACCGACGCCATGTACAACTCCTCCGGGAGCTTGGCGTCCAAGCAGTGCTGGCGACCGCGGCGGTCGGTTCCTTGCGTGCCGACTGGACGCCCGGCACCCTGGTCATCTTGAGCGATTTTCTCGATTTCACACGCACCGTTTACACCCTCTTTGACCACGAGGTAGTACACACCGACTTTTCGCAGCCATTTAGCCCGCTGTTGCGCAACGCCCTGCTTCAAACCGCGTCTGAGTCGCACATCCCTGTGCAATCGGAAGGCGTCTATGTATGCGCTCCTGGACCACGCTACGAGACGCCTGCCGAGATTCGGATGTTCCGCATGCTGGGCGGGGATGTGATTGGCATGACCGTCGTGCCCGAAGCGATTCTGTGTCGCGAGGCAGGCATCCATTACGCTGCCGTCGCAGTCGTCACCAATCTGGGTACAGGATTGAGCCAGCAGCCACTGTCCCATGCGGAGGTCACGGAGGTCATGGCGACCGCCACCCAGACCATCGCCTGCCTGTTTGCAGGCGCACTCCGCCGCCTTCAAGCCGTCCCGTTGTAAACCTCTCCTGGAAAGCGGAGGGAGGGAAAGATGTCCAACTGGCTATCAGCTATCCATGACGCTTTTAGTCGCCTGGAGGCGCGGGCGGGGTTCGAGGCGCGTCCCGCACAGCATGAGATGTCCGCTTTCATCGCTGAATGTCTGTCCACAGGGCAGACCGCGTGCATCGAAGCCCCTACCGGAGTGGGCAAAAGCCTCGGCGCGCTGATCCCGCTGATCGCATGGACACTTGCCACAGGCAAGCGTGTGGTGGTCTCCACCTATACCAATGTGCTTGCCGAGCAATACTGGCGCAAAGACCTACCGCTGGCGCTGGAGCTGTTCGGTGAGGCAGGCAGCGAGTTGAAAACTCAGCTGGTGATGGGGCGCTCGCGCTATGCCTGCATCGACCGCATCTACGGGCGCGAAGGCACGCATCTGGAGCCTGCTTTGCTGCGGTTCCTGAAGGAGTGGGTTCCCCTCGCGCAGGAGGGGGTGGAGAGCGAACTGGCACCTTTTCTGCGACGCAAGGGTGTGCCCGAAGGCTTGACACGCGACCTGTGGCGACAGATTGCGACACCGCCCGCCTGCCGCGCACGCACCTGCCCCCATTACGCCAGCTGCTTCTACTATCGTCAGCGACGCGCGGCGGCGAACGCCCAGCTCATCATCACCAATCACTCGGTCGTGCTGACCGATGCCCTGCTCAAAGCAAGTGGCGCGGAAGGGCTTCTGGACGAATACGATTGGCTGCTGGTGGACGAGGCACACGATCTCCCTGAAGCGGCGTGCAGCGCACTGGAGTTCGAACTTTCACCCGAAACGCTGGAAGAGATGATTCGCAACGCCTCCAGCCTGAGCCACCAAATTGCGAACGCGCTGGAGGGGGAACAGCGTCCTGACGCTCTGCTGCACACGATAGCCGAGCTGGTGCAGGTTCTATCGCGTGGTTGCCATGCAGCTGTTGCGCCCTTGAACATGGCGGACATTCCCTCCGAAGGACGCATCGTCGCCATCGCGCCGAAAATTTTCCTTTCCGACCCAGACGGGTACCCCGGAAAAGAAAATTTTCCCGAACTCATGGAAGACGAGAGCGTGCAGAAAGCCTCGCGCACCGACTGGTTGCCCGTGCTGCAGGCGGTGGTGGAAAACCTCCAGAGCGAACTGCGCCGATTTTACAGCGAAATCAAGCGCGAACTGAAACATCACCGCGCTCAGATGACCGATCGGCAATATGAGGCGGTGCGTGAAGCGGTGAATCAATATGCCAGCTGGTTCCGCAATCTCTATACGGGGCTGAACCTGCTGGTGAACCCGGTGGAGGGGGTCAGCTGGGTGGAAGCAGCACCGATGGGTTGGCGTGCCTGCTATCAGCCGTTAGAGGTGGGAGCCTGGTTGGCGGAGCACTTATGGAGCCGTCAGCCAGCGACGCTGATGAGCGCGACGCTCACTATCGACGGCACATTCGACTTTTTCCTGCGCCAAGTGGGCTTATCTGAGGGGGTACGCACGCTGTGCCTGCCACCTGTGTTTGACTATGCGCGTCAGTGCGCGCTCTATTTGCCTCCGCGAGGCGTGCTGCCTCCACCTCCACGCTCAGCACGCTCGCACGACGCGCCTGCCTATTATCGCGCTGTGGCAGAGCAACTGATGCAGATTCTGCAAGCGACACGCGGGCGCGCGTTGGTGCTGTTCACCTCGCGAGCGGAGATGGAAGCGGTGCGCGACGCGCTGCCACCGATGCCTTCCCTCCGCTTGATGATGCAGGGCGATAGCGCGAATGCAGACCTCTCACAACGCTTCCGTGAAGACACCGAATCGGTTCTGTTCGGACTGCGCTCTTTCTGGACAGGGTTCGATGCGCCGGGTGAAACGCTCAGCTGCGTGGTGCTGGTGCGTATCCCGTTTGAAGTGCCCGTCAGTCCACCCCAGGTGGCACGGCATGCGCTGCTGCGCTGGCGCGGTGAGGATCCGTTCGAAAGCTGGACACTGCCACGGGCGAAGCAGCAGGTGCGCCAAGGTTTCGGGCGACTCATCCGCCGTGCCGATGACCGAGGCATCATCTGCCTGCTGGATGCTCGCTTCCACACGCGCCCTTACGGCAAGCAAATCCTGGCGAACCTGCCACCCAATATACCCATCTATCACCGTATCGAAGACGCCATCCAAGTGCTCAATAACCCCCTTTCGCCCTGAGGCTGCTCGAAAAATCCGCCAAGCATTTGGAGGGCGAGCCGCATGAATTTTCGAACACCCTCCGCCCCTATTGACATGATGAGACTATATAGGGTATACTACTCATTAGTGCCAGAGACCTTAGTAGGGTCATTGGCACGCAAGGAGGAAATAATGAACAAGAACTTGCATTTCGGGCATCGTGTATTGGTAACGCTTGCCTCGCTCTGCCTAGCGCTATTCCTGTCCCATTGCGGTGGTGGCGGTGGTGGCGGTATAACAGGCGGGCTGAACATTGTTGGTGATGTGTTTGCTCCTCAAGGTACACCCCGTTCGCGAAGCCTTGCTGGCAGCGCCTTGCCGAACGCAACCGTGAAAGCATACCTCTTACAACGCCTTGATAATCCTCTGGCGCAAGCTCAAACCGATGCAAATGGTCGCTACACGCTAACACTTCCTGCACAATATGCAGGGAATGACCTCGTCATTATCGCCGAGAAAAGCGTGCAGAACCGCACCGTGCGATTGATGACCATCCTTGCATCCACTCCGCGCGAAGGCAAAATGGGCGTTGACCTGAACGCTGACACTACCCTCGCAAGTGAAGAGATTCTGAGGCTGGTGCATGACGGCAATCTGGCATCGCCCCTGTCTCCTAACGGAGTTGCCAGTGTTATTGATCAGGTGCGTCAGTGGATCGACGAGCAGGGTATCTCCAGCCTGGATTTGACCGTAGGAGGCGGTCTTCTGCCTGATACGCCAGGCACGGGTCTACAAGGCTCGCTGGGGAGCGATGTGCGTACCCTCGTTCAGCAACAGCGCAACAACCTGACACAATCCACAGACAACGATGTGCGAACCGCCAAACGCATGAGCCAAATCATGCGCGACCAGATCGACGCCTTCCTTGGTAGTGGCGACGACGAACAAGTTGGCATCGAAGAGGCGGTGCATCGGCAAGAAACAGTCGTGCGTGAGGAAATCATCAGTCCCACTGAGGCGTTTATGGAGCGAATCCGTTTCGCGGAGCGGGTGCTCGGCTTTGATAACCGCTGGAACATCTCCTTGATAGGCATGGCGCCTGGGCATTAC
This sequence comes from bacterium HR15, assembly GCA_002898555.1. Lineage (GTDB taxonomy): Bacteria > Armatimonadota > Fimbriimonadia > Fimbriimonadales > GBS-DC > HRBIN15. The sequence goes on from BEHR01000009.1 coordinate 70,378, forward strand.
CGGGAGGAATCCACGGGGAGCTGGCCACCCTATCGACTGCGGAGAGTCGGCGATACGGACAATCGAACTTGGCGAGTAGACTCGACCTTACCAGATACACAAGGCATGACGCTCACCATAACCACTCAAAACCCTCTTGCTCGGTTCGAGTGGACTTCCGACGCGGGTGCCTATACGCTCACTGTTCGTCGCGCAGGCGACAGCATGCTTCAATATGACGGCTCCCTGCGCGTGGTCGAGCGTGATCAAACTGGGAACCCCACCCGCATCTCCTGGCAGGTTACTTTGCGCGACAAGGACCTGCGCGCACCCATCCAGTTCACAGGTGAGGTTTCTGGCACCCCGGGTAGTGGCAACATCCCCTTCGACTCGCTCGCTCTCTCAGGCACACTCAGCAGTCAATTCGGGATGGTCACGCTTCAGGGCTTACAAGGGGACCTCTATGCTTCGGGCAACCCGCGCCAAATTCGCCTCAGCAGAGCTCAGGTACAGAGCGCGACCAGCCGCCCCGTCAGCCTTCAGGTAACCAACCTCTCCCTTACATTAACCGATAGCAGCGAGCACCCCCAGCCCACCGCAGCTGCTGCCAGTTTGACGCTGGAGGGTGAAGGGGTTACTCTCGACCTATCGAACTGGCAAGCGACTTTTGAGCAGGTGAATGGTGAGGCGTTGCCCAAGACTGCCAGGGCAGCTATAGGGTATCGCTCCCCAAGGATGACCTTCCAAGGGAACTTCTCCGGGCAGTGGGAAAATCCGCGTTCCGAGCTGCCACCGCAGCGACGGGAGGATGTGCCGAAGGGACGGTTCACCTTCACGGGTACTCTAACACCTCGCTACGGCGCGCCCGCCGCTGTGCAAATCACCTTGAACTCCAACCCCGATGGACCGGCGCCAGAGGTCAATCTGTCGCTTCGGCTCAGCTATGGCACCGAGTCGGTCGCAGGCGATGTAAAGGGCACGCTGAACTTCTCCGGTGGCTGGCTCGACTGGCGCACCCTATTTCAGCCCGTCGAGATTAGCCTCACTCACAGTCCGTCGAACTTCACACTCCAGGCACGGGCTGTGGGCGATAGGAATAGGGATGTCTCCGGCACCATCAAAAACTCCTCGGGCGAGGTCGTGGCACAGATTGGCAAGGCACGCGACCTGGGACTGCCCGATTTCGGTGACACCCTCATCGTGAAGTATAAGGACGGCTCTTTCGAGACGCTAGGCTCACTCATCCGACGATAGACGACCGCGCTCAGGTGCCGCGATATCTCTCTATCGACGCACCTGGGCGCACAAAAACACGCATGAAGATAACACGGTATATTGCTTCGATGATATTGGCTGCTACTGCTTTCTCATCCCATGCCCAGCCGCTTTATCTTCCGCCACGCGACATGCCTCATAACTGGCTCTTTCAAACCGTGTCCCCCACTGCTCAACCTCAGCAGTGCCATTTCATTCTCAATAAGGCAGCCGAGACCAATATACAACCGTTGTTAGCCCGGTTGCCCCCACCCGTTCGTGACACACAGGCTTATTTCCGCTCCCTGTCCCTCTACCAGGTCGTTTTTGGGGCGAAACGGTGGGCAATCGGCTATAGCTACGGCGAAGCAAGCCTCTATCAAGGTGATAGCGGAGCTGCCCGATTCTATCGGGAGGTACGCCAGGGTAGTCTGAACCCTGAAACAAGTTATTCCCTTCAAGCGACGCTGAATCGGACAGCGGTCAACACACTAAGTATCGCGCGCGGTTGGGATACACCTTTGGCTCGGCTCACGCTGACCGCCCATTGGCTAACCATCCGACGAGCCCAGTATGGACGGTTGCACGGACAGAAACAGGGCAGCCAGTTCACAGGGGAACTGACCCTACAGACTACGCGAGGCATAGACGCCGCCCAGATCGACGGACAGGGCTTCGCGCTGGATGTCGCGCTTGTGATGCATCCTACTTCCCACTGGCACATCGGCATCAAGGTCGAAAATCTGCTGAGCTACCTTTCTATTGGCGTACTTCAACAGATCGATGCTCGCGTCCTTGTGGATTACCCGACACCTGACCCGGATGGCTTCCTTCACGCACCGCCTGTGCTGGAGGGGCGTACCCAAACACGCTCGCTGCGCACGCACGCCATGCCCCTCTATCACGGCATCGTTGCCTATCAACGGTCTTCCACCTTGTGGGCTTTCATGGGGTCGCACGACTTCCGCTCGCGGGCAGGCATCGCGTTTGCAAAGACAGGTGTCTTCGAATGGTGGTGCGTCCTCTGGTTAGAGCCGCGAGAGTGGCAGCTCGGTTTTCGCTACGCGGGTTGGGAGTTGGAAATCGGGTTCGATCAGCCAGACTGGAATCGTGCGCGGCGATTTACCGCACGGGTTCGATGGGGTCTGCGCTTATAACCGCTTTCAGAAGGGCAAGGTATAATTCTTCTATTACTCTGTTACACCGATGGAGGTCGAAATTGGCAATAGAACTCATCCCCCTGGGTGGTGCAGGCGAAATCGGCAAGAATCTCAACTTGGTTCGCTATAATGGGCAGATGCTGATTGTGGACTGTGGCATCTCCTTTCCCGGCGAGGATTTGCCCGGCGTTGACCTGGTGATGCCCGACCCTACCTATCTTTATACCTGTCGTGACGAAGTGTTGGGCATTCTGCTGACGCATGGGCACGAGGACCATGTGGGCGCGCTGCCCTATATTCTGCCGAATCTGCCTGTGCCCGTATACGGCACACCACTGACCCTCGCGTTGGTGGAGGGCAAACTGCGCGAGCGTCATCCGCATGCCGACTTGCGTGTTGTCCAACCCGGCGAGACATTCCAGGTCGGCGAGATCGAAGTGGAGGTGATTCGCGTCACGCATAGCATCCCCGACTCGGTTGCCTACGCACTGCACACACCCGAGGGCGCAATCGTGTTCACAGGTGATTTCAAGTTCGACCATACCCCCGTCGATGGTCAGCGTACCGATTTCCATCAACTGGCACGGGTGGGCGAGCGCGGCGTGTTGCTCCTGCTCAGCGACTGCACCAATGTAGAGCGTCCCGGCTGGGGCGAATCGGAGAGCAAGGTGAGCGACGCCTTCTATACCCTCTTCGCTCAAGCGACGGGGCGCATCCTTATCACGACCTTCGCCTCGAACATCCATCGGATTCAGCAGGCGTTCGATATGGCAGCCCTCTATGGGCGTAAAGTCGCCATTCTTGGACGCCGTATGGAGCAGAATGTGGAGATTGCCCTGCAGCACGGCTATTTGCGGATGGAGCCAGACCTCTTGATTAACTCACGCCAACTGGATGACTATCCCGATGACCGCTTGCTGGTGCTGACCACAGGTAGCCAGGGTGAGCCGCTCTCTGCACTGAGCCAGATTGCTGCGGACGAGTATCCGCGCCTCAAAATCCGCCCCGGCGATATGGTGATACTCTCTGCAACCCCCATTCCGGGCAACGAGAGCCTCGTATGGCGCACAGTGAACCGCCTGATACGGCTGGGAGCGCGCGTGGTGCATGAAAAAATCGCGCCCGTGCATGTGTCGGGGCACGCCTGCCAGGAGGAACTAAAGCTGATGCTGAGCCTGTTGAAGCCGCGCTATCTCGCGCCCATTCATGGCGAGCCACGCCATCAAGCGCTGTATCTGGATCTGGCACGGCAGATGGGCTATCGTGATGAACAGCTGTTCCTGCTGGAGAACGGCTCGGTGCTGCGCATCGAAAAGGGCGTCGCCTCGCTCAGCGAGCCCGTGCCCGCAGGACGCTACCTGATCGAAGAAGGCGTGGAGGGTGTGCCCGAAGAAGTGATTCACGACCGCCGCCAGATCGCCCGCGAAGGCATGCTGATTGCACTGGTCACCATTCGCGCACAAACCGGCGAACTGATGGACGAACCCCAACTCATCCCGCGCGGGTTCGAATGGCATAACGAAGCACAGCCCGACATGGCACGCGAGGCAATCCGCGCCGTGCTGGATAAAATGCTGCCTGCCGAGCTGAGCGACTGGGACAATGTGCGCGAGGAAATCAGCATGACCCTGCGCCGCTTCTGCCGCAAGCACCTTAGCCGCCGCCCCTTGATCGTGCCCATCGTAACGGAAGTATAAACCCTCTGCGGGAACTTCTGTGCCCTATAGGGGGTATAATACAGCAGATGTCAGGAGACTTGACAACAGGACACTAAAGATGGAGGGACAGCGATGCGATTCGATAAGCTGACCATTAAGGCGCAAGAAGCGGTGCAAGAGGCGATTCATCTTGCCGAGCAGTATCGACATCCTGCGGTTGATAGCGAGCATCTGATGCTCGCGCTGTTGCAGCAAGAGGGAGGCGTTGTGCCCGCCATCTTGCAAAAGCTTGGGGTCATGCCTGCGGTCGTGCGCAACGGCGTCGAGGCGGAACTGAAGCGACGCCCGCAAACCTCAGGCGCGTCTGCAGTGGGAGCACAAATCACTCAACGGTTGAAGGCGGTCTTTGATACCGCGTTCGACGAGGCGATGCGCCTCAAGGATGAATATGTCAGCACCGAACACCTGCTAATGGGTCTCGCGGCGGACACTTCGGGCGAGGTCGGGCGCATCCTGCGGGCGAACGGCATCACACGCGACGCGATTCTGCGTGCCCTGCAAGATATTCGGGGGGGACAGCGTATCACCGACCAGAACCCCGAAGAGAAGTATCAGGCATTAGAAAAGTATGGGCGTGACCTAACCCTGTTGGCGCGGCAGGGCAAACTTGACCCCGTTATCGGGCGCGACGAGGAGATTCGGCGCGTCATCCATGTGCTTTCTCGCCGCACCAAAAACAACCCTGTGCTGATCGGCGAGCCGGGCGTTGGGAAGACCGCTATCGTGGAGGGTCTTGCACAGCGCATCGTTGCAGGCGATGTACCTGAAACCCTTAAAGACAAGCGCATCGTGCAACTGGACCTGGGCGCGCTGATCGCCGGCGCGAAGTATCGCGGTGAGTTCGAGGAGCGACTGAAAGCCGTGCTGCGCGAGGTCACCAGTGCCGAAGGGCGCATCATTCTCTTTATCGACGAGCTGCACACCCTTGTGGGCGCGGGTGCAGCCGAAGGCGCGATCGACGCTGCCAATATGCTCAAACCCCTGCTGGCACGCGGCGAACTACGCACCATCGGCGCGACCACCCTCGACGAGTACCGCAAACATATCGAGAAGGATCCCGCGCTGGAGCGACGCTTCCAGCCCGTCTATGTCGCCGAACCCAGCGTGGAAGATACTATCGCCATCCTGCGTGGACTGAAGGAGCGCTACGAGGTGCATCACGGCGTGCGCATCAGCGACAGCGCCATTATCGCCGCCGCGAAACTCTCCCACCGCTATATCACCGACCGATTCCTGCCCGATAAAGCCATCGATCTCATCGACGAAGCGGCCGCCAAACTGCGCATGGAGATCGATTCCATGCCCACCGAAATCGACGAGATCGACCGCAAAATCCGCCAGCTGGAGATTGAGCGGGAAGCGCTGCGCCGTGAAGAGGCGCCCGAAGCCCGCGAGCAACTTGCCCGACTGGAACGCGAACTGGCAAACTTAAATGAGGAAAAAGCACACCTCGTCGCTCAGTGGCAGCGCGAGAAGGAACTCATCACCCGCATCCGCGACATCAAGGCGAAAATCGAAGAGGTCAAGTTCCAGGAGCAGCAAGCGGAGCGCGCAGGCGACTTCGCCAAAGCCGCGGAACTACGCTATGGCGTGCTGCTCGAACTACAGAAGCAGCTCCAAGCGGAACAGGAGCGCCTCGCCGAGGTGCAAAAAGAGACCCAACTGCTCAAAGAGGAAGTGGATGCCGACGATATCGCCGAGGTGGTCGCCAAGTGGACAGGCATCCCGGTACACCGGCTCAAAGAATCGGAAACCGAGAAGCTCTTGCATATCGAGGAGCGGCTCAAGCAGCGTGTGGTCGGTCAGGACGAAGCGATTGAAGCGGTTGCAAACGCCATTCGGCGTGCCCGTGCAGGGCTATCTGACCCGAACCGCCCCATCGGCTCCTTTATCTTCCTTGGTCCCACCGGCGTCGGCAAAACCGAGCTGGCAAAAGCGCTTGCCGAGTTCCTCTTCGACGATGAGCGCAACCTGGTGCGCATCGATATGAGCGAGTACATGGAGCGCCACTCCGTCGCACGGCTGATCGGTGCGCCCCCCGGCTATGTCGGCTACGAGGAAGGCGGGCAACTGACCGAAGCCATCCGCCGCCGCCCTTATAGTGTCATCCTGTTCGACGAGATCGAAAAGGCGCACCCCGAAGTGTTTAATGTGCTGCTGCAACTGCTGGACGATGGACGCCTCACCGATGGACAGGGGCGTACCGTGGACTTCCGCAATACGCTCGTCATCATGACGAGCAACATCGGCTCCGTGCTGTTCCAGGAGATGAACGAGTTCAACAAGGAGGAGATCCGCGAGCAGATTCTGCACGCGCTGCGGACGCATTTCCGCCCCGAGTTCCTGAACCGCATCGACGAAATCGTCATCTTCAACCCGCTGGACATCCTGCAGATTAAGCGCATCGTCGATTTGCAGCTGAAACAGATCCAGAAGCGTCTGGACGAGCGCAAGATTCGTCTGGAGCTGACCGACGAGGCGAAGATCGAGCTGGCGACGCGCGGGTTCGACCCGCAGTATGGTGCGCGCCCATTGCGTCGCACGATTGAGCGCGAAGTGCTGAACCCACTGGCACAGAAACTCTTAGCCCGCGAGTTTACCGATGGCGACACGATTCGTGTCGACTATCGGGATGGGCAGTTCGTGTTCGAGCGCGTGGTGCTGGCGGAGGTGGTCTAACCCTCCGCCTCACCATAGCGCGTCGATGAAGCCGCTACCGACAATCCATGCCTCACGAGTAAGTAGGTATGGGGGATGGGGGCTTTGCACCGCGTGAAGTGTTTCACCGAGCAAGGTTCTTCTGCTTCCACTCCCGAAGCAGTATCGGCGCGCGCTCAATCAGGAACACATTCTCCACAAAGAACATATAGAGCTGGTCGCGATCCAACTTCTCGGCATTCACCCCGCTTGCCTGCAACACCTCGCGACTGCGCTTAACCATATAATCCATCTGCTCCTCGGTGAATCGCGGCTTGAGTTCCGTGCCAATCTCGGTAATCACTTGGGTGCGGAGTTCTCTGCGTCGGCGGGCGGCGTCCTGCTCAAGCTGGCGCATCGCCTCGATAAACTCCTTCGGCACACTCTTGCCACGCGAAGCGTCTTCACGCACGCGCAGGATCTCATCCTTGCGACTGCGCAGCGTCTGTGCCTCTTGTTGCACCACTTCGTTGAGCCGCTTGAAGGCTTTCTCGTGAGCAGCAAGCAAGCGGTCAATCTGCTCGCTGGTGAGATTCAAGGGGCGCACATTATGGAACCAATTGATGTCCACCAACGCGGTCAGCAGCTGGTCGATCTCCGCCGTTTGGGTAGTGGATGTGCTGCCACCCGACTTCTCCTGGGGCTGAATAGCAAGCAGCATGGTTCCAATCAGCACGGCAATCACTGTGAGCCTGCCCTTGTGCATGGCGTGAAGTATACCCTTTCGCATGATTACCGTTGCAGCCCTTCCACCGCTAACCAATCCGCCATCTCCAACCCTTCTCTCCGACTAATCACCCCAAATCCCTGCAAAAAGCAGGGGCAACCCCTGTTCTTTGGGGTGAGAAGGGATGAGCACCATTACCTCTTGGTCGGCTTCGGTGGGTGCAGGTTCCAGCAGTGGCGCCAGATTACCTTTCATACGCTCCTTGATCGTCCACCTTGGCTCTCGCCTGAAGAGGAGTATGCCTCACACGATGGCTCACCAGAGGGTTGATTAAACCTTTTCCTCGAAAGTATTGGGAGGCTCCCACTTCTCTGCCTCCTCCAAGAACTCTTCCATAGCCGATTGTTGTTTCCCTCGGACAGCATCCATGATAAATGGTATTATTGGTTTTCTGAAATGCTTATACATTACTTCCCTCCATAAACGAGGATATCTGGATTTTAATACTTCGTATCTTTGGAGTTCACTCATATCCATTTCTTGAGCTGATTTTTTTATAATGATATAAGATAAAATTAATAAAGACAATATTGCAAATAAAATAAAGTCAATCGGTAAACCCTTGTAAAACCATCCTGCCAGCAGAAGGCAAGGCGAAAACAGGATCAAAAGTGTGGTTGCGATTACACAATAAGCACAACCCAAAGTGAACCTGTCATACATGTTCTGCTCCTCTAAGTTCATTCCTCCAGTCCATACACGATCCCTGCCAGCACTCGTGCAGCTGATAGCAACGCAACACCTAAAGCAAACAAAACACCCTGTAACTCACCCCATACCCCACGAAACTGCCAGCCAGACAAGGGGTAATCAGGCGACATCGTCCGCACCAAGTTGCCATGCCCATCATACAGCAACCACTTCAGGCTCACTGTATTACCCCGCACATGGTCTATCGCCACCACCGCCTCTATCCCTCTGCCACCTAATAAGTGTACCCGCGTCTGTCGCAAAACGCCTGCCTCAAAAGCAAAGTACTCCACTTATCCCCCAACCCCCTGCAAGATAGCCGCTCACGGCTATCTTTTAGGTACAATCCTCTCGGTGAGACCTATGCAACCGTTGCACGAACGGTATGTGGTGGATGAGCAAGGCAAACCGGTGGCGGTGTTGCTGGATATTGAGGTGTTCCAGCAACTGCTGGAGGCGTTGGAAGAGCTGGAAGCAATACGGGCGTATGACGAAGCGAAGGCGTCTGGGGAAGCACCGCTTCCGTTGGAACAAGCGATAGAGGCGATTGAGCGAGCGCATTCATGAGCTACACGGTTCATATCTTACCGCGTGCTCAGAGGCAACTGGCGAAGTTGCCTGCGGAGGTCTATCCGCGTGTGCGGGAGGCACTGCGAGCGTTGGCGGAGGAGCCTCGCCCTGTGGGGTGTCGGAAGCTGGTCGGGCGGGAGGGTTGGCGTCTTCGGGTCGGGCAGTATCGGGTGATTTATGAGATAGATGATGAGCAGCGCTTGGTGACGATCTTAGATATAGGGCATCGGCGGGAGGTCTATCGTAATTCGCTATAGATAGCCCTGAGTAAAAGCGCTAATAGTATCTCATCGTAGAAATGTTATTAATGATTCTCAATAATTCTATTACGCAATTCCATTCAGTACTGTTTGGTCTTTCGGGCTTGGCTGTAGCCTCTATGTGCTTCGCTACCAAGCATACTCAAAGACTTCAAGATAACAACACTCTAGGCAAACTCGGAATTTACCTAACAGATTTCGAGAATCGGTAAATAAATCTGGCTATTAAGTAATGTATGTATCCTAAAATAAAACCTATCATAATAGATACTAAAGTGGCAATATATTCTCCAAAATTTACTGAAATATATCTGTAAATAAAAATCAGTAAAGGTAATATAATTATAAGATTTATAATACCTATAACTGTAGAAATAGCGAAAATTGCTCTTTTTTGAATAATAATTTCTTTACCTATTTCATTTTTATATAACATGCGCCCGATTATAATAAAAGATACCAATTCACCTAATATCGCTATAATCAAAATGATGCAAATATAGTGTATGTACATAAAAAACACCTCCTTACTCTGGATCGACCAATAACAAGGCTGCGAATGTGATACCCATATAAGTTGCCGCAGTAAATGCCGCGGTTAGACCTATACCACCAGCAAGATTTCCAAGTCGCGAAAGCCCCTTCAGAGAATCTTGATACAAAGCAAACAAGCGTGCAGCCACCAAGCTTGCTCCCATACCAAATATAGCCCTGAGTTCTGACTCGATGCCTCCCAGTGCTTTCATAAATGCATATATTCCGGCTGCAGCGAAAAATGTAGATAAACTCCCACCAATAATCGCACCTAAAGTTGCTGCTATTTGAGGTGACAGATCGCACCCCATCACCTTCAGTATAAAGGAAGATGCTGGTATTAGCCAAGCATATATTATAGCAATTGCAGTTAAGGCAGCCCCCAAAGTAAACCACTCGCTTTCGCTATCGCGTCCAGAGTAATCCACCTTATTCACCGGATTCCCATCCGCGTACAGATACCAGTTCACACCATCCCGCGCAGGGTCTTCACTAAGAAACCTGCCTGTCGCTGGCTCATAATAACGCGCTCGCATATAGACTAAACCCGTCTCATCCTCTGGATGACCCAAGTGCGCACAGTAGCCACGCCCTGCGCCCAAAACACCCTGCAACTCACCCCATACCCCACGAAACTGCCAGCCAGACAAGGTGTAATCAGGCAACATCGTCCGCACCAAGTTGCCGTGCCCATCGTACAGCAACCACCTCAAGCTCACCGCATTGCCCCGCACATGGTCTATCGCCACCACCGCCTCTATCCCTCTACCACCTAACAAGTGTACCCGACTCTGCTGCAATACCCCATCCTCATACTCCTGCTCGCACACAGGCATCTGACCATCATACAAATAGTCTACCTCGTGCCCAATATAGACAGGCTTCGCCTCCTCCAGCTCCGTGCGCAACTTGCTCGGACCGCTGCTGACCGCCTCTGCTGGTGCCACCTCCACGGGCGTATGCCACACCTGCTTCACCCGCAGCCCATCGGCACGGTACACATAGCTATAGAGCCGATTATCAGGATTGCCCGCTTTCGGGTTCATGCCCACCAGACGATTGAGCGCGTCCCAGTAGTAGAACCATTTGCCATCCTGAAGACGGTTGCCAAGCAGGTCGTGCGTGATGGCGGCGCCGTTGAACTGGGTGAGGCGGTTGAGACCGTCGTAAGCCGGGTTGCCCTGACCAAAACGGTTGCCCATCACATCGTAGCTCCAACTTTGCCAAGCGCCGTGATTGTACGAAACGCCTGTCAGCCGATCCAGCGCGTCATACTGATACGCCTCGGTGCGGACGGTGGCACCGTTTCCATCCAAGGCGACCATCCAAAGACGGTTGCCCGCCGCGTCGTAGGCGGGTTCCCCCGAAATCAGGTAAGAGAACCCACCCAGAGACGTGTAATCATACATTCTTTCCCTACGCTGATTTTGATTGCGCAGGGACGCCAGATAATAGCGCAGTTCGGTCAGGCGCCCTGCACCATCGTAGGCATACCAGGCAAAGGCAAATGATTGCGGTGTCTGTTCACTGAGCGGTTTCCCCATACCATCTCCAAGTCCCAAAGCCTGCGTATTCCCTGTATTGTAGGCTGGATCATTATTATCGCTCACTGGTTGTACGGCAAAGCGGACAGCGCGCAGGCGCATCGTCTGTGGGTCATACAGATAATCCACCACTTGCGGGGGCATCGGATAGGTGAGGCTGCGCATCACCACGCGGGTGAACACCCGCTGCAGAGGAAAGGTCACGCTGGTCAGGTAGTAGCCATAGTCCCACCGGTATACTTGTTTCAGGTGTGGGGTATCCGGATAGATGGTCAGCTCTTTGCGTTTCAGGTCGCCCCCGCTATCTGCGATGGCGTAGTAATAATTCAGCTTATAGCGCAGCTGATTGCTCCATTTTTCGCGCATTTCGGACACTTGCCCAGTGGGGTAGTAGTCGATCTCTGTGGTGATATTGGATAGGTGGTCGGTGGCGGTCAGGAGCCGTCCCGCGTTTGTGTAGGTATAGCTGGCGAGTTGCTGGAGGCGCGTTCCATTGGCGTCCACGCGCCAGACCGCTGCGACCTGTTCCGATACTCCTACAACCGATTCCCCACCAACACAGTGCCCGACGCCACCCCACTTGACATAAGCGTTGGACGCGGGCGTAGAGGGTGTCCACCTGCAAAGTGGTGAGGGTGGGTCGTCGTGGGCAGGTGGGTTTCATAGGGTTTAGGATACCCGACCCCAACGAATTTCTCGAACACCCTCCCTCCTGTATAAGTTTCTGTGGCGCTGCCCCGTCTCCTGCTAAGGTCGGTAATCCGATAGATGACAGCGATCATACCCGCGACGCTCTGTATACCTATAAGGATTTTGCTTCCACACTTGCATACGAACCTTACTCAACTACAACTTGACAATCTGGTGGAGGAAAGATCTCATTCCCACTGTCATCGAACATTGGCATGTTCCACTGGGAGGAGTAATACAAGCGAATATTTTGCTTCCTACAGTATTGTCTGAGACGCTCAGCAAGCCACTCAGAGTCACTTTCCGCATGACAAAGACAAAGGTCGCCATAGTCGTCTCCTATACCAAAGCCTCGCCATAACACATACTGTTCCTTAGAGGTACTGACCCTCATAAGCCACTCTGCCTCAAAGGGGCTAATGGCACATAAGATACCACAGTCAGTAGCCACTTGAGAATCGGTGAATACAACTTCGTAGCCTTTATGATCGATGGTTGCACGATCTCCTAACCTTTTTTTGACGCGTCTAACCCAATCCTCTTTACTTGGGGGTCGCCACAGAGTGAAATCTGTCGATGAGTGGAGTTTTTCCTGATCACCGTCATAAACAATATCAATCAAACCCCACGTATTTTTAACGATCAACTCTGAGAACGCATTATCAAACTTTAGAGAAAACATTAAACTTGAAACTAAACTCATACCATTTATTGAAAAAACATACCAACGCCGGCAGGCATATTGAAAAGCACTTTCAGTGGGGTCAACGGGACGCCAGGAAATCCATCCAGTGGTCTCATCAGCAAAGTCAACCAACTGTTCATGTTGTATAACACGCCAGTAGGCAGCATCTTTTGGATAAATACAACCAGGGGGCGCTCCGCAGCTCCCATGCAAGGCAAGGAATCGCGGGTTTTCGATGCCGACAACTATTTCGTCAATAGGATGAGAAAGATATTCTCTACCTATTTTCCGCAAATCTGCTAAAGTCATCACGGAATGAATCCATTCCATAAGAACCCCTCCGTGCAATCCTTTATAACAGTGTTTCGAGGATATTAAGCAGTATTCGAAGTTCTCCATCAGGAATAACGTGGTGACCGACGCCAAAATTGGTACCACTAGCATTGTGTTTGAGAATCCATTGTCCGTTCTGATAAACAAATCTGAAAAGTTGCTCATTGCCTAAAGAATCTTTGAACTTGATCCCCAAATTACCCGCTCGGTCAAAACCGTATCTTAACACATCTCTCAGAAAAGTGTATCTGTTTTGTAAGGCAGTGACTAAATCTTTTGCCCGCCCTAACAATACTTGGGCAACAGCATTACCCTGCCCACTTAGAGCCGCTTCTTCTGCTGTGGAAAATTCAAATTCCAGTAGGGTTGACAGCCCTGATTTGTCTATTTGATTCACCGGATTCCCATCCGCGTACAGATACCAGTTCACACCATCCCGTGCAGGGTCTTCGCTGAGAAACCGCCCCGTCGCTGGCTCATAATAACGCGCTCGCATAGAGACTAAACCCGTCTCATCCTCTGGATGACCCAAGTTCGCACAGTAGCCACGCCCTACGCCCAAAACACCCTGCAACTCACCCCAAACCCCACGCCACTGAAAACCAGACAGCGTGTAGTCGGGCGACATCGTCCGCACCAAGTTGCCGTGCCCATCATACAGCAACCACCGAAGCGACACCTGATTGCCCTGCGCGTGATTGACCGCCACCACCGCCTCTATCCCTCGCTTGCTAACCAATCCTCCACCTCCAACCCTTCTATCCGACTAAAATGACGCACATTATGCGTAATTACCACCAACCCATGTGCCCGTGCTGTCCCCGCTATCAACACATCCGCCTCCTCTATTGGCTGCCCTATCTGACGCAACGCAGCGCTGATCTGAGCCGCC
>BEHR01000010.1 GCA_002898555.1 bacterium HR15
TGGGCATGATACCCAACGACCCTTCAGCAGAACTGCTTAACCGTGTTGCGCAATCAAAGCGCGCAACGGCAGATCTTTAGTAATCACACGCAGGTAGCGTCCCAGCTCAGGAACATAGCCCAGTATCGGATACGCCCATCCGGTTGCACCTCTTTTTAAGTGGCTGTTGTACACTCTGTTCTCACCTCTGGCTGAATATATGGGCGTCTCCGCAGCACCCGTTCTACGAAATAACATGTCGCTTTCACTCCTCAATCAGAGTATACCTGAACAGGACATCAGAGAGGTATAATCCGCAAACTATCTCACAAGGAGGTTAGCACTCACCGATGGAAGCGATAATTGCGCTTATCACGCTCACGGTGTTGGAAATTGTGCTGGGCATCGATAATATCGTCTTTATTTCGATTCTGTCTGACAAGCTACCGCCGGAGCAGCGAGTGAAAGCGCGTTTTGTCGGGTTGGGGCTGGCACTGGTGATGCGTGTACTGTTTCTATTCTCACTGACATGGATAATGCGATTGGATCACCCACTCTTCACCATAAGAGGGAATGCCTTCTCCGGACGCGACTTGGTGCTGATAGCGGGCGGACTGTTTTTAATGGGCAAGGCAACCTACGAGATTCACCACAAGCTTGAAGCAGCGTCGCAGCCAACTTTGAAGCGAGTCTTCCTCTCCTTCTGGTCCGCGGTGGCGCAGATTATCCTTATCGATCTGGTTTTCTCCATCGATTCGGTTATCACAGCAGTTGGCATGGCGCGTCAGTTGTGGGTGATGGTGGTGGCGGTCGTGCTGGCGATTATTTTTATGCTGATGTTCGTGGGTCCTGTGAGCCGCCTGATTGATGCGCACCCCTCGCTGAAGGTGCTGGCGCTGGCATTCCTACTGCTGGTGGGGTTCAACTTGCTGGGTGAAGGCTTCGGTTATGAAATTCCGAAGGGCTACATCTACTTCGCGATGGCGTTTGCGTTGGGTGTTGAGGTCTTGAATATCCGTCTCGGCACACGCTCGCAGATTCGCTCCAAATAGGCTTATTTGGAGAAACCCCAGAGGACAGGTACAATCCTCCACATGCGCGAGATTATCGCGAAGAAGCGAGATGGCGGTGTGCTGACGCGCGAGGAAATCGAGCGCGTCGTGATGGGCTATGTGCGTGGCGAGATACCCGATTATCAAGTGGCTGCGTGGTTGATGGCATGTTTTCTGCGCGGGTTGAACGAAGAGGAAACGCTTGCGCTGACCGAAATCATGGCACGATCGGGGGAACGATTAGACCTCTCCTCGGTGCCGCCTCCCACACTGGATAAGCACTCCACGGGCGGTGTCGGTGATAAGACGAGCCTTGTGGTCGTGCCTCTGCTGGCATCGGCAGGGGTTTCCATCGCCAAGATGTCGGGGCGAGGGCTGGGCTTCACCGGCGGCACCGTCGACAAGCTCGAATCGATCCCCGGCTATTGCACCGCGCTCACCGCGCAGGCAATGCTTCATCAGGTACAACGCATCGGCTGCTGCCTAACGGGTCAATCGGAGCAGCTGGTGCCCGCCGATAAGAAGCTCTATGCGCTGCGCGATGCCACCGCCACCATCGAAAGTCTCCCGCTGATTGCCTCCAGTATTATGAGCAAGAAACTGGCGGGCGGCGCCCAGCATATTCTGTTGGATGTGAAGGTAGGTGCAGGCGCGTTTATGACCACTCTCGAACAGGCGCGTGCCTTAGCGCAGCTCCTTCTGGCAATTGGCAGAGGGGCAGGGCGCGTCGTTGCCGCGCTGCTGACCGATATGAGTCAGCCTCTGGGCTATACCGTGGGCAATGCGCTTGAGGTGCGCGAGGCGATCGAAACGCTCACCCCAGGCGGGCATGCCCACCCTCGCTTCCGAGAGCTGTGCCTGCGCCTTGCCGCACTCGGGCTGCGCCTGTGCGGGCTGGCACCCGACGAGGAGGACGGCTATCAGCAAGCGAAACAACGGCTCGATAGCGGCGACGCGCTCGCGAAGTTTCGTCAAATGGTGGAGGCGCAGGGCGGCGACCCGCGCGTGGTAGACGAACCCTCCCTCTTGCCTACCGCACCCATCGTGCAAGAGATAACCGCAACCACCGACGGCTTCATCCAAGAGATACATCCGCGAATCATCGCTCTCACTGCGGTGCAGCTGGGCGCAGGACGACAAAAAAAGGAGGACACCATCGATCACGCAGTGGGCATCGAAGTGTTCAAGTCGGTGGGCGACCCCGTAACGCGGGGCGAGCCAGTGTTGCGCGTTCACGCCCGCACCAATGCCGCCCTACAAACGGTGCTACCCACCCTGCAACAGGCAATAGTCATCGTCCCGCACCCTGTGGAATCAGTGCCTGTCGTGTTGGAGCGGTTGGAATAACGCCGGCTGCCCCATAAGAGGGAGCTGAACAGACCCAATCCTTGGGTTCACTGAGGGCACGCTTTCCATTCTCTCAATTTCCACAGGATGCCGCTTGTCCCAAATGGTGTATAATAGGTGGGAGGTAAACTTATGCGAAAGGGAATCGCGGTTTGGCTTTTGCTAAGCTGTTTTTGGCAGGCGTTCGCGTTCGAGAAGCACATCGGGGATTACGCGCCCGGTCAGCTACTGGTGAAGTTTCGCGAGGGAGTTTCGCCTGTTGATCAGGCGTGGGTGCGCTATGCGGTCGGTGCGCGTGTGCTGGATGTGAAGGGGGCGCTGGGCATCGAACTGTGGCAGGTGAGCCCCTTCGCCGATGTGCCCGCCTTGTGTCAGCAGCTATTGCGCTCCGGCTGGGTAGAGATTGCAGACCCGAACTGGGCACTGCAATTAGCGGACTGGACGCCCAACGATCCGCTCTATCCCCAACAGCCCGCCCTACCACACATCGGCTGCCCGCAAGCATGGGACTATTGGCGTGGTAGCAACCAGTTCATCGTTGCCGTGCTGGACACAGGGGTACTGACGACCCATCCCGACTTACAGGCGAAACTGTTGCCGGGCTACGACTTCGGCAACGATGATAACGACCCCAGCGACTTTCACGGGCATGGCACCTATGTGACGGGCATTGCAGGCGCGGTGACCAACAACGGCATCGGCGTCGCCTGTATCGCGCCTGAAGGCAAGGTATTGCCCGTGAAGGTGTTTACCGATACGGGACAAGGGTATCTCAATGACGCGATCGACGGAGTCAATTACGCTGTGTCGCAGGGAGCGCATGTAATCACCATGAGTTTTGGCAGCAATAACCCGATGCCCGGCTTTGATACCGTGCTGAATGCGGCGTGGAACGCCGGGGTCGTGATTGTGGCAGCGGCGGGGAATAATAATAACCAGAACCCCTTCTATCCCGCTTACTATCCTGTGTGTATCGCGGTCGCTGCCAGTAATCTGAACGATACAAAATCGAGTGTGTCGACCTACGGCAGCTGGGTGGAAGTGGCTGCGCCCAGCGGAGATGTCTACTCCACCACGCGCTCAGGCGGCTATTCACGCAATACCAACGGCTATACCTCCTACGCTGCCCCCATGGTGGCAGCGCAAGCGTTGCTGCTCTACCCGCTAATTGCGGATGGTCCTTCAGACCGCTCGCTGGCACGGGCACAAGCCGTGCGCACACTGATCGAATCGACCGCCGTGCCTGTGCCAGGCAACTATGTCGCCTATGGACGCATCAACATCTCAGCATCGGTGATGGCAGCGCTGACCGTGCCCATCAGCGGGCGTATCACGATTAACGGCTTCGTCGGCTCCTACAACGGACGCCCGGTGGAGGTGAACCTACGCCCGCTCAACAGCAGCACCATCCTTGCCACCGCAACCAACAACGCAAACAGCACGGGCAACTACAGCGTGAGTTTCTTCAACTATCTTGGCTATTATGATTTGGCGATTCGGGCGCAAGGTACACTGCTACGGCGTGTTGCCAATCAGCGCATACGCTATCCAGGCTTGACCAATGTGAATGTGACGCTGGTGCCGGGGGATATTAACGGCGATAATGTGATTGACGATGCCGACCTGCTGGCGGTGCTTTTTGCTTTTGGGCAAAGTGGCTCGAATCGCCCTGAAGACCTGAATGGCGACGGTGTGGTAGACGATGCCGATCTGCTGACCGTGCTGTTCAATTTTGGGCAAGCGGGCGAATGAGACAAGGTGCGCTTGGCAAGTGGGGCGAGCAGGTGGTTGCCGAATGGCTGGAGCGCCAGGGCTTCGTGCTGCTTGCCCGCAACTGGCGACGGCGCGAGGGTGAACTGGATTTCATCGCGATGCAGGGCGATATCCTCGTGTTTATCGAGGTCAAGACGCGCCGATCGAAAGCGTTTGGTGCACCAGAGGAGAGCGTCGACGAGCGCAAGCAGTGTCAGCTCACCCGCCTCGCCCAACGCTATCTGGACGAGAACCCCTCGCTTGCCTTCAACGAGTGCCGCTTCGATGTCGTGGTGGTTGATCTGACGGGCAATCGTCTGCGCCTACGCCATTACCCCAACGCCTTCCCGCCGACCGGGTAGCTCGTGCTTTTGAGGTACACTCTGCCGTATGCGAATCCTGTTTCTGGGCGATATTGTGGGGCGCCCGGGGCGTCGTGGCGTGGCGTCCATTCTGCCCGAATGGCAGGCACGCTATGCACCCGATATCGTGATTGCAAACGGTGAGAACGCGGCGGGAGGCATGGGCATCACCCCCGATATCGCGAACGAGCTGTTCGCGCTGGGCATCGATGTGATGACGCTGGGCAACCATGTATGGCAAAAAAAGGAGATTTATCCGATGCTGGATGTGGAACCCCGATTGATCCGCCCCGCGAACTATCCGCCAGGCGTGCCCGGGCGCGGCTGGGGCGTCTTTCCCGTGCTGGACAAGCAGCTCACCATCGTCACACTGGCAGGGCGTGTGTTTATGGAGCATGCCGACTGCCCCTTTCGCACCTTTGATACGCTGCGCTCCCAGATCGAGACCCCTTTCCTGCTCATCGATTTCCATGCGGAGGCGACCTCGGAGAAGGCAGCGTTCGCGCTCTATGTGGACGGGCGCGCCAGCGCGGTCATCGGTACGCATACCCATGTGCAGACCGCCGACGAGCGCATTCTGCCCGGCGGCACAGCGTTCATCTCCGATGTGGGGATGTGCGGACCGCTCCATTCGGTCATCGGGATGGAACCTGAAATTGTGATTCGGCGGTTCCTCACGGGCATGCCCGCCAAGTTCGAGGTAGCGAAGGGTGCGCCCGTAATATGTGGCGTGCTGCTCGATCTGGATCGCACCAGCGGGCGTGCGCTCGCCATCCAGCGCCTGCAAGCACGCCTGATGACCGATTAGAACAACCTTATTGTACCCGATTGCGGCAAACTTTTCGACAGGGTATACTTCACCGTACCATGCTACCAGAAGAGAGCATTCCGACGGCTGAAGAGCGAGTCAGTTTTGAGCGGGAGCGTGGGGTCAGTGCCATTGTGGTCTCACCAGCGCCAGCAAGATCCAATGGTGGAACATTAACGAACACCAGTGATATGGGGTATACTTTCGCTCGGTGATACCGATGGAGATAAAGACGCGCGCACGCTACATGAATCGTGTTCTCATCCCAGCAGAGCCGCTGAATCTACCTGAAGGGGCAGAAGTAGGGATATCTATCTGGTTTTCTGAGCCTGCTTCTGCTGAAGCAACCCTGGTCGATAAAGATGGCGTACTGGTGGTACGCTCGCATATTCCCATCGATGTGGACCAGATGCTGGAAGCGTTGCGCAGTGAGCGGTGGACTGTTATCCGGGGATATGAGGAGAAATGAAGGTTCTGCTTGATACCTCGGTACTTGTATCAGCGTTAATCGAATCACATCCTCACCATGAATGGTGTCTTCATTGGCTCCAGCGAGTGCATCGCCGCGAAGTCATAGGGATAGTTAGCACACACTCACTGTTAGAGCTTTATGCGGTGTTGACGCGCCTACCTGTGCATCCCCCTATTGTCCCTGCAGTAGCATTGCAACTGATAGAACATAACTTGTATAGCAAAGTGGAGTTTGTTAGGCTATCTATAGATGATTACATGAATCTTATAAAATTACTTGTTGAGCGGGAGATAAGAGGAGGGCGTGTTTATGATGCGCTAATCGCTGCTGCTGGTCAGCAAGCGCAGGTGGAAGCGGTCATTACGCTGAATCCAAGTCACTTTGAACAGTTAATCCGGGGTGTCCCCGTGCTTTCCCCATAGATTGGGGGGTATACTCTCCTTACTATGCTGCCGGAAGAGGTCGCGCCGGTTGCTGAGGAGCGGGTCAGTTTTGAGCGGGAGCGTGGGGTCAGTGCCATTGTGGTCTCACCAGAAGTGGCTTACCTATTCGTACGTGTGCCCCACCCTGTCGAAGTGCCCCTCCAGCGACTCGCCATTCTGGGCACGCTGCAGGAAGCGGGTATCAGCATCTTTCTCATCAAGCTTCAGCGGCTGGGGCTCAGCTTCGGCGTGCAAGCAACCGACATGGAGCGCACCCGCGCTGTGCTGGAACGCGCCGGGTTTCAGGTGACGGTCAAGCCGCATCGCGTGATGGTCTCAGTGTTCGCGCAGAATATGCGTGAACTGCACGGCGTGCTGGCACGCATCGCCGAGATCATGTACGAATCGGGCACCGCCATCGAGCAGATTAGCGACGCGCATGACCGAGTCACCTGTTTAATTGAAGCGAGCAAGGCACCGCAGGTTGTCGCACGGCTGCGTCGTGCCTTCCGCCTGCGTGAACGCGCCATACGCTGGCAGGCACAACAGCCTACCACAGCGAGGTGAACAATGCGTATCCGCGTGTTAAAGTTCGGCGGCACCAGCATCGACACCCATGAACATCGCTTGATGGCAGCCCGCAAGGTTATCCAATGCCTTGAAATGGGCTGTAAGCCAGTGGTGGTCGTTTCGGCGATCGGGCGGCGGGGTGAGCCGTATGCAACCGACACCCTCGTGGAGTTCCTGACCCAAATCGATCCGAGCGTACCCCCGCACCCCCGCGAAAAAGACCTAATGATGGCATGCGGCGAGATTATCTCCACCGTGATTATGGCGCAGACACTGCGCATCCTCGGCTATCCCTCAGTCGCGCTCACAGGCAGTCAGGCAGGCATCATCACCGATTCGGAGTTTGGCAACGCCCGTATTCTGGAGATTAACCCCACACCCATCCTGCGCTGCTTAGAGTATGGCTGGATTCCGGTAGTGGCAGGCTTTCAAGGCGTCACGCGCCCAGACAAAATATTTCCGCGAGGCGCGATGACCACGCTGGGACGCGGTGGCAGCGACACCACAGCCGCCGCATTGGGCGCGGCATTACAAGCCGAAGCGGTGGAAATTTACACCGATGTGGACGGCGTGAAAACCGCCGATCCCGACTTCGTGCCCAACGCACCCACCCTGCGCGAGATTACCTACGAGGAAGTGGCGGAAATCGCGCATCAGGGAGCGCGCGTGCTGCACCCCCGCGCCGCCGAAATCGCGATGGACTACGGCATCCCCCTCTGGGTCAAATGTACCTTCACCGATGAGCCAGGCACGCGCGTGGTCGCCCAGCTCAAAAACAACGGGCGACGCATCACGGGCGTCACCCACACAGGCAAGCTGGTCTACCTGAGTTTCCATATCCCCTACCCAGAGCATAAGTCGCTACTGGAGCTGGAAATCTATCGGTTGATGGCGCGAATCGGGGTGAACCTGCAGGGTGTCGGCGTGGACGAGGAGGGGTTAGGCATCGCCTTCTCGCGCGAACATTGGCAGACCGTGCGCTCCGCGTTGGATGGGCTGGTCGTGCCACTGCAAACATCAGATCTGCCCGCAGAGCAGTCTAATGGTGTCGCCCCAGCAGCTCCCCTACCCCTCTTCTACCTGTTCCAGTTCGGTGATCAGCCCAGCGAGGTGTGCCAGATTCAGCGCGGCATGCTCGAAAAGGCGGGGCTGGGCAGTGAGCGGCTGCGCCCTATTGTTATCAATGTCGCGGAGGGCTGCACTATGGTCTCGCTGATTGCCCACGGCTATAGTCAGGAGCCCGGCGTGTTCGCCAAGCTCTATCAAACGCTGCTACAAGCAGGTATCCCCGTGTGGCAAACGGCAGACTCGGAGCTGAGCCTGTCATGTATCATCCCCGAAAGCGAAGTAGAGAAGGCGGTGAGGATACTCCATGAACGATTCGAACTCCACGCAGCAACCGGATAAAACGCCCCTGGAGGGCGAGGCTCCTGCCGAGCCGAAATCCTTGGAGGGCGAGGCTCCCGCCGAGCCAGAGCCTTATCCTATGCCGGAGCTACCCCCCCTCCCTGAAATACCGCCACCACCCGAGGGGCGATTCGAACGACCGCATCGGAAGCCGTCACGCTCACCACGCTTCATTGAAGCGTCGCGTGGGATGGCGATTGCCTTCTCGGTCGGCTTCGCGCTCACAGGTCCCGTCATCTTGGGCGCACTGCTGGGCGTATGGCTCGATAATACCTTCAAGACCTCACCGTGGCTGACCCTGATCCTGCTGCTAATAGGCATCGTGACAGGGTTCACGCAGATGATTCGCCTGCTGAACCGTCTTCAGAACGAGCAGGAGCGCAAGCCGTGAATCGGACCGATCCATCAACCCAACTGTGGTGGATGCTAACATGCTGGACGATACTCTGCACCCTGCTGCTGGTCGTGATGCTGGGGCTGCTGGGCGCGGCGCAGATGGGCATCGGGCTGATGATAGGCGTGCTGACACTGGGCGGCATTCTTGTGTTCTATGCGTGGCTGGTGCGCCGCTTCGCCCAACCGGGCAGTCACGGCTTCCGACGGAGGTTGCTCCTGTCGGGCATGGTGAAATACCCCATCTTGATGCTCGTGATCTACCTGGTTGTGCAGGGCGGAACCCAAATGGCGCTGGGATTTGCAGTGGGCGTCCTGCTGCCACTTGCCGTGCTAACCATACTCGCCCTCCGTATGAATCACTAAAATTCAGTCGGGTATCATGAAGTTGCTATGCAAGGGACAACCCTGCCTGTGCAGATAACCGAGCGTGCGGTGGCGCGAATCAAGCAGTTGCTGGCACGGCGCGGCAAGCCCGATGCCTACTTGCGCATCGGAGTGCGTGCGGGAGGCTGCTCCGGGTTGGAATATGTGATGCAGCCGGAGGACGCGCCCCGCCCGAACGACCTGCAGTTCGAACATGAGGGGTTGCGTATCCTGATCGACCCGAAAAGCGCACGCATCCTGCAGGGTACCACCATCGATTACACAGGCGAACTCATCGGCAGCGGGTTCCGATTTCATAACCCAAATGCGAAGCGTCAGTGCGGGTGCGGCACCTCCTTCAGCCTGTAAGAGGAAAAGAACGCGAAGCGTCAAATCAATATGGTGGAGACGATGATGAGCAGAGGAACGATTGGCTTTCTCGTGGGTTGGCTATGGATGGTGGCGTGGGCGCAGACGCCAACCGTAACTTGGCAGTTTTTTGGCAACGCTGCCCGCAATAATCCCGCCATTCCAGGGCTGGGCAGCCGCACAGTTTATTATCCGTGCCTGAATCGGTTGTACGCGATTAATCGCGAGGATGGCACATTGCGCTGGCAATATCCTGCCGATGCCCCGCTCAACGCCACCTTTTTGGGGCAGCCGGTGGAGGGCGAGGGGCTGGTCTATATCGGCGCGAGCAACGGCAATGTGTACGCGCTGGATGCCGAAACGGGCAGCTTGCGCTGGATCTTCACCGCCGACAGTGCGCCAACCGCCATTCCCGTGCTGGATGAGGGGGTTCTTTATATCGGCACCGGGCGTGGGGAGGTCTACGCACTCAATGCCCGCAGCGGCGAAGCCCTTTGGAAAGAGCCGTACCGCGCGGGCGACTACATCGCTGGGCGCATCGTGAAGGTGGGAGATACGCTCTTTTTCGGCACAAACGGCGGCACAGTACATGCCATTACCGCTGGGGGCGGGCGACGACGCTGGGCAATCAACCTGCCCAGCCCTGCCTACGATTCGCAGCCCATCTATGCCAATAACAGCATCTATCTGACCGCGAACGATCAACTGATTGCGCTGAATCCCAACAGCGGCTCGCCACGCTGGACACCGCGCCGATTCACCACCGAGTTGCGCTTCGCGCCCGCCGCCGATGAGAACTATGTGGTGGTTATCACGCGCGAGAACCGCCTCTATGTCTTTGACCATAACGGGCGACTGCTGGCGGGCGACAAAACACCCGTCGAGACGCGCTATGAGCCGCTCGTCGCGCCGGTAATACACAAAGGCGAGCTGTGGGTCAGCACGCGACGCGGCACCCTCCTCGTCTACACCTTGCCCGACTTGCAGCTGCGCTGGCTCTACACGCTGCGCCCACCAGAAGGCACACGCGATGCGAACAATCGTCCCATCTATTATCTGCCTTTGAACCGCAACCCCCTCTTTACGGAGCGGGGCTTGCTGATTGCCAGCGACGATGGCAGCCTTACCGCCTTTACCTATGATTGGCTGGATCGCATCCCCCCCGTGGTGTTGCGCACCACGCCCGCGATGGGCGAGATGATGTCAGGGCAACTGCCCCTTGAGTTCGGGGCGCGCCTGCGCGATGACCAGAGCGGGATTAACCCTGCCTCCATCCAGCTGCTGCTGGACGATGAGCCGCTGCCTGTCGAATATGAGCCGTCCACCGGCGAGTTGCGTGCGGAACTGAAAGCAGGTGGCGGCGGCACGGCGAAGCCGTTGTCCGATGGACGCCACACCCTCACCCTCATCGTCAGCGACTGGGCAGGCAATAGCCTGCGCTTTAGCTGGGGCATCTATATCGATAACAGCCTGCGCAAGACGACGCCTCGCCCAGCAGGTCAACAGCAGCCGTCGAGTGGTACAGGCGGGCGCGGCGGTGGACGGGGCGGCTATGGCGGCGGTCAGTGAGCAGACCCCTTCGGTCAAGGAAGCGCGGACACCCCTCGCCATCCGCGCTGAAAAGCTCACCAAAGAGTTCCGCCTGACACATCAGCCCTACTCCTCGCTGAAGGGGCTTCTGCTCTCCTTCCTGCCACGCCGCGTGGAACATATCGTTGCCCTAAACGCTATCAGCTTCACCGTCCACAAAGGCGAAACGGTCGCTATTATTGGGCAGAACGGCTCCGGCAAAAGCACGCTGCTTGGGCTGATCGCGCGAGTCTACCGCCCAACCAGTGGTAGATTGGAGGTGTACGGGCGCGTCGCACCCCTGCTGGAACTGGGCGCAGGCTTCCACCCCGACCTCACAGGACTGGAAAATATTTATTTCAACGGGGTGATTTTAGGGCTAACACGTAAACAGATTAGCGAACGGCTCGAAGCAATTATCCGTTTCGCCGAGCTGGAGAACTATATTGACGCGCCCGTGCGCACATACTCATCAGGCATGCTGATGCGCCTGGGCTTTGCCGTCGCAGCGCATGTAGACGCCGATATCCTGCTGGTGGACGAGGTACTGGCAGTAGGCGACGCCCATTTTCAGCAAAAGTGCTACCGCAAAATCCGCGAGTTTCAGCAGGAGGGACGCACAATCTTGTTCGTGTCACACGACATGGACGCCGTGCGCCAGATCGCTCCCCGTGCCCTATGGCTGGATAAAGGCATCCTGCGCGCGGATGGCGACTCCGACACCGTGGTAACCCAATATCTGGCAAGTACGGGGTAAAGGAACGGTGCGGCTCGCACGCACTCTGCGGCTCTATGTACACCCTCTTCTGCCCTCTGTGCGCCCTTTGCGATGCGAAAACCTTCAATGACCCGGAACGTGTAATGCTACCGTAATGGTGATTGGGCGTGGCTTGAGTCATTATAGTACGGAACACCCAAAAAGGAGGTCTGAATGATGATGCGATACACACAAATCAGTCGGTTCTTTGGAGCAAGCGCGCTCAGCGCGCTGATTGCGACCTGCGCCTTTGCGGGGCAGACGAATACTTTGCACATTCTGAATGTTCCCGGCGAACGAGCTACTGACACAACCACCGCGGTTCGGCTCTCGGAGGGTCCCACCCCTTGGGTAGTGGGGAATACCGGCACAGGAGCGTTCATCCCTGTGCCCACCGCCTACAGGGTGCAAGTTTCTATTTCGGGGCCCGGTACCTATACGACGGTCTCGTATGCCATGGCATTCGGCGTTAACGACCAGGGATGGTTCGTGGGGCGCGACACTTCCGCTCAGAGAGGGTATGTGTGGCATCCCGTTTATGGCAAGCAGCTGATCCCCCATCCCGGCGATCCAGCCCAGCGAACCTACGATGCCTACGACATCAATAATAACGGCGTGATTGTAGGCTATGCGTTGGGCGGTTTTTTTGGCTCTCCACCGACGCCTGGCGGGTTCGTGAGCTACTTCAACGCTTCGGATGGCAGTATGACCAGCTACTACATTGGTGGAAGCCCAAGCTCCAAGACGCCCTTCGCTATCAATAACGCCGGGAACACTGGCGGTTACGGAGGCGTGTTTACCACAGGCAGCCACCCACCTGCACGGTGGATGGATGCCATGGGGTCGGTAACCCCTTCCGCACCTGCTGCAGGTTGGACCGGACTCACAGGAGGTGGTGGTACCGATGTCTCCTACCTCGTGCCGACTGTGGGCAGCGGTGGCGCCGTCCACGACATCTCCGAAGGCGCGATTCCTCAGTATGCCGCAGGTGTTGGAGTGCATAGCAGTACCTTCGAGAAACTCCCTGTTGCGTACACTTGGGGCGGCTCGAACTACATCGCCACAGTGCTGCCGCTGCCAGCGGGTGCATTAGCAGGCGTGGCCGCCGGGGTGAACGACTTCGGATACATGGTCGGCTACGCGGAATTCCCCTTCCCTCCATATGGGAGGTTCACCCATGCAATGCTTTGGGCTCCCGACGGCTTCGGGGGCTGGCAGGTATATGACCTGAACTCGCTGCCCGGGGTCGCAGGGTCTGGCTGGGAGCTGTTGACCGCCTATGACATCAACAACGGCGATGGCAGCTGCTTCTGGATTGTGGGACAGGCTCGTCGCCCAGCGGCAGGCGGTGGCTACGAATACCGTGGCTACGCACTGCATTTCTGCGTGGTGCCTGAGCCTGCCAGCATGATTGCACTGGGCACAGGGTTGGTCAGCTTGCTGGCACTGTCTCGCCGACGCCGAACCCAAACGGCATAGACCTTCCTCCATCAGATCCCCCTCCTCTTAGCGAGAGGAGGGGGAACCCTCCTTTTTGTAATGCTTCTGTAATGATAGAGGTTGACCTCTGGGGGTACACTTATGGATGGAGCAGTGGAAGCACCTCAAAGCGACAGGGAGGTTTGTGTGCAGGGTGGCTGGCGATTGATGGGTGGCTACTGGATGCTGATGGAGCTGGAGACGATTGGGCGTGCGCGGCAAAATCTGCCCGCGATATCGCCCACCCCGCGCTCTGACACCCATTGGAGCGAGCCATCTCACGAGAGTACCTTGTTGATTGGGGTGCTGACCATGCCCACACTTTCAGGAGGTATGCAACGATGGAACAGATGAGAGTGGTACAGCGAGCCTTTCGATTAATGGGTGTGAGCCTAACGCTCGCTTTAGCGGGTGGCGTCTTCGCTCAACGGCCAGACATTCTTTGGATTGGTGGCGGGGAGATCTACACGCAAAGCGGGTTTTACTTCATGGGCGAGCAGTATTTCGTCACGAATAACGGCTCGTTCCTCCATTTCTGGAGGCTATCCGATAACCGACTGGTGCGAACCGTCGAAATCTATCGGATTACTGGGGTCATGGCTGACACTGCACTTGCATGTGCTCCTAATGGCAACCAGCTGGCTACAGCCTATGTAGACACCGATGATGCGGGCAACCGTGGGCTGCGAGTCCAAATTTGGCAGCCAGCGGACAGCCGGTTTGATACATGGAACCTGGTCGCATCGGGCGGTTCTTTTGAGAATACGGAACCTTACAGAAACCTCAAAATCGCCATCAGCCCTGATGGTCAGTATATCGCGGTCGGTGGCGGCGACGCCTTTGGTGGAGCAGGGTTCGTTCTGTATCGCGTAAACGGCAACCAAATCCAGAAAGTACAGGACCTCGACCGTGTTCCAAGCTATATCGGCATCAACGCGATTGGCTTCTCGCCCGACGGTGAGTGGCTTTTCGGAGGGAGCTATGGTGGGGGCAAAGTCCTGATTTATAAGCGCCAAGGCGACGGCACCTTCACCCTTCACCAAGACATGATGATTGGGGGCGGTAGCGGGGTCTATATCGAGCGATTCGCCTTTACCGAGCGCCCCGATGGCAAATATGTCGCCGTAGGTTCGCTCCCCGGTGGAGTCATCACGATGTATCGCTACAACCCCGTTCAGAATCAATGGCGTCTCTATTTGCAATGGTCTGCGCCCACTACCGACCCGACTTCCGATGTGAACGACCTATGCTTCTTCAACGGAGGCGACTACCTCGTGGCAGCGTACGGCTCCTCCGCATTCGGGGTCATCTTTTACGACCCGTACCTGCGTGTGTTTCAGATTAACTATAATAGTGACCCCGATTATCGCGAGGCAACGGTCGTGTTCCAAGAGAATTTCCCCGGCGATGTCGTCACGACCGCGGTGTTAAACCAAGCCAACACTGAGCTGATTTCCAGCACTCGCAGGGGGGATTTGCGCCGTTGGGATGTCGCCACGCGAAGCTATGTCGTCCTGCCGAAACACCGAGGGTACATCTTCTCGTTGGCATGGTCGCCAGACGGCTCGAAAATCGCTACTACCGCCGTTGGAGTCGAAAACGGCTCTCTCCCCGCCCAGACCCTTATTTGGGACTTCGCAAGCCAGTCTGTGCAGACCCGCATCGACCATTACACAGCCTCTTGGATTGGCGCGGTGGCATTTTCACCCGATGGGAACTACATCGCCACCGTGGGACGCGACCTCAGCGATCCTCAAGGACGACCGATTGAGCTATGGGAAGTTAGCACGGGCAGCTATGTCGTGCTGGTCGGCTACCTTCCGTACAATGGCAGTGGGTTAGTCTTCTCTGCCGACGGGCAGTACCTGTACGCAGCGGATCGCGACGGTAATGTCAAAGCCTTCCAACGCGGCGCGGACTGGCAGAGCTGGACCGAAGTCGCGAGCGTGTCTACGGAGTCCAACTCGATGCGCCCTGTAAAAATCGACCTGTCGCCCGACGGTTCGCTACTGGCGGTGGGCACACGCAATAAGGTCTATGTGTTCAGCACGCCCAGCCTCAACCTCGTGCGCACGGTCGATGTGTTCACCGAGACGGATCGCGTCATTAGCGCGCTGGATTGGTCTGCGGACGGGCGTTACCTCGCCGCAGGCGTCAGCAATGTGGAGCGTTCTCCCGTTTATCTCATCTCCACTGCCGATTGGAGTGTTGTACGCCAGATGGCAAGTGCCGACGGCATCGGCTACCAGACCTACGATGTGTCGTTCACGCCAGATGGGTGTTATCTGCTGGCGGCAGGGTCAAAGGTCTACACTTATGACGAGTATAACTTGGTCATTTGGCACACGGGCACGGGCACGCGTGTCGCTGCCTTCAACAACGAAACGCTCTATAGCGTCAACGCCGCTGCCTTCTCGCCCGACGGACGCTACATCGCCTACGGACGCGATGACGGCTCGCTGGTAGTGGCAAGCAACCTGTTCTACCGACGCGCAGGCGATGTAGACCGCAACGGCTGCGTGGATGATGCCGACCTGCTCATCGTGCTGTTCAACTTCGGCGGCAGCGATCCCAACGCCGATCTGAACTGCGACGGTATCGTTGACGATGCGGATCTGCTCATCGTGCTGTTCAACTTCGGCAGTGGATGCTGAACCTGAGCCACAGAGGCACCGAGCGCTATGGAGATGGACGAGGCTACTCCTTGGCGAACTCGGTGTCCTCTGTGGTTTAATTAAGCCAAGGGGTGAAATAAATGCAGAGGCGTGGTTTTACGCTGATTGAGCTATTGGTGGTGATTGCCATCATCGCTATCTTAGCAGCGATCCTGTTCCCCGTTTTTGCGCAGGCGCGTGAATCGGCACGGCAGACTGTCTGCCTAAATAATATGAAGCAACTGGGCACCGCCATGCGCCTCTATCTCACCGACTATGACGAGACCTGGTTCCCTGCTTTCGTACGGGAACGCATTCCCACGCATCCCAACGCTTACAAGCCATGGTTGGGGTTTGATACGACCAATGCAGCCCCCAACGGCTGCTTTTTTGGGGACACCACGCAGCCCGCGGTCCGTGCTCCACGCGCGGGGTTGATCGACCCCTACTTGAAGAACGAGGATATCAAGCGTTGCCCCAGCATGCCTGCCAAGTGGCAGACCGCTTATGCCATCAACTGGTTCCACTCGAACTATACCTCGCCTTACTACGCGCGGAACCCTGCTGCCAACGGCAACGAGTACAGTCCTGTGGTGAAGCGGTTTGATAATGTCAACTGTACCTGCATTCCTGCGCCCGATGCGGAGGTGGAAGAGCCTGCTCGCACGCTCATCATGTGGGAACATGGCTATCGGACGCCCCTGTGCAACTGGTTGCAGCAAGCAGATTGGCCTGCCCGTGGGCGCGAATGGGAACAGGGACCACCGCGCATTCAATTCTATATCGACCATTTCAATTTTTTGCACCGTGCAGGGGCGAACACGCTGTGGTGCGATGGGCATGCACGGCGGATTTTGTATGACCAACTGCGCCGCCCGATGTTCTCGAGCAAGAAGAGCATTTACCAATGAAGATCGAGGCGCGTTTACTGGGTGAGTTCCGTGTGGAGGTGGAAGGTCAACCGATTCCACGCTTTCGCACGCGCACGACGGCGCTGCTATTGGCGTATCTATTGCGCTATCCGCAGCGCCATTCGCGGGAACAGCTGCTTCGGCTGTTCTGGAAAGGGGTTCCGAAAGCGGCAGCACGGAACAACCTGCGCGTGACCCTTTCCAGCTTACGCCAGCAGCTGGAGCCGCCCGGTGTCCCCAAAGGCTGGGTGCTGCAGAGCGATCGCCATACGGTCGGGCTAAACCCTGATCTGGTTCAAACCGATGTTGCCCTTTTCGAGGACGCGCTCCAGCGTGCCGGGCATGCATCCACGGACGAGGAACGACAGCAGTTGCTGGAGTACGCTTGCGCCCTCTACCGAGGCGACTTTCTGGCGGGCTTCGAGGAGCCTTGGGTGCAGACAGAGCGGGAGCGACTGCGCCAACTCTATCAAGAGGCACTTCATCAGCTCCGATACGCGGAGCCGTCGGCTTCTACTTCACCCCGCACACCCACCCTCACCACGCTCTCTAACCCGCCCAGTGGCTTAGGCATCGTGCTTGGATTGGAAAGCGAGACACCACTGGAGCGATATCGTGCCTGGGCGCGACAGGTCATCAATGCAAGTGGAGGTTTTGTGCTGGAGGCGAGCACCACGAGCCTACGCGCCTTCTTCCCTTCGCTGGAGGGGCTGCTGAAAGCCCTCGATACGCTGCATGCGCAGCTCAAAGCGGCTCGCTTTGCGTTGGATGTGGGCGAGGTGCGCTACGGCCTGGGGCGATATGGAGGCAAACCGCTGACGATGGTGGGGCAGTTGCTACAAGCAGGCTCCACGCGCCAGATCCTTTGCACCGAACGGGCAGCATTGTTGCTTCCCCAAGCACGAGCTACCACACGCTTCGCCTTGCACCCCCTCGGCTGCTATCGGTTGAGCGAACGGAGCAGCAACGAGCAGGTGTATCAGCTCGATTTTGCGGGGCGTGAGCAGCGGTTCGCCCCTCTGCGCGCTTTATCGCCGCTACGCCCCGCGTTGCCGCGTGTACCGACCTCCTTTATCGGGCGCGATGTGGAGTTAGCCCAGCTACAAGCATGGCTCCAATCCAGCGAGGGACAGCTCATCACCGTCGTCGGTGCGCCAGGCGTGGGTAAAAGCCGTTTGGTGCTGGAGTGTGCCTGGCGTACCGAACCGCTTTTTGGGGAAGCGCGCTGGTGGGTCAAGCTGCACCATGCGGACGAATCCCTGAGTGAAAACTGGGCGCGATGTCTGGGCTGGGAGTGGCGCGGCGTGAATGCCTTCCTCCAAAGTCTGCAAGCAGCGATAGGTGAGCAACCCGCGCTCCTCGCCTTAGATGCAGGCGCCGCGCTTGCCCCCTCACAGCAAGCCGAACTGATCCAACTACGCACCACGATCCCCTCCCTGCACTGCCTGATTGCTGCGCAAATGCCCTTGGGAGTGCCCGAAGAGCAGCTCTTCTGGCTGGAGCCGTTGCCTGTACCGCCTGAGGGTGCCGAGGCGATAGATGAGCTGTTGCGCTATGCGGCGGCGCGCCTTTTCGTAGAGCGTGCGCAGCGGGCAGCACCCGACTTTCGGTTGACCGCGCGCAACGCCTCTCTTATCGCTGCACTCTGCCGGCAACTAAGCGGGCTGCCTTTAGCCATTGAACTCGCCGCCGCCCGTGTGGGCAGCATCGATCTGGGCATCCTTCATGCGCAGCTCAAGGCATCGCTTATGGCATTACGGGGACGCCCCTTCGGCACCTTTGGACATTCGCTCGAAGCCTCGCTCCAAGCCACCTATCAGCTGCTTTCGAAAGAGGCCCAGATACTGCTTGCTCGGCTCAGCGTGTTTCGGGGCGGATTTAGCCTCGACGGAGCGCAGGCGGTCGCACCTTCTTCCAACGCACGCAGCGCATTGGAAGAACTTACACGCGTCTCCTTAGTGCAATGGGATGGGCATCGATATCAAATGCTGGAGCCGGTGCGCCTGTTCGCGGAGGAAGCACTCCACGCGCTGGGTGATCAAGATCAGACCCGCACTGCACACCTAAACTACTATCTGAACCTGGCAACCCAGTGGGGTGATAAAGCGGAGAACTGGGTGCTTTTAGAAGAGGAGCGAGCCAATTGCGAAGCAGCGCTGGAATGGGGAGTGGAACAAGCCCCTATTCACGCGCTTCAGCTTGTCCTGGCGTTGGCACCCTTCTGGGAAGGGTGTGGCAGCGGTGAAAGTACCTACCGACTGGTGATGGAACTACCCCAGCGATTGGACGAGATGTTTTGTCTTGAGGGAGATAACGCGGATATGCTCTCCCCTCTGCAAGGGAGTGTTCCAGCTCCCCCTCCCCTTTCGGATATTCACGACTCGCGCTTGCAAGCAGCGCGAGTCGCTATCAGCTTAGCCATTCGCCGGGGCGAGATGGAAAAGGCGGGTGAACTGTTGACTCGATATCTGCCGCTTGCAGCTGAGCATTCGGATTCCGTCCCTGCCGCGCGCATCTGGATCGTGGCGGGGTTCTACTACTGGATGCAAGGTCATTTTGAGCAGAGCATCGCTTATCTGGAACGAGCGATCGCCATTTGCCGGGAGCGGGACGCACCGCTGGATCGAGCCGAAGCATTGATTCACTTGGGCGTCGCGTTCTGGATTCGGGAGGATCTGCGGGCAGCCATCCAGCTGTTTGAAGAGGCGCTGGAACTGTTGCCACCCGATACCGCACCCCGCCTCCGCCTGAACGCATTGGGCAACCTTGCGAATACGCTCTATCAACTGGGGCACTATGAGCAAGCCGAAGCCTGCCTGAAAGAGACCCTCCGATTGGCGCAGCGTCTGGGCGATCGACGCACCGTCGCGACACTCCTAAACAACTGGGGTGTCTGGTTGCGGAATCGAGGGGAGTACCACCGTGCCCGTGAACTCTATCTTCAATCGATGGCGATCTGGCGCGAACTGCATGAAGGCATGGGTGAAGCGGTTATCTTGAACAATCTCGCGGATCTGGCTATGCAAGAAGGCGACCACGAAACGGCGCGAACAACTTTCCTCCAAAGCGTGGAGAAGGCACAACGCTCTCAACTGGGCTGGTATCTCTATCACCCGCTGAGAAACCTTGCCGAACTGGCAGAGCGTGAGGGCGACCTGACCACCGCCCAACAGTGGATGCGCCGCGCCCTGCACGCTTGCCTCAAGCACCATCCTGCCGCACGAGCTGCACCCCTGCTGCGTCAACTCGCACACTACACCCTCCAGTCGGGGCAAGCCGACGAGGCAGCTCGCTGGCTACTACTCGCCTCCCAGTGGACCGACAACCCCGCCACTTCCGACGAGCTGCGCATAACGGCAGCCTCACTGATCAGCCCAGAATCCCTACAACTCTTGCAGCAAGAGATAGAACGGTTAACCGTGCCATCCGTCCTGCAGCAGTTAGAGCAGCGCATAGCACAGGAAGATGCCAGCGGTGATTAAAGCAAGCCACCGTGAGTTGAGCTATGACAGTCCGAGCTGCTCCCAGAGAGCGTCGATTCTTGCCTTCACCTCTGGCGACATCCGAATCACATCGGGCCATTCGCGCGAGTAGCCTTCCTCTCTCCATTTGCGCGTGGCGTCGAAGCCGATCTTGCTGCCGAAGCCGATCGCAGGGCTGGCGTGATCCAGCACATCGACAGGACCACGCACCAAGCACATATCGCGTTCAGGGTCCACATTCGCACCCCATCGCCACAACACCTCGCCGAGATCATGCACATTCACATCCTCGTCGAACACCACGATAAACTTGCTGAACATCAGTTGCCCCAGCCCCCAAAGCGCGTGCATCACCTTGAAAGCGTGCCCCGGATAGCGTTTGCGGATGCTCACGAAGCAGAAGTTATGGAATACACCCTCGATAGGGAGGTTCATATCGACGATTTCGGGCAGGGTCAAGCGGATAAGGGGTAAAAAGATGCGCTCGATGGCTTTGCCTATCCAGCCATCCTCCATCGGGGGCACACCTACAATCGTGGCGGGATAAACTGGCTGCTGCCGATGCGTGATGGCGGTGACATGGAACACAGGGTAGTAATCGGGCAAACTGTAGTAGCCCGTATGGTCGCCAAAGGGACCTTCCAAGCAGCGTTCGCCCGGCTGGATGTAGCCCTCTATCACGATCTCGGCATTCGCTGGCACGAGAATATCCACGGTGCGGGCGCGAACCAGCTCGATGGGTTTTTTGCGCAGGAAGCCGGCGAACATCAGCTCATCGATAGCAGGTGGCAGAGGGGCAACCGCGCTGAAGGTCAACGCCGGATCGTCGCCCAGCACAACCGCCACCTGAATCGGCTCCCCACGCGCCTCCGCATCCTGAAAGTGCGCTGCGCCCCCTTTATGAATCTGCCAATGCATGGCGGTGGTACGCTGGTCTAAAATCTGGATGCGGTACATCCCCACATTCCGCTTACCCGTGTTCGGGTCGTGGGTGAACACGAGTGGCAGCGTGATGTAGCGTCCTCCATCACCCGGCCAACAGTGTAGGATAGGAAACTCCAGCAGATTGACCTGCTCATCCGTCCTGACCACCTCTTGGCAGATACCTTCCCTCACAAGAACCGGCGGCACACTGCGAGCAACCTGCAAGAGGCGACCGAGCTGCGGTAGGAACTGTGGGATAGCCTGTAATTTGCCCAACAAACCGCTGCCTGTGGGGGGCAGTTCAGGTTGGAGCAGTTGCTCAATCTCACGGGCGATCTGCTCGTAATCATCAACGCCGAGCGCAAGGCTCATGCGCCTCCGAGACCCCATCGTGTTGATAGCAACCGGGATCGCATAGCCTTTCGGTCGCTCAATGAGCAAGGCGGGTCCACCCCGCTTCATCACCCGATCCGCCACCTCCGTGATTTCCAAATAGGGGTCTAAAGGGTGGTGGATACGACGCAGCTCGTTCTCCTGCTCCAGCCTCAATAAAAAGTGCTGAAAGTTGCGGTATGCCATTATCGTCCTCTGAGTAGCCCAGAACCCCACAGCACTGCCAGCGTGGAGAGGGCAGAGGTAACCTGGCTGTAATCGAGGCGTTTGGTCTCCGCGAAATAGACGACATCCCCTTCACGAATGGGGGGATTGGCGGTGGGGTCGCCCTTTTTCAAGAATCGCTGATAGGGGATTTCCAGCCGTTTCAGCTCGCCATTTTCAAGGCGTAGCAGGTAGACACGCGAGGTCAGTGCGCGTGGGGTCGTGCCACCCGCCAGTGCCACCGCATCAGACAGCAACATCGGCTTCCCCTCCGGGATGAGGTAGTAGCCCGGTCGCGCCACTTGCCCCACTATCGCGAACCGGCGGAGATTGCTGGGCACAATTAGCAGGTCGCCATCCTGCAAAGGGATATTATGCTCCGCGCGTCCCTCCACAATCGCGGCGTAGAGGTTCACGGGAATAATCGTGCCCTTACGGTCGATAAAAGCACGGCTCAGGCTCGCATTTTCGGGATGATAACCCTGCGCAGCGGCAACTGCTTGCACCACGCCGCTGCCCGCCTCCAGATCGTAAAAGCCGGGCATATTCACCTGCCCGCTGACATAGACGCGAATCGTCAGCCGTTGCTGCACGCTGATTTTGTCGCCGGGTTGAAGCGGCAGATTAGCGTTGGGGTCGCCCCGATGATAGAGCGCGACCAGATCGAGCGGGATGGTCTCGTTGCCGCGCAGCAGGAATGCGACGGCGCGTTCGGGCAGGATTTTGAGACCCTCCGCCGCGGCGATCGCTTCGAACACGCGCCAGCCAGGTTGGATGGGGTACGCGCCCGGTTTGCCCACTTGCCCATCGACAAAGACCAGCATAGGGCGCGCCTGCTTGAGTGAGACGGAGACGATTGGCTCGCGCAGACGCTGGCGGAGAGCCTCACGCAGCTGTGCCTCGACCTGCTGCACGGTCAGCCCACGCACCACCATCTCGCCCGCCCCATGAAACAGTACGCGCCCATCGGGCGGAACGGTATACTCGCCACTGAACTCAGGATGACGCACGACCACCACCGACAAGACATCCCCTGTGTCCAGAGTGTAGTCGCTCGGTGCATTTTGACCTGTCGAACTTGGCTGACCTATCAGACATCCCCAGCACCATGCCAAAGCCATGAGCGTTACCCAGCCTCTCATTGCAGCTCCTCCTGCACCAAAATCATGCCCACAATCTGCGGCTGCAGGTTGCGCAACATCAGCAGTGTCTGTTCGTCCAGTTCGAGATTTTGTGGAGCGATGAGCAGCAGGCGTTGTGCTTCGCTTAAATCGCGCAGGCTGGTGGTTGCCTCACGGATTTGCAGCAAGCCGTTCAGCCCACTGGTTGAGCTTGCTGGAAGTGTTTCTGGCAGAGCTGGCTCCGCTCGCCCAGCTGGGTTTGGCTCGTCTGCCTGGAGGGTGGTTGTTGCGAGGGCGTGGGCGACCTGTTGCGTTTTGGGCGTAGCTGCTAAGGGCAAGGCGAGGGCGGTCTGCCAATGTTCCCCACCCCCTGCTGCCCTCAGGCTCCAGAGCAGCAGCTGCAAGCGTTGTCCGTCCAGCTCGTGCGGGCGCAACTCCATGAGCACGGGGATACCAAGCAGACGCTCCACATCCCAGCGCGTGCGCAGGCATCGCTCACTCCATGCACGAATCAGTGCCAGCAGCGTGCCAATCATCAAGCCCAACATCGCCGCGAGCGCGGTGGTCAACACGGGGCGTGGGAAGGCAGGCAAATCGGGAAGGAACGCCGGCTGCAGCAGCACAGGCGACACCCGCCCGACCAGTTGTTGTGCCCGCGCCTGCTCGTATGCCTTGATTTTTTCCGTCCAGAGGGTTTGGGCGACCTCTTGCTCGCGTCGCAACGCACCGTACTCCGCCATCAGCGAAGGAACCTTGCGGAACTGGGCCTCCAGCTGCGCCTGCTGATTTTCCATGTAGCGCACAGTGGCGCGTATCGCCTCGCGTTCTGCCTCTGCCATGAGCAAAGCCTGCAAGAGTTGCTGATAGATAGGGTTGACGGCTTCCTGTCGCGACAGCAACTTGAACTCGCCGGCGACCGCCTGCTCCAGGAAGCGTGCCCGTTCGCGCTGCGCTTGAGCAATCTGAATATCCAACGCGCGGGCTTCGGGTGAATCGGGCTGATACTCGCTGCGCTGAATCTGCAACTCGGCGATTTTCTTGTTCAGCTCCTGCACTTCAGGCGGAATAGCAATCGTGCGGCTGAGGTCCGCAAAGGCAGGCTGCTGGCGGAGTTGCGCACGCAGTTCGGTAATCTGGCGGGTAAGCGCGAGTTCCTTTCCACGCTGCTCACGCACCTGCGCCACCAAATCGGCATATTTTTCCATCCCTTTCGCCAACTCTTGATCAGGGGCAACCAGCTGCTTTTGCTGCAGGAAGCGCACCAGTCGCTGGTCGATATCGGCAAGTCGCTTCTCCTGCGCCTCGATCTCGCGCGAGAGCTTTGCCAACAGGCTGCTGGGGTTCTGGTCATACAGCTCGCGCACGAAACGCAGGTACTCCTCCACCCATGTGTTGGTTAGGCGCGCGGCTTTCGAGGCGGTCTCGTCCGAAGCGGTCAGCTCGATGACCGTGGAATTGCGGATTGCCTGGGTGCGGAACCGTTGGCTGAAGTCGCGATAGGGTTCGGCGTAGCCCAGTCGCTTCTGCACGCGCTCCAGCACCGAGCGCGATTCGAGAATCTGTCGCTGCGTTTCCACACCGGGGTTGCCACCGCCCAGAATCATCGGGAGTCCGCCCAAGCTGGGCACCGTGGCAGGGGTGTCAATCAGCACCTGCGCGGAGGCGTCGTAGCGTTTAGGGGCAAACAGCACGATGCTAAGCCCCAGCAAGATGCCCAGTGTCAGCCCGCCAGCAATCCATCGCCACTGCAAGCGCAGCGCGTGCCACAGCCACGGCAGGGCAACGGTCGATTCGCGTTCTACCCAGCTTCCCTCCTGCATGCTCGCCTCACAAACATTTTACCTGCTGAAATTTTTGCTCTGGGGTGCTTAGCCCTGCTGGGTCAGAAAAAAAATTTCAGATGGTACGGAACAGCCTTTGTGGATGCGCTTCCTTGCGGTTTGGGCACGCCCACAGTGCGCCCCCGCATGGGAGCGACGCGCTAAAACCCTGCTGCACAACCTTCCGTGCGTGGGTCAGAGCCGGCGCACCAGGCGTCCCGCAATCGCTGGATCAGCTGCACCGCGCTGGGGTGTGTACCATAGTTGTTTGCCCGCACATTGTGCCCGCGTTTGCGCAGCTCTTCGACCAGGCTATTCCCGCTCTCGCGCTCTTCCGCAGGGATTTCAATACTGAGCGTGCCGGGTGATGGCTCTGTGCTGAGTGTTGGTTGCCATGCCCAACGCGGCTGTTCAATCGCACTTTGTGGGTCGCGCTCGAAGTCGATCAGTTGCGAGATAACCTGCAGATTTGTCTGCACCTGCACATCGCCGCCCGGGGTGCCCCCAACGAACACCAGCGCGCCTCTGCGCGTGATGAGATAGGCGTTCAGCGTATGAATCGGGCGCTTGCTCGGCTGCAGAAAGTTCGGGCTTTTGGGGTCAAGGCTGAAGCCGCGCATGCGGTTGCTCAGCAAAATTCCTGTGCCTTCCACGACCACGCCGCATCCGAAAGGGTGATAGACACTCTGAATGAACGAAACCGCATTCCCCTCGCGATCAGCGACGCAGAAATAGGTGGTGTTCGTCTCGCGCAACGCACCCGGCGCAGGTATTTCCTGCGCTCGCATCGGCTGGATTGCCTCGCGCCGGCTGGCAATAAATTCTGGCGAAAGCAGCGAGCTTGAGTGATCACTCACCATGCGCGGGTCGCCCAGATAGCGCCATCGGTCGGCAAAGGCACATTTGATGGACTCTACCATCCAGTGGATACGGTCAACAGGGTTCAGTTCGCGCAGGTTCACTCCGTTCAGAATCGCGAGGGCTTCTGCCAGAATGATGCCCTGTGAGACGGGCGGCTGTGCGTGAATCGTGTAGCCACGGTAGTTTACCTGCAGCGGCTCCCGCACCTCCGAGGAATGCCTTGCCAGGTCCTCCGGTTCGAACCAACCGCCTTGCTGACGGCTGAACTCGACGATTCGCCGGGCGATTTCCCCTTTATAAAAGGCGTCGCGCCCCTGCTCGCCAATCAGTTGGAGTGTGCGTGCCAGGTCAGGGCAACGCACTCGCTCGCCCGCGCGCGGCGGTTGGTTCAGATGGAGCAGCGCATTTATCACGGGGCGCAGGTCGCGGTTTCGCGCCGCGTTCCGCCAGATCGATTCCTTGCGTGGGCTGATGGGATAGCCCTCACGCGCATACTCCATCGCCGGCTCCAGCACCCGCGCAAGGGGCAGCTTGCCGTAAAGCGCGTGCAATCGCCCCCATGCATCCACCAGTCCCGGCACGGTGGCAGCTGTAATGCCGCGCAGTGGGATGCCGTTGGGGAACCGATCCGGTTTCGCGGCAGCAGGGGCTGCCCCGGAGCCGTTGAGTGCCAGTGTCTGCCCGCGTTCGGCATCATAGAGTACGGCGAAGGCATCACCACCCAGCTGGCTCGCCCACGGCTCCACCACGCAGAGCACGGCAGAGGTTGCAATCGCTGCATCGATAAAGCTGCCACCTATACGCAGAATGTGCAACCCCGCACTAACTGCCAGCGGCTGTGACGACGCCACGATGCCTTGCTCCGCCACCACAACGCTTCTGGATAACATCTCGCCGTTTTCGCTTCATGTTCCTGAGAGTGGTCGCGCACCGGCTGTTGTCGCGCCCCTCCGCGGCGTGCGGCATGCCAACCACTCCGACCGGGGTCACTTCGGCACACGGGAGACCGACTTACCGTTGCTCCCTTCCGGGCCTGGCGGGGTTCATCGACCCCTCGTTGCGAAGCTCCCGATCCTCAACGCGGTCGCCTGCCGTCGTTTCGCACAGGGGACACGCCGCGAGCCGGGATTCAGCCCTGCTATGGCGGATTGCAGGTACAGGGAACCGCCAGCTCCCCGCTTAGCGCGACCACCGCCCCCGATTCTACCCTACCACTGCACGGGAACGGGTGTCCCACCCGCCTTTGCCGATTGCCAAGCCGCCTCCGTGAACGCAATCACCTTCAAGCCGTCCTCCGGAGTCGATTGCACCTCCTCGCGTCCCAAAATGGCGTTGACAAAGTTGATCACGGGCTGCGAGCCTGCAGGCAGGTTCTCTGGGCGGAAACGGTTGCCTTGAGCATCGCAGATCTCCAGCTGATCCTGACGAATGAGGTAGGTCGCCTCACTGCCGACCACGGTAATCTCTTCATGCCAACCTACGGTGGTGCTGCCAATAATCGAGAGATTCCCAATCGCGCCGTTCGCATATTCAAACGCCAGCGCGGAATTGATATCCACAGGCACATCGAAATATTGCATAAACGCGCTCACTTTCGTGGCGGGCGCATCCGCGATCCAGAGCAGGAAGTCCACCAGATGGCTCCCTGTGTCGTTGAGCTGTCCGCCCCCCGACAGCGCAGGGTCCTGTCGCCAGCTGCCGCGCGTCATGCGATACCACCGCTGCAGATTGATGGCTTGCACGAAGTGAAGCTCGCCGATCTCGCCCCGGCGAATGCCCTCATACACATAGCGATAGGTAGGGATGTAGTGGCGTTGATAGGCGACCAGCCCGATTTTGCCCGTCTCCTTGAACCGCTGCACCAGAACGCGGGCATGTTCCACCGTGCAGACCATCGGCTTTTCAATCATCACATGCAGCCCCCGGTCAAGGGCGTCCATCGCCTGCTGGAAGTGGAGGGTGTGGGGTGTCACGATGATCACACCGTCCATCTCCACCTGCTCCAACATCGCGCGATGGTCGTCGAAAAAGGGCACCTCCTGCAGGTGCGGGAAACGCTCCAGAGTATGAGCGCGTTGCTCCTCACTTGGCTCTGTGATGGCGACGATGGTCGCCTCCGAAACGCCCTGAAGCACATTCAGATGGTGGCGTGCCATGCCACCACTTCCAATCAAACCTAATCGTACC
Organism: bacterium HR15; assembly: GCA_002898555.1. GTDB lineage: Bacteria > Armatimonadota > Fimbriimonadia > Fimbriimonadales > GBS-DC > HRBIN15. The sequence goes on from BEHR01000010.1 coordinate 27,662, forward strand.
TGAGTCATAGCAACCTCCTTCGCATAATATTGGGGAAAGACCCAACTGTTTTTTATTCAACCCTTCCGCGGATATTCCTGCTAAGAGGCTGTTTAAAAACTGGAGTTCAAGGAGATGGGCAGGCATTCACGCTGGGGCATTTTGGAGGGCGAGGCTCCCGCCGAGCCGAATCTGGAGGGCCAGGTTCCCGCCGAGCCGTTTCCAACCGACACCGTGCTGGGACAGGATTGTCTTGGTCACGCATGTCGGCTCGCGGGGACGCTCGCCCTCCAGGGTGAGTTTCGGGCAGATACACCAGTCTGTCCCTACCATTCTTAAATAATCCCTTCGCTCACGACGCGCTACTCGCCTCATTGCGGTATCATGCTAAGGGGTCATGTCCCAGATGGAATGGCTTGCCGGGTTGATCCAGCATGCGGTCAGCGACGCGGGCACGGAAAGTCTTGCGCACCTGTTGCAGCGCGTCGCGGAACAGAGGGGCGTGTGGAACGGCATTCTCCAGCAGCGTCCTGGTGCACCACCACTGGTGCTGATGCAGTCGCCCACGATGCCCCTTGCCGACCTGCCTGACCCAAGACATTGGTCTAACCCATCGGGCTTGTCGGATTCACCTGTTGTGTGGCGTGTGGAACCGCTGCCTATCCCGGACACCTTCTACGCGCTCCGCATCCCGCGCGAGGCAGCGCACGATCCGCTTTGGGATGTGCTGGTGCAGTTGATACGACTGCTTTGCCGGCAGGAGCAGCTTCATCGGGAGATCGATAACCTGCGCCGCCAGTCGGAGCGACGCCTGCTTACTGTTGCGACCCTGTATGAAACGGCGTTCGCCTCCTCGCATTATGAGCTGGAACGGTTCCTGCAGCTTGTCACGGAGCGTGCAGCCCATGCGATGGATGCGCAAGCTTGTACCCTGATGTTGCTGGAGCCAGACCAGAACACCCTCCGGATTGCTGCCAGTTATGGGCTGCCGCCTGAGCTGACACAGCAAGTGCGTGTCCCATTGGGCGAAGGCATCGCGGGGAGGGTGGCATTAACGGGGGAGCCGATGATTATCACCGACCCGACGCAGCACCCCCAACTCACCGACATTGTGCCACGCCCCGAAATCAGCAGCTCTATCTGCGTGCCCTTGCATAACCGAACTGGGGGCTTGCTGGGCGTGCTGACCCTGCGACGCTTGCAGCCTGCACCCTCCTTCACCAGCGAAGACCTGAACGCTTTCACCATCTTCGCCAACCAAATCGCGCTTGCCATCGAGAACGCCCGCTTGTATGCCAATCTGAACCGACGCGTGCAGGAATTGACCACACTGGTGAACCTGTCACAGGTGGTCAGCGCGATTCTGGACATCGAAACCTTGCTGGAGCTGGTTGGTCGGCAGATTGAGGGGGTGGTTGGCTTCTCGCGCTACGCGTTGTTTTTGCAAAGTGAATCGTTGCGCACTTATCAGCTCTCTCTGGTGCGTGGCTATACCCGCGAGATGTTCCCACCACGCGGTTTCCGCAAAGGGCAAGGTGTCATCGGCATCGTCGCCAAAAAGAAGATGCCGTTGGTGGTGCAAGATGCGCGCCGCGAACTTCAACCGATGCGCGGCTTTGGACGCACGATCGGTGCGAACCGCTACTGCGTGCTCCCCATTATCATTCACGGCAGCTGCATCGGCGTTATCCTTGCCGATAATGAGGATCGGAGCGGCGAGTTCAGTCTTGAACAGGTGGATTTGCTCAGTGTATTCACCACGCAGGTAGGTATCGCCATCGAGAACGCACGCCTCTATCGCGAGATGGAGCAACACTATCGTGAGATTCAGAGCCTCGCTGCCTTTCGCAACAATATTTTGCGCAGCCTGGGCGCAGGCGTGTTCACCCTCAGCCCAAACGGTTATATTGCCACTTGGAACCGCGCAGCCCAAACCATCACCGGCATCCGCGCTCGCGATGTCATGGGCAAGCACTACAGCGAACTCTGCAAGCTGATAAGCGGGCGCATTCGAGAAGACGCGCTCCGAATGCTGCAGAGTGCACTCGACGAGGTGATCAAAGGCGGCGTCTCACGCACCCTCTACAGAATTCCGTTCCGAAAAACCCCCGATGCACAAGACGAAGCGCAACTGCTCAATTTCACCATCACCCCGCTGGTGATGCGGGGAGCTGAGAGCAGTGGGGGCGCAGTAGTCGTGTTTGAAGATGTCACGGAGTATCACCGCCTTGAAACGCGCCTGAGCCAGATGGAGCGCCTCGCCGAAATCGGTCAGATGACCGCCACGATTGCGCATGAAATTCGCAATCCGCTCACCGCGCTCAAAGGCGCTGCCGACCTGCTGATGCAAGAGGAGAATTTGCCCGAACAGGTGCAAACCTATGTGGACATCATTCGGCAGGAAGTGGCTCGGCTAAACGACATTGCGGAGGAATTTTTAGAATTCGCACGACCGTTTGTGCTGAATCGGCGCCCCGTCGTGCTGCGCCCGCTGCTAAAACGCTTGATGCAAGCCCTTGCCCCCTACTTCAAAGAGGCGAAAATCACTGCCCAGCTGGAAATTGCGGGCGAGCCGAGCGCGCACCTCGATCCTGTCCGCATCGAACAAGTGTTGCGCAATCTGATCCAGAACGCTATCCAAGCAATGCCCAATGGGGGGCGTCTTTTCCTGCGGGCAGGTGAACAAAACAACCGAGTGTACCTGCAGGTACAGGACACGGGAGAAGGCATCCCCACTGAAATCCGTGAGAAAATCTTTTCGCCCTTCTATACCACCCGCACGCGGGGAACCGGACTGGGGCTAAGTATTGTCCAAAAGATCGTGCAGGCACATCAAGGCGAGGTGTGCGTCGAATGCCCTGCCGAAGGAGGCTCTATCTTTACCGTATGGCTTCCGAAAATGGCGAGTGGCGAATAGTGAGGGGCAAGTAGCAAGTAGTAAATGGAATCTATTCATTCGCCACTTGCCAAAAAGAGGTGAATGCCATGAGTGCAACCGTGCTGATTGTGGATGATGAAGAAAATATCCGTCGCGTGCTGTCGATGGGGCTTCAAAAAGACGGTTATCATACGCTCACCGCATCGGGCGGACATCAAGCGTTGAAACTGCTGGATGAGGCACACTGCGATGTGTTGGTCTCCGATGTGGTGATGCCCGATATGAACGGTCTGGAGCTGCTGCGTCGGGTGCGTGAAAAATATCCCGACCTGATTGTGGTCATGATGACCGCCTTCGGCACGATCCCGGCTGCAGTGGAGGCGATGCGACTGGGTGCGGTCGATTTCCTGACCAAGCCACTGGAGATGGATGTGCTGCGCAAAGTGATTCGCAACGCCTTGCGCGACCGTGAACGCTTTCCGACCACCCCAGACACACGCCGACGCGCTGCCCCACGCAAGGAGACCCTCTTCATCGGCAATAGCCCCACCATCCGTGAAATCTTGCAAATCGTGGAGCGTGTTGCAGATACACGCACCACCGTCCTGATTACGGGTGAGAGCGGTACGGGCAAGGAACTTATCGCTCGAATGCTCCACGAAAAAAGCAGCCGTGCCAGCGGTCCCTTCGTAGCTGTCTCTTGCGCAGCCATCCCGGAAACCCTGCTGGAGGTGGAACTATTCGGGGCGGTCAAGGGCGCATACACCGGGGCTGAAACGGACCGCATCGGCAAGTTCGAAGCGGCAAACGGTGGCACGCTCTTTCTGGACGAAATTGGCGACATCCCACCCTTGATTCAGGTCAAATTGCTGCGCGTGTTGCAAGAGCGCGAGATTGAACGGCTGGGCAGCAACAAACCGATCCCCGTCGATGTGCGCCTCGTCGCTGCGACCAATCGCGATCTGGAACAGGCGGTGCAGGCAGGCACTTTCCGGGCGGACCTGTTCTATCGCCTGCAGGTGGTGCATATCCATCTACCGCCCCTGCGCGAGCGCCCCGAAGATATACCCCTGCTAATTGAGCATTTTGTCAGGAAGTACGCGCAAGAGAACAATCGCGCCATGCACGAGGTCAGCCCCGAAGCGTTGCAACTGTTGAAAGCATATCCATGGCCAGGCAATGTGCGCGAGCTGGAGAATGCTATCGAATCGTCTGTGGTGTTAGCCCCGCCCGACGCGCCCACCCTACTGCCCGAACACCTGCCACCCCAACTCCGTCGAACACTGTCAAGCAAGTAGGGTCAGACCCCTGTCGCCCCTTCCAACGCGCTACTCGCCACACCTTGATTTCGCTGGTTCGACGGAGGTACACTGCTACTTATAGGGACACGCTGTGTCCCTACCAAATCGGGTTGGATGGAGATTGCGATAGCAGGAGGAGCAGGGATGCAGATAGAGGTCTACTACCGGGCGCATCAATCGAGCCGGGCTATTTTGGAGCCATCACCACCCCGAAGTGAGTTGGGGGGTACTTTCTGGGTCTTTCTGCACAATCCGAAGCGCATAGCACGCAATGTCAGTGCCATTGTGCTGAACGACATCCCTGCTGACAGTCGCACCAACGGTAACGGGCTAAACTGGTTCCGCCTGATGCCAGAACCTATCCCGCCGCGTGGAAGTGCATTGCTTATCCTGAACGCGCAGGCGTCGCTGCTGCGCCAATCGCCGCTGAAATTTCGCTTGATTCTGGCGGACGGCGAGCGGCACGAATGGATACTGCCAATAGAACCGTCACCTTTGACACTAACAAGCGCATGGCTGGAGGGAATGGCTCCTGCAGAGAAGCACAAATCGGATACCAAGGGTGCAGACCGCGTGCCTACTCAGTTGACCGTCGTGGTGCGCAACGATGACCCGCAGCGTGTCTGGCAAATCGAACAGCTGCGTGTGCAGGGCAAACCGCTGCGCTTCCGCACGCCAGAATCGCGTCTGGCGCCAGGGGAACTTGCCTTTTTGCATGCTCGCTTACCTTTTGAGCCGGAGCCATCCCAGATTCTTGCGCTGCAAGTGGACGCCCGCGCAGGGCAGGCAACTACCATGACCGCCGGCGTGGTGCGACCACTGCCACGCTTCTTTCCTATCGGCACCTGGCGCACAGAGGTGTGGCAGGACGAGAACCTGATGCGGGAGCTGGTAGCGCGAGGTTTCGATACTTTCGTGTTCAGCGACACCCATGCGGAGGTGGAGCGACGCGCGTTTGAGCAGACCTGTCCGCAACTGGGCGTCAAGGCGCTGGTATTCGCTGGCTTCCCACGCCCCGATACACGCTTCATCGAACGCCATGCGCACAACCCACACATTATCGCCTATATGATAAAGGATGAACCCGACTGGACAGAGCCGCGCGAGGTGGACCATTGGCACTTACCGACGCTGTGCGAGCGCGTGGCACAGGTGTTTCGCGACCGCCAAGTCAGCTCACCTGTCTATCTGAATCTGGCGCGTTCGCGCCGCTTCGGCGAGTTTGCCACCATTCCCGATATCGCTTGCTACGATGCCTATCGCGTGGGCGCGCCAATGCCCGACCTTTCGCCTGCACCATGGGGCAACCTGCTGGAGTTAGCAGCAACCTACACGGAAGATTTACGAGCGAATTGCGAGCCGTTGCCTTTCTGGGTCTGGGCGCAGGGCGCACACCCGTGGGACGAGCGTGTGTGGGTTGAAGGGCAACTCGGCAGGGCATGCCCGACCCCCGAAGAGATTCGTGTGCAGCTCTGGCTGCAGCTTGGGCGCGGCGCGAAGGGCGTGCTCTGGTTCACCACCTTCCTGGAGGAGCCGTTCCGACGCTACTATATGCAGAGGTTGCGCCCGCTGCCCGAATCGGAACGGTCGCGGACTGTGGAGCAACTCGTGGCGCACGGACGCGAAGCCTACGAGGAGCAAACCCGCCTGAATCGATTCCTGAAAACGGTGCGCGAGTGGCTATTGCGCATGGAATGGGCAGGTCGGGCAACCGTGGAACAAGCCACCGAGCCAAAGCGATTGGATGCCTCGCTCTTACTTGGCGAGCACGAGGCAGCGCTCTGGCTGACCAATCTGGCGTACGAGATGCACCCACAGGGCTATCGCTTCCGCGAGCAACGCGCGATTCGAGCGCGGATCCCGCTTCCCCGCTGGTGGAAACCGCGTCGCGCCCTCTGGATCGACCCCACCACTCAGCGCGAAATCCCGTTCCAACGGGTGGCAGAAGGGGTCGTGATAGCCATCGATACGCTGCCCGAACATGTGGGCAGCGCGTGGCTTTTTAGGGATTAGCGATGGGTGAATCGTCCCACCATTATCCCGGCGGCCACCTCATGTGGCGACCACCCAGCAGGTGCAGGTGCAGGTGAAATACCGACTGACCTGCAGCGCGGTTGGTGTTCAGGACGACGCGATAGCCCTCCGCCTCCACGCCCTCCTGACGGGCAATCTCGGCGCAGACCCATAACAGATGTCCCATCAACGCTGTCTGCTCCGGTTTCAGTTCCGCCAAGCTAGCAATATGCTGACGCGGGATGATAAGCACATGCACGGGCGCTTGCGGATTGATGTCGCGGAAGGCGACCGCATGCTCGTCCTCATAGAGAATGGTTGCAGGGATCTCGCGTGAAGCGATTTTGCAGAACAAACATTCACTCATGGTTTTCACCTCCTTCCGGGTGTGGCAGGCGCACCCCCGTTAGCCATTCGCGCAGTTTATGCATCACCTCTTGCTCGATCTGGCGCACCTCCTCCACTTTCAGCGAGAGCATCTCGGCAACCTCTTCGGGTGTATGCACGCGTTCGCCATGCAATCCGTGCAGGAGTTTGATCAGAGCGCGTTCAGCGGGCAGCAGTTCCTCCATGGCGCGCTCCAAGGCTTTGCCATCGATGCTCAATGGGTCAAATGCTTCTGCCTTGGCCGTCATGAGCGCTTTGCTGCGCTTCTCACGCTCGTGCCACAGACGCACGATCCCTTCCACCTGCCGATAGCCGACGGTCTCCACATAATAGCCTTCCGCCCAGAAGCTGCGCTTCCCGATACGCCGCTCTAACCGTGGCAGCGCTTCAAACAGGCGGTGCGCGGTGCCCCGCTTAATGTTGCCCACCAGGTCGGTCAGCGCGACCATCGGCTTGTAGCAGATGAGCAAATTGACCTGGTTGGGCTTCAGGGAGTAGGCGATGAGTTGGTACTCATACTGCTTGCAAACCTCGCGGAGCGCATGATGGAAATGGGGAAGGACCTCCTCATCCAACAGGGGCTGACGGGCACGAGTGTAGAAGGTGACGAGGCAGTAGAGACGGTAGGCACTCGATCCACTGGTATGGACCTCCTCGTAAAGCGACCCCACTGTTTGCCGTGCTGGTTTACCAGCCGTCTGCTCTCGCTGTGTTGGCATATCCGCCAAGCCTCCACGCCAAACGCACTACAACCGCTATTATTCCATAGTATACCCCACCTTGCCCACTTTTTCCTGCCTGCTTGAAGGTACAATCCCTGTTGCGATGGGGGCAAGCAGGCGACCGGTGCTGGCAATCGTGGGGCGACCAAATGTGGGTAAATCCACCCTGTTCAATCGCCTCATCGGTCGGCGCGTGGCGATTGTGGAAGCGGTGCCGGGTGTCACACGCGACCGCCTCTATGGGGAAGCGGAATGGCAGGGACAGCCCTTCGTGGTAATCGATACCGGTGGCATGCTTTTCGGCATCGATGATCCGCTGATTGAGCAAGTGCGCATTCAAGCGCAGATCGCCATCCATGAAGCCGATTGCATCCTCTTTTTGGTAGACGCGCGAGAGGGGCTGAACCCTGTGGATGAGGAGATTGCTCACCTACTGCGCAGGAGCGGGAAGCCCGTGCTGCTGCTGGTAAACAAGGCGGACAACCCCGACCGTTGGGAGCTGCAACGCGCCGAGTTCTTCCGACTGGGACTGGGCGAGCCAATCCCCATCTCCGCCATTCACGGGCACAATCTGGCAGAGGTGCTGGAGCTGGCGTTAGGAGCCGTGCAACAGGTGTCCCACCCCCACCTTGAAGAGGAGCCAGAAGAGCCGCTGCGCCTCGCTATCGTCGGGCGACCCAATGTGGGCAAGTCGTCGCTGCTGAACGCGATTCTTAACGAGCCACGCGCCATCGTCAGCCCCCTTCCGGGGACAACACGCGACACGCTGGACACGCCCTTCACATGGAACGACCAGCCGATGCTGCTGATCGACACGGCGGGCATCCGTCGCCCAGGACAGGTGCAAGGCTCTTTAGACTATTACGCGCAACTGCGTGCCGAACGCGCGTTGCAACGCGCCGATGTCGCCCTTATCGTCATCGATGCGAAGGAGGGTTTAACCCATGGCGATCGGCGCATCGCGCACCTCGCCGTCGATGCGGGGCGCGCCTGCATCTGGGTGGCGAACAAGTGGGATCTGGTGGAACCACCTGATGGTAACTTGGGCAAAAACACGCCCGCCAAGCGCGACTTCATACGGCTGGTGAAGCAGCAGGCACCGGGCTTCGATTTCGTGCCGGTGGTGTTTGTGTCGGCGTTGCTGCGCATCGGCATCGAAACCGTGCTGAACACCGCCCTGCAAGTTGCAGAGTTTCACTGCATGCGCGTGCCGACTGGCGAGCTGAACCGCTTAATCCACGACGCCCTCTATGAGCGACCCTACACACGCAAGGGCAAACCGCTCAAGATTTACTACGCGACGATGGCGGAAGTGCGTCCCCCAACCATCGTGCTGTTTGTGAACGATCCCGAAATTGTACATTTTTCCTACCTGCGTTATCTGGAGAATCGGGTACGCGCACGCTACACCTATATGGGCACGCCCATCCGATGGGTGGTACGCCCCGCCCATAAAGAGCCTGAACAGGCATGACCAGTCTGCCCCGTCGGACCAGTCCAACCCGTCGAACCACCCTGGGAGACGGGGCTTCCCGCCGAGCCGAAACGGACAGCGAGTATAATGGAAGCCATGAGAGCGATCGGGTGGTTGCTTGCAGTGGCGTTGATACTGGGCGGCTGCCGACGGGCAGATGAACGGCAGATAGCAGAGCAACTTCTTAAAGAGGGCGAGCAGAAGCTGCAGGCACGCGACTACGCGGGGGCTGCCGATGCCTTCCATCGCTATGTCGCGCAAACGAGCAATCTGACTGCCGCGCTCCCGCGCGTCTATCGCGTCTACATCCAGTACCGTGCCGCGAAGCCCGCCTACGAGTTTTTGATTCAGTATGAAGCGCGTGCCAACGAAATCAAGGTCAAAGTCGATCGCTCCGACTACTATCGCGTGCTGGGCGACCTGGCGCATCAGATTGGCAAATTTGAAGACGCGCTCCGCTGGTATGAAAAGGCGGTGCAACTCGATAACCAGAATCATCTCGCCCTCAATAATTACGCCTATTCGCTGGCGGAACAGGGCAAGAATCTGGAACACGCGCTGGAGCTGGCGAACCGTGCCTTAGCCATCCGCTCGAACCTGGGAACTTACTACGATACGCGCGGATGGGTCTACTACAAGATGGGGCGCTATGAAGAGGCACTCAAAGATCTGCGCATCGCGGTGGACATCGCGCCAACCACCGCGGAGCTACGCTATCACCTCGCGGCAGTGTATGCCAAACTGGGCAGAAAACAGGATGCCCTCGTGGAGTTGGAAAAGGCACTGGCATTAGACCCCAACCATGAGCCGTCCCGCCAACCGCTGCAATCGCTGCAAAAACCCACCCAATGACGGGTATCATTCGCCCGCATGGAGGCGGGTAGAATGAACAAACACGCACTTGCCAGTGGAATCATCTTTTTGTTGTTTTGTCTGACGCAAGTGCATGCGGTGGAGGTCTCACTGCCGCGTGTCGCGCTGAGCGGCGTGCCTTTTGAAATCAAAGCCTCTGGGTCGATGCCTCATGCGCGATTCACTCTGTACTTTTTTCAGCATGGGCACAAAGTGGGGCATATTGAGCAGACCATGGATGCCCAGGGCAACTTGACCGCCAAGATGCAATTGCCTGCCAGTGGGTTCACGCGCTATGAGTGGGTCGTGGGCGACCAGCGTGGCGAGGGAAGCTTGCGCGCTATTCCCGCATGGTGGAGCCTGCTCCCACCGCTGCTGGCAGTTGCGCTTGCGCTGTGGATGCGTCAAGTCGTGCTGGCGTTAGTGGGTGGTATTTGGCTGGGCGCGTGGATGGTGTTTGGCGCGGATCCCTTTACCGCCTTGTTGCGTGTTGTGGATACCTATCTTCTCAATGCCTACGCGGACACGAACCATTTGAAAATCGCTGGCTTCACTCTGCTACTGGGCGGGATGGTGGGGCTGATCACCCGCTCCGGCGGGCTGAAAGCGATTGTGCGGACACTAAGCCGTTTCGTCAAGACCGACCGCGGTGCCCAGTTAAGCACCTTTCTGATGGGGTTGCTTATCTTTTTCGATGACTACGCCAACAGCCTTTTTGTGGGCACCGCGATGCGCCCGCTGTGTGATCGGCTGCGTATCTCACGCGAGAAACTGGCTTATCTCGTTGACACGACCGCTGCTCCTGTAGCCAACCTGGCCATCATCAGCACATGGATTGGGTTCGAAGTCTCCGTGATTGCCGAAAGCTTTCAGGCGAGTGGGATCCAGATGGAGCCGTACTGGGCGTTCATTCTGAGCCTACCCTATCGCTTCTATCCGATTTTTGCGCTGGTGCTGCTGGCTATGCTCATTTGGCAGCGGCGCGATTTCGGCTCGATGTATCGGGCGGAAGTGCGTGCGCGCACGACAGGGCGCGTGCTGGGTGAGAATGCCTCCCCCTTAGCCGACTACGATTCGGCGGAACTGGTGCCAGAGCCTCATGTGCGTGGCACGCTCTGGAGTGCGGTCCTGCCCCTTCTGGTGACGGTGCTGGGCACGCTGGGCGGGCTGCTCCACACAGGCTATCACAGCACAGGTGAGCCATTGAACAGCTGGGCAGCCCTCCGCACCATCCTCGCAAATGCCGATTCGTACAACAGCCTGCTATGGGGTTCTGTCATGGGGTGTGGGACAGCGTTTCTCACGGTGCGGATAGGAGGTATGACTGTGGCGCGTGCCTTCGAAGCGTGGCTGGCAGGCATGCGGGCGATGTTGCTCGCCATGCTGATTCTGGGGCTGGCTTGGAGTATCGGGCAGGTCTGCGACGATTTGCACACAGCACACTACTTGGTGCAAGCGCTCACTGGCGTGCTTTCGCCGCAGTGGTTACCTGCATTAACCACGCTGGTCGCAGCAGGCATTAGCTTCGCCACAGGCAGTTCATGGGCAACGATGAGCATTCTCATGCCGTTGGTCATCCCGGTCGTGAAGAACCTCACGCAGGGAATGGGGTCCGAGGAGCAGACCTTTTTCCTGATTGCGTCGCTTTCCTCCGTGCTGGCGGGCGCAACTTTTGGCGACCACTGCTCCCCGATCTCCGATACGACGGTGCTTTCCTCCATCTTTTCAGGGTCGGATCATATCGACCATGTGCGCACCCAGCTACCTTACGCGCTGACAGCCGGGATCGTGGCATGGCTAATTGGTGATATGGCCACCGCCTTTGGGCTGCCAGTATGGCTCGCGTTATTCTTGGGCACGGGGGTACTGTGGGGCATCGTGCGGCTGCTGGGCAAGCCCGTGCCGCCCTACATGCTTGAGAAGCAGGTGGGGGAACCCCCACACGACGGCTGAATCCAGATAATGAGCCGCTGCTCCCAGCCCGGTGGGGCTCCCCCGGTGCACCTCCCCTACTTGCCGCCGTACTTCTTGTAGGTCGCCTCGTCCACGAACTTGGTCAGTTTGCGCCCGTTGTACTCGGCTTTCAGAGCGTAGCGCACCTGCTTCTTGCCGGACTTGGTGGTTCGCTCATACTTAACGGCCTTCACCTGGCTGTCCGGCACATCAATCATCTTGCGGTCCTTCACGCTGAAGAACTGCATACGCCTCCCTCCTTATGGTTGGATTACAGACAGGTTCAACCTGCCTGCACTGCCTATATTTTACACCACCCTGCTTGATTCCTGCTTTTTCCTGCAGATATTTGGGGCAAAATCGCCCTCAAAAGGGGTAAATTGCCCCCATTTTTGGCAGGGAAGCCCCCAAAGCAGGGGGTATAATGGGGCGTGATTGAAGGCGCGGTCTGGCTGAAGGCAGGACGCGAGAAAAAAATTCGCCACCTCTATCCTTGGGTACAACGGGGTGAGATTGATCGCATAGAAGGCTCCCCAACCGATGGCGGACTGATCCGTCTGCTCGCTCATGATGGCACGCTGCTGGGCATCGCTACCTACCACAGTCGCAGTCGCTTCCCCGCCCGTGTGCTAACTTTGCAAGAGGAAGCGATTAACGAGGCGTTTTTCGCACGACGCTTCGAAAATGCCCTCCAGCTACGCCGGCGAGTCATCACCGAGACCAATGCCTATCGCCTCGTGTTCAGCGAAGCGGATGGATTGCCCGGACTGATTGTGGATCGCTATGCACACTCCCTTGTGGTGCAGGTGCGCACGCTGGGAATGGAACGGCTGAAGCCGCTCTGGCTGCCTGCATTGGTGGACACGCTTGCGCCTGACGGCATTCTGGAGCGCAGTGAGATGGAATCGCGACGGGAGGAAGGTCTCTCGCCCTTTACGGGGGTGCTTTATGGGCATGTGCCCGAGCGAATCGCCATCACCGAAAGCGGGTTGCAGTTCCTCGTGCCCACCGCAGGTGGTCTCAAAACGGGCTTCTATCTGGATCAGCGCGAGAATCGTCGCCAGCTGGCTCGCCTCGTACAACCTGGCGAGCGCGTGCTGGATCTGTTCTGCTATACAGGGGCGTTCGCACTTTATGCGGCTCGCGCCGGCGCCTTCGCAAAGGGCGTGGATATCCTGCCTGAAGCGATTGCGCTGGCACAGCAGCACGCCGAGAGAAACCAGTTGCCGGTGGAGTGGGAAGTGGCAAATGCTTTTGAGTGGCTGCCTGCTGCTGCCGAGCGTGGTGAGCGGTACGACTGGATTATTTTAGACCCACCCGCGATTGCCAAGCGGCGTGCGGAACTTGAATCGCTGCGTTGGGCGCTCTGGAAACTGGTCTATCACGCGCTGCCGCTGCTCACACCGAACGGGCGCATGCTGGTGTGCAGCTGCGCCTATCAGATGGATTTGTCGCTGATGGTAGATACGGTGCGTTTAGCAGCCCACGATCGCGGACGCGCCCTCTACCTGGAGGATGTCTCCTTCCAGTCGCCCGACCATCCCTTCCTGATGCAGTTCCCTGAAAGCCTGTATCTGAAGTGCCTGTGGCTGCGTGTGGGATAAGCCTTAGCGGTTGCCCTGCACCGCGACATCGGCGAGGGGACGACCTTCCAAGAAGCGCAGCACATTCTGGATAACACCTTGCGCGATGCGTCCTTGCGCCTCCTGCGTCACGCCCGCACCGTGCGGGGTCAGCACCACATTGGGCAACTTCAGCAGCGGGTGATCGGGTGGGGGCGGTTCAGGTGAGAACACATCGATCGCCGCGCCGCCCAGGTGCGTCTGTAATGCTTCCACCAACGCCGCTTCGTCCACCAGTTCCGCACGCGCCGTGTTAATCAGGAACGCGCCCCGCTTCATTCGAAAGAGCCGCTCGCGATTCAGAATACCGCGCGTGTCGGTTGTCAACGGTAGATGGAGCGTGACGAGGTCGCACTCGCCCAGCAGAGGGTCCAACTCCAGGAAGGTCACGCCCAGGGTATTCTCCTGTTCGGAGGTCAGTGGGTTCGCATCATAGTAGAAGGTGGTCACACCGAACGGCAGCAAGCGAGCGGCGACTTCGCGCCCAATGCGTCCCATGCCGACGATGCCCACCGTCTTGCCCTGTAGGTCACGGGCATGAGCGATCCAGTAGGGCAGCGACCATTCACCGCGTGCCATCTGATTGTGGGCGGGGATTAGTCCACGCAGCAGCGCGAGCGCGACCATCACCACATGCTCGGCGACGCTAACCGTATTCGCGCCTGTGACAGCCGCCACCGTGATGCCCAGTTCACGCGCCGCCTCTATATCCACATGGTCGGTGCCCACACCCGCTACCTGAATGAAGCGCAGGCGCGGTGCCCGCTGCAACATCTCGCGCGTCAGAGGCGTGAAGGCGGTGGAGATGAGCACCTCCGCGTCGGATAGATGCGGCTCCAGCTCCGCAGCGTTCGTCGCCAGCTCCACCGTATGCCCCTGAAACAATGCGCGCACCATCCCTATCTGCGCCTGTACCTGCTCTGATGGGGGTAAGATAGCTACCACTTTCATCGCTTGCCTCCATGTTCAAAACTCAAACAGCTCACCGACACGCACCGCAAATTCATAGAGCAACTCCATTCTCTCGTGGGAAGTATACCTCTTGCTCCCCCCGCCACTCACCACTCGCCACTAAACCACTCCCGTAAGGGGGCAATCAGTTCGTGCGCGGTGAAGTCGAGATGGATCGGGGTAATGGCGATATAGCCGCGCGCCACCGCATAGACATCCGTGCCGGGCTGGTCTCGCTCCTCAATCAGGCTACCGCTCAACCAGTAGTAGGGTCGCCCTGCGGGGTCTATGCGCTGCTCGATGCGGTCGGCATACTGACGCTTGCCCAGCGTGGTGACCTGAAAGCCCTCGATCTCGCTCAGGGGCAGGTTCGGCACATTCACATTCAGGAAGGTATGCGCCGGCAGGGGATGACGCATCAGCACCTGCGCGATTCGATAAGCGGCTTCGGCAGCGGTTTCATAGTGCAATCGGGGTGGGGCGAGCGGTTCGCTCTTTCTCGGCTCGGCAGGAGCCTCGCCCTCCACTCGCGGCTCGGCAAGAGCCTCGCCCTCCACTCGCGGCTCGGCAGGAGCCTCGCCCTCCATGGTTTCGCGAGCGAGGGGGAGTACTTCCTCCGCTGCCAGTGAAACCGCAAAGGCGTTGATACCGTGAACTGCACCCTCGATTGCCGCGGCGACGGTGCCCGAATAGGTCAGGTCCCAACCCAGATTAGGTCCCGCGTTGATTCCGGAAACCACCAGATCGACACGATGCTCCATCACCGCATGGGCACCGAGTGTCACGCAGTCGGTGGGTGTGCCATTGGTGGCGTAAGCGACCGTACCATCGCGCAGATGCACCCGATGCAGACGCAATGGTTTGTGCAAGGTGATGGCGTGCCCCATCGCGCTGCGTGGACGGTCGGGCGCGACAACAAAGACCTCGCCCAGGGCGCGTAGGCGCGCTGCTAACACCTGAATCCCATCCGCATAGACCCCATCATCATTCGTAATCAGAATGCGCATGCCACACCGTTCCCGCTACTCGGCAACCTCGCCAATCACCCGTTCAGGAATCAGCCCCAGCCATTTTTTCAGGCGATAGAGGGTGGTGTCGCGATTCAACTCCGCAATGGCGCGCGTGATGGGGATGCCTTTGGGACAAACTTTGACACAGTTCTGCGCGTTGCCACAGCCCGTGATCCCCTCCGGCCCTGAAATCGCTTCTAAACGCTCATGCTCCAGCGTCGCGCCTATAGGGTGGAGATTGAACAGCTTCACCTGCGTGAGCGGTGCAGGCCCGATAAAGGCGGAGCGTTCATTGTATTGGGGGCATGCCTCCATGCAGCAGCCACAGGTCATACAACGGGCAAAGGCATAGCGCAATTCGCGAAGGCGGTCATCCATGCGCGGTCCTGGCCCCAGATCGTGCGTGCCGTCGATCGGGATCCAGCCCTGAATCTTTTTGAGCGCCTCAAACATTCGGCTGCGATCCACGATGAGGTCGCGAACGACAGGGAACTTGCTCATCGGCTCTAAAGTGACCTCGATGGTGTCGCCCTTGCGGATGCCCACATGGTCGATCAACGCAGAGCAGGACTGACGCACCCTGCCATTGACGACCATAGTGCAAGTCCCGCACACCTCTTCCAGGCAGGCCGCTTCCCATGCCGGAGGCGAGGTCAGTTGCCCCGATGCGTCCACCGGATTGCGCTGAATCTCCATCAAGCATGAGATAACATTCATATTAGGTCGATAAGGCAGAGCGAACTCCTGCCAGTAGGGTCTGCTTGTCGGTCCATCCTGCCGACGCACCTTCAAACGGATGGTCTTGATGGTTTGATCAGGCATATCGTTGCACCTCTGGCAAGATTATACCACTCACCACTCGCTACTCGCTCCAATTGGAGGGCGAACCTCCTGGTGAGCCGAACAAAACCTCCAACGGCTCGCCCGGCAACCCCGTCATCCATGGGCTTTAATGAGATAGAATCCATAGGAGGGTGAAACAGATGGCAGGGAACAAGAATCGGGAGCAGCCAGTGTTTCCAGTGGTGTACGCACCTGCGCTGGATCCCAGCTCGGACGAGCCATTGCGCATTAACGCGCCGCTGGTGGCGGAATGGCTGATTGAATTTTTGCGTGATGAGGTGCGGCGACGACGCGGATTCGAACGGGTGTTGTTGGGCTTGTCCGGCGGGGTCGATTCGTCGCTGGTGGCGTTTTTGTGCGCCCGTGCATTCGGGCCAGAAAATGTGTGGGCGTTCATGATGCCCTACAAGACCAGCAGCCCGCAAAGTCTGGAGCATGGGCAGCTGGTGGTGGATTTGCTGGGCATCCATTCGCGTGTTATCGAAATCACGCCGATGGTAGACCCCTACATCGAGCGTTATGAACCCGACGCAACACCTGCGCGTATCGGCAACATCTGCGCCCGTATGCGCATGATAGTGCTGTTTGATCAGTCTGCCAAGCTGAATGCGCTCCCCATCGGCACGGGCAACAAAAGCGAACGCCTGTTCGGCTATTTCACCTGGCACGCGGACGACTCGCCTCCTGTGAACCCGCTGGGCGACCTGTTCAAGACGCAAGTATGGCAACTGGCACGCTATCTGGGTGTGCCGGAGGTGATTGTGGAGAAACCTGCCTCGGCGGATTTAATCGTGGGGCAAACGGACGAGGGTGATTTCGGCATCTCCTATCACAAGGCAGACCGCATCCTCTACTTTTTGACCCAGGGTTATTCGCCGGAGCGGCTGATCCAGATGGGCTTTCCGCGCGACGAGGTGATGCTGGTCAAAAACAAGGTGGACAGCACGCACTGGAAGCGGCACCTGCCGACCACCGCGATGCTGTCCACCACCGCCATCGGCGAATATTACCTGCGCCCCGTGGATTTTTAACGCGCTCGGCGACGACGCAGGCAGACTAACAGCCCTGTGCTTAGGGCAAGCAGCGACGCCGGCTCTGGCACGGGGAAAATCTGCCCACGAATCGCACCACTGGCGAACGTTCGCGTGTGCAGGTTCACATAGTACAGCCCACCCAAAAAGTCCGCCTCTTGCGCCTCCGTCAAGGTGAAGGTGTTGGAGGATGTCCACACGCGGGGATCGCTACTCGTATTGGTCAAGGGGAAAATGACCGGTCCCGTGGCTCCCACGGCGCCCCTATGAATGTGCCCAAAGAGTAGGTCACTTTCAAAGCCCGACGCGTTGACCGTGATCTGAAGCATATTCGTGGACTGGTCATAGGTCCCCATCGCCACACCTGTTGCTGGGCTGCTGGTCGGGGGTACTTCCTGGTCCGCTGTCAGCGTGGTGTGGAATGTCCAGATTTGCGCTCCAGCGCTGAACAATCCCAAAGCGAGCGCGCCCAGTACGACACTCAGTATGCGTCTCATCATTTGAACCTCCCTTCGATTAGGATGGTAAAGAGGGGAACGAATGAAACCCCTAAAAGGTTCCATCGTCACTGGAGCGTCTACAATATAGGCACAGGGAATGGAACGGCAGCGAGGGACGGTTTTGGTGGTCTCGCTTTTGCTTGGGCTGTGCAAGCTTATCCCATGCACCGCCCAGCAACAGGCACAGCCGCCTGCCAATAGCAAGGAGATAATAGAAATCCTGCGCGTGGACGCTCTCACCTGGCAGGCGGATGGCTCTTTACAAGCGGAGCGGATCGAAGCACGCTGGCGCGATTATCTGCTTTCTGGAGCGCATGCAGAAGGCTCCACCCGTGCCGGCAATTATCTGTTCAGCGGGGGCGTGCGTCTGGAGGGGAACGGCGTTTTGGCACAGGGCGAGCAGCTCCTGTTGAATGTGCGTCAGCGTCACTGGGAGCTGGGACGCGGTTCCGCCCGCCTGGAGCCGTCGTTTCTGAACAACCGCCTGCTGGACAACCTCTACCTGCGTGGTGAACAGCTGCGGGGCGATCAGAACATCCTCCACGGCGAACATTTGCAGGCAACTACATGCAATCGGGGGCACCCCCACTATCTATGGGACGCCGAGCGCATGGAAGCGATCGGGGGCAAACGTGCCATTCTGCGCCATGTGCGCTTCGAGGTGCTGGGGCGCACGCTGTTCACCCTGCCCTATGTGGTGGTACCTCTGCGCGAAACGGGCGAATCGTCGCCCCTGCCCGAAACAGGTTTCTCGGAAGAGGAAGGACTCTATTTGAAATATGCCGTTGCCTATCTGCTGGCGCGGGAGGCGGTGGGCAATCTGCGGTTCGACCTGATGCAGCGCAAGGGGTTAGGTATCAATCTGCAGCAACTTTATGCGCGTGGCGCGTTGAATCTCTATTTTTTGCGTGACCGCACGCTCGGAACCAACAGCCTAACAGGACGGTGGCAGCACCAGCAGTCGCTGGGCAGGCTCCAGACCAGTTGGAGCGCGGATTATCGACGCAACAGTTATCTGCTGTTTGCGGATAGTGAGGCACGTGAGCTGCGCACCGACTGGCTGTTGCCCTCGCCCAGTGGTCAGACGCGCATGAGCTTCAGCGAGAGCCGCAGCCGCACGGGAGCTTTTGAAGGGGTCAACCGCGCGTGGAGCCTGAGTGATACGCGCACCCTCGGACGCTGGCGCTGGAACCTGTCGGGCGACTATCTGGAAAACGCGACCCTTTCAGGGGGGGCATCACAGGGCAGCTTGCGTCAGTGGAACACGCGCGCCAGCATTAACTACGACCTGTCGGGGGCGAACCTGCAGCTGGAGTATCAGCGGCTGATGCCGGTGGGCAGTGCGCCCGCGTTCTTTGGCGGGTTGGAGCGTCTGCCGGAGCTGAGCCTGAGTGCGCCCGCACGCTGGTGGGGTGTGCGCGGGTTGGATGCGAACCTGCGACTGAGCCTGGGGCGTTTTGCCGAGGGCGGCACCTCCCGAATCCGCCGTGAGCGGCTCGGCTTCGAATGGCAGGGCAACCTCGCCCGGCCCGGCAGGTCAGACTGGTCCAACCTATCTTACCAGCCTAACCAGCCCAGCGACCGCGCACAGCTCCCTACGGGTATCACCTGGCTTTACAGCTTCCGTCAAACCTTCTACAGCGATAACACCGCGCAATACCTTTTGCAATCCTCGTTGGAGGGGCGCGTGGCACTGAACGGACGTTCCAGCTTGGCGTTGCGCTGGAACTATCTGCGCCCATATGGCTACTCGCCACTTGGCATGGACAGAGCGGGCACTTATAATCTGCTCAGTGCCGATGTGCGCCTTTGGCTGGGGAACGGCTGGAACCTGTCCGCTCTTAGTACCTATGACCTGCTGGCGCGTGAGCAGGGGCGCGAAGCGTGGAGTCCCCTTAATCTCCAGTTGGAGTATCATCCTATGCAGTGGCTGCGCTGGCGCACACAAAGCACTTATGATATGAACCGTGGGCGGTTCACCAGCTTATTGACCGATCTCTTCTGGCAGTTTGGCGATTCGCGCCTTGCGCTCTCGGCGCGTTATGACCCGCAACGCCATCGGTGGGGCAGCGTATATGCCCGTCTGGACGCGCTCAAATGGGGGCGCGTGCGTCTCTCCAGTATCCTCCAGTATAATGGCTACTTGAACCGCTTCGAGGGGCGCCACCTGTTAGTGACCTACGACCTGCACTGTGCCGAACTGGAGATTCGCTTCATTGACAACCCGTTCGGCTTCCGCCGTGATCGCGGTCTGCTGGTCTTTTTGCGACTGAAGGCGTTGCCTTCCATCTCCCGTTTCGGCTACGGTCAGTTCGGTCAGCCATTAGGCGGGATTGGCAGCGATTTGTAGGTGGTTAGTGAGTGGCGAGTGGAATTTACCCAGTCGCCATTCGCCACTCGCCTCTAAAAATGCACGGGGAACCGCGCTGTTAGCTCGCGCACCTCGCGGCGGACACGCTCCAGCTCGGTTTCACTCTCGTAATAACGCAGGGCGCGGGCAATCAGATTGGCGATAAGCACCATCTCTGGCTCGCGCATGCCGCGCGTGGTCACCGCAGGTGTCCCTACCCGAATACCGCTGGTGACAAACGGTTTCTGTGTGTCGTAGGGGATCATATTTTTATTGGTAGTGATGTTGACCGAGTCGAGCACCTGCTGTGCCAGTTTGCCCGTCAGTCCCAGCGGGGTCAGGTCGATAAGCATCAGATGGCTGTCAGTGCCGCCCGCCACCAGTCGGAACCCTTCAGCTTGGAGCGCGTTGGCCAGTGCGCGCGCGTTCGCCTTCACCTGTCGCTGATAGGCTTTGAATTCGGGCTGCAGCGCCTCATGGAAGCAGACTGCCTTGCCTGCGATTTGGTGCATCAGGGGTCCGCCCTGCAGTCCCGGAAAGACCGTTTTATCGATGAGGGCGGCATATTCCGCCTTACACAAAATCATGCCGCCGCGCGGACCGCGCAGCGTTTTGTGTGTGGTGGTGGTCACGAAGTCGGCATAGGGGATGGGCGAGGGGTATTCGCCCGCAGCGATCAGTCCCGCGGGGTGGGCGATATCCGCCATGAGGTAGGCACCTACCTCATCAGCGATGGCACGCATCGCCGCCCAGTCGATCTCGCGCGGGTAGACCGTCGCACCACCCACAATCAGCTTTGGGCGATGCTCACGCGCCAATGCGCGCAGCTGGTCATAGTCGATGGTCTCGGTATCACGCCGCACCCCATAATGCACTACATGGTACAGAGTGCCTGAAAAGTTGACGGGGCTGCCATGCGTCAGGTGTCCACCCTGCGCCAGATCGAGCGCCATGTAGGTATCGCCCGGCTGCAACACCGCGAAGTAAACCGCCATGTTCGCGTTCGCGCCTGAGTGGGGTTGCACATTGGCGTGTTCCGCGCCGAAGAGCTGCTTTGCCCGTTCGATAGCCAGTTGCTCCACCTCATCGTAATACTCACAGCCACCGTAGTAGCGCTTGCCCGGATAGCCCTCGGCATATTTATCGGTCATCACCGAGCCGACCGCCTCACGCACGGCACGGCTGGTGATGTTCTCGGAGGCGATAAGTTCCAGATTCTGCTCTTGCCGCGCCGTTTCTTTCTGGATGAGGGCGTACACTTCAGGATCCACCTCCTGCAGGGAGGCAGTCCGCTGCCGACGCACATAGGTCTCGAAATCGATCACGCTCATGGTCGTCTCCACCGGGAGAATTGTACCTCCTGGGTGAGTAGCGAGTAGAATTTATCCACTCGTCAGAATCATGACCTGCGGATGAACACCCACCACTCTACCATCAGGGTCATCAGGGCGAGCAGTGCCAATGGACGCCACAGCTCGCGCAAGGTGAAAATGCTCGCTTGGGCGGTAACGGTGCGCCCGCCCAGTTGGAGAGCGGAGCGTGGCGCGATATTCGACTCCTCGCTGTCCAGCAGGTTCGCGGCGAATTTTAGGCGGGTACGCTTGCCCACTACCTCATAAAGCCCTACCTTGGGCGCACTTGGCACAATCACGCTCCCCTCATTGACGCGCAGAAGTTGGCTCTGCCCGTTGGGCAGTTTGAGGGTGAGCTGCTGCTCCCCAGGATGCGTGGTCAAGGTGAAGGGCGTGCCTGTGCGCACGGTGAAACCCGCTTCGGATGCCCGCTCGCTGGTCGCCCAGTGCAGCAGGTTCGCCACAAAAATGGGGAAGCCCGGCTGGAGCGGGAAATCCGATTCGAGCAGGTTCCAGCCGATGCCGACCCATTTGCGTCCCGCATGCTCGCCCGCGACTATCAGCGGGGTCTGCTGGCTCTCGGCAAGTACCTTCGCCCATGGGGCAGGTGTGAGCCGTGGCGCGTTATCGATGAGCAAGTTGCCCAGCTCCACATAGCGCAGCAGCGGATGGTCGCGCTCCCATGTTGCCACGCGCGGCACTTTGATGGAGCCGCTCAGCTCGGCAATCGGACCCCCTTTGGAGCGGATGACCATCACTGCTCGCGCTTTGACAGGCACCACTGGCGTTCCGTCAAAGATAATGAGTGCATAAGTGCCACCGCCCACCGTGTTGCCGCGCTCCGATTCAGGCACGGTAGGTGCTTTATCTAACTGCACACTTGGCTCTAGGGCGAGGGCACGTTCCAAGAAGAAGTTGCCCTCGCCCACGAGCAGCACGCGGATGGTTTGCTCTGTTGTGCCCATTAAGTAGGCTCGGTTGTCGGCAGGCAGCGCGTCATTCAGCACCAAGCGCACCTCCAGCGGTTCCCGCGCGTGTTGCAAAGTGAGCGTTTGCCCGACTGCCTGCTTGGGGGGAACCGTGATCTCGCGTGCGTCCACCAGGTCGCCCCCCGCGTAGAACTCCAGAATGCCCTTCACAGGCTTCTCCCCGAAATGACGCAGCCCAACAAACCACTCGATGCCGCCAGCACGCTCCTGCACATCCATCGCGGTGATGGCGACATTCTCGCTGTGCTTGCCAAACGATTCATAGATGAGTTGCGCCTTGCCGGGTGAGAAGTCCGCCACCTCTGGGAACGCTCCATCGGAGAGCAGCACGATGCGACTGCCTGTGCGGTTCCCCACCAGCGCGGCAGCGAGGCGTAACGCCTCGTCGATATTGCCCCGGGCGTCGCTCAGTTGGAGGCTGTTCGCGGCATCCAGCAGTTTGCGCTGATCAGAGGTTAGCGAGGCGACCACGCGCACATTCGGACCCGCTTCGATAATGGCGAGTTGCTCGGACGCGCTCATCTCCCGAATAAGGGTGCGCAATCGGCTGCGAGCGGCTTCGAAGCGTGAAGGTGGCACATCGGTCGCGCCCATACTGGCGGAAGCATCCACAATCACCACTGTCTGCCTACCAAGTGCGCCTCGCGCCTGCATCGCGGGACGCGCCAGCGCCAGCAGCAACAGCAGGGCAATGAGCAGCTGAAGAAAAAGCAAGAGGTTCGGGCGTAGCCGTTGGAAGAGCGTGTTCGCACGCACATCGGTCGTGATGGGGGGCCAGAGAAAGCGCGCTGGTACGCGCACCTCCCGCCGCCGTATCTTTAACAGATACAGCAAAATGATGAACCCCGCCACTGGCAGGAACCAGAACAGCACCCCCAGCGACTGGAACAGCATGGCGCGATTATACCCCAAGCGTGCGCTACGCCTCTATCCGCTTGATTTTCACCAAAGGCAGCAGTTCCAGCACCTGTTCTCGGCGAGCGATTTCGGCGCCGCTGGTGGTGGCGGTGGCAGCGCCTGCGGCTGTGCCCCAGCGTAATGCCTCCTCCAGTGAGCCACCCTGTGCCAGAATGTGCAGGATGCCCGCAACCATCGAGTCGCCGCTGCCGATGGTGCTGCGCACATGCACCGGGGGCGGAATGGCACGGAAGGCGCCCTCGCGGGAGACCACATCGGCGCCGCGTGCCCCGCGCGAGATAATCACATAGCGGATGCCCCGTTCATGCAGTTCGCGCGCGGCGGCAAAACAGTCGGTATCGCCTCGCAAGGCGCGTCCCAATAATCGCTCCGCTTCCTGCTCGTTGGGCTTGATTAATTCGGGCTGGGCACTTAGCGCGGCGAGCATTGGGGGACCGTCGCTATCAACGGCGCAGGGTACCCCTGCCTGATGCGCCCGCTCGATCAGCATGGCGTATGCCTCGCGGGGCGCACCAGGCGGCAGGCTACCCCCCATCGCCAGCCATGAAGCCTGGGGCAAATAGGTCTCCACTTTCGCCAGCAATGCTTCCCAGTGCCCAGAGCCGATTTCGGGACCGGGTTCGTTCAGCATCGTGGGCGGTCGTCCCGATATTTCCTCGATGCAGAGATTGCGTCGGGTGGGCTTATCGAGCCAGAGGAAATCGTGCGGCACGCCCTCCGCATCCAGCACCGCGCGCACGAACTGCCCCGTTTTGCCACCGAGAAATCCCAGCGCCATCACGGGACTGCCCAAAGCATGGGCGACCCGCGCCAGATTGATGCCTTTGCCGCCAGCGTCTACCTCCACGCGCAGCACGCGGTTCGTATCATGCAGGCGCAACGCCTCCACAAAAATCGCCTCATCCACCGACGGGTTCAGCGTTACGGTAAGTATCATTTGGAAGCCCAGTGGCGCCCCCGGCGGGACTCGAACCCACAACCGGCGGCTTAGAAGGCCGCTGCTCTATCCATTGAGCTACGGGGGCGCATCATCGATTATACCACCGCCTGCCGATAGTGACGCAGCACCCAGATAAAGAGCGGTGTGCCTATTAGGGCGGTAATGACCCCGACAGGCAGCTCGGCAGGGCGTGTGAGCGTGCGCGCCACAGTGTCTGCCCAGAGCAGCAACAATCCGCCGCCCAGTGCCGAAAGGGGTAGCAGCACTCGATGGTCGCCGCCCGCGAGGCGTCGCAGCAGGTGCGGCACCAGCCAGCCCACAAAGCCGATAATGCCCGCCACCGCGACGGCTGCTGCCGTCATCAGCGCCCCGGCAAGCAACACAGTCCACTTGAGCCGCTCCACCGGCACGCCGAGGTGGAGCGCAATCTCTTCATCTATCGCATACAGGTTCAGCCCGCGTGCCTGAGTCATCAGTGCGATACCGCCCAGCACCATTAAAGGCGTCGCGCCCATCACCCGCTGCCAATCGGCGTTCAACAGTCCACCCAGCAGCCAGTAAAGCACCCGCGCCATATCCTCGCCCGCCAAAAGAAGCAACAGTGTTACCACACCCCATAGGCTCACGCTGACCGCCACGCCCATCAGCAGAAACGAGGTGAGATGCAGTTGTCCGTTCGTCCGGGAGAGGGTAATCACCATGCTCAGCACGCCCAACCCGCTAACAAACGCGAGCAGCGAGACGCCCAACCCATAGCCTTTCAGATGCCAGCCGAGCAGGTAGGCCAGCGCCGCGCCGACCGCTGCGCCCGACGAGACGCCCACCACATAAGGGTCCGTCAGCGGATTGCGCAACAGTCCCTGAAACGCGGCGCCCGTCATGCCCAGAGCACCGCCCACCAACAGCGCAAGCAACACACGCGGCAGACGCAGCTCCCACAAAATCGTGTGCAGCGTGATGTCAGTGGAGATTCCGAACAGCAAGCGGAACAGCTGGGCAGGAGCAAGCGGTATCGCGCCAATGCTCAGTGCAGCGACCACGCTTAGCACCACCGCGATAAACAGTCCGATTCCCAGAAGAAGCGTTGCGCGTCGGGTGTCCATCGGTTTAGAGCCGGATGAGTCGGACATTTCGGGCAAGCGGAACAGGTGTGAGAACATCACTACCCAATTCGAACGAATCGCCGCGCTGCCCACCATGCACACAGCCCGCCCAGCAGCATGCCCAGCGTAGGCAGCCCACCCAACACCAGCGTCGCGGGCGCGCCCGGCGGCAAATCATTCAAAAAGGGCCATAAGCGCAGCATATAGTCCGACAACAGTCCTGCGCCCATCAGCACCAGCCCCGCTGCCAGCACCCCACCCAGTCCACCTTGCACCATCCCCTCCAAAATGAACGGCATCCGAATCGTGCGCAAGGTCGCTCCGACCAACGCCATAATGCGCACCTCCAGTTGTCGTGCGAAAATGGTGAGCCGTACCGCATTATAGATTAGCACCAGCGCGGACAGAAGCAGCATGCTAACCAGCGAAAGCCCCAGCCAGCGCACCAGCCGCGCAACTGCCAGCACCCGCTCCAGCGTGCCGCGCTGGTCCAGCACCTCGTCCACATCGGGATGATTCTGCAAGCGTGCCGCCACTTGGGGCAGCTGCTCAGGTTGATCAGTGCGCACGATGAGTTTATCCGGCAGCGGGTTCGGCAGATCCGAGAGATTGACCTCGCTGGCGTATCGCTTTTTTTCCTCTTCCCATGCCTGTTCACGCGGCACCAGCTGCACGCTGGCGACGGCGGGCATCGCCTCCACCTGTTTCTGGAGCGCAAGCGTGCGCTCGCGGGGTACCTCGGGCTTCAGAAAGACCTCCATTTCGAACTGGCGGGGCAACGACTGGGCAATTGCGTCCAGCTTATAGAGCATCATGCCCACGCTGCCCAGCAGGATCAGGGCCACACAGGCGGTGCTGACCGCTGCCACCTGCAGCATGCCGTGCCTTCGCAAACTCGTTAGCGTCTCACTTAGGATAAAAAACAGGCGATCCAGCATGGCGATTCACGACCGATTCAGGAAGGAGGTCCCAGGAACGATAGCGACAGGGGGATAGAGTTTGTCCAGCTCGGCAGGGTAGCCACCGCGGGGCACATCGCTGATAATCTGCCCGCGATCTAAGGCGACCACACGCTTATTTGCCCGGTCCACGATCGAGCGATTATGCGTGGCGACAATGACCGTCGTACCGCGCAGGTTAATCTGCTGCAGTAGCTGCACAATCTCCCAAGAGGTGTCGGGGTCCAGGTTCGCGGTTGGCTCATCGGCGAGGAGCAGAGGGGGGTTGTTGGCTAAGGCACGGGCGATGGCAACGCGCTGCGCCTCACCGCCCGAGAGTTGGTGCGGATAGGCGTGCGCTTGAGCGCTCATGCCGACCTGCGCCAGCACTTGTGCCACGCGCCGCCGTACTGCGCTCTGCGAGTAGCCTATCGCACGCAAGCCGTACGCGATGTTCTCCCATACCGTCTTGCGAGGCAGCAGGGGGTAGTCCTGGGGGATGACACCCATTCGCCGGCGCAGGAACGGGATGTCACGCTCACGCAGGCGGTTCACCTCCTGCCCATCCACGAACACACGCCCTTCGGTCGGTCGTATCGCGCCGTAAAGCAGCTTCAGCAAGGTAGACTTCCCTGCACCCGTTGTGCCCACCAAAAACACGAACTCGCCCGGCTCCACCTTCAAGGAGACCCGACGGAGCGCGTATGCCTCCCCATAAACCACACTCACACCCAGCAGCTCTACCATAGCGCACCTCTCCCAGTAGGGGCGAGGCGAATTCGCCCCTACCTGTCCGAGGATACCTGCTGGTGGCTTTGATTGAGTTGGGCAAGCCGTTTATTGAGCGCAATCATCAGGCGCGATTTGCGGCGTGCGCCCGCGTTGCGATGCAAGATGCCACGCTTGACTGCCTTGTCAATTAGGCTGATGGCGCGTCGCAGGGCAGCGAGCGCACCCTCCCGATCGCCACGCTCCGCCAACTCCTTCACCCGCCGCGTGTAGGTCTTAATCGCCGACTTGGTGGAACGGTTCCGCAAATAGCGTTCCCTCGATTTGCGCAGTGCCTTCTCTGCCGATTTGGTGTTTGGCATCGGTTTTCACCTCCTTCGGATTGGTGCTGAATTATACCCCCTGCGCATTGCCAAAGGAATGATGGGCAGAGAGATGGGAAGGAGGTGGGCAGACACGCAGGTCTGCCCCTACTCGGGGATGAGCATGCTTTTGACCGCTTGGCGGGTTTCCATTGCGTGGAACGCGGCACGCCACTCCGCCAGCGGGAAGAGGCGCCGCATGGGGGCAAGAGTCAGTTTGCCCGTGCGCATCAAGGTCAGCACGCGCTCCCATGTGCCCCAGGTATGACTAAAGGAGCCTTGCAAGCGTACATTTTTACCCACCAACGGGTCGAGGCTGAAACCCAGTGGCTCGGGCCCCCAGCCGACTTTGGTAATCTGTCCATCGGGGCGCACGACCTGCAAGCATGGCTCCAACACTGCCGAACTGCCCACCGCATCGATCACCAGATCCGCTCCCAAGCCATCGCTCGCACGCCGCACGAACCCCTCCACATCATCCCGATCGGCACAGAGGATCGGTGCTGCGCCGACCGATTCGGCAATGCGTAATCGCTCCCCATCCGTGCTGAGCGCGACCAGTATCACCATGCGGGGTGAGAACAGCTTCGCCATCTGCAGACAGAGCAGCCCGATGGGACCGCTGCCAAACACCACGATGAGGTCGCCGGGCTTGGGGCACGATAGCTCGATCACGGCATGCGCTGCCACGCAGCACGGCTCGGTCATCGCGCCCTCTTCGAAGGTGAGGTCATCGGGCAGACGATGCAGCACACGCGCGGGCGCACGCACATAACGCGCCATCGCGCCGTGGGTGCCGTAGCCGAAGCCAAGCCGTTGCGGGCAGAGGTTGTAGCGTCCTGTGCGGCAATAGGCACACTGCCCGCAGATGAAGGCTGCCGTCTCACACACCACGCGATCGCCCACCTGCCAGCCCTCGACACCTTCGCCTATCGCCTCGATCACGCCCGCGAACTCGTGTCCCAGCACCACCGGGTAGTTCACTTTCCATGAATGCGTGCCGTGATACTGATGCAGGTCTGAACCGCACACGCCGACTGCCCGTACGCGGATAAGCACCTCGCCGGCGCGGGGCGCAGGCTCCGCAATCTCACGCAGCTCCACACTGCACGGCTCCGGTGCGTAGTTGACGACCGCTTTCATGACATGTGTGCCTTCAGGAACTGCGCCGCTTTGGGCAGCTCCAGCAGCGGGTCGCCGGCGATCCCACACTCCAGCGCCATGTAGCCTGTGTAGCCAATCGCTTTCAGCGCGGCGAACCCGCTTTTGAAGTCGGTGTGTCCCTGCCCGGGCAGCAAGCGGTTGCTATCGGCAAGATGCACATGGGCAATCCATTGTCCCGCGTGGCGAATCGCCGCTGGGATGTCCGCCTCCTCGATGGACATATGGAAGAAGTCTGCCATGATTTTCAAATGGGGATGGGCAACCTTCTCGCACACGGCGACCGCTTGCTCCAGCCGACGGATGAAGTGTGTCTCATAGCGGTTAAGCGGTTCCAGCAGTAGGAATGTGCCCGCCTTCTCCGCTGTTCGTGCCAGTTCGTCCAACAGCAAACACAGGAGATCAAACTCCAGCTGTTCGGGGCTGGCAAGCGGGCGCAGGTCGGGGATACGCGGCCCCCCAAAAATCGGCACGAAAATCAACCCCACGGCGCCTATATCGGCTGCCACATAGAGCAGCTCTTTGATGTCTTCGCAGGCGCGCTCGCGTTCGCGTGGGTCAGCGTCCAGAGGGCTGCCGCGAAACCCTGCACACACGGTGCTGGCGCGGACGGGGCTGTTTTTCAGCGCACTCTGCACCTCAGGCAGACGCTCTTTCAGCCCGCCGCCCCAGAACTCGATGCCCTCATAGCCCCATGCATGTAACCGTTCCAAGCGCTCGGGCAAACTGTTGCCCGGCACCAATCCTTCCTGACATGCCAATTTCATCGCGCTTATGTCCTTCGCGGTCTACGAGGGGAATCCTGCTGTGCGTTTGTTCGAGGCTTGAGGGTGTTCGAAAATTCTGCCCAGCGTTGGGAAGGCGCGCCTCCAGGGCGTCTATAGGCGCGCCCCTGTGTGCGCCCTATTCCCGCCCGATTTTTCGAACAGCCTCTCAAGGGGTTGTATTGAGAAGCAGGTTGGGGTATAATAGAGATGCCTTTATCCTCCCCTAACACGCCACACCCCTCCCCCTTCTGCCAAAGCCCGAGGGGGAGGGGGTAAAATTTTCGCAGACATGGCACATTTAACAGCATCCCTCGTAGAGACGATCCTGCTGGTGATCGGCGTCAGCATTCTGGTGGTGGCGCTATTTCAGCGTTTGCGCATTCCCGCTGTGGTGGGGTTCATTCTGACGGGCGTGCTGATTGGTCCGCACGGGTTGGGCTGGGTCAAAGAGGCGGAGACCATCCAGTTGCTGGCGGAGATAGGCGTGGTGCTGTTGCTCTTTTCACTGGGCATCGAGTTTTCAACCGAGCGGCTGCTGCAATTGCGCCATTATGTGCTGCGGGCAGGGTTAGCGCAGGTGTTGGGTACGGTCGCGCTCTGCATGTTCGGCGCGTTGTTGCTGGGCTATTCGCTGGCGCAGGCAGTTGCACTGGGCATGATTATCAGCTTGAGCAGCACCGCGGTTGGGGTCAAGCTGCTCAAGCAGCGCGAGGAGCTGGACAGCACGCATGGGCGAATGGCGCTGGGCGTGCTACTGCTGCAAGATGTAATGGCGCCGCTCTTTATGGCGATATTGCCCTTTTTGGCACAGGCAAGCGCGCTTAGCCCCATGGCGGTTGCGGGGCGCATTGCACTGACCATGCTCAGTATGGTAGCGGTCTATTTCGTGGCGCGAGGGTTGGTACCACTCACACTGCGCTGGTTGATGGCATCCGATGCACGCGAAGTGCCCGTGCTCGGTTCACTGTTTATTGCCCTGTTGATGGGCTTCATCACGCAGCGGCTCGGACTATCGCCCGCCTTAGGCGCGTTTGTCGCGGGTATCATTATCTCCGAAACGCCCTACAGCCACCAGATTACTGCCAACATCGCGCCTTTCCGCGATAGCTTCCTCGCCCTCTTTTTCATCTCGGTGGGGTTGCTGGTGAACTTTACCCATCTGCTCAATGCATGGTGGCAGGTGTTGACTTGGACCCTGCTACTGATGGTGTTGAAGTGGGCGATTGTGGTGGGTGTGGCGTATCTCTCGCGCCGCCCACTGCGTGTGGGGCTTATCGCGGGCGCGGTGCTTTTGAATATCGGTGAGTTCTCCTTCGTGCTGATGGGGCAGGCGCGTGGCTTGCTGCCCGATGACCTGTTGCAAGGGTTAGTGGCGGGTACCTCGCTGAGCATCTTGCTGACACCTCTCCTGTTGGCAGCCACCTATCGGCTCACCTTGTATGCCACTGGACACTTCGAGATGATTGAGCGCATCGGGCAACATCTCCACCCGACACTGCGCGACCATGTGATTATTGTGGGTTATGGGCTGAACGGGCGCAATTTAGCCCATGTGCTGCGCGAACTGGATGTGCCCTTCGTGGTGGTGGAGTTGAACGGCGCGCTGGTACGCGAGGCACAGAAGCAGGACATCCCCGTGGTCTATGGGGATGCAGCAAACCCGGAAATTCTAAAAGCGGCCGGCATCCAGCATGCGCGCGCCGTCGTGCTGGCAATGTCGGACCCTATCAGCACGCGCTACACCGTGCGTACCGCACGCGAGCTGAACCCGACCGTCTATGTGGTCGCGCGCACGCGCTATCTGGCAGAGATCGAGCCCCTCTACGCCGCGGGCGCTACCGATGTGATTCCTGAAGAGTTCGAGGCGTTCGTGGAGATTGCCGACCGCGTGCTGCAGATACTCAGTGTCGACGAGGAGATGCGCCAGCGGATTATTCATGCCTGCCGCGCCCGCCATTATAAGATGCTGCAGGAAACTCGCGAGGGCATTTTTGCGAATTAAGCATCATCCAGCTCGCTGCCTCCTTGAGGCCCCTCACCTTCGCTTCGGAAGGATGGAGAAGGCGACTCGGAATGGGAATGCGCTGAGTACCCCAGAGATACAATTTCGCACGATGCGTCATGCCCCTCCTATTTGGGTTATAATTAACGCCGTACAGGGTGGGGTTCCCCCTCGCCCCCAAAGAGAGACGATGGTGTTCCGAATCTTTCGGCGCGGCAAGTCTGAACCGACGGAGCAGAGCGAGGTACTCCCTGCGCATCTGCTCGTACCCTTTAGCAACACCCCGGAAGATCGCGAAGTGCTTCAGTTCGCCTGCGAATTCGCCAACGCGTTTCAGGCGAAGCTTACCACCCTCTGCCTTGTGGAAGTGCCTCGCTCGATCAGCTTGCAAGACTGCCCTAAAACTCGCTTGGAGGAGGGTGAGCAGTTGGCTCATATCGCGCACGAAATCGCACAGCAGATGGGCTGCCTCCGCTTCGAAACCATGGTGAGACCCGCTTATCACTGCGGGCATGCCATCGTCGAAACGGTACAATCACTCCAAGCAGACATGGTATTGATGGCAGTGCGCTATCGGCGACGCCTGGGGCTACAAACGCTCGATGACACGGTGGAGACGGTGCTACGCCGTGCCCCATGTTATGTGTGGCTCTATGGCGTACCCGAACAGGAAAAGTGAGACGCAACGACGGGCATAACGCTCTACCGAATGAGGAGAAAGAACCATGCGTATCGTGATTATGGGTTGTGGACGAACGGGTTCCATCCTTGCCCTGCTGATGAGTCAGGCGGGGCATCAGGTAACCATCATCGAACGGTCACAGGATGCACTTCTGCGACTGGGTAAGCACCATAACTGCCACATCGTGCTGGGTGATGGACTGGATGAGGACACCCTGCGCCGGGCGGAGGTGAACAAGGCAGACGCCTTCATCGCTTGCACCCAAGGGGACAACACGAACTTGATGGTTGCCCAGATGGTGCGCGAGCTGTTCGGTGTGCAGCGCGTGGCGGCAAAAGTGAACGACCCCGTGCGCGCCGAAGCCTATCGGCAGTACGGCATCTTCACCTTAACCTCAGGCTCACTGCTTGCGGGCTACCTGCGCGACTGGTTGCTGGGGCAACCCGCACGCAATATTGAGGAGTATAACCAATTTTATCCCGAATTGCAGGTGCTGCTACAGGATTAGACAGAGGGCAGTTCGATGTGCCTGCTGCCCCTGTTCACAAGCGAGCTGCCTGGCTATTATCCGCTGTGTGCGACTCGCTCATAATAGAGTTCCAACACGCGCTGCAGGGTCTGCTCTTTAGTCAGATGCTCGTTTTCGATGCGGACGGCGTCTTCCGCCTGGCGCAGGGGCGAATCGGGGCGTGTGCTGTCTCGCTCATCGCGTTCGCGGATTTCGCGCAGCACCTCCTCCAGAGTCAGCTCGATGCCCTGCTCACGCAGTTGTGCCTGACGACGGCGGGCACGCTCTTCCGGCGAGGCGGTGAGAAAAATCTTTAGCACGGCTTCCGGAAACACCACCGTGGTGGTGTCGCGCCCCTCCGCCACCAGCCCGTGCACCTGCTGGGCAATCTCGCGCTGTTTGGCGACCAACGCGCGGCGCACCCCTGAATAGACCGAGATTCGCGAGGCGAGCCGCCCGATGTCGGGATGGCGAATGGTGTCCGACACATCCTCCCCATTCAGCAACACGCGCTGCTCACTGTCCACACGCCGAAACTGAATTTGCATCGCTTCAGCCAGGCGCGTCAGGGCACGCTCATCCGCTGGATCGATCCCCTTCTGCTGCGCCAGCAGAGCAAGTGCGCGGTACATCGCCCCTGTGTCCAGATAAACGAAACCGAGGGCATTTGCCAACTGGCGCGCTAAAGTGCTTTTACCCGACCCGGCAGGGCCATCAATCGCAATTACTATCATTCCAGTGCCACTCGGATGGCTTGCAACTGTTCCGCAATCACCTCCAGCAACTCTTCCAGTTCCTGCTCCAGAGGCGTCAGGTGGCTTGGGTGCAGCGATTCGATGTCCAGCCCCTCCAGATAGCGTCGGAACTGGCGCACCTGCAGGGCAGGCCCTGTAAGGGGCGGCGTTTTCTGAAGCACCTCTTCGGCAGGTCGCTCCAGAATCTCCTCGGCGCGTTCCGGTGCTTCGCGCAGGGTGCGCACCAGCGCCGCGGTCTCGTCGCTGGTCAGCTCCTCCTCACGAATCTTGGTGGCGACGCGCGTCTGCAGCTCAGGGTCTTCCAACTCCATCAGGCTGCGGGTGTGGCTCACGGTGATGCTGCCTGCAGGCGGGCGACCACTGGTGGCGATAACCTGTTCACCAATCTCTTCGGGCAGCTCCAACAGCCCCAGCCAGATGGTAATGGTGCGTTCACTTAGCCCAAGCATCTGCGCCAACTCGCGATTGCTCAGTCGTCGCTGCTCCTTGAGCAATTTGAGCGCGCGCGCTTTGTCGATAGGCGCGAGGTCTTCGCGCTGCAGGTTCTCGGTCAGCTGCTCCAAAGTAGCGGTTTCGTGGTCAATCGCTTTGATGATACAGGGAATTTCATGCAGTCCCGCCATCATCGCAGCGCGCCAACGTCTCTCCCCCGTCACAATCTGATAGGTCTGACCATCGGGTAGTGGACGCACGGTGATGGGATTCAGCACACCATAGCGACGAATGCTTTCGGCAAGCCCATGCAATTGCTCCTCGTCGTAGCCCCGACGGGGCTGATCGGGATCCTCCACGATCTGGTCTAACGGTATCAGGATGACCTCCATATCTTGCGCCTCCTCACTCTAAAGGATACCCCGCCCCACTACTTAATCCTCCCACGCACGCGCGGAAGGCACAGACGCCGCGTTTGGCAACACCCCTCTCCCTCTGGGAGAGGGGCTGGGGGTGAGGGCAAATCGGGAGAGGAGACGGGGGTGAGGGCATTTGGCTCCCCCCTTTTGGGTACACTAAGGGGAGATCTGCAGGGGGTTTAAAAAAAGCGAAACCCATGTTTACAGGGCTGATTGAGGCGGTTGGGCGGGTCATTGCTTTGGAGCCGCTGCCAGAGGGCGGTGCGCAATTGACCCTCGAAGCGTTTCCGATGGAGGTCGGTGAGAGCCTTGCTGTCAATGGTGTCTGCCTCACCGTGCAGCATGCGGAGGGCAACCGCCTGCGCTTCGATTTGGTACCCGAAACCCTGCGTCGCACGAATCTCGGCGACTTGCGCGAGGGCAGCCTCGTCAATCTGGAGCGACCGCTGACCCCACAGAGCCGGATCGGCGGGCACTTCGTACAGGGACATGTCGACACGACTGCCCGCCTCGTCGAGACCCGTCCAGAGGGAAACGCCTATGTGCTGCGTTTGCAACTACAAGAACCCTTCTATATGCGCTATATCGCGCCCAAAGGCTCCATCGCGGTGGACGGTATCAGCCTAACCGTCGTGGAAGTGGGCGAGGACTGGTTCACCGTCTGGATTGTGCCGCACACATGGCAAGCTACCAATCTGTCCACGCGCCGAATCGGCGACCGCCTGAATATTGAGACCGACATTCTGGCGCGTTATGTGGAGCGACTGCTGTCGAGGTAGACCTGCCAGGTTTTTTGCGCCGTTTGTTGCCAGTTGAACTGTTGGGCGCGCTGCAGGGCGCGCTGGCGTATCCCCGCCCGATAGGAGTCGTTCTGGAGCAAGATAAGGATGGCGTGCGCCCACTGTGCCGGCTGGTCAGGGGGCAACAAGAGACCGCCCGACCCGACCACTTCGGGCAATGCCCCCCCGTTTGAGGCAATCACGGGCGTTCCACACGCCATCGCTTCCAACGGTGGCAGCCCGAACCCCTCATAAAAAGAGGGGTACAGCAGCGCCTCAGCGGCATTATAGAGCCAGACCAGATGTTCGTCGGGCACATAACCCGTTTCGATGAGCCAGTTGCCCTGCACGAGCGTGTGCTTCGCCCATTCCAGCTCGCGTTTCGCCCAGCCCATTTTGCCTGTCAGCACCAGTTTCAGCGGCAGCCCCGACCACTCTCGCGCATAGGCGACCGCCTGAATCGCCAACAACCAGTTCTTGCGTGGCTGCAACACGCCGACTGCCAGCAAAAAAGGCGGCTCGATGCCGTAATGCTGGCGCACCCATGCCTGCGCCTGCACAGGTTCCATCGGATAGAAGCCCTCCGGCAAACCGTTCGGGGTGGCAACCACTTTCTCAGGCGGTAGGTGCAACAGTCGAATGATGTCGCGCCGCGAGGTCTCCGACACGGTCAGCACACGCGCCGCACGCCGACACGACGCGGGAATCGTCAGGCGCAGCAGCAAACGGTCTTTGAACGGGAACCAGCGCGGGTTAATGAGAAACGAGACATCGTGAATCGTGGTGACCACAGGGATGCGAAACAGGGGCGAGACCGTGTATTGCGTGTGGGCGAGGTGGCAGCGATGTGCCTCTGCCGCGCGCGGGAACCGCCACAAGCTCCACCATCGCTCGCTACGGGCGGGCAACACCAGGGGTTCATACAGGGGCGATTCGGGCAGCATGCTGGGCGGGATCGGGCGTGTGCTGAACAGCACGAGGCGATGTTCGTCGGGATCAAGCATCGTTGCGAAGGCTTTGAGCAGCCCACGCCAGTAGGTGCGGTCGCCTGTATATGCGCCGGTCAGCAGTCGCGCGTCGATGGCGACCCTCATGCCGACACCCCCAGCGGGCGTCTGAGCATCTGGCTCCAGCGGCGCGGGTAACGGGCATTACATGGCTGACGCTTCTCCATACGCACCACCAAGCGAGTGACGGGGCCGCTTTCGAGGGTGAGGGCTTTTTCGATAAGTTCCATCTCCCCGCCAAGCATGGCAATGGCGGGGCGCGCCTGTTCGATCTCTGCCCGCTCCGTCGCGCCTTTCAGGGCGAGCGCAGCACCGCCTATCTTCACATAGGGCAACATCAACTCCGCCAGAATGGGCATTTGGGCGACCGCCCGCGCCACCACCCGATCGAACTGCTCGCGCGCTTCAGGCGCGTGCGCCCACTCCTCGGCGCGTGCCTGTATCACCTCCACCCCGCTCAGATTCAGCTGTTTACTCGCCTCCCTCAGAAAATCGATCGTCTTGCCGTGCGAGTCGAGCAGGGTCAGGCGCAGGTCGGGACGCGCGATCTTGAGCGGGATGCCTGGCAAGCCGGCGCCCGTGCCGATGTCCAGCACGCGCGCGGCATCAGGCGGCGAATCGGATGCAAGCAGCACCAGCGAATCGACCAGATGGCGACCCACCGCCTGCTCGGGCGGCACGCGCGTCAAGTTGAACCGCTGATTGGCAGCGTACACCATCTCCAGATAATGCTGCAGAGCGCGCCGCTGCGTCTCCGTGAGGGATAATCCCCACGCCCGCACCTGTTCCAGCAGTGCCCAATCACCCAGTTGCCCTTGTGTCATCTTGCCCTACGCCCATCTGCAAAGATGAGCATCGATTTCCGATAATACCCCCTGTAGGCGAAAAGTAGGGGCAGACCTGCGTGTCTGCCCAATCGGCAAGGGTAGCCTGCCCAATGGGTAGGGGTAGTTATATTCCCATTTACCCAAAACAGGGAGACCTATGCTTATGGCAAGCGATATTCGGAAAGATATTGAGCATGCCATTCACGAGCTGCCTGCGCTGCCCGGTCTGGTGACGCGCCTTGTGGAACTGGTCGAGAGCGAGAACGCGACCGCCGATCAAATCGAGCGACTCATCGCGACCGATCCTGCGCTCACGGTGAAGGTGCTCCATCTGGCGAACTCCGCCTATTATGGTTTGACACGCACCATCAGCACGGTGAAGCAGGCGGTGATTGTGCTGGGTTTCCACACGGTGAAGAACCTCGTGCTGGGCGTCTCGGCGTTTATGGCGCTGCGTGGCAGCCGTTCGCCCAGCCCGTTGGAACTGGAGCTATGGGAACACTCTTTCGCCTGTGCAGGTCTCGTGCGGGAGATAATGCTGCTTGCCGGGCAAGGCATTCGTCAAGCGGAGAATGCTTTCATGGCGGGGCTGTTGCACGATATTGGCGTGCTTTTCCTCTATACACGCTTTCCGAGAGAGTATCAGAAGGTGCTGCGCAACGCCGCTTCGCACAAGGCACGCCATGAGGTGGAGGGCGAGATCTTGGGGATGGACCACGCGGAGGTGGGCGCACTGATTACCGATAGCTGGGGACTACCCCCCATGCTGGTGCGCTTGATCGGCACCCATCATGCACCCTACTTGCCCGAGGATGAGCTGCGCTTTCCCACCGCCTGCCTGATGTTAGCGGACAGCTGGAGCCACCAGCAGATTGCCACCGAGCATGAGTTCGCCATTCCTCTGCATCCGCCCGAAGCCGAAGCCGTGGTCAATCTGCCCGATGAACGGCGCGACGCCATCCTGAAGCGCGTGTTCGACGCTGTGGTGGCTATGCGCTCAGTGGTCGCGGCGTAATTATACTGCAAAATTGCGGTATTTGGCTCACAACGACCCCTCCATTGCCTCGTTTTCTGGTAATTCGCCCCTTGACCCCCTTGCATTCAGCCCCATGATGGGGTATAATAGCATGCATCTAATTCGGAGGAGGTCTGAGGAATGATGAGACACAAAGGCTTTACGCTGATTGAGCTATTGGTGGTGATCGCCATTATTGCCATTCTGGCGGCGATCCTGTTCCCGGTGTTTGCACAGGCACGCGAGAAGGCACGGCAGACCGAATGCTTGAGCAATGTCAAGCAAGTCGTGCTGGGTGTCTACGGATATGTTCAGGACTACGACGAGACATTCCCGATGTTCGGCTATCGAAGCGTTCGGGGCAACATCCAGTGTGCTTTCACCTTCCTGTCCGCAATTGATCCGTACATTAAAGACAAAAAGGACAAGGGGCTTTTTTCCTGTCCGTCTTTACGGGATGCGATGGATATGGGAAGCTACTGGAATCCTGCCGATCCCAACAATGGTGAATGCGGTCAGTTCCGCTCTTTCAGCTATGTACCGAACCCATCGGTGATAGTGGCGGGACCCACCCCTGGCAATATCCAGTTGGTGCAGCGCGCCGAGTCGCCTATCAAGATGGCGGAGCTGCAGTTTGCAGCTGAGACCACGGTCATTGCGGACGGACACTTGATGCAGGCAGGTGGTACCTGCAATCCTGCTTATATACTATTTACAGCTCAGAACGCCGCGCCTACGGGCGTGTTCTCGGTGGCGATTGAAGGGCGTCATCAGGAGACCGTCTCTGTGGGCTATGCCGATGGGCATGCGAAATCGATTAAAGCAAAATCGGTGGCTTGCACCGGCACGAACATGAATGGCAAGTCGCTCACCGCTCGCTGGTGCGTGCAGCAGGCACCGTACAATCGTGTGTGCGGTCAGCAACAGCAGCGCATTTGCGCCAGCGCGCCCACTGCTACGCCTGGTTCACCCGACCTCTGGGGCATTGTGGACGAGGACCAGTTTGGCAAGTGCGTGCGGTCTTCGCGCTGATTTTTTCTCCTTCACTGAACTGCTTCCACACAGTCAGCCCTCCTGGGTTGGAGGGCTGACTGTCTTTATGTCAGCTGGTGGGAGGCTGGGATGGCGCACGCGTCGACAGGTGCGGTTGGAGTGCCGAAAGTATCTGACAGTGGCAGGTTAGATTTTTGGGCAGTCTCGTCGTGGGCTGGTGGCAGAATGTTGTAATGTAGTTGTTGGGTTGTGGTGACTTGGTTTGTTATTATGGGGGTTTATGTGAGTCAGGAGACGTGCCTCCAGAGAAGGTGTACGCTTTTGGCTTCTCAGAGTGTATGTGGGCTAGTAATGCCTCATTTGGGCAGTCGCAGCCTTTCAGCCGCCACTCTATCTGTTGTTGGCGCAAAATATGCAAGCAAAAAAAGCGTAAATTTTCCTCGACATGGATGGCAAGCTTTAGGTATCATACGAGGTTTTCAGACAGCGAATCGTTGACATGGAGGTGGATGTGATGAAGGTAACAACTGTCTGCGTGCTTACGCGCGATGAGATTCTGCGTGACCTTATCAAGACAGTGCTTGGACAGTATAAATCAATCAGGATTGTCGATCGATTGGACCCAGGGCCAATCGATGTGGTTATTAGTG
Organism: bacterium HR15; assembly: GCA_002898555.1. Lineage (GTDB taxonomy): Bacteria > Armatimonadota > Fimbriimonadia > Fimbriimonadales > GBS-DC > HRBIN15. The sequence goes on from BEHR01000010.1 coordinate 66,856, forward strand.
AAGATCCTCTCTTTTCGCCTACTGAGGTCGAAGTGCTACGCCAATTGGTGCGTTTAGGATGTGTGGAAAGGGTGGCCGATACTCTTTGCCGTTCCCCACGCACCATTCACCGTGTGTTAGCAAATATCCGAGAGAAGCTGGGGGTCGCCAACACCCTACAGGCGGTATTATGGGCTATTCGCATGGGTGTGGTAAGAGTCTAGTGAAAAATTATGCCCCCAGTGTGCATGGTTTCACACTGGGGGATGTTTTATCTGCGTCCCTTGACGGGGGGAGGCGCCCCTGTCTGTGGGGGTGGAGCTCCTACCTGACCTGGAGCGGGTGCACCACCCGTCACCCCTGTCTCTTGGGCACCTTGACCAACCGGCTCTGTTACTTCTTCCACATTACTTTTACAGGCGCCCAAGACCAGCACTAGGCACAAGACAAGGGATATAAGAAACCAATATACTAGCTTGCGCATGTCTTACCTCCATACTCAGAATCGGTAATCCCAGTGATAGTAGTAGCAGGCAGCTCCCTGTGGGCAGTAGCAGCGTTCCAGTGCGTTGAATTTCCACGCTTTTACATGCCCGTCCGCCATACCCACATTTGCTAATCCAGACCGAGCTGACGCTACTCCGCGGCGTCCAGAAGCACGATGTACATACCATGTCCAGCCATCATCCCAGTCGAAGCATGGATGAGAAGCTTCCTGCCCAGTCTCTGTAGAGTGGGAAGGCCACACGCCTGTGTTGCCCAAGGCAAATGCCATCGAGCGATCCCAATCCCAAACACTGTCACCCACTGCCAACACAATTTCAGCAGGGCGGCTAATGGAAGCCAATTTCCCTCGGGCACCCCACTCTAAAAGCAGAATGTTGACTGCATAATGAGAGAAACATCCAATAAAGACCTCTTCACGTGCCGGGTTCCAAGTAAATGAGACCCCAGTCAGCGCGGCCGAGTTCGCAGCCACACTTGCCCAGTCCGTTTTGCCTATCTCTGGGCAGTAGAACATGTCCTTGTTCTTGATGTAGGGCATAATGACATTGGCAAACATCGGCTTCTGACCTGGAACACGCCCCTCATTAGGGTTGCCCCAATCAGGGAGATCGCATGGATTTTCAGGTGGATTCCAGTAGCAGTGCCCGTTATTGTCCAGTCGCGGCAATGTTTCGTCGTAGTCTGAACTATACATCAGTGCCGCAAGGACAAACTGCTTAGTGTTGTTGACACAGGTAGTCTGACGAGCGGAAGCCCGTGCCTGCGCAAACACAGGGAACAAGATTATACCCCATTTTGCGCAAATGTCAAGGGGTTGCGAGGAGGCTGTTCGGAAAATCCGAATGCTCTCACCCCCAGCCCCTCTCTTAGAGGGAGAGGGGTGCCGCCAAACGCAGCGTCGGTCCCCGCTCCGCATGCGGGGAGGGGTGGAGAGGGGCGATCCAGCAAGCCTTGTGAATTTTCGAACAGCCTCAGGGGTTTCGAGGGGCAGAATCACCTGCCTTGCCTGTTCAAAGCACTCGCATCACCTCGATGTCGCGTTCCTCGTCGGCAATGGGCGGCTGCTGGAAGATTTGCTCCAGCTGCTGTGCCACCGCTTCCTCCTCGCGCACATAGATGATGTCGCCGTTTTCGACCGCCATCTGCCACAGAGCACGGTCGCGCGGGCTGACTAACATCAAATCCAGATAGTAGTTCGGCTCCACAATCACATGGAACGCCTGGGCCAGCTGGCGCATCGTTTCGAGTTTGTCCTCGTGCGCCATATCCTCGCGCAACCAGATACCGAAAGTGGCATCGCTTTGCATCACGCCTTCCGCGCGCACGGTGAATGCCAGCACCATCTCCACTTCGGGGGTTTGCGAGAAGATCGCCTCTAACAGGGGGATGTGCCCGGGCGGGATGGGTTGGCGCCCTTCAGGGCGCGGATCGTCCAGAAAGTTCTGTTCATTTGCCATGGTAAGCCTCCGACGGCAAGAGTATACCCGAAAGTTTTTCTGCGGGGCATTTAGGGTGCGGCGAAGAGAGAGTTTCGCTTGACGGCACGCCAAACAGGTCATATACCTCGGCGCGCTCGATTCGCACCGACACAAACTCGCCCGGCACTGCGTGGCAGGCGCGCACATAGACCAGTCCATCCACATCGGGTGCATCGCGATGACTGCGCCCTATCGCCCAGTTGCCCTCCGCCGAATAGCCCTCGATGAGGACGGTCATCTCTTGACCCACCCATTCGCGGTTGCGAGCCAGCGAAATCGGCTGCTGGGTGCGCATCAGGCGGTCGTATCGCTCGCGTTTGACCCGAAACGGCACCTGATGGGGTATTTCGGCAGCGGGCGTGCCCCGTTCGCGCGAATAAAGAAACGCGCCCACGCGGTCTAAGCGTGCCTGCTGCAGGAACTCCAGCAGCTCCTGAAACTGCGCTTCGGTCTCGCCTGGGAAGCCGACGATGAAGGTGGTGCGAATGGCGATTTCGGGCATCGCGGTGCGCAGGCGCTCGATCATACGCAAATAGGTTGCACCACTACCTGGTCGGCGCATCGCCCGCAAAATGTCGCGATTGACATGCTGCAGGGGCACATCGAGATAGGGCACGACCTGCGGCAGGCTTGCCATCGTCTCGATCAGTTGGTCCGATACGCGCGAAGGGTATGCATAGTGGATGCGAATCCAGCGGACGCCCTCCACCTGCGCCAATTCACGCAGCAGGTCAGGCAGCATGCAGCGGCGGTAAAGGTCGTAGCCGTATTGCGTGGTGTCCTGCGCGATGAGGTTCAGCTCCTTTGCGCCGTTCTGTGCCAGCCAGCGCGCCTCCTCCAATACGCGCTCGATGGGTTTGCTCACATGGCGTCCGCGAAAGGAGGGGATGGTGCAGAAGGTGCATTGGTGATCACAGCCTTCCGAGATTTTGAGGTAGGCGGACCAGGGGGTTCGGCTGCGCAGACGGGTAGTGACCTCTGCCCAGCGGTGGTGAGGCGGCTGGATGTCGGTGAGGGGCTTCTGGCTCTGGCGTGCCGTGTTCACAATCTCGGCGAAGCGCGCCATCTGTCCCACACCTACAAAGGCGTCCACTTCGGGCAATATCTGGCGCAGCGCGTCGCCCATGCGCTGGACCAGGCAGCCCGCGACGATGACCTTCTGGGTGTTGCCTGCCCGCTTCTCGCGCAGCGCGTCGCGAATGACCTGCAGGCTTTCCTGCTTCGCCGATTCAATAAAGCCACAGGTGTTGATGATAATCACATCGGGCGTGCGCGTGTGTGGGTCGAGCCGATAGCCTGCCTGCTGCAGCACACCCGCAATCTCTTCCGAGTCGACCTCGTTCTTGGCGCAGCCAAGCGTGATGAGCCGGACCGTAGGTCGGATTGTCATTAGGGGAAGTATACCTTTTGTTCGGCTATGTTCAGAACCCGTCCTCAAACTTTTTCTCCGGGGTACCCAAAATTTTGTTTTGTGGCGGCTATTCAGCGATGCCTTCCACATAAGCTTTTAACCCGCGCACGATGGCGTCGGCAACGGCGTTCTGAAACTTCGGGTCAAGCAACTTTTTACGGTCGTAGGCATGGTTCAAGTAGCCCACTTCGATCAGCACGGCAGGCATCTGACTGGTTCGCAACACTGCCAACCCGTTCTGATAGAGAGTAGCGTCGGAGCGCACGCCTTTGGAGGGTAGCCCGCTGACCTTCACTATCTCGTTCAGGATCGCTTGTCCCAGTGCACGGCTATCGGCATCGTCACGATGATAATAGATGGTCGTGCCGGAGGCGGAGTTGGGGCGCGTGTTTGAGTCGCAGTGGATGCTGATAAAGAAGTGCGCGCCTGCTTGATTTGCCATCGCGGTACGTTCGTACAGTCCGATGGAGGCATCTTCGGCACGAGTCATAATCACGCTGGCACCCTGCTTCGCCAATCGCTCCGCCACTTTCAACCCGATAGCCAGCGTGATCTGTTTCTCATAAATAGTGCGGCTGCCTTCTTTGAAGCGTGCGCCGGGCTGCTCGCCTCCGTGCCCTGGGTCGATCACGACGATTTTCTGGCGTAGACTCCCACCTGCACCGCGTGGTAGGCGCAAGTTCACCATCAAATGGTCTTTTCCCGTGAGCAGATTCGCACCGACCGCCCGCGAGAGTTCCAGCACCAGTCGCACCATGCCGTTCTCGATGGGCGCGGCACGCAGAGCGCGCACGAACAGCGCATCATCGTTGATGGTCTGCTCCACGGCTTGTGACAGCACGCCGGGCACCTCCAACACGATGCGCAGCGGGTTCTCCAGAAACATCACGCGTGGGCGTATCCCCTCCGAGACGGGCACGCGCAGGCGCACGCCGTCCGCTGTGCGCTCCAGCAACGGCAGCTGAAATTCGCTTTGCGTCGGTTGCGCCGATGCCTCCGTGGACGAAGCGGGTTGCTCGCGCAGGGCAAGCACCCATGCGGATGCCACACCCTCCTGCCGAAGTGTGATGGGCGCGTCGGTCTCCATCACAATACGCGTGGTCTGCGGATCGAACTGACCGATGCGTATCGTTTTCACATGCGGATGCTCGCCTTCGGGTGTGGGCGGTTGATCGGGGATGCGGCAGCCGATGAGATCAATCACCACGCGCGGGGGATCGGTCAAGGTGAAGCTTTTCCATAGAACGGGCAGGCTGGTCTGGATCGAAACACCGTCGGTTTCCGCGTCGAGGCGCACTCCCTTCAGGTCTGCTAACACGGTGAGCGTTCGGCTGGTGTCCTCCCAGCGAGTATAACCGCCTCTCGCTCTGACCAAGGCACGCAAAGGCACACAGGGCAGGGCGACGGTGTGATGTTCGGGTGGTTCAGATGATTTCAGCTCGATGGGCACAGGCAACCCCATTGTTCCCGACACTGTGCCATCCATCTCGCTGGGCATGTCCCCCTGGTCGAGCCCCTCCATGGGCAATCTCATCCCCACGGTTTTAATGTGCATCAAGGGCAGCCACAGCTCCTGCCCGTCCCACAGAGGAGCGGGATCGAGCGTCAGCGTCTCGCCGCGCACACGCAGGTTCGCCGGCTGAAGCTCCGCGCCCCAGCAAACAGCAGCTGCCACCCATAATGCAACCCACAGCCCGCGCATCATTACCTCCCGTGCGTTGACGATTCACGCTCCACAGGTGTCCGTTTGAATCGTTCTCGTGCCCATCTCGTGGCTAAGTATACTCCCGGTGCCTGTGTTTTCGCGCCTATGTCTTCGCTGAACTTTTTGCTTTTTCCTCTCACCACTCGCCTCGCTCTATAGAGTAGCGGATTCACAAACCTTTCGGGTTTGTTCCACATCCAGCGTCATCTGCTCCACGAGCGCGTCGAGGCTTTCGAACTTGCGCTGTGGACGCAATCGTTGCAGGAACTGCAACGCGATCACACATCCGTAGAGAGGGCGTGGAGGGAAATCGATCAGGTAGGCTTCCACCATAGGGGGTGAGTGGGGGAACATTGGGGGTGTGCCCACGCTGACCGCTGCACTATATTGCTTGCCTTCGAGGTGCGCCCTACATGCATAGACTCCCTCTGGCGGGCGGATAAGTCGTCCCAGCGGCACCAAGTTTGCCGTTGGATAGCCCAGGGTTTGACCCCGCGATTCGCCGCGTATCACGACACCTGCCCAGTAAAGCGGCTCAGTGAGTAGCTGCGCTGCCTCCTGCAGCTTACCTGCCTGCACCAACTGGCGAATGCGCGTGGAGGAGATACGCTCGCCTGTTTCATCCGACACGGGCGGTACGGCAATCACTTCGAACTGCCCCACTTGCTTCAACAGCGCGACTGTGCCCTGCTGCTTGTGTCCGAAGCGGAAATCCTCACCTACCACCACCACCTGTGCATGCAGTTGCTCCAACAGAATCTGGGTGATGAACCTTTCCGCGCTGAGGCGAGCAAATGCCTCTGTGAACGGCTGCACCACCACGATATCGGCGCCATGCTGTAGCAGTCGCTCGACCCGATGTGCAAGGGGACATAGCAGGGGGGTTGGATGCTGGGGATGCACCACTTCCGACGGGTGCGGGTCAAAAGTCAGCACCACGGCGGGAACACCCACGGCACGCGCCTGCGCACGGGCGTGCGCGAGCAGCACCTGATGCCCGCGATGCACTCCATCAAAAACGCCGATTGCCACGACGCTTTTAGCAGCCAGCGCCGCGCCCGCACCTTCCACACCGAGAATCCAACTCATCCACCTTGTTTTCTTGCTTGTTGCAACCCGCACCTGCCCTGAAGGGCGAGTACTGCCCTCCTTGCCCGTTATTGTACCTGCTTCTGCCCCTGAAAGGAATCGCGCTCTCGCCTTCGAAAATCCCTTGCTATGATACGGCGAGTTCTATCTTTGGGAGCAGCGTTGTTTCTGTGCGTTTTCGCGTGGGCATCTATCGACAACCTGCCCGTTTCGACCGACCTGTTCAAAAATCTGCGCTGGCGCAATATTGGTCCTGCCAATATGGGCGGGCGCATCACCGATATCGAGGGTATCCCCGGCAATCCCCGCGTGGTCTATGTCGCGACGGCTTCGGGTGGTGTCTTCAAAACGACCGATATGGGCATCCGCTGGACACCCCTGTTCGACGAGCAGGAGACACTCTCCATTGGCGACATTGCCATCGACCCACAGAATCCCGACATTATCTGGGTAGGTACGGGTGAGGGTAATCCGCGCAACAGTGTTTCGCCCGGTGCAGGTGTCTACAAATCGATCGACGGAGGCAAGACCTGGCAATTTATGGGGCTGCGCGAAACCCGCCATATCACCCGTATCGTTATCCATCCCCGCGATTCGAACACGGTCTGGGTTGCCGCGCTGGGGCATGCGTTCGGTCCGAACGAGGAGCGCGGCGTGTTCATGACCACCGATGGCGGCAAGACATGGCAGAAAGTGCTTTATATCGATGAGCATCATGGCGCATCGGATCTCGATATCGACCCCGTGAATCCGAACATCCTCTACGCCGGCATGTGGCGTTTCGAGCGCAAGCCGTGGACTTTTACCAGCGGCAGCGAGCAAGGAGGCGTGTTTCGCTCCACCGACGGTGGACGCACCTGGAAAAAGCTGGAGAATGGGCTGCCGAAAAAGATGGGGCGTATCGGGGTCAAGGTCGCCCCAAGTAACCCCAATGTGGTCTATGTGATTGCCGAATCGAACGATGGCACCCTGTTCCGTTCCGACGACCGCGGTGAAACTTTTGAACGGGTCTCCACCGAGACGGCGATTGTCTCGCGCGGATTTTACTACACCGATATGCGTGTCGACCCGAAAGATGAGAACCGCCTCTACTTTCTGGCAACGAGCTTCCGCGTGTCTATCGACGGCGGACGCACCTCCACCCCCATCGCGAATCGCGTGCACAGCGACCACCACGCGCTCTGGATCGACCCGACGAATCCCGATTTCCTGTGGCTGGGCAACGATGGTGGGATCGCCTTCTCGATGGATCGGGGCAGGACATGGGATGTGGTGAGTAACCTCCCCATCGGGCAGTTCTACCAGATTCACCTGAGCAACGAAGCGCCTTTCTATCGTGTAGCTGGTGGGCTGCAGGATAACGGCAGCTGGGTCGGCTATGTGCGTACCAAAGAGGGCGGTATCGTGAACGAACACTGGCAAATGGTTAGCTTCGGAGACGGCTTCCATTGCCTCATCCATCCGGAGAACCCGAACCTGATTTTAAGCGAGTCGCAAGGTGGCAACCTTTACCGAACCGACATGGCAACAGGCATCCAGCTGGACATCAGTCCACAACCGCGTCGCAACGATGGCGGACCCGTGAGTGAACTCAAATACCGCTTCAACTGGAACACGCCTATCGTGCCCTGCCCACACGACCCGAACACGGTCTATGTGGGTGCGAATGTGGTGTTCAAGTCTACCGATTTCGGGCTGACCTGGACACCCATCAGTCCCGACTTAACCACCAACGATAAAGAGAAGCAGAAGGACGCAGGCGGACCCGTCTGGATCGAAAACACCACCGCGGAGTATCACTGCACGATTATCAGCCTTGCCGAGTCGCCTGCGCAAGCAGGGGTCATCTGGGCAGGCACGGACGATGGCAACCTGCAGGTGACTTTCGATGGCGGGCACACATGGCGCAACCTGACCGCGAATGTGCCCGACCTGCCACCCCATTCGCCCGTGTCGCATGTGGAGCCATCGCGCACTGGGGCACAAATCGCCTATGCTGCCTTCGACCGCCACATGCTGGACGACTATCAGCCCTATCTTTACAAGACGACCGATGGGGGCAAGACTTGGCGCAAAATCACCAGCGGCTTGCCCGATGAAGCGTATATTTTTGTGGTGCGCGAAGACCCCCAAAAGGCGAGCCTGCTCTTTTGCGGCACGGAGCGCGGGCTGTTCGTCTCGTTCGATGCAGGGGAACATTGGCAAAAGATGCCCGGACTGCCCCCTGTGCCCGTGCATGATATTCAGATCCACCCAACAGAGCATGACCTGGTGGTGGGCACGCATGGACGCAGCATCTGGGTGCTGGACGACATCACACCCTTGCGCGAGGCAACTGCCGACACTTTGAATAAACCCGCACACCTGTTCGCCCCGCGCACGGCATGGCGCTATTCGAGCCGCTTCGCGCGTTATGGGCGAGGCGATCGTCCCCTGCTCGCGCCAAACCCACCCGCTGGCGCGATGCTAACCTACTACCTGAAGGAGAAACCTACCAAGGGGAATGTGCGCCTCCAGATTCTCGATTCACAGGGCAAAGTGCTGCGCGAACTGACCCGCATTCCCCAAGAGCCGGGCATCCATCGGGTGGAATGGGATCTGCGTATGCGCGTCAGCACACGCGACGAGGAAGAGACATCCCAACCTCCCACCCCACCCGCAGGCAGAGGGCGCGGCGGACCCACGATGGGTCCGCAGGTACTACCAGGCACCTATCGCGTGCGCCTAATCGCCGGCGAGTTCCAGATGGAGCAGCCGCTCACAGTCAAGGTGGAACCAGCACTGGAGCCCTATCTCCCCAATATGAAGGCAGGTTTCCAGTTCGCACTGGAAACACTGGAGATGATCCGCCAGCTGGAACGCACCATGCGCATCCTTGCCAGCGTGGAGGAGCAGATTAACAACCTGCGCCAGACCACCCGCCAGCAAGACATCCGCCTGACGCGCGAGTTGAATGAAACGCTGAGCGAACATATCAAAAAGATCGACGAGCTGCAGGCGAAGGTGGAGAACCCGCAAACGGGACCCGCCTACTCACGCGGACCGCGCCTGCGCGCGTCTCAACTCGGTCTACAGCATGATGAGCAGCAATACGGGACCGACGTTGGCGCAGGTGGAATTCTTCAACGAGGTGAAAGCCGAGTGGGAGGCGACACTCAAGGCAATGCGGGACTACCTGCTGACCGAGCTACCCAAACTGAACGAGCAGCTGCGGGCAAATCAGCTGCCCCAACTGCTGGTGAACCTGACCGAGTCCGGTGCAGAGCAACGCGAGGAATGATGTACCTTTATCGCGAGCGGGGCTGCCTGCCAAATCGAAACCTGGAGGACAAGCTCCTCGGCGTGTAGGGGCAGACCTGCGTGTCTGCCCCAAAAGCACCTAACGGCTTGGTAGGCAGCCCCACCCTCCAACTCACCACTCACTACTCGCTACCCACCACTCACCCCAACAGGAGGGCAAACCTCCCGGCGTGTGGATCAAGCCATCCTGGGCCCGGAGCCAACTCTTTAAACCATCCCAGACACCAAGCTAGGACTTGTCCTCCACATCTGGAGGCGGTACAAGCACCCACACAGTGCCCAAGCTTATCGCAGTGAAAGGGACGCAAGTCCCGCCTGCACATCTCCATAGCATTCAGTGCCGCTCGGCGTGCCGCTGCCGCACATGCAGCCACATGGGATAATACACCAGGTGAAATCTGGCCCCTCATCAGCCACTTCCCGCCTGTGTGCCGATACTGCCAGTTCATACTATACCCCAGCGCGTTGCCTGCAGGCAGGTAGTCCTCCACGCTTGACCAGCTCGTTCCCCCCATCGCCCGACTGTACACCCGCATCGGGATACCTCCACACCCTATTCGGCATACATACCGATACTCTTGCTGACTGAGATAATCCCCCTTCCACACACGAACCCCATCTAATATAAAACGACTTCTCTAATCAGATACCGCCTTACGGTAGTATGGGGACCCATTCGGACAATACCCTCATCCTTTACCACCCATACCCCTTCAGTGTCAATCGACAGCCATACCCCTTTATTTATTGGGATCTCAAACGACCACCACGAAGAAACAGGCTTGTTTGTCTTTTGCTTTGGACAAAAGATAATCAACCATAGCAAGCAAAGAACCCCGATTCCTATCCACAGGATACGCTTCCGCATGGCTGCTACACCTTCTCTAAAAGATGCAATCACAAACTACCACCTTGCCGTTGTCCACATAACAGGACGCTACAATACCACCCTGTGCCTTGCAATGCTTCTCGCAAGCTTGTTGCTGCTTCGGATTGCATGGTTTATCAGGAGGAAAGACGCATGAGCAAACAAGCTGGTTGCCATCATGGACGCAACCAGAAGGAGCTCCCCCCAAGCGTTCACAAAACCTTTTACATTCCTTCTTTTCTTTCGGTGTACAGTAGCGCGGCTTTGTGGGCTTGGGTGGCATTAGTTGACCAAAACAGATAGATAATTCATATACTGATAAGGTTGAACAATCGTTATCTATACAGCTCGCATATCCCAGCGGTGGGCACGCCATCGGGGCTTGGGGCTGCACCACGGGGCACATACACGGCGCAGGCAACTCGCTCTGCACCGCCAAACCGTTGCTGTCCATCGGATAGTACCCGCTCGGCTCACCCGCAGCACCCATCATCAGCAACTCACCGCCTGTATGCCGATACTGCCAGTTCTGATTGTACCCCAGCGCGTTCCCTGCAGGCAGGTAGTCCTCCACGCTTGCCCAACTCGTTCCACCCATCGCCCGACTATACACCCGCATCGGCACACCCCCACACCCTATCCGACACACATACCGATATTCCTGCTAGTTCAGCGCATCTTGCTTCCACACACCATATGTGATTGTGTCAATTTGTAATAAATAATTTTTAATGTGATTCCAGTTCAAAACTCATACAAATAAGCCACATGTGAATCAATGAAGCACATCCAAGTCCTATTATAGCACCTGCCAGTAAATACCAGTAAATTGAAAAATATTGAAGTGTATCTTGATAGACAAACCAAATTGTTATTATTATAATAGATATTAATGTTGTATACAAATAACGCCAAAAAATTCTCTTAATAAATAATCCAAAAAGAATAATTGTAAAAATTATCAGGAATAAAAAATCCATCCAATCAGCTCATCACTTGAGGGCGAGACAGAAAGTTTGAGAAATGGAGGAACTATCCCAGACCGCGGGCTATCATGCAAAGCAGATAGTTGCCGACTAAGATGTTCCATATCTTCCATTTCCTTTATGCCAAAGTAGATAGAAACAAGCAATAAATATACTAAAATTGAAATAAAAAATATATTTATAAAACTACACATAAAATGCTTATTTTTATCTGTATATTTGCAAAATTTTATGAAATTATAAAAACTGAAAAATAAAAACAATGTGAACAATATGGCTAATAACCCAAAAATGAAATTAGCATGCACAGGCGACGATAACCGCATCCCGAGATAACGCCCAAGGTAATGACCGTTGGAGAGCAAAACAATTGGCAGCCAAACAATACAGGTCAAGCGAAGAGCGACCCCGAATCGCATTGATGGCTTGGACATCGCAGCACCTCTTTCAAAATCCTATTACCGCCGGACATTTCATCGGCGCTAAAGGTCGTGTGGCTCGACAACGCTTTGGAAGAATTCCAAAACCAAATCTTGGTAAGCCGAATTGCCCTGAGAACTCAAACACACCTTCATCTGTACTGTTCTCAAAGACTCTTTCTGAAATCGCCTCACCAAAGCCATCTGTTCTAAATACTTCCGTCGCCCCAGAAGATAAGTCACTAACAATGTCCCCTACTTGTGGCAAGCCAATATGAAGCAATCCTGAAGAAGAAAGCACAAACGCCCTGTTCTCCAAGTAATCGCTTTCCTCTATCCAGCGTTGTTCCCCAATCTGACGACTGTACACCCGCATCGGCACACCCCCACACCCTATCCGACACACATACCGATACTCCTGCTGGGCAAGCCTATCTTGCTTCCACACCCGAATGCCATCGCCATTATACCCGTACTCATACGCCACCTGCAAACTGCCATCCCCATAATCCCGCTCTATCCGCACCAAACGACCCTCCTCATCATACGAAAACACCCGATCATACGCCACCGACGGGGCATCCCAACGCGCCAAAGTGCCTTCAGGGTTCCATACAAAACTGTTCACCTCGCCCGTCCACACATCCTGCACCGACGACAACCGACCTGACACCTCGTCATAGGCATAAAAGTCCCAGTGCGTACCGTTCACCACATCGTCCCGCATCACAAACGCACGGCTCCCGTCGGGATTGTAAGCGTAGCTCCGCGAATACGCCACCTGACCTGTGCGCTGTTCGCTCTCCAGCCTCCCTGCGGGCGTGTAAGTGTAGACCGTTGTGTCCCCACTCGGACGCTCCACGCTCTGCACCACACGACCCAACAGGTCATAGGTACTCGTAGCACCTCCCCAAGGTAAATCCCGACTAATCCCTATTACCTTGTTGAAAATACTCCTGTTTCCGAAGTTCCCTTTCAGAAGGACGATATAAAGTCTTACACATTTGCCATCCTCTTTCCAGAACTGCGTCTATTGGCGCCGTAATCCCCATCTTGGCAAGATACCGTGCTGCAAGGGGATAGTAAATTCCGCGCACATGATCATCTGGCTCAAGGAAGATTGCCAACGCAATTTCCCTAAAAGCATCTGCCCAAGCCTGCAAGTGTTCATAGAACAGCGCTGCATGGAAATGTGCTCGCACATCGTGGGCGAACTCGTGCGAGAAAGCTGCTAACGCCTCCTTCGCTTTTTGAGTCTCACCCTGCTGAATCAGTTGTGCGATTCTGACAAGATGCTGACGCTGTTGCTTTGCATCTTGAATCATCTGAGAAAGCAGCTCGGAACTGAACATTTTTCGCCTCCATGATACCCTCGGTGGTTGGATGCTCAATATTGATAGTCTACCACAAAGAAGTTTCCCTTCTGCTACTTTCAGTTCAACGAATAGTACACGGATACTCAATATTATAGTCTACCACAAAGGGCAACTCACAGCTATATATAAGCCGTTAGAAACTGCCTGTCGCAAGGCATCGCTGGTACCGCACGTCACACGCCAAAATGCAATGCAACGTGCGACACCCTCTTGCACATTCGACCTCGCAAGCTCTACACCAAGATGCTCTGCCAATACCTCTCCCAATCAAGCGCCCGAAACGCCCCCCTCGTTTGCACTCGAAGTTGTTTGTGATGTCTCGGAGAACATCGTCAGACAGATTCTCAATGTCATCCAGGTTGGTTGGAGGAGTATAACCACCTCCAGGAAGTCCTTCGCCGATATCGTAAACCCCTCCAACAGGCGGTAGAATGACTGACGGTGGCATATCAGGGTGGGGCACCAGATACTTCGGCCAACGCTTCACCTTCTGAGGATACATCCGACTCCCTACATACACCCCAAACGAATCATACGCCAACTGAATCAAAAAGGGAGGATACGGCACCTCCGCCCATAACAAATGCCCACCCATCATCGAATAGTCCATATTCCGCCACATATACGGCGTATCAAACCCCTCATAACCCTCATACCAAACCGAAGCCAACAACCCTACATACCACTCATAGCTCACCCAAAAACCCTCCGCATTCCAATACACCCGCAGCGGCAAACGCCCACAACCTACCCGACACACATACTTATATTCCCTCGTCAAGGGCGGGTTCACTACCTCCCACTGCCACTCCCGATCCCACACCCGAAAACCATCACCATTATAACGCACCTCGTAAGCAAGGCGTACATCACCCGCGCGACCCGCCCGCTCTATCCCCACCAAACGACCTTCCTCGTCGTAAGAGTATACCCGTACATATGCCGCATCAGGCGCCTCCCAACGCACCAAACGCCCTGAAGGAGACCAACTCAGCCGATGACCCCCCCATCGCACCCTCCACCTGCGCTAAGCGACCCGAAGCCGGCTCGTAATGATACACATCCAGGGAGAAACCGTGCATCAAATCCTCTCGCACGACCCACGCGCGGCTCCCATCCGCGTTGTAAGCATACATGCGATAGTATCCCAAGTCCCCTGTCCGCGCCTCATACTCCACGCGCCCTGCCGGCGTATAGACCCATTGCAGCTCATCGCCACTCGGCGTCTCGCGACTCCAAGTGGCTCGTCCCAACAGGTCGTACTGGTAGGATACACTATAGGCGGGTGTCCATCCTTCGGTGTCGCAATCACCAAAGCCAAAGGCAATCTCCTTCCGGAAGCCTCGCTGAGAGGGATCTTCGGATCCGTAGTAGGTCAAACAAACGGAAAGATAGGGAGTCCCTTCAGGGAAAGGCTGACCGTGCCAATACTCTTCTTTACGGAGCCTACCGCCTGCATCATAGCGATAGACCACCGTGCCCCGATAGTCGCCGATGCTTATCAACCGTCCTAAGTGTTAATTGCCATAAAATCCTTTACACTTTCGTTTACAATTCCCGCAGGTGCTGGTAGTACGCTTGAAGTGCCTCGATGGCGTCCTCAATCACCGCCT